>CAWBTW010000006.1:0-206615 GCA_963791785.1 uncultured Chloroflexia bacterium | reverse complement strand
TTCTAAGATGGCCGAAATCCGACCGTTTATTTCAACGACGCCTGAGGTTTTATCCAATGTACCCGCCAAAATCTTGAGCAATGTACTTTTTCCAGCTCCGTTGCGGCCCACAACACCCACCACTTGTCCTTTTGCGATCTCGAAAGATATGTCCTGGAGGGCCCAGAACTCTTTATGTTGAGGCTTTTGGAAGATAATTTCTTTGATAATATCTCTCGGATTAGCGTAAATTCCGTAAGCTTTCGAGAGATTATGCACTCGCAATGCAATGTGATCAGGAAGTCCCATCGCTCACTCCAATTTCTAGATAAAATTACCGAAAATTAATTAAAACTCCCTAGAAGGCACGATACCCTATTACAAAGACACTTTTGATACTCATTATAGTAAAAACAACCCAGGCCCAGGGGTGGTTGATCGCGCCAAAATACAGCGCATCCTGGTAACACCAGATCAGATAACTAAAAGGATTTAGATATAGGAGGTTCTTGAAAATACCTGGCACGAATTCCGGCAAATAAAAAGCTGGGACTAGGTATAAACCTGCCGTATTGAAGATTTGAACAAAATCTTTGGTGTCACGGAAATAGACACCGACCGCACCCAGAATGTAGCCTACTCCGATCATGGCCAAAGCTTGTAAGAGCACCAGAACGGGCAACAACAAATAGGTCCACATTACAATTCGCAGCCCTAAGAGTACATATGCCACCAACAGTAACAAAAAAATCATTTCGGTAATGAGGGTAGAAATAACTCCTTTAACGGGAAGCACTTCAATCGGGAAAACAACCTGCTTCACCAAATTTGCATTACTCACGATGGCAATGGATGATTTTGCCATTACTTCAGTAAAAACAGCGAACCAGGGATTAAGCTGAAAGGATATAAGTAGTGTAATCGAGTGGGAGGGCTGCGTCGCTAATCTTGATTTTAAAGACAACGCTAAAAATAAATGCGTAAACCGACATCAATACGAGTGGATGTCCAATAGTCCATAAGATACCAAAAATTTGCCCAGCATAACGATCGGTGAGTTCACGCCGAGCCATCTCTATTGTTAATTGACGGTGGCGAGTGAGCAGCAATACTAACTCGTAAAATGCTTGCAGGTTCCGTCGCGGATCAAAGCAGATAACATAGTGACCTTTTTTAGACAAGAACTTCTTGATCCACCACTCAAAACTAAGTAAGGACCAGATCAACAAGCGCCGGTTTTGTTTACCGGTTAGATGTTCATCGACTAGAGAGTGGACAGCGTCATAATCAAAATAATCATATATCTTTGCGCGGCGATCCAATATCTCACGGCGCACATACTCGATACTTTCACCTTTAAACCAACTCGCGTCGGGCGCGGAAAAGCCCTGCTTCTCAGAATTAGCAATCTCCGACGGAATATAGCGGGACATTACCCTACGCAAAGCCATTTTACCATCACGAGTACGCTGAAAATATTTCTCGGTCTTTTGCCCAGTTTCATTCTCATTCGATTTTAATGACTTCCTTAAGATTCGCCAGCTTTAAACTCACTGGCATTTTCATAGCAAAATCCACAAGATCATTATCCAGAAACGGCACACGCGTTTCCAAACCATGCGCCATACTCAACTTATCTTCAACGATCAACAGACCATGAAGGAATGTTTTTATCTCAAAATAAAGTGAGTGATTGATATAGTCTTCAGGACGGGTTAGATCTTCATTCTGTTTCGAAAACACATCGCGGAAAATATCTCGGGTCCATACGTGTTTAACATCCGACCAAATTGGTTTAAATACTTCCCCAATTACTTTATTAGGAATGAGGCGTTGCCAATACAGGTAATATTTATCGATGTAATCATCAAAATCTGTATTAACCACAGCGCGATAATATCGCCATGGATAACCGCCAAATATTTCATCTCCCCCACCGCCCGATAGACAAACCTTGACAAATTTACTGGCCAGCTGTGCGGCATAGTAATTTGGATAGCTCTGTCCAAGGCGCGGCTCTTCGATATGCCAGGCTAACTTCGGCATAACCCGTTCCATATCACCCGATTTCAAAACCATTTCGTAATGTTCGGTTTTGAAACGGTTCGACATCATCTCGGCCTTGGCACGCTCATCGAAACTGATTTCAATACCAGATGCGGAGTATAAATCAAAACCACATGTAAAACTTTTCAGATAGGGCAATTGGGTCGCGGCAATGGCGGTAATCGTGCCAGAATCCATTCCGCCGCTTAGATAAGCGCCAACATCCACATCGCTGATCAGTTGGCGAACTACAGCCTGTCGAAGCAGGCGGTCAAGCTCTTCAATGTACTCACGCTCATCTCGAATAACTGTGGGCTCGGAAAAACAGAAATCCCAATAACGGACTGGGGCATAAATCTCAGTATCTTCCAGGCAAACTCGGAGGAAAGTTCCCGATGGTAATAAGTTAGCGTTGGCAAAGAAAGTGCGGTTTGTAAATATATTCTGGAAGGTAAAATATTCAAGCAGCGCCTCTTTATTGAGCACCACTTGACAACTTGGGTGTTGGATGATCGCCTTCACTTCCGATCCAAACAAAAAGGTATTCCCAAACAACCCATAATATAGAGGTTTGACCCCCGAATCGGTCACGGGCAAGAAATAGTTCTTTCTGTTTTCTATCCCATATTGCAAAGGCAAACATGCCATTAAATCGATCCAGACATTTCTCCCCCCATTCAATATAGGCGTGTAGCACAACCTCGCTGTCCGTTCGGGAATGGAATCGATGTCCATGCGCTTCCAATTCCAAACGAAGTTCTTGAAAATTATAAATTTCCCCGTTGAAAATCAGGACATGATTTCCATCAGGCGTCATCATTGGTTGGTGGCCCGAAGGAGACAAATCAATGATCGCCAAGCGACGATGTCCCAATCCAATGGGCCCATCCACGTAAGAGCCTTCGCCATCAGGACCTCGATGCGCGATTGCATCGGTCATGTTTTGTAAAACGACCGGGGAGGCAGGCTCATTGTTGAGGTTGAATATTCCAGTAATACCACACATCTTAGCTTATCCAATAATATAATTCTGTGCCAACTGCCGCAATCCACTTTCCAGTTCCACCTGAGCCTGGAAACCAAGCTTTGATGATTTTGTTATATCCGCTTGAAAACATATCTTGATATCGCTGCTCTCTTCTAAGGCAGGCGTGATCGATCGGTCCGATACAAGTGCTGCAAGGCGCGCCAATTCCTCGATCGTTGTCAATACACCCGTACCAATATTTATCGCTCCTTTATAAATCGGGCCGCCTAGAAAAAGCAAAATAGCCTTGATGACATCACGGATATGAATGAAATCACGCCCACTTTTTGGGTTACCCCGCAAGTTGGGAGCTTTCCCCTGCCCGATTTTCCTGAGGAATATGGTTTCCACTGTCGAGCGAGGAGATTCGTCCACGGAAGGACCATAGACATTGAATAGACGCAATATCTGGACAGGCATTTGATACAAATTACGATACGCTTCACACCACATCTCAGCCGAGAATTTGCTAGCAGCGTACATGGAACCTGGGAAGGCTAAATCCGTCTCTTTGTTGGGCAACCTTCCCTGGCCCCCATAAACCTGGCAAGTGGAAGTGAATACAAAACTCTCAATTTCGGACTGGCGCATTGCTTCGA
The DNA here is from genome assembly GCA_963791785.1 of uncultured Chloroflexia bacterium. Taxonomy (GTDB): domain Bacteria; phylum Chloroflexota; class Anaerolineae; order Anaerolineales; family Villigracilaceae; genus JAABUE01. Next base: position 202,964 of record CAWBTW010000006.1, on the reverse strand, counting down.
GCACATTAATCGTACCTTCGCAATTCACCCGTGAGGCCCACGAGGGGTCTCTTTCACTCTGCCCTATAGGCAAACACGCTAGATGAAATCACCACATTTGATCCTGTCGCTGCACGATACACCACAGCCGGATCAAGGATATCGCCAGAAATCCACTCGACACCATCAAGGAGCGCAGGTGGCGACGAGCGCCCCAGGCCGCGCACTTCCCATCCATCGTCTAGCAGAGCGATGCAAAGATGCTGACCTATGTATCCACCCGCACCGGTAACCAATGCACGTTTCATCCTTACAGTTGGTTCTTACGCCACTCCACAACTCGCCGCAATCCATCCAGCAGAGGCGTTTTTGCTTTAAATCCCTAGCAACTGTTCGGCTTTTTCAGTGCTCCCAATACGGTGGGTTACAAAACTTTGTTCCTGGGGTCGATACTCCGGTTTTAAATGAGAGCCTGACAACTCCAGTAACATATCAATTAACTCGTTAATTGTTGTTCCAATTCCCATACCAATATTGAAAAATTCATCAGCACAATCAGATTTCATTCCCAAGATATTAGCTTCAGCCACATCCTCAACATAAATGAAATCGTACATTTGCGACCCATCGCCAAAAATGATGGGGGGTTTTCCTTCAAATATGCGATCCAGAGCCTTCATGATGACACTTACATATGTACCTTGATAATCCATACGAGGGCCATAGATATTCATATAACGGTAGCCAACATATGGCAGTTTGTGCTGTTCATAGATGGCTCGGAACATATGCTCGTTTGCGATTTTGGTCGCACCATATGTTGTGCGGTTATTGTAGGGATGTTCCTCAGTCATTGGTGTGATAATGGCGTTGCCATAAACTGAGGCAGAAGAGGAATAAACAACTCGCTGCACACCGAGTTTGTAGCAAGTTTCGATTACATTCCAGGTACCCATCACATTTACTTCCCAAGCGTTGCGTGGGTCGTTGACACATTCACCAAGCCAAAGCGATGCAAGCAGGAAAACGCCATCAACGCCTTGCAACTCATTTTTGAGTGTATCCAAATCCGTCATTGAAGCTTCAACAATTCTAACTTTTGATTCTTGACGGCTTTCGCAAGATTTGTTCGCGTTCCACGAGCAAAATTATCATAAACCAAAATCTCACTTACCGGTTCTCGCGTGAGTTGATCAACGATATGGGAACCAACCAATCCGGCTCCACCAATTACAGCAATCTTTCTTGAATCCAGTTCCATTGTATTAGCCTTATCCTAAATTGTGATTAGATTTTCAAGTTGATGTTCGTTGAGAACATTCTTGACGAAAACGATTTTGTAGTTCTGACGTTCAATTTCATTTTTCCATTGCAAGGCTCATTATGAATTGTCAAACTGGCTAAAACAGGTTGATGGGGAAGATATCTCATTACCTGAGGATGACACGCGAGTTATACTTTGCCTTGCGATTGGATTACAGTATCTTTAGTTATCCAGATTAAATCTCCAATATTTTTTTACAACAAAACTGAGCATTCAGTTTCTGAATTCTCACACGAAAAACCTGTCCTGTCAAGTGAGGATTTCAATGGAGTATATCGCCGCTAAAAACTTGGTTTATTCTCATTTCAGCAGAAAGCCAACTTATTCACAAGATTCGCTATTGAAAAGGGGCTCTCGCAAATTGCGTATGACCAATAATTGACAGTCGAGCATTTGGAAACGGCTCCTGCCAGATGACATTGCCCCAAATCATAACGTGCCTCATCTTGTCGACGAGGCACGTTTGATAACCAGGTAGGGTGGAGTATCTTTTCTATTGGATCTCGATCGCATCAATATCTACAGCTGAACCACTTGGTCCTACATGCACAAATCTCACCGTGTGCGTTCCTGCCCCCAAATCTCCTTTGGTCCACTCTACGAGCCAGATCCGCATTGCATTGTATTGGTTTATCGTGTCCACCAAAACGTCGTCTACGTACACCTCCAAGTTGCCGCGATTGCTGTACCTCGAATAGGTCAGTATGATCTGCGAACCTTCAAAAGTAAATTCAGCAGTGGCTCCCACGAGACTTGAAAAGTGTAAGGTCCCGGCATACGGCCCATTCAAGGAACTCGCCGAACTGAAGTTCGTGTAAGTCCAGCCTGAAATCCATATCGTCATATATCCCGATACCCGGAGGCTGATACTGTTGGACATCAATCGCATCGATATCTACAAACGTCCCACTTGGTCCAGCGTGTACAAACTTGACCGTGTGCACGCCTGCCCCAAGATCCCCACTCGTCCATTCAGCCAGCCACACCCGCGTCGCATTGTACTGATTGATCGTGTCCACCAAAACGTCATCTACATATACTTCCAGGTTGCCGCGATTGCTGTACTTCGAATACGTCAAGGTGATCTGTGACCCCTCAAATGTAAATTCAGCAGATGCTCCCACCGTAACTGAGAAGTGTAAGGTATTATAGTACGGGCCACTCACCGCCGAAGCCGAATTGAAACTCGTGAAAGTCCAGCCAGCATCCATATCGTCATACTTTCCCACCCCTGGAGGTGGTTGGTATGGCCTGACCTCGATCGCATCGATATCTACTGCCGTGCCACTTGGTCCAGCATGCTCAAATCTCACCGTGTGCGTTCCTGCCCCAAGGTCATCGCTTGTCCACTCTGACAGCCAAACCCGTGTCGCATTGTACTGGTTGATCGTGTCCACCAAAACGTCATCTATGTACACTTCCAGGTTGCCGCGATTACTGTACTTCGAATACGTGAGTATGATCTGCGATCCTTGAAAAGTAAATTCAGCAGTTGCTCCCTCCAAGCTCGAATAGTGTAAGGTCCCGGCATACGGCCCACTCAAAGAACTCGCCAAACTGAAGCTCGTGTAGTTCCAGTCCGCATTCATGTCATCATATTTTCCAGTGTCCGGAGGCTGATACTGTAGGATATCAATCGCATCGATATCTACTACCGTTCCGCTTGGTCCGGCATGTACAAACTTGACCGTATGTGCGCCTTCCCCAAGATACCCGCTCGTCCATTCAGCCAGCCATACCTTCGTCACATTGTACTGATTGAGCGTGCCAACCAAAACATCATCTACATACACTTCCAGGTTGCCGCGATTGCTGTATTCCGAATAAGTCAGTGTGATTTGAGAACCTTCAAACACAATTTGTGCACTTGCCCCTTCCAGGCTTGAGTAGTGCAAAGTATCGTCATATGGGCCATTCAATGAATTTGCCGAATTGAAATCGGTGTATGACCAGCTTGTGTCCATATCATCGTATTTTCCAAGTTGAACCGGCGGGGTAAATGTTACATTTAATACCAAGGCCTTATCGAATTCTGGCGCGGCTACCAAGCCTGATTCATCGGGCGAGGAATATGGCCCGGCACGTCTTTGATCTACCTCAATGTAATATTGGGTGCCTTGGTTCACAGGTGCTGATAACTCTGATTGAAAAGTATTCCCATCTCTATCATCATTGCAAGCGACAGGCTGAAGGTTTGAAATGGTTGTCCCAGACCAAAGAGCCAACACCGTGTCAAAAACGCTTCCCAACGTATCAATAGTTACGACTCCACTCGAAGCAGGCGTAAAAGTATACCAGACTGAATACCCATCCGGTATAGCATTACAATTCACAATATGTGGATCGGCTGGTTCAGCCGATGCGCTAAACACATCAACGGTATCTGTAAAGGGGAAACTTGAAATAACTGTTGCCAAACCGAAATCGTCATTAGGAGGTGGCGGCACATTTTTTGCCACTGCGCTTGGACTATTCGATAGCTCACCCGGGTTCGATACTTCATCCTCTGCCCTGATTGCAAAATAGTAGGTTACCCCTGGAATTAGATCGCTAACCGTCATACTTTCTGCAGCCCCTGCCTCCTGTGGAGTTGGAATACCATCTTCTATTGGTATGGCTTGGCCCCAGTCAGTAATTTCGGACGTGTTGTACCCGATAAAATATTCACTGGCTGTACCATTCGTACCGTCATCGCCAGGGGCCATCCAGCTCAACGTTACCATCCCATGTAGTGGCCCGGTCTCCGCACTCAATGTGATTACGCTAGGCGCCGTTGTATCCAGCTCTATCACCTCAATGGCATCAATATCTACAACTGAACCACTTGGTCCTGCATGCACTAATTCGATTGTATGCATACCTGCACCGAGGTTTCCGCTGGTCCACTCCGCCTCCCACATTCGTACTGCACCATATTGATCAATTGTGTCCACAAAAACGTCGTCTACGTACACCTCCAAGTTACCGCGATTGCTGTACTCTGTATAAGATAGTACGATCTGCGATCCTTCAAATGCGATCCTTCAAAAGTAAATTCAGCAGTGGCTCCCACCAAACTCGAATAGTGTAGGGTCCCGGCATACGGCCCATTCAAGGAACTCGCCAAACTGAAGTTCGTGTAAGTCCAGCCTGCACCGGTATCATCATACTTTCCAAGACCCGGAGCCTGATACTGTTGAATATCAATCGCATCGATATCTACTACCGTTCCACTTGGTCCAGCGTGTACAAACTTGACCGTGTGCACGCCTGCCCCAAGATTTCCACTCGTCCATTCAGCCAGCCACACCCGCGTCGCATTGTACTGATTGAGCGTGCCAACCAAAACGTCATCTACATATACTTCCAGGTTGCCGCGATTGCTGTACTTCGAATACGTCAAGGTGATCTGTGACCCCTCAAATGTAAATTCAGCAGATGCTCCCACCGTAACTGAGAAGTGTAAGGTAGTATAGTACGAGCCACTCACCGCCGAAGCCGAATTGAAACTCGTGAAAGTCCAGCCAGCATCCATATCGTCATACTTTCCTACCCCTGGAGGTGGTTGGTATGGCCTGACCTCGATCGCATCGATATCTACTGCCGTGCCACTTGGTCCAGCATGCTCAAATCTCACCGTGTGCGTTCCTGCCCCAAGGTTTCCGCTTGTCCACTCTGACAGCCAAACCCGTGTCGCATTGTACTGGTTGATCGTGTCCACCAAAATGTCATCTATGTACACTTCCAGGTTGCCGCGATTACTGTACTTCGAATACGTGAGTATGATCTGCGATCCTTCAACTTCGAACTCAGCGGAGGCTCCCACCATGCTTGAAAAGTGTAAGGTCCCGGCATACGGCCCACTCAAAGAGCTCGCCGAACTGAAGCTCGTGTAGTTCCAGCCCGCATTCATGTCATCATATTTTCCAGTGTCAGCGGGTGCAGGGTCATTTACCAAAACTGAGTCACTCCAAGTTGCCGACTCATTTCCCGAAGAATTTGCAGATGTCAGCTTAATAGAGTGATTACCCGGTGTCAGCGATGTGGTGGCAAACGAAAAATCTTCCACATCCGAGTTATATGCTCCATCCTGGGGAATCTGCTGAGTTCCAAGAGCCATTATCAACCTGGTAATTTACGCCATCGATTGATTGGGTCGTCACATCTTTGAAATAGCACCAATCACTTGTGCCACAAACCGCATGAGGATAAACCGGGTTCTTCACATAACCGTTATATGATAATATTCTACTTGCGGTCGGATTTGGCGAATAAGGATCCAGGGTTACAACTGGAACAGTATCCAACACATCGGGGATGTTATCCAAGTCCATATCCTGCCAACCGATCTGCCCTTTTGCATAAGCATCGACAAACCAGGTGTTGTCCTTCATGATGGAAGAACTACCATTGCAGTTCCCATTTTCGACGCCCAGGTAGCCGTACTTTGTGGTTGTCGTGCACTCCCATATTGATCGCCAGCCATGAAAATGTGGCCGGTTTCATGGGCAGTAACCCTATCCATATCCTCAATCCCCCAACCGTTATTATCATATGTCATTACCATGAAGGGGCCACCGAGATAAGCATAGGCGAAATATTTACCATCTGCGAACTTGCCATCAAGGTCCGCGCTGCTGTCGACTACAAAAATGGTAAAAGCCCAATCCGTCTGATATTGGTTTCTCAAATCATTTTTATAAGCATAAACTTTTTCCAAGTAATCTCCAGTGGTATAACCCAAATTGGACATAACTTGATCAATCCAAAGTCCTGATACAGTGACCAGATGGTGAATTGTCGAAAGGGCTTAGAGCAATTGGCTCATAAGGATGTCGGGACATCGAGCTGTATATCGTATTGGAATGTAAGATTTGCCAGATCCCCTCCCGTAGTCTTCCACCAATTCAAACCATCCTGAATTTCACTGACCACTTTATCCTGCTCGGTTGTTGTCCAATTTTCGCCGTTCCCATTGCTTTCAGGCAGAATAATTCCTACCGCAACATCACCGAGCATATAAACGCTTGTGTCATAGTAACCAGGTGCATGGGATGGATCGGGCGCTGCAGCGAAATACAGCTCGGCCATTGACCCCCTGGCTTTGACAGATGCTGGCAATGCACGTGCATCGCTAGGGGGCATCTCCGGCTCATCGAGTGCTTTAGCGACGAATGTTCCCCCGGGAGCCAGGGCAAAAAATGCAAACAAAGTAATGCCAAATAATACGGCACGACTTAATTTGATAGAAGTTTTTCTTATTCATCATTCCTCCGATAACGAACTGATCATTTTTAATTTCCAAAATCCAACTATAGCTGGTTTAAATTCAAATAACATTATAAAGACATTACCTTTAATTATAGCTAATACTTTTGTAAGTTGTACTATTCAGAAGTACCATTTGATTATGGATTGTTTCGATTAAAGCGGAGCCATCATCCCAAGAACAGTAACGGATGCATTAATACAAGCGCCCTAATAATACTTAAGACAAATTTTTTCTGATTGCCCCACGCTAAATCCTAGAAACTATCGCTACTATTCTTCTATTGTTGTAGGGTGAATGATTTGATACGCTTGGTCAACGTACTTCACTATCACTGAATTTGGGGAAGGGTTTAAATCAATTCCTGCCTCCAGACATGTCAGGCGCAGAATATCCATGATTTCATCACTTCCATCCAAATATACATGGGTGATCCCTTTAGCTTGCAAATCGACAACGACAGTCTTTGCTTTCTGACGAAATGACTTGTAAACCTTGAGCGAATCCTTCGCATATTGCATAGCTCGCTCGGTAAAAACAGTCATGCCTTCCGGAGTTAAGTCATATTGAAGGCGTGTACGGCTCAGGTGAGAGACCTTGACCCAACCACGACTTATCAACCGTTTGATGTACCAGTTGACGCTACCCACAGCAATTCCCAGGTGTTGGGATAAGTTAGCCTGGGTGACTAATGAATTTTTCGCTATTTCGTCGAGCAGCGCGTATTCGTGTTCTTTGATATCTGTCATAAGATTGAGCATTCAGTTTCTGAAGTCTCACACAGAATACAGGCCTTGTCAAGAGACAAGAAACAAAACCGAGTTTTCCTTTATTTCAGATCTTTTAAAACGTCACATATTTTTTGCGCCGCGCGACCATCGCCGTACAAGGCTGGTCGTTCCCCCTGCGGGTGCCAATCCTCATATGCTGATCGAATGGCTTTTGAATGTGCGCCCACCAATCGATTCCAACCCGCTTCTACTGTTTCAACCCATTCTGTTTCATCGCGCAGGGTAATGCAGCGCACCCCCAGCAAATAGGCTTCTTTTTGCATGCCGCCAGAGTTGGTCAGGATGCAGTTTGCATTCTCTTCCAGGATAAGCATGTCAAAGTACCCAACCGGGTCGATCAAGGAAACGTTCGAGGGGGCAGAAAGGTTATATTGCGCCAGCAGTTTTCGGGTCCGCGGGTGAAGCGGGAAAATAATCCGCGTGGAAAGCTGCCCAAAAGCAGTCAAAATGGATCGCATGTTAGCCGCTTCATCCGTGTTGGCTGCGCGGTGGACGGTTGCCAGCGCATACCCGCCGGTTTTCAAATCCAACTGTGACAATATGGTTGACCGCTCCCGCGCCAGAGTAAGGTTGTGCAGCAAAGCGTCATACATCACGTCCCCGACATTGTGGACACCTTCGGTGATTCCTTCCTTTTCAAGACTCTGAACGGCAGCCACAGTCGGACACAGCAAAACACTGGACAGTTGGTCTGTCACCACACGATTGATCTCTTCGGGCATCGTTCGGTTATTGGACCTCAGGCCTGCTTCCACGTGAGCAATCGGGATGTGCATTTTGGAGGCTGTCAGCGCTCCCGCAAGGGTGGAGTTGGTATCGCCATAGACTAATACCAGGTCTGGACGGAGAGAAGCAAACACCTTCTCTAACTCGACCATCATTTTTCCTGTCTGCTCGGCGTGCGTACCACCACCGGCACCAAGGTTGTAGTCCGGTTCGCGAATGCCCAATTCAGCAAAAAACACTTCGGACATGCCATAATCATAATGTTGCCCGGTATGGATCAGTATTTCTTCAAAAGTAGGCAGCAATGCACGAGATACGGGTGCTGCTTTCACGAACTGTGGTCTGGCTCCTACGATGGATGCAATTTTTTTAATCGCCATGAACGATTTCCTCAAAGATGCTTTCATATCGTCTCACGATACGGCTAATATCAAAATGAACGGCCTTCTGCAGGCTGGCTTCTCGAAATTGTCTCAAATTATCCTTGTTAGAGAGTAACTGTTTCAATGCAATTGAAAATCCAGATGGCTGGCGAACATCTACCAAAAAGCCATTCTGGCCTTCATCCACCAAATCCACGAACCCACCGATTTTGCTGACTACGAATGCCAGCCCCTTTGCCAGTGCTTGCACACCTGCCACCGGCAGCCCTTCTGAAAGCGAGGGCATGAAAAGGACGTCACTTTTGTCAAACCAGGCCAGCACTTCTTCGGGCGTGACCCAGCCGGGCAGGGTGAAGCGTTCCTGCAAACCGTGTTCAGCGATCGCCTGTTGCACATCGGACATCAATGGACCGTCACCCAGCATGACGCACTGCCAGGGCAGGTCTTTCAGCCCGGCCAGCGTGCGCACGATCTGGACCGGGTTTTTCTGCGCCATGAAGCGCCCGGCGAACACGATGCGCGGCGGTTCATTGACCTTTATGCCTGCTGGCCGCAACCGATCCAGGTCCACGCCGTTGGGGATGACCGTTATCTCGCGCTGATAATGTTTGAGCGCCAATTGACGGGTAAACTCGCTGACAGCCACCACCTGCTTCGCATCCTGCCAGATGGGGCGGGTAAAAGGCAAAACCCATTTGAACCAGCCGCCGGTCTTTTCTGGCACGCCGCCGGGCACATCGCCCAGATGCACGGTCAGCACATAAGGCACGCCAGTCAACTTGGAAAGCACCCAGGCCAGCGCCCCGGCAGGGACTGCAAAATGCACATGGATCGCATCAGGATGCCAGCGCTTGATATAGCGGTAGCCGGCCCAAAGTCCGGAAAGAACGTAGCCTCCCATCGCCAGCAAATCAGCGCGGAAGGCTTCCCGTCGCAAAGACGGCAAGCGCAGGACGTGAATCCCATCCACTAACTTCTTTCTTTGGAAGCCCTTTGAGATGTGCAGTGAGAACGGTTACTTCATGTCCCCGTTCGGTCAAGCCTTGGCAAATATCCTGTGCTGCCCGCCCTCCACCGCCGCCCACAGGTGGAAACTCATGGATGAGCACCAGGATTTTCATTATTCAGGATTTTCGGTTTTTGGGCAGATTGATTGTTTTACGGATGCGGTAGGTCGGTTTACGCTGGGATTCATAGTACGTGCGCACCAGCAGTTCGGCGATCAGCCCCATCAACACAGATTGAAATCCCAGGATGAATAACATCACTGCCAATTGGAAAAACGGCGACCCCAAAACAGAGATATTGTCCAGCATGCGCCGTACAAACAGGTAGAGAAGCATTGCGCCGCTGCCAAATATCAAAGCCAGCCCAGTACCGCCAAAAAATAAATTGGCTTGGATGAATAACTGACCAGGAACTTGACCGTGAACAGGTCAAGGATTACTTTGACTGTGCGCTCGAGGCCATATTTGGTCTTGCCATACTTGCGCGGGTGGTGATTTACCTGAACTTCGGTGATCTTGCGCGCCAACCGAATTGGCAAATACCGGAATGAAACGGTGCATTTCACCGTACAGGCGGAAGCCTTCCAGCACGTCGCGGCGATAGGCTTTGAGTGTGCAGCCATAATCATGCAAATTCACGCCTGTCACCCATGAGATGAATCATTCGCCATATTGGATGGCAGCGTGCGTGTGATGTAGGTATCTTTTCGGTGTTTGCGCCAGCCGCTGACCAAGTCGTACCCTTCATCCAGTTTGCCAAGCATCATTGGAATGTCTGCCGGGTCATTCTGCATGTCTGCATCCAGGAGAACGATGATTTCCCCCTGAGCGTAGTCCAACCCGGCCGCAATGGCGGCCGTTTGTCCAAAATTGCGACGGAAGGAGACCACGCGCACATGCTGGGAATCTTGTTCCGCCATTTCATTCAAGACATCCAGGCTGCCATCCTGACTGCCATCGTCTACAAACACTACTTCCCAGGTGTGGGGTAAAGGATCCATTGCGTTCTTGATGGCATCAAACAACAAACGCAGATTTTCCTCTTCGTTATAGACCGGGATAACAAGGGAGATGTTTAGCATGTGCACCTGTTATGAATTGGATGATAAGCGTTCCATATCCGCATCCACCATCATGGTGACCAGTTCCTTGAAATTAACAGCAGGTTCCCAGCCCAAAATGGAATGTGCCTTTGATGGGTCTGAAACCAGCAAATCCACTTCAGCGGGACGATAGAAACGCTTATCCTGAACGACATATTCCTTATAATCTAAACCAACATGGCCAAAAGCGATTTCACAGAATTCGCGTACAGAATGCGTTTCCCCGGTGCCGATGACGAAGTTGTCCGGGCTTTCCTGCTGCAGCATCAGCCACATGGCTTGCACGTAATCACCCGCAAAGCCCCAGTCGCGCCTGGCTTCAAGGTTGCCCAGGCGTAGTTCCTTTTTCAGACCCAGCTTGATGCGCGCCACACCATCGGTAATCTTGCGGGTCACAAACTCCAGGCCACGGCGTGGGCTTTCATGGTTGAACAAGATACCTGAAACCGCAAACATATCGAAAGATTCACGATAATTGATTGTGATCCAATGCCCATATACCTTTGCCACACCATAGGGGCTGCGCGGGTAAAACGGGGTGTTCTCATTTTGTGGCACTTCCAGTACTTTTCCAAACATTTCACTGGAAGACGCCTGATAAAATCTGATCTTTGGGTTCACAAAACGAATGGCCTCCAGCATCCGTGTGACGCCCAGGGCCGTGATATCACCTGTCAGCGCAGGCTGGTTCCATGAAGTCGGCACAAAAGATTGTGCTGCCAGATTGTAAATTTCAGTTGGCTCATATTCCTCAAACAGAGCCAGCAATGAACCCTGGTCCTGTAAATCTCCCTGGACCACAGTGATGTCATCCAACAAGATGTTCAATGCGTTCATATGTTACGGTGCTGGAACGACGCGCCACCCCAATTACTTTGTATCCCTTGGAAAGCAATAGTTCCGCAAGATATGATCCGTCTTGTCCTGTAATTCCCGTGATAAGAGCAGTGGGCATATTTTCTCCTAATTCAAAATTCAAGCACTGAATTATAAACCTTCCCTAGATGACGTCAAGCTACGGATTCTCTACGTTTATGACGATCCCACCACGCGCCTCCCACCAGGACGATAAGGCTGCTTCCGATAATGATAGCAACCATCCACCCAAAGGGAATTTGTCCCCCGATCTGGAAATAGCGGCTCAGGTACCACTGAGTGAAAACAGCCAGGAATATCGCCTCGACCAGCCAGATTCGTACCAGCCAAGAATCGGCCCGTAAACGGAAGCGAGTCCAGGCGTAGGCTGATGCGAGAGCCTGCCAGATCAATAAGATAGCGCGATAGCGCGGATTGTCCCACTGGTCGCCGCCGCCGCGCAAGGCAGACAGAATGATCCACAACCACGAGACGAGTGTGATCCACATCCACAGACCTGCGTTCACGTGTGCCCTCGTTCTTCCAGGCAGCGATAAAGGCGTAAACCAGCACCGGCCAGAGCAGATACCATCCCAGGGCGCGGGCGATACCGGTGATGCGCCAGGTGAGCGTGGTGGGTTCGATAAAAGCAGCCGGCAAGACGGGTTGGAATATCCCATACACAGTCACAAACGGCAAGCGCAGCCACTCGGGCATTTCATCGAACAACTTTTGCACCCAGCCAGAGCCGCGTTCCAGTTGGTAGACATCCCATTTGACAGCTCTCTAAACCACCCGCCGATCACGCCCAACGGCCCAGCCACCGAAATCACCCTGACGGTTGAGTGCCAATGTCAGCAACACCAACCCTACCAGGAAAACCAGAGTAATGGAGCAAAGAATGACACCCATGAAAGGCGTCTGTGCTCACGCGCCATCCACCACCAGCCGCCAGAATGACCAACGTGACCAGTGCCACCACCGGCGAAACCAGCAACATCCCAGCCAGGCCGAGGCCGAGCCACAGCACCCCGAAGAGATGCATGCGGCGGGAATGATTGAATTGCCAGTCTACAAAGCCCCACAGGCCATCGCGCCAAATGTGATGAGATACGGTTCGCGCATGGCCGCGCCGCCCAGCAGCAGGCTTTCGGGATAGAGCACGAGAATCCAGCTAGCAGCCAGCGCCACTTGCTTACCAAAAGCCAACCGTGCCGCGCGCCAGAAGAAAGGCATCCCCAGTGCCGCGACAATAGCAGAAAGCAAGATCAGCAAGATCGACGCGTGGGCATCCGGGGAGAGTATGCGATAGGCCAGCGAGGTGAAAGCCAGCAGGCCGCCGTACTGGTCGGTGTGATAGGTTTTGTTGAAGGCGGAAAGAATTGGCGCATCAGATCCTGCCAACTCCCAGGCCTGGTCATCGCGGCGGTGGGCGTCTGTGAAAAAGAATCCGGCCTGGTCGTCAGGTTCGTCATAGCCATCTAACAGGCAAAGCCAAGTAGATACCTACACCCGTTGCAAGGCGCAGCCCAAAGGCCAGCGCGATCATCCAGGCCAGTGCACGTCCGCCACCGGCCCAGCGATGGAGATGATCAAAAAGGTAATAATGCAACAAGTCCCAAAATGGAGAAAAGCCAGCCAACCATTCAGCCAATTGCCAGGCTGCAAGATAGATAAAACCGCCCCCAGGCCAAAACTGACAGGAATTATCCAAAGAAGTTTACGAGACATAAATGTGTTTTACCACCAAGTCACAAAGCCGCAAAGGCACAAATTTGATTTTCTTTGTGCCTATTGTTAGTCTTAGTGGTCATTTCCCAAACCCCTCCAGCGCGCGCTTTGCACGGGCCACCCAGGTATACCCAGACTACATCTTCCCGCGCCTGCGCGCCTAACGACATCCTGCGCGGTTCATCAGCCAGCAACTCGCGCAGCGTGCTCTCCCAGGCATCCGCATTTCCCGGCTCGCAAAATACGGCATTTTCATCGTTCAGCACTTCATGGATGACCGGCAAATCCGCCGAAATAATCGCGCGTCCCGCCGCCATGTAATCGAACATCTTCATCGGGTTGATCACTTCGGCAATATCCTGCCCGCTCGAAGCCGAGATCGATCGTCCATACGGCATCAGCAGCACATCGGCAGCAGACTGGTAGAGCGGCAAGCGGCTGTTTTCCACGAATCCGGTCATCGTCACGTTCGAGGCGCCTGCACTCCGCAAGTTGGTCGCGCCAGTAAGCCACTTCGTCCGGCGTGCCGCCCACCCACAAGAAATTTACATCTGGCATACGTTTGGCCAGCTCAAACAGCAATTCTGCGCCACGGCCGGGATAGATATGACCTGTGAAGCCGACCGTCAATTTATTTTCAAGTCCAAGTTGACGACGGGCTTCCGCCGCACCTGGCAGGGACTCATACTGCGATCGGGTCCACACCATTGGGCGCGATCTGCACCGCATCTTCCGGGAACGTCAGGCCTGCTACCGCTTTCGACAGCATCTCTCAACGGACGGGTTGTTACCAGCATCCGCTTGGGTGTAGACGAACGCCAAAAGCGACGCATCAACCACGGGCCGACTTTACCGGTAATCTCGGCGTGGATTTCGAGAATCACCGGCCATCCCAGCCACAATGCCAGTCACCGCCGGATTCAGCAGCCAGGTATAGACCAAATCCGCTTTGAATTTTCGGGCCGCGAGAATTGAGTGGATGGTGAAATCGTAGCGTTTTAGCTTCGGAATAGACGGCAGCCACTCGATCTCAAACGGCGTGGATAGTCCATAGTGCGCGGCCAGCTGCTCCCAATCGGCAGGTTCCGTTTCGCGCGGGGCGAACACACGGATGTCATGTCCAAGCTGCGCCAATGCCTGGCAAACCTTCATGGCCTGGATGGAGTTGGCCGTCAGGGAGGGGATACGGGAGTTGGTGATAATAGCAATTTTCATAATTGCAATTGCCCGGATGGGGTCTCAGACCCCATCCGAACTTTTATTTCTTTTAGTCCGCGCCAGACAATCGCACCAACGGAAGCAATGTAATAGAACGATAACAACACCGCTTCAAACACATATCCAAATCGCGGAACGAGTGGAAAAGCCAAAGCCAGTTTGATCACACCTGCAAGGACGATGGCTTTGAGCGGAAATTCTGGCAAGCCCAATGAAAGCAGCAGCGGACGGTTCCAGAATAGCGTGTAATTGAAAACGAAGCCTACCAGCAAAGCCATCAGCGCGGGATAAGCAACCACGTATTGCTCACCGTAAATCCACAATACCCAGCGTCCAAAGAAGACCAGGCCCAACGCAAGCAACATGTTATAGGCAAATGAAAGCGTGGTCACTTTGCGCAAGAAATCGCGCAGGCGCGGCCAGGCTTTTGCACGACAAGTCGGTTGAGTTCGGGATAGACCGTCAGGATGAGCGGGTTGGCAGGCACGGATAATAAACTGATAATGGCATAGGCGGCTTTGTAATATCCCGCCGCTTCGGTGGACAGGAACAAACCTACCCATAAAATTTCACTCTCTCGGAAAACCAGAATAGCTGTTGCGCTCAGGTTGGAACTGATTGCAAACTTTGCCATTTTTTTGAACTCTGGCAGGGACTTGACAGATGCCGTCCACCAATCCCTGCTGGATCACGCGATGCAAATGCACCTGCGCGGTGATGAACATCCCCAGCCCTAAAATGACTTTGCCAAGCAAATATGCGCCCAGCACGATCTGCAAACTGCCTTGCATAAAAAATGCGGCAGTGATGATCCCCGCTGTTGTGATGGTTTGGAATAAATTGATGACACCTTGCAGATCTAATCTTGTCGGTCACTTGCAAGATGCCGGTAGAAGTCTCGATGTTGAAATTTGCCAGCAGTCCCAGCGCGTAGACGATGAACAGCATCTCGGTGCCAGGGGTTTTGGCGAAGTAACGGGTGGCTAATCCGGCACTGAGCACGACGACAAGGAAAGCGAAAACGGAAACAAGCCCCTCGGTGAGACTGGCCGCTTTAACGAGGGCAGCTGCCCGGTCCCGTTCGCCGCGCTCGAGATATTCGCCTCCATAGCGGACGACCAGTTCACTCATCCGAAACGAGAGCAAACCGTTGACCGTCGAGGCATAGCCCATCACAATCGCCACCAGGCCATATCCCGCCGGGCCAAGCAGGCGCGCAGCCAGGATGCCCTGCACCATGCTCAGCACAAGGCTCAGGCTGTTGCTGCTGAACAGGTGCGCGCTGTTGCGGACGACTTTCCCCAGCAGGGGGTCTTCTCGCAGGGTATTGATGAGCTTTGGAAAATGCCATGGAAATGGTTACGGAGTCAGCACATCCTTGGCCCACTCGCGCTCGGCCAGGTACCACTTGTAGAGTCGCTCCACGCCTTCGCGCTGACTGACTTGCGGTTCCCAACCAAGCAGTTCACCGGCCTTGCTGACATCCGCCGAGTTGGAATACATATCGGCAGGATTGGGTGGGCCATATTGGACGTTCGCTTTTTTGCCGATCACATCTTCCATCAATTTGATGAGATTGTTGATCGTGATCACTTCGTGCCCGCCAAGATTGATCACTTCAAAGCCGACGGGCTTCAACGCCAGGATCGTGCCGCGCGCGATATCGTCGATATAGGTGAAGCCGCGAGATTGTTCGCCGGTACCATTCACCCGCACGGGATGCCCTTCGCTTATCCATTGTATAAAGCGCAGATGGGCCAAATCGGGTCGGCCAGCCGGGCCGTAAACGGTAAAGTAACGCAAGACACTGACGTCGATCCCGTACAGGTGATGATACGCATGACGTCATCGCCTCGGCCCCCTTTTTGCTGGCTGCATACGGTTGGAGCGGTTCACTGCTGGAGGCAGATTTCAGGTGTCGGGTAAGGAGGGTTTTCCCCATAAATGCTGGATGTTGAGGCAACGATAAATTTCCCTGTGCCGGTTTGCTTGCACAACTCAAGCATATTCAAAGTACCAAGCATGTTACTCTCGACAAAGATCCAGGGATCTTCAACGCTGAAACGCACGCCCGCGCGCGCCGCCAGGTTGATGACCGCATCGAATTTTTCGTTCTTGAATGGCTCAATGATGGACTTTTCGGAAACGTCCAGCTTGTGGAACGTAAATCCGGGCAATTCTTGCAACCGGCGCAGGCGATATTCTTTCATGCGCACATCGTAGGCGTCGTTCATATTGTCCACGCCTACGACGGTATTTCCAGCTTCGATTAAAAACTCTGCTACGCGCGAGGCAATAAAACCGGCGGCTCCAGAAATAAAATAGTTGCCCATGAAGGCTCCTTTTTACACTATGGAAACCTTGCGAAAGATTCACAAAACTCCTTCGCAAGGTTTTTTCAAAAAACTGAACGATTAAAGTCGCTCAACCTTTGGATTATCTTTCGCCAGTTTACCCAACGCATTGCGCGAGTCAAAGACAAACGTGGCTGCATCTACAATAGCAGCATAGTCATAAGATTTGTGATCTGTCACGATGATGACCGCATCAGATTCTTTAACCGCCTTCATCATATCTTCAACACTGTCCATCTCCCAGCCATCGTATTCATGATGGATATGCGGAACGTAAGGGTCGTGATAAGAAACTTCAGCGCCTTTTTTCTGCAACAATCCGATCACATCCAGGGCCGGGGATTCACGCATGTCATCGATATCGGGCTTATAAGCCGCGCCCAACACCAAGACCCGGGAACCTTTGAGCGTTTTGCCGCGGTCATTCATGGCATCCAGTATGCGACCGACCACATAGCGCGGCATATTGGTGTTGATCTCAGAGGCCAGGTCAATGAAGCGCGCATTGTAATTCAGCGATTTCATCTTCCATGAGAGATAAAGCGGGTCGATCGGGATGCAATGACCGCCTAATCCCGGCCCAGGCGTGAACTTCATAAAGCCAAAGGGCTTGGTGGCGGCAGCATCGATCACTTCCCACACATCCACGCCCAGATGTTCGCACATGATCGCCAGCTCATTGACCAGCCCGATATTGATCATGCGGAAGGTGTTCTCCAGCAATTTTGCCATTTCAGCCGCTTCCACCGAACTGACCGGATAAACTGTCTCAAGCGCACCTTCATACCAGGCAGTAGCCACTTCGCCGCAGGCTTCCGTGACCCCACCCATCACTTTCGGCGTGTTGAGCGTTGTCCAGTCTTCACGGCCCGGGTCGACGCGCTCAGGCGAAAATGCAAGGAACCAATCCTCGCCCACAGTCAACCCTTGTTCCACACCAAGCTTCGGCAAAAGGAGTTCGCGCGTGGTGCCCGGATAGGTGGTTGACTGAAGCACAACAACCATCCCCTTGTGTATGTATTTCGCCAGTTCGTTTGTGGCTGAAAGGATGAAGGACATATCAGGGTCCCCGGTTTGTCGCAGCGGGGTAGGCACACAAATGCTGACTGCGTCTATATCCTTGAGAACTGAAAAATCAGTGGTGGCTTTCAAATTGCCTGATTTCACCAGCGCAGCGACGGCCTCCGTCTCGACATCTGGAATGTAGGAAACGCCCTTATTGAGCAAATCCACTTTCCGTGCATCCGGGTCGATACCGGTCACGTTGAAACCAGCCTCGCCGAATACGACTGCCAGCGGCAAACCGACGTATCCCAATCCCAATACCGCAATGCGGGATTTCTTGTCTTTCAAGTTTTTGATAAGTGTATCTTTGGTTGTCATTCTTCCTCTTATGTTATTGTTTTTTCATTCACACGTTATCCCGTTTTACCATTACCTCAAAAACGAGATAACGGCTTAACGGGCAAACGGGATAATGTCATTAGAATTGCATCTTCATAATTATCTTTATAATAGCGTTCCCGACGGCCAACCGCTTCAAAACCAAACTCGGCATACATCTTCAACGCTGCTTCATTTCCAGCACGCACTTCCAGCAATGCCGTTTGAGCGCCCTCATTGTACGCCGATTCCAATGCTTCTACTAATAGCTTTTTTGCAATCCCTTTTCGACGATGATCGGGGTGCGTGGCGAGGGTGGCAATGTGAGCTTCGTCCACGATCATCCACAACACCAGTATCCCGACCAGGCGGCCATCCAATTCTGCCGCCCAGCAGCGCGCCGCCGGGTTACCGGCTACTTCATAATGCAGCGAGCGCTCCGGCCAGGGCAGCGTAAATGACAGGCTGTCGAGTTCATGCGCGGCAGGCACATCCTCGACCGTCAGCTTGCGGATGTTCAGGTTCATGACGGGATTGGTTCAGCCGTATGCAGATAGATGGGCGCAAGCGGGGCCGCATCGTCCTGTTCCCCGGCCTGCCAGCGCTCCCAGGCCAATTCCGCAAGGACGGCTGGTCGCCGCACACAACCTGCGGGAGAAGCCAATCGCACATTGACGCGTTTGCGCGCCAGGCGCTGACGTTCATCGGCTGTTAGCTCGCCACACACGATGGTCGGCTTCCTGATGCTATCGGCCAGCTCATCGGCGGTGGTCACCTGTAACTCGCCATCGGCCTGCCAGGTTTCATCCACAACTTTGTATCGTCCCAGTGCCAATCGTCCGCGCCCGGCCTGCAGCACAGCCGCCAGTGGAATATTGCGGACCACTTGTGCCGCGGCAACCACATCCAACGTGGGTACAGCCATGACAGGCAGATGCCGCGCCAACGCCAGCCCTTTGACAAAGGCCAGCCCTACGCGCAGGCTGGTAAACGAGCCCGGGCCTAACGCAATGCCCAGGGCCTTGATCTCATCCATCTTCAGGCCGGAACGAGCCAGCAGGTCTGCAACGGCGGGAGCCAATTCTACGGTGTGATAATGACGGCTTTGCCAGAGCAATTCGCCAATCACCTGCGCGCCATCATAAAGCGCCAATCCCATTTGTTTGGTGGAAGTATCAACTGCCAGCAGCATCAATCGCCTCCATACAGATCCTGGCGCAATTCGGCCAGTAAATCATCGTAGCGAGCGCCTGTGGCTCTTATCAACATCTGACGATTTTCCTCGGCCACGTATTCGAACGAGATCCACATATGCTCTGCGGACAGAACCCCCCGGATGCGTTCCGGCCATTCAACCAGCAGAGACCCCTGGGCCAGCATTTCGTCCAGGTCCAGTTCAGCAGCTTCGGGGGCGGAGTCGAGGCGATAGGCGTCCATGTGAAAAAGCTGCCCATCGTCGGGACGTCTATAAACATTCACAATGATGAACGTGGGGCTGGTGACCGGGTCGAGCGAACCCCAGCCCTGAGCCAATCCCTGCACGAGCGTGGTCTTGCCCGCGCCCAGGTCACCTTGCAAACAGATCACGTCGCCATTTTGCAGAAGTCCTCCCAAACGCATACCAACACGCCGCGTCTGTTCAGGGCTGCGGCTGAAAAACTCCAGGGTATGGGCGTCCAATATAGGCATAGAAAAGATTATACCCTTTCGGGCATTATATATCAGCAAGCTGGCAGGCGATTAAAATCCGCTGAATTCTACTCGAAAACAGAACATTGGACTCATACGCGTCTTTACGATAAGATTGCACAAATCTCATATTGGAGGAAAAGTATGCCCGACTATATTAGCCAATTTCTTGACAAGGTAGTGGCCGAGTTGCCGAATGTTGCCACAGCCCTTTTGATTTTCATCGTAAGTTTGTATATTGCCAGGTTGCTTAGCAACGTAATTAATAGAGTGCTGACAAAAAGAAATACTGACCGCGAAGTAACATTGCTACTGACACAGGTGACGCGCTGGAGCATTATTGTCATCGGGACAATCACAGCGCTGCAACGCTTTTTTGATGTATCGGCTTTTCTGGCCGGTCTTGGCATTCTGGGTTTCACGGTTGGTTTTGCAATGCAAGAAATCATGCAAAATTTTGTTGCGGGGGTTATCCTGCTCATCCAACAGCCCTTCGAGGTTGAAGATGTGATCGAGACCGATCAATTCATTGGAACGATCCTGGCCATTAATATGCGCACCACCGAAATGAAGACAGTTGACGGGCGCATCGTCATCATTCCCAACGCAGCCATCCTTTCTAACCCGATCACGAATTACACACGCGCCGAGTTCCGTCGCGTGGAACTGCCCGTGGGCGTTTCTTATGACTCTGATCCGGCAGTTGCGCGACAGGTTGTACTCAATTCGATCCAGAATGTCCCCGGTTATGTTGGCGACCCCGCACCGGTGGTCATCTTCCATACCTTTGGCGGTTCATCTATCGATATGAGCGCTTACTTCTGGGTGGATATGTCCAAGACCAATCCATTTGCAGCAAAGGACGCCGCCTTTGAATTGATCAAAGCCGCGTTAGAGAAGAAGGGCATCGAAATTCCCTTCCCGATCACGACGGTGTATATGCAATCAGGGAATTAGGTTTCGAGAAATAACCTGGAAATTTCAAGAACAAGCACCCTTATTTTACAAGGGTGCTTGTTTCATCCGAACTGCATGCCTCGTTAGCCTGCCTTCAGCTATAAAGTTCCTTTTGACTTTGTTATAAAAGCGGGAAGCGTTCAGGTTCTCGCTTTGTAATATATTTAGCACTTTGCACATAAGCTTGAAAAGCATCCCTGAATGTACTTGTGCCTTTTAATTGATGCAGAAAAAGATTTTGCTTTGCCACGATGGGGAGATCGAAAAACCAGTATAAAGACATCAAAGGTGAGATCCAAAGACGACTTCCTCTAGTTTT
This sequence comes from uncultured Chloroflexia bacterium, assembly GCA_963791785.1. Lineage (GTDB taxonomy): Bacteria > Chloroflexota > Anaerolineae > Anaerolineales > Villigracilaceae > JAABUE01. The sequence continues at coordinate 181,897 of CAWBTW010000006.1, read as the reverse complement.
ATCAGTTAGATGAAAATTTCCATAATGTCCTTGGACAGCCGACACAATAGATGAGTTTATTACACTAGGATCCTGAAATTCATTTGACTGGACATGAAGCACTGCATCTTCATAAGCTCTGTATACATCCATCTGTGGAGTTAGCGCACAACTTCCAAAAAATGCATCTTTCTTTGTCAAGAATGCAATATTCTCCAAGATAGATGCATAGGCTATATCTCTCTCTGCGCCAAATCCAATGCACGCTAATAGTTTTGTTGATACTTGTTTCAATTCATTTACAGCAAACAATGAAGTTGCATCTTCAATAACTGTTCCCGTGGCTGGTTCATCACCTCGAACAAGGCTATCGACACCACCATCGACTAATAAAATACAATCGATAGATAATTGCTCAACAAGTACTTGATAGTTATCAAATAGTGGTTGAGCACCAGTTTTCAGAAACGACCAGATAGTAATGTCACTACCCCTTTTTTCTTTAAACCAACGGGCCAAATAGAGCTCTGGGAAATAAGGAACCATGCCCTCGTAATCAGCAGTAACTCCAACCAATGTTTCCGTAAGTGCTCTTCCTCCCCTAAAGAGTATTTCATCTGTGAAGCTGAAGTTTGCTAAATGGACATTTTTCCCACGCTGTTCCAACTCAAAATAAATGGGCAAGCCACAAAACACATCAAAACCCCCTCCCATACCTGCAATCAGAATATTTTGACATTTGTTCAGTTGATCAGCGATTGGCAGATTTTAATTCCATAAGCTCTCCAAATTTTCAATAGGTAGCCTAATTCGTATTTTTTCAAACCCACATACCACTACGTGGCGTTTCTTCATTCCTCCACAACCGCACTTTGAGGAACCAACTCCAGCGTTTCCCCAATGGCACGCGCGATCTGGCGGGAGGCGTCCGGGCGGGCGGCGCGTTTGCAATTTTCAACATAGCGCTGGCGGATTTCGGGGTTTTGCACCCATTCCACCAGGGTCTGCGCCACTTGTTTCGGGTCGGGGTTCCAGACGCCAACTTCTTCTTCCACCACGAAGGTGACGTTGCCATCTTCCTGTCCGGGCAATTTGGCATACAGGATGATAGGCAGACTTGCATTGAGTGATTCTGCAATCGTCCCGGGCCCGGCTTTGGTGACCAACACATCCGCGGCGCGCATGAAGTCAGGCAGTTCGTGCGTGAATCCGTAGATGTGAACGGGAACCGGCCAATCGAGCGCTTCGAGTTCCTGTTTCAGTTTCTGATTCCGTCCGGCAACGATAGCAAGCGCAACGTCCAGGCCTGATGCGGCGATCTCACGCGCTGTCTCGCCTAGCGGCCCCATGCCTTCGCCGCCGCCGACGAGCAGGGCAATCGTTTTATCCCCTTCCCAGCCAAGTTTTTTGCGCAGGGCCGCTTTATCCCCGGCTGGGACGCAGTAGCGCTCGGCAACCGGCTGCCCCACAACGCGCACTTTGTTCGGATCCATTTCATATTCAATGGCTCGTTGGCGGGCAGTTTCTGTTGGAACGAGGATCAGGTCTGAGCGCTGGTCGTACCAGAGCGCATGGGCGGTGACCATATCGGTCACAACGGTGATAAATGGCGGGCGATTTCTCCCCAGGGCTTTCAGGAAAACTGTTGTTGCCAGCGGATGTACTGTGACAACCAGATCGGCAGGATGCTCTTTACAATCTGTCTGCGCGCGGCCCGGCCTACATAAGGCCACATGCTGGCCGTAATGGCACGCGCGCGACGGCGACCGTCGCTCATTTTGAAACTCAGCCCCCATAGCTGCGGCGCTTTGACCATGTCTGGGTACCAGTCTGGCATTTTGTTCAACGGAAGCGGTGCCTTGCTTTTGAAAAAATCCAGCATTTCAGTCGTGACAACATCGCCGATATTCAAGTTGGATGGCTTCGATGATGGCTTCGGCAGCGCTGCGATGTCCCCCGCCGGTATCGGAAAACAGAAAGAGAATATGCGGTTTTTTATTCTGGCTCATGCGTTGATCATTTTCCCGTCGGAAGAATCGTTTTTGTACGTCGGGCCAATTCACGGCGCGTCAACATCACACGTCGACCGCAGCCTTTGCATTCCAGGCCGATATCCGCTCCCAGACGTGTGACCGTCCATTCGTAAGAGCCACAGGGATGCGGTTTACGCATCCGCACGATATCGTTGAGTTGCAAGTCTGGCAGCATGTTAAGATTATACACGTTCAGGATAGAGCAGAAGCCGAAAATAAAGGCACCCTTAGCATAGCAGAATCATTTTTTGCCACGAATTTCACAAATGAGCACGAATTGTAAAATTCTTCGTGAAATTCGTGTTATTCGTGGCAGGAAGTTTTACAAAGCGAGGTTTTTAATTCCCGCTCACACAGAATTCGTGATAAACTACGCCCTGTCTATACCACTTTCCCGGAGGGAAACATGCCCGATCACGAAACCCACCCTGTTGAAATTGCCGGACTGAAACGCGACTTACGCCTCTTTGAAGTTGCTCCCGGTTTACGGATTGCTATCCTGAACATCCTGGGGGATACCGAACTGGTCCAGGCCTGCGCCAAGGAACTGAATAAAAAGCTCAAAGATGTGGACTACGATGTGCTGGTCACGGCTGAAGCCAAGTCCATTCCCACTGCGTATGCGCTATCGGTTGAAGCCAAAAAACCCTATGTCATTCTTCGTAAAACGTATCAAGCCTTACATGGGCGATGCCTCAAAGCTGAGACGCTGTCCATCACCACCGGTCAGCCGCAGATTTTGATCCTGGACGAAAAAGACCGCGATCTGCTGAAGGGCAAGAAAGCGGTCATCGTTGACGATGTCATCAGCACCGGCTCGACCTTGCAAGGCATGCGCATGATCCTGGAAAAGGCCGGCGCGACCGTTGCCGCCGAAGCCGCCATCCTGACCGAGGGCGACCGCGCCAAGTGGATGCACATCATCGCATTGGGGCATTTGCCGTTGTTTACCGATTAAATTCCACTCTCCTGTTAGGGAGAGGAGCTAGGGGCTGACGCGATCAATTTCTTTTTTCTTTTCACGAGAGAGGCGCTTGATAGCCCTCTCTCTTTTCATGGCAGTCGCGCGGTCCGGCTGGGGCTCGAGATAAACCATCTTTACCGGAAGCCGGCTGCGAGTGTAGCGCGCAGCGGTGCCTTTGTTGTGCTGTTTCAGGCGTCGCTCAGGGTCAGTTGTCCAGCCGGTGTAGTAAGTCCCATCCGCGCATTCCAGAATATAGCAATAAAACGACACACTATTTCTCAGTATCAGGACGTTTGCGCGATCCCTATCAGACGCTCCCAAAGGCTGGGGATTGATTGCTGGATCAGGTTTTTCCGCCTCATTCGCCCAGTCACCCTGCAAGCGCTCCCCAAGCCAACGGTCATGGCTTTCCAATGCCATTTCGAGCCGCTCGGAGACATTCTCGCGGTTGCCGCTGGCAATATCATCACGCAGGCCTTGCAGCGAGCCGATGACCACATCCAGCACGCGGGCAACGTTCTCGCTGATTGAGCAAGGCCGCCTCGCCCAGGGATTGGGTTTCATCCTGATACAGCCAAAGCAGAAGTCAGCGCCGCAAAGGGACGCCCCGCCAGCTTGCGGGCTTCTTTCCAGCCCGGCTGATCGACCACTGCGTTGAGCAACCCCGCGGCCACCAACTGCGGAACAATATGTGCACTGGCCATCAGGCCGTCTGTTTCAGAAATATCTGCAAAAACGGCATCGCGCCCAAGTACTTCGATCAGGTCGGTCGCCACGTTCACCGCTTCTTCAGGCACGCCCGGCAAAGTGCCCAACATCACCACGCCGTCATCGAACAGGTCTTCTTCCGCAGCATCCACACCCAGCTCAATGCGGTGCAGGTATATCGGATTGATGGCAGGCACCAGCCCTACATAATAGCGTCCTTCCGGCAGGATTTCCTGCGCCCATTCCGACACAGCAGTCTGGACAGGAGCCGTATCCATGACAACTGCGCCTTCAGGCAGGTCAGGTGCGATCACTTCCAGCGTAGCGCGGATCTCGTTCACAGGCAGGCTCAACAGCACGATATTCGCCTCGCGCACGGCCGCAGGCAGATTATATTTCACATCGTCTACCGCGCCTATCTTTTGCGCCTTTTTCGCGATCTCAGGGCTTATATCATGGCCCACACGATGTATGTCATTCCGGCGCTTCCCCAGCGCCAGTCCAACCGAAGCGCCAAGCTGCCCAAGCCCGACAATAGTAATTTGTACGGTCATGTTCATCCTCTCAAATTAGGGTGATACTGCTTCTTGCATATTTATCTGAACTTGCACTGGGAAATACCCTGTATAATTCAACCAATCAGTTCAGACAATTACGCAGCACTATGTAAGATTATACTGCCTTCACATGCTGGATGCCCACCGATTTCTCTGCTTCTCCCCGTTAAATTGCGAGAACCGGGGACGCCGACCCCGGTTCTCTCTTGAAAGGAGGAGAAGAGAAATCACCTTATGAACATAATTTATCATGCTCCTGCATAAAAAACTTGACGCCAAACCTACGTTTTCCCTACGATTGTTGGACAATTTGCAGGATTGTTAAGAAAAAAGGCCAAAATGGACAAAAATACCCCACTCTACACTGGCGTTTTGCAAAATTCCCCGCTTGGCGACCTGTGGATCGCCAGCACCGATTACGGATTGGCTGCCATCGAATGGTCACAGGATGAAGCGGACTTCGGCGCATACCTGACCAAACGTTTCAAGCGACCGGCCCAACCCGACCCCGAAAAAGTAGCCCCCGCGCATCAACAACTGGACGAATACCTGCGAGGCGAACGAAAGGCCTTTCACCTGCCGATAGATTGGTCCCTGCTGCGCCCCTTCCAGATACAGGTGCTGCAAATCGTCTTCTCCATCCCCTACGGGCAAACCTGCACCTACGGTGAGATCGCCTACGAGATCGGCAATCCCAAGGCCGCGCGCGCTGTGGGCCGCGCCAATGCCACCAACCCCATGCCGCTGGTCATCCCCTGCCACCGCGTGATCGGCAGCGATGGCAAGCTGACCGGCTACGGCGGCGGGGAGGGATTGCCTACAAAGGAATGGTTGTTGAAGATGGAAGGGGCAGTGTTGACGTGAATAGTTTGGCGAATGCTAGCTCATCTCAAATACACTTAAACAATCAATTCTCAGGCGTCATCCACAAATCACCTGTTGATTTCTGGGCAATTTCTCAATCATTATGTAAATTGCTTGATTAAAGCTATCACTTGCAGTAGATTAGTGCAAACGCAATGTTTCTCAAAGTACATCATCGATCCACCATATTTACTATCTGTATCTACTATAGTATGCGAAAGTCATCGAATTTGCGAATCGATTTCAATTCTAGAGTATATGCCAGTTTCCTGGTGTAATTCATCGAATCAACAGTCAAGTTCGTGAGTAGCAATCTCCAAATGTAATACCTCACTAACAAGACTAAGTTTTTGTTTGACGTATCCTAGCCTGCGATAATACTTACATCTCGTAAGATGTAACCATCACCCGTGACATACCAATTCAGGTACCCAAATATCCATCTGTACCATATTCTGTCGTGTCACTGAGTCCAGCATCATTTCTGGCTTCAATAAAAGTAGCGTCGTCTAACGGGATTGTAAGACTTGTTTGCATAACCAAACCTGCATCGTCTTATATCATCCACTTCAATTTATAGAACAAGTTTACATGCGCTCTACTTGGAAAAATATTTGTCTCCATATGTCAGCTTACAGTCCCATAAGATTTGTTATAATTTACCATCATAAGTATATCTATCAAAATCATCATACATCGTCGGATCAGCATAACCGCTTGTCGACTTGCGTAGCTGTAGGCCGACTCGTGTACTTGTCTTCACAGGGGTTTTGGTTGCAGTCGGAATAACAACCTTTCCACCTGAAACAGATGTAGGAGCTGAAATTGCGGGTGATAATGGCTTCTCGCCATTGTTCCCAGATAAGATTCAAGCTAAAATGATGACAGCAATGGTGACAATACCACCCAATCCTATCCAAAGCGATTTTGGTACGGTAATTCTGCGCTTTCCCGGTTACTGGCTTCGCCAGCGCAGCCAGGCTCTTTCTGGCCGTCCGCTGCACCTTCTGCCGGTCGGGATATTTGGCATCGATGCTCTTGATCTCCTGCCATTTTTCCAGGGCTTCCTGGTATTTCTCTTCCCGCAGCAAGCGCACCGCTTCAGCGTACATGGCGGCCAGTTCGTTCTGGCGCTCGGCTTCCTGTTCCTCGCGCGCCAACTCCACCTGTGCCCGCTCGGCAATTTTTTCGGGGTCTTCGAACTGCTCATCCAGCTTGCGGATTTCTTCGATCTTATCCAGCGCCTGGCGCCATTTCTTCGAGCGCAGCAATCCATGCGCCTGCTCGTACAGTGTGTTGATCTGATCCTGACGTTTCTGCTCCTCCTCGGATTGCCGGATTTCAGTTTCTACCTTTGATAACAAGCGTTCCGTTTCCAGAAAACCCGGTTCCTTATCTTGGACTTGTCCCAACAATTTTTGGGCTTCCCCCCAATGACCGGCATCCATCTCGTGCACGGCGCGGCTGTAGAGTTCATTGAGTTCAGCCTGGCGCTTGAGTTCTGTCCAGTTCCTTTTCTGCTGTGGGCAGCAAGTTTTCAGGGTCAGGGTATTCGGAATCAAGGGATTTGATCTGGGCAAAGACCTTTGCCACCGCCTGCCATTTCTTCGCCGCATGCAACTGTTTGGCTTCAGCATACAACTCAGCCAGGCGTTTTTGCTTTTTAACCATCTTGAGCGTAGTTGAAGCATCTTTGTATTCAGGAGAGTCCTTCAGCAGTTCTTCCAGCGTTTTTTGAGCTACCGGCCAGTTTTCCGCGCTCTGCGCTTCCGATGCGCGGGCATACAAGCTGGCCAGATTCCGCTGACGTTTGGCTTCCGCCAGTTTATCGGCAGCAGCCGCATGGTCGGGTCGATCCGCGAGGATTTTCTGGAAACGGTCGCAGGCCTTGTCCCAGTCTTCCACCCAGAAAGCGGCCAGTCCTTCCGTGTACAGCCCTTCCAATTTCTGTTCGAGTTCCTTGTCCACATAAGAGACAGATTCATCTGCCAGGGGTTGTCTGGCTCGCAGCGCTTCGGGGATTTCGAAGATAACTCCCTGCGGCGTGCGCATGTAGAGCACCGGCGTGCCCCACTCCACATCATTGCCGGTTGCGAAGATGGCCTTGCGCGCCTCCGAAACGGCCGCATCCACCGGGAAGCCGTCTGCCACCGCGCCATAAAATTCCTGCGCAAAGGTGATGGCCGCCGTTTCGATGATCTCGAACTGCATGGCAATCACCGCCGGGATGCCTTGCAGCACCAGCGTTTGCGCCACGCCCGCATACGGGTCTTCCTGGGATGTGCGCGCGCCCTCGCAGGCGTTCAAGACCACCAGCCGCAGCGAGCGATGGTCATGCAAAACTGTCCCCAGGTATTGCCCGCTGACCGGCCGCCCATGCCCATTTTCTTCTTCCAGCAAGAGCATGCCATCCTGTTTGTGTTCGGAGTATTTACCATGCCCGACGAAGTGGAAGATGTGATATTCCCCCCTGCGTAAATGCTGCTGCAACGCGCTCAACGTGGGGTTCTTCAGCCGTTCCAGAGTTACCAGGCCGCGGCGGAGCAGCGGAGCCAGGGCATCCCTGAGCCGTTTCCACTCTTCTTCCACATTCAACTTCGGGAAGCCTTCCGGGCTGGAGATCATCACCAAGATCTTCAGCGGCGGCTGGACCGTCAGCGGCTGCACCGGATACGGCAATTCCAGATAGCGCACCACCGGCGTATCTTTGGAGAGCGCCAGGAACTGGTTCAGATGCGCGTTGTACAAAAACTCCCAGGGATAGTCATGGAACTCGGGCACATCGATGCGCAAGCGCACCCGCAGGCCTTTTTCTTCCTCGAGCGCGGTATCCCGGCTGCGCAAAAAGCTGGCATAGACATCATCTGTGAAGACCGCCCGGAAGAGCCGTTCGCCGCATTGCTTGACCGCTTCCATTTCGGACGAGTCCACGCGCCGTCACCCCAGCCCTGGGCCTGCCCATACGCAAGACAAAATTTTCCAGTTCCAATTCTGAAAAGGGAATATCAAATTCTGCTGAAGCCTGCCCTGCCGGGGAATCAAACACGCGCGCCCGGTATTTTTCCCCTACCCGCTCGATAATCAGATCAAAATTGAAGTATGATCCCTCGCCCATGCCCTCATCCTGATGAAATTATGTCTAAACAAATAATACAACTAGATGGGGGCAATTACAAGCAGCAATTTGCCAGTTTCATCTTCGCTTTCATGATAAACTCGCCCTGTTTGCTAAATCGTTTTATCTGCGTTCATCTGTGGTCAGGAGACCTGCATGCAACCCAAACACTGGACAGCTTTCATCTTTCTCGGCGGCATCTGGTCCGCTTCTTTTTTATGGATCAAGATAGCGCTCGACGAAATCGGGCCCAACACACTGGTGGCCTGGCGCGTATTGTTCGGGTTGCTGTTTGCAGGTGGAGCCGTCACTTATACAGCGCAAAGCCTGGCCGCGCAATTGGAGCTGAGCTGGCTGCCCTTCCTGGTTCTTGGCGTGACCAGTGTCGCGATTCCCTTTTTCCTTATTACCTGGGGCGAGCTGTCCATTGATTCAGCCGTGGCCTCCATTTTGAACGCTACCGTGCCGCTCTTCACCATTGTCATTGCGCACCTGTTCCTGCAAGATGACAAAATGACCGTTCAAAGAGTAATTGGTTTGTTCGTCGGTTTCATCGGCGTGGTTGTGCTGCTCAGTGAAGACCTGTTGGCCGGGGTACATGGTTCCGTTCTCGGGCAGGCGGCGGTCATCCTGGCGGCCATTTTTTATGCAGGCAGTTCGGTCTATGCGCGCCAGAAAGACGGAATCCGCGCCTGGCCTGGTACGCGGCGCTGCCCCGCTGGTCTCTGCAACCTTGTCATGTGGATGCTTGCTCCAGTGTTTGAAAGCCCCTTCAAAATTCCCCAACTCCCCATCACCTGGATCGCCATCCTGTGGCTGGGCATCCTTGGTTCTGGTTTGGCACTGATTCTCTGGTATTACCTGCTGCATGAAATCGGCCCCACGCGCACAGGCATGGTCACTTACATCTTCCCGCTAGGTGGGGTTATTCTGGGCGTCATCTTCTTGGATGAGCATCTCTCGTGGCAGTTGGCCGTTGGTGCATTGCTCATTATTTCGAGTATCATTGTTGTGAATTGGAAAAGAGATAAAAAATGAACCCTGATTTTCGCTTCGGCTTTGTAGCCGTTATCGGACGCCCCAACGTGGGCAAGTCCACGCTGATCAATGCCCTGCTGGGCCAGAAGGTCGCAGCAGTCACGCCCAAGGCGCAGACCACCCGCCGCCGTCAGCTTGGCATCCTGACCACCGACAATGCCCAGATCGTTTTTGTGGATACGCCCGGCATTCACACGCCCCGTCAGAAGTTGGGGAAATTTCTCAACCAGGAGGCCGAAGGCGCCATTCCCGGTGTGGATGTGGTGCTCTTTCTGGTGGACGTATCGGTCGCACCAACGGAAGAAGACAAATTGATCGGCGACGCGCCTTTCGCGGCTGGCGCGTCGGACTCCGCTCGTGCTTGCTCCCAACAAAATAGACCTGGTCCCTGCTGAAGCCCTGACTCCGCGTCTCGAAGCGTACCAGGCCCTGGTCCCGGAAGATGCGCAGATGCTTCCCATTTCAGCCACCACCGGAAACGGGCTGGAAGTTCCTGCTCGCGGCGCTGACAGAACTGATTCCCGCTCGGCAAACCTGAGTACGAACCGGAACAGATCACCGACATGTACGAGCGCGACATCGCTGCCGAGTTGATCCGCGAAGCCTGCCTGCTCAAGCTGCGCGACGAGGTGCCGCACGGCGTGGCCGTCCGCATCGACGAGTTTACCGAGCGCCCTGACGAAAGCGCGTATATCGCTGCCACGATCTTCGTGGAGCGCAGACTCGCAAAAGGGAATCGCGATCGGGCGCGGCGCTGAGATGCTGAAACGCATCGGCACGGCAGCGCGGCATGAAATCGAAGAGATGTCTGGGCGCAAGGTCTTTCTGGAGCTGCGCGTGAAGGTGCTCAAAGATTGGCGCAAGGACGAAAACGCCATGCGTCGCTTTGGGTATAAGATCAAGAAGAAGAAGAATAAGATTTTCTATGTCATTACCCCGCCAAATTGTGGCGGGGTTGCGAGCCACCGAAGGTGGCGTGGCAATCTCCAGATAACATGAGATCGCCGCGTCAGTTTTACGGCATTCGGCTACTCAACCCTCCTCGCGATGACACCATTCATTGGGAGGCCACCATGAACATCCTCATCATCTTAGCCATCATCTTTGCCGGGCTGGAATCGCTGGCCTTGTGGAAAGGCTGGCGTAAGCTGGAATTCGTCGCCAAACCGGCGGTGATGGTTTGCCTGTTCATCTGGCTGTACTACCACAGCCGGTTTACAGGGCGCCTTGCTATGGTTCGGGATCGGATCCTGTTCTCGCTGGCAGGGGATATCTCCCTGATGTTCATCGACCGTTTCTTCATCGTCGGGCTGGTGGCTTTCCTGCTGGGACATGTAGCCTACCTGATCGGATTCAACATCCCCCTGCCGCCAGCACCGTCATTCTGGAGCATCGGTCTCGCCATCGTGATCGGACTTGGGCTCGGTCAGGGTGCTGCGCCGCATTGTGGAGAGCTTACGCGCAAAGGGACAAAACCGGCTGGTCGTACCGGTCATCATCTATGGCGTTGTGATCACGCTGATGCTGCTGGCCGCCACGCTGACACTCTACCGCCCGGATTGGGACGCGACCGCCGCACTACTGGTCAGCTTTGGGGCCGCGATGTTCTATTTTTCGGACATCACCCTGGCCTGGCACCGCTTTGTCAACCCCATCAAAAACGGACGCATGCTGAACATCGGGATGTATCACATCGCACAGATCATGATCGTTCTTGGTGTGGCGATACAGTTTGGGTAAAAAATTGTTTATAACCCCTTTCACAAGTACTTGTTTGGAGAAATCATGGTTTTAGACCACATTGATAATTTATCTGCTCAAGATGATAATGATTTTGCTTTAACTACATTAGCACGGCTCAGTCAAGGTATATTTTGGCTATATGATTCAGTTGATGAGGCCGAAACCCTTGTTAGAAAAAGGGCTGCAAAAGAAAATATTAATATTGGGGTAATTGACGGAGTACTAAAAGATGTGCCAACGGATATTCCAATTGAGTGGTTATCTTGTGCTTTTCAATGGTATGCTGTTTCTGCATACAATTATGCACGTTTAGTAGGGTGGCTAACTTATAAAGATGCGAAACAAGCTAAAGATTATTGCAAACATTGTAAGTATTACCAATTTGGCATTTCAAAATACCGCCTATAAAGTAAAGCGGCCCATTTCGCCATTACAGACCCTTGGAATGAAGATGAACGAAGCAGATCATACAAGCCAGCATCACAACCAATATTGTCTATGTAAATGATGGTTGTGCGTTGCAGGTGCAAATGTCGGAGGATTATGATATAACTGACAGTAAGGGGTAATGAAATTGAGCCAAGTTACAAATTGTCGTGGAGTGCTTTAACAAAGGCCCAGAATAAATTGATAGTCCACGTTACTGGCCAAGTGATCCAATAAACGTACAAAACTCAATAAAATTACCTGCTAAAGCAACATAGGAAATTTCGCTATCGATAAATCTGACAAATAACTACCCAAACGCGGTTTTTGTTTTTATTGCAATCATGATCTCTAAACAAGCCAAACAATTTCATTCTCAGTCCCTGGTATGGGATGCACACGTCTGTTTTCCACTCAATCCAGAGCCTGAATTGAGCGAATTGGTCAGGTACAAAAACAGCGGGGTTGATTTTGTGTCAATCAATATTGGTATGGACATGGACTCCTTCGAGAAAGTGATCCAGGTGCTGGCTGGTTTCAGGAAATACATCAAAGCTCATCCTGATGAATATCTTTTGGCTCAGGCAGTGAGCGATATTCGGAAAGCCAAAGAAACAAACCGAATAGCGATCGCCTTCGATCTGGAAGGTTCAGAACCCCTGAACGGCAATCTGAATATGATTTCATTCTATTACGACCTGGGCGTGCGTCAGATGCTTTTGGCCTATAACAAAGACAACCGCGCGTCCGGCGGCTGCATGGAGGGGGAGATCGGCCTGACGGATTTCGGGAAGCAGGTTATCGCGGAAATGAACCGGGTCGGCATGGTGGTGGATGCATCCCACATGGGATACCGCGCTACGATGGAAGCGTTTGAAACGTCCAGAGCCCCGGTCATCTTTTCGCATTCCAATCCAAAAGATGTACATGAGAACGCCCGTAATATCTCAGATGAACAGATCAAAGCCTGTGCGGAAACCGGTGGCGTGGTCGGTATCAACGGCATCGGCGATTTTCTCGGGGGAACATCAAGTGAGACTGTGGTTGAACACATTGAATATGTCATCGACCTGGTTGGCCCACAGCACGTTGGCCTTGGCCTGGATTATGTGATCGATAAACAAGAACTGCTTGACTACATTGAAAGCCACCCGGATAGATTTCCACCCGATCAAATACAAGATTATCTGGCGTTCGTTGAACCTGAACAAATCCCAGAAATTACCGAGCTACTGTTAGCACGGGGCCATAGCGAAAAAACCGTCCGAGGCATATTGGGTGAAAATTTCTTGAGAGTTGCAGAACAAGTCTGGAAATAGAAAAAGAATGTCATTGCGAGCCCCGCAGGCCGTCCGCCCCGCAAGGGCGTCGGTCCGAGACGGGGGGCGTGGCAATCTCCCAGCTACCAGGAGATCGCCGCGTCGGCTTCCAGCCTCCTCGCGATGACAGCAAAATAATCATGTTTTCAACGGTTGAAAACCCTCCCCCAAAGCTTCATGCGCCTGCCCAATGACCATAAAAGCCTTTGGGTCGGCATCTTCCACGATATTCTTGAGCAGTGCCACTTCCGCCTTCGTCACCACACAATACAGCACCGGCCTGTCTGCGCCGGTATACGCGCCGGTTCCCGATAAAACCGTCACCCCACGGGACATATCGTCCAGGATGCGCTTCGCGACGGCATCCTTCTGCTCGGTGACGATCAACGCGGACCGGACGGTACGCGGCCCTTCAAGAACGGTCTCCGCGACGAGTCCGCTGACGTAGAGCGTGATGAGTGCATATAACGCTTCTTTCCAGCCGAAGACCAGGCCTGCTCCCAATATGACAGCTGAATCTACCATCAAATAACTGGCCGACATCGACACGCCCCGCCAGTGGTTCAGGATGCGCGCCAGGATGTCCGAGCCACCGCTGGTGCCGCGCGCGCGGTAGACCAGTCCGTAGCCGACCCCAGCTACCACTGCGCCATAGAGAGAATTGAGGAAGATGTCATCGGTCAGGCCGTTCTTGGGCAGGAAAAAGGCCAGCGCATCCACCGCGACGGAGTAAGTGATGATGGCAACCGCCGTGCGAATGCCAAAGCGCCGTCCGCCCAGAAAACGCCAGCCGAGGATGAAGAGCGGCAGGTTGCCGATAAAAACCATCAAGCCGATCGGCCAGTCCGTGTAATTGTTGATGAACTGTGCGATCCCGCTGACGCCGCCCGAAGCCAGATTCGCGGGAATCAAAAAGAGACGCAAGCCAACCGCCTGCGCCAGCGAACCGATGATGATAAGGCCCAGGTCACGGAACCAGGGCCAGGAACGTTTGAGAGATTTCATAATTTATATCCACGTAGGGGCGGGTCTGCAGACCCGCCCCTACAATAGCATAATCAATCCAACAACCCCACCCCGGCCAACTTCTCGATCACACCGACAACTGCAGAATTGTCCAGTTCAGCCATACCCATTTGCAGCATGGCGTTGAACATCTGGGTACTCTCGGCCGTCAACGGCAGCGGAGCGCCGTACTCGCGCGCCGATTCCATCACGATGTTCAGGTCTTTGGCCTGCATATATGCTTTGAATCCCGGCTGACGGTTGCCATCGAACAAGCGCGGTGGCTTGACGTCTAAGCTCCAGCACTGGGCAGCCCCGGCTTTGATGGCGTCCACAACTTTCTGCGGATCGACACCAGCCTTCTTCGAGAAGACCAGTAATTCCCCCATCGCCACCATCTGCGCCGCGACCATGATCTGGTTGCAGGCCTTGGTCACCTGTCCCGCGCCCGCATCGCCGACGTGGGTGATGGTCTTGCCCATGACCTGGAAAATTGGCATGACCTTTTCCAGCGCAGCCGCATCGCCGCCGACCATGATGGTCAGTGTGCCATTCTGCGCGCCGATGTCCCCGCCCGAGACGGGTGCATCCAGACTCATCACACCTTTCTCGGCCAGTTTCGCCGCAATCGCGCGCGCCGCACCCGGTTTGATAGTGGAATTGTCCACGAAGATCAATCCCATCTTTCGCACCTTCGATAATGCCATTTTCGCCCAACACAACCAGTTCCACGTCCGGGGTGTCGGGCAGGTTGGTGAAGACCACGTCCACCTGCGCAGCAACTTCGGCGGGATTAGATGCAGCCACCGCGCCTTCGGCGACCAGTTCGTCCACTGCGGCGCTGGGAACGGTTATGTACAACGACCGGAAATCCGGCTTTCAAGATATTGCGGGCCATCGATTTGCCCATCAGGCCGAGGCCAATGTATCCGACTTTTAGCATGAGAACTCCTTTGAGAAAGTCTAACGGGTCTAATAGGTCAAACATGTCTTACAGGTCTGACTTGTTAGACCTGTAAGACTAATGAGACTAAAAGACCTATCAGACCCATTATAAACAAGAAACCTGCCTCTTGAACGGAGGCAGGCCTTGGAGTCCAGAATGATGCGGCTTATTTGATCTCGTAGCTCATGCTGACCGTAACCGTCAAGGTCAACTGGCCGGGCTGGATCGGTACGGAAGCTTCCGCAGCCATCGCCACCGCCGCCGCCTTTGCCGAAGTCGCCCATGAAGGGAGCGGGAGCCGAGTCGTAGAAACTGATGGATTGGATCTCACCCAGCTTCACCCCTGCGGCGTCAGCCAATTCCTGCGCCTGTACCTTTGCATCCTTGACAGCTTCTTCGCGGGCCTTCTTGATGGCCTCGGTCTTGTCGGCCACGTCGAACTGGATGCTGTTGATGCTGTTGGCGCCCGCATCAACGGCTGAGTCAAGCAGGTCGCCCAGGTTCTCAAGCTCGCGGACGGTCACGAAGACCGAGTTATCGACCACGTAGCGTGTATCCGTTGGCTGGCCATCCGGGCCGTATTGCTGGTTGGGCCAGATGCTGAAGTTGGTGGTGCGGATGTCTTTGGCATCCACGCCTGCCTTTTTCAACGCATCGATGACCTGTTGGGTCTCATCGTTGTTGGCCGCCACGGCTTCTGCGGCAGTGTCCTCTTCCGTGTGCACACCGATGTAGATGTAGGCAATATCGGGCGACAGGAAAACCTGCCCGGCGCCGTTCACGTTCAACGTGCGCACAGGGGGCGCAGTTTCCGCCTGAATGGTGGGGCTGCACGCGCCCAGGGCCAGAGCCACGAGCACCACAGCTGAAACGAGTAAAGTTTTGTTACGCATGATTTTTTCTCCTTTGAAATTAGTATATCGAACAGAACATAGACGATATTGTTCCAAAAAAGTTCCCGAAAGCCGCTTGAATTGCAGCTCTATTTATGGGGTAAAATAGACGCACATTTGTTCTACACTTAGAGTGAGACTATGGCAATCGACTTCCAGCAAATCTACACCAAGATCAAAGAAATCGGCATCGGCGCGCGCGAACGCAGGGAACGCATCGAGAACCTGCGCAAGCATGCCCGTAATTTGTTGGAAGAAAATGCAGATGAATTGGACTACCTGCGGGGAATCGTGGAACGCGCCAAAGAAACGGACCCCAACATCCGCTGCGCGTTGCCGTTAAACGAATCTCTCGCATCTCACATCCCCGTGCCTGCTTCCGTTTTAGACAGCAATGCCACGCTCATCGCCGCAGACGGTTCCCAGATCAACCCTGACCGACACGCTGCCATTCAATTTTGCCTGATCAACGTTGGCGCGATTGTCATGCGCATGCAATCCGGCGAAAGTCACCGAGTCAACTACCGACAGTGAACTGCTCTATGGCAGACGAACTGGAAACCAAATACGGCATGATGACCGATGGCATGGTCGCTTTGAAACGTGACCTGGCAGAGCGCTCCAAACTGGACGAACTCTCCAAAGGCATCAAAGGCCCGGTTGTGACCTTCACTGATGGGCCAATCGAACTCTGGGGAGCCAAAGCGATGATGACTGCCGCATATCAACGAATCACTAAAGCAGTATTTAAGAGTTTTATCCCGTTTGCAATCGCGGGATGTGATCACCGCTGGTTATGTTGATAAACCCGCCGCTGATCTGGTTGTTCGTTTGCTGGAGTTGGTCAAGGCGCAAGGTGAAAAAGAACCGCCTTCCAATTTCCGCGATTATCATCCCTTGCGCGGCGTTATCTGACCGCTGGATGTTTGGCGAAAAATCCAATCCCCTGCTGGGGCCGGGCGAACGCTCGGCTGTCTTCGCCATCCAATCCAAATCGGAAAAAGACTACAAAGGCGTGCTGGGACTGCACTTCTTCTATCTCAACGTCGGCACACAGGGACATCCCTGGCCGGTGCGCGTGGAAATTCCCAAATGGGTTGCGGATGACAAAGATATGCTGAATTTGCTGCACGCCGTTCTGGTTGACCAATGTCGCATGATGGGCAGCAAGCCTTATCCATATTTGCTGCATCGCGCGCACGAGATCGCGGTGGTCAAGCATGAAGAAAAATATCAGGTCGAGCAGATGCTGACGCAAGAACTACGCCGTCAGGATGAAGAATTGGATGAAGGCTCGTACAAGCAATCGGCAAAGAATTTACCGGGAAGAACACGAAGATGATGTCATTGCGAGCGCATTTGGAAGCAATCCCCTACAAACGGATAAATCTTATCGAGTGGTTTATTCCGATTAGCAGGAGATTGCTTCGACGGAACAAACACCGTCTCGCAATGACATAATGGAGACAAATATGACTTAAATCGAAATCGGACGCTTACTCCGCGCAGGCACGACCGGCTTCATCGCTGGCTGCCGCGTTTCGCAATTGACCGTCCCGGCCTTTGGCGCGCTGGTGCGTGCCCCGCTGGGTGACGGCTACCAGGTCTACGGCCTGATCCACGACATCCACATCGACGATGACGGGCTGGTTCGCCAACTGGTGACCGCCGATAACGTCAGTGACGAGGTGATGCGCGATAACCGCGAGCGCCGCATCGTGCCGGTTGAGATGTCCGTGCTGGCGGTGGGCTATGAGCAGGATGGCAAGTATTCCATCTGCTGCCGCCGCGTCCGCCGCTGAGTTTGGATGTCATTTATCTGTGTGATGACAAGATTTAGCAAACGTTCACATCTGCAGGACGGTTTGGGTATTTCCGTCACATCCTGCGCGCAACGGATATTCCGGTTGGCGAAGTGCTGTCCGCGCATTTGCTGCAAGCTGAAAAAGCGCATGGCAAGAAGAGCGCGATATGGAAAGAGAATGCGGTCAAGGAGTTGATTACGTTGTTGCGCGATGATTACCCGACGTTGATGTGTGTGTTGGGTGCGCTTGGCGAAGTGGTTTAGTTTTAAACCACAAAGAGCACGAAGGAACACAAAGGGAAAATACAATGACGGATTATATAAAGAAACCTTCAAGACGTTCTGTACCAATTCCACCTGATGTAGAGAGCGATTGGGAAGAAAGTATTGGATGCAGCCTATACAGTCCATACTGATCTTGGGCCGGGTTTACTTGAATCCGTTTATGAAGCTTGTCTGGCGTATGAATTGCGAAAACAAGGCCTGAATGTAGAAACACAGGCTGTTGTCCCATGTGAAATATCAAGATGTATTTGTAGAAACTGGCCTGCGATTAGATTTATGGGTGAGAAAAGCGTGATTGTGGAATTGAAAGCAGTCGAGACCATGCATCCACTCTATGAAGCGCAACTTTTGACGTATTTGAAGATAACAAGCTGTCGTCTGGGTTTTTTGATCAACTTCAACGTCAGGCGTCTCAAAGAAGGTGTCAAGCGAATGGTTCTTTAAACTCCTTTGTGCATCCTTTGTGTCCTTTGTGGTGAGATGAGAAAGAGAGAAATTATGAGTGAAAACAATCCTATTGGTTACATCGTTGGTGGCGGACTAAAGGAAAACTTCCGCGTGCGGCTGACCGTCCCGGCGCAGGATGTGCAGGAGGGCGCCTTTGTGGTCATCGAGAGCGGAGACTGGCAGTATTACGGCCTGGTCACGGACCTGCTGCTGGGCGCCACCGATCCGCGCTTTGCGGACGAGCAGTCCGAAACGCGTCTGCCGCCCGCGCTGGCCAAAGCCCTGCACGGACAGACGCTCTACACCAACCTGGAAGTGCTGCCCGCGCTGATGCTGGAACGCGGCCCGGAGCCGGGTTCGCCGGAATATGACCGAATGGCTGAAGTCGCTCTGGGGAACGGCAGCCAAGCCCGGGTCCGGTCAAGACCGTGCCTCCGCATCACGCCGAGGTGCGTCTGGCCGCCGAGGGCGACATCGCCGAGATCTTCGGCGACCCGTCCGACAAATCCAATTTCGTCATCGGCTATACGCGCGAGCAGGGACATCCGGTCTGCATCGACATGGACAAGTTCGTCCAGCGCTCGTCGGGCGTGTTCGGCGCCACCGGCACGGGCAAGTCGTTTCTCACGCGGCTGGTGCTGGCCGGGCTGATGCACTACAACAAGGCCTCGGTGCTGGTCTTCGACATGCACAACGAGTACGGCTTATGACGACACCGCTTCGGACACGGGACTGCGCGTGACCGGCCTGAAGACCAAGTTCGGATCGAAGGTGCGCGTGGTCGGGCTGGGAGCGGGAGCGACCATCCGCGGTTCGGCCCCGGACTTCAACCTGGAGATCGCCACGAGTGACATTCTGCCCGCTGACGTGGAACTGCTGACGCGCGAACTGAACCTGCGCGAGACCACGCCCACCACGCTGGAGGCGCTGATCACGACCTTTGGGGCGAAGAACTGGTTCAGCCGCTTCAAGTCCATGAACCGCGAAGAGATCGAAGTGGAAGACGAGCGCACCGGCAAGGTCAAGAAAGTGCCGCATCCCGACAGTGTGGCCGCCTGGGCGACTCGACACGGCGTGAACGTGGCCGCCGCCGAAGGCCTGCACGACAAGCTGCGCCGCCTGTTCAACAAGCCCTATATCGTGGACAAACCCGCCGCGGACGCGGTCGGCGAGGTCATCAAGGCGCTGGAGATCGGACAGCATGTGGTGCTGTCGTTCGGCGAATTCGAAAGCGACCTGGACTACCTGTTCGTCAGCAACTTCCTGACGCGCCAGATCCGCCGCGCCTGGGAGACACAAGACCAACGAATTCCGCACATCAGGCAAGGCCGAGCCGCGCCAACTGGTGATCGTGGTGGAGGAAGCCCACAAGCTGCTCAACCGCGAGATGGCCGCGCAGACCACCTTCGCCACCATCGCGCGCGAGCTGCGCAAATACTACGTCACCCTGCTGATCATCGACCAGCGCCCCTCGCAAATCTACGACGAGGTCATGTCGCAGTTGGGGACGCGCATCAGCGGCTGGCTGGGCGACGAGGACGATGTCCATGCCGTGCTTTCGGGCCTTGCAGGGCGCGATGCCCTGCGCGGGATGCTGGCAAGACTGCAGCCCAAAGAAGAAGTGCTGCTGCTCGGCTGGGGCGTCCCCATGCCGCTGCCGGTCAAATCGAGACGATATGATGACAATTTCTGGAAGGAATTGCTCGGCGGCGGGAAGAAACGCTCCGAGGCGCAGAATTTGAAGGAGTTTGGATTTTAACGCTCCAAAGCGCAGAATTTGCCTGTCCGGCGGTTAGCCGGGAAGGAGTTGGGATTTTGATTTAGGTAAATTTCATGTACAATAGTGAAGGTGGTATTCACCTTTTTGAGGTCTATCGCATAAATAATATCTAGTCGTTATCTATTTTAGAGGTGTCTTTGTAGGGAGAGATGCAAACATCGATGAAGAAAAGATACTTATTTCGTATTCTTGCACTTCTAATTACATTAACGCTTCTACTTATTAGTAGTGCGCCCACATCCTTTGCATTTTCGGGTGGAATAACTTATATCAACCCCCGTACGATGAGCTAAATTTACTAATATTAGTTAGAGCCAGTCAATCGAGCAGCCACAAGCTTAGTACCCTTTCATATTCAAAAACCAGACTAGAAATCATTCAAGAAACTATTCCACTGGTTTTAGAACAGTATTCTTTTCCATCTAACATCAATCTAGGAATTATGGCGTTTGGCCATAATCTTGACCAAACCATTATGAGCCCTCGTGTTCGACAGAAAATGTCGAGATGGTAGTACCATTCCAGCTTGCATCAGACAGAAAAGATTTTACAAGATTTAATGAAATTCAAGGATCGGGGTATTCCCCAACTCTTTTGGCATTGGAAGAGGCGGGCAAACTGTTTCCGCCAGCTTCCGATGAAGTTCTAAATGTCATTCTGCTGATTGCAGATGGCGCTGACACATGCGATCAAAACCCTGTGGCAAAAGCAAAAGAACTGGCAGACAGTAAAAATATTTTCATACACACAATCGGGTTTATGGCCGATACGAAAGGCAGTAAAGAATTAGAGTGATATCGCTAACCAGACTTCAGGTACCTATCTATTTATATCGCCATATATTGGTGATAATGAATTAGCAACAGCTGAACTAACCAAAGCACTATCAAGTGTATTTGATGATCTTCTTTCTCAAATTTCCCAACCCTCACCTACGAATACAATTACTCCTACAGAGGCAGCCTCACTTACACCCACTTCTACAAATACGCCAATACCCACTTCCACACCAACTGAAATTCCAGTTCAGGCAATATCTGAAACCACTCTGCCTGAACCTATTCCACTGAGGAACCATCTTTTTCCATTGACATTGATTGGAATATTTTTAGTAGTATAGCAATTATTATTCTGGTTGTTTTGGCATTGGATTATCGTTCTGGAGGTCACGAACAGCCCCAAAAATTGTACTAAACCTGCTGAACCTGAACTCACCATTACAGCTGATGAAAGATTGGAACAATTTAGGAAAGATCTTTTCAAAGCCTATGCTTCCATTGAGGCGAAAAGCACTATCCTAGATTTATTCCACTTGAGCAGGTCAGGGAAGAGCTTTCAAGCAAATATACGCAAGAGCAATTTGATGAGTTATTAACCCAGGCCAGGCGTAAATATCCCAATAATATTTGGATTGACAGAGATGCTAAGAATCAACCAGTTTTTATAAAAGTGATACGGTAATTGAAACTGTTTATTATCCGTGGAATTTTAGAAGAGGATTTTTCTTATAAAAACAACTTTAGAGAAGGTGCTGAAGGAAACGGATTTTGAAGAATTCAGAAAGCATTAGCCATGCTAATGTAGGGCCGACACAGATAATTGCTCTAACATTTTCACAGCACCATCATAAGCCACCTTGTAATATGGCGGCTCGTCACAACGAGCAAGTTCTAGTGCCTTCTCTGCAAACTTTATGGCCTCACTTTTATTATTATTCTGTTCCAACGAAAATCGGGCCAAAAACAAATTCACATCCGCACCTTGGAGAGCATAACCGCTACTTTCAGTTATGTGTAAAGCTTCTTCCGCAAAAGATTTGGCTTCTTCAAAATGGTGTTGGTCATAACGTAATCGTGCTAGATCAAGAAGGATGTCCGCTTCATGGTAAACTGCATTTATAGATCGGCATCGGTTGATAGCGCTTCGATTAGATAATGTTCAGCAAAATCAAGTTGTTGATTCAGATGATAAGCAGCCCCTACTAGCCAGTTGACAAATACCATTATTAATTACAGGGTACAAATAGAGTGGGTATTTTTCCATCTAATTAACTAATTCACGTGCACGTTTAGCATGTGTGATTGCAGATTTTCGGTTTATGGTAGATAGTCGAGCGAGATCGACAAGTGTTTGCACAGTATGTTGGGCACGTTGAACAAGCGTAGTTGCTGATTTTTTTTGATTTTGTCTTGATGATTGGGTGCGGTCACGGGCTGTCAACAAGGCGTACAGAGCGCGATAAGACTCATCTAAACAAATACCCTGAATATGCTTTTTGCTCTTCCAATATGCTCTTGACTGTGCCAATTCTCCTTCAGCTTTGGACCATGAACCTTGATACATTAAAACGCGAGATAAATATGTTCTATGAGTTGCTTCGTAAAATTTATCTTTTATTTTGATAAAGATATTGATCAATTTCTGCAGCTTCGCTTCGGCTCTAGAAAGAGCCCCCATTGGAAACAGTGTAACTGATGCAAACGCTCCCAAGCTAATAGCGAAACTTTTTTCATCTTTTTTTCTTAAGATATCATTGACATTTTCCCATAACTTCTCAGCACGGAATGGTTGTCCACTTCAGCTTATACATATTGGCAAGTTCATTCAAAACCCAAGCCTGTTCAACTTCATCTTTTAAAGTGTAGTACAAATTTCCACCGTTCCCGAACAAAGCTTCTGCAAGTTCACTATAGAGAATATAAATTCCAAATTTAAATGACCAGGGATCGAGGTAATTTTTATATAGTTCAATGGCTTTGTCCAATTCACCTGATCGCACAGTGTGATAATAAAGCTCAATCGCAGGTGTGAGATCATCTAAGGTTCTTGGTTCCTTAGGGATTTCAACAGTTGAGAAGAAAGCACACAAGCGCTTATGGTATTCAATGCGCTCAGGATGTTGTTAGACGCTCATAGACATAACGACGCACGATTGGGAGAATATCATATCTATTGGTTTTACAATTCCAATGTAGGAGACCACGGGTTTCCAACACGTTCAAATCTTCATTGAGGTTCGAATTGATGTTATCACTTTTCTGGGGAGAGCTGTCTGACATTTCTCTACCCAGAGATATACTTTAACGTTTCATAAGGAATTGATGAACGGCAACAAGCGATGGTGCTCAATAGTATTTTCTGCTGTGGAGTCAAAGTAACATATGCTTGTTCCAATACATGGTGTTTATTAGCAATAATATCGTTCGTGATTTGAAAATACTTTGCATAGGCAATATCGCCAGGCGCTTCACGATTATCGGAAAGTAACCCAGCTAGAATACGTAAGCTAAGAGGATGATAACCATATGATTCACATATGGCTTCAATCTTAGATTGAGGACCGCGAATTCCCTGAGCGCGAAAGAATTTTACAGCGTCTTTTTTATACAGTGCATTGAGCCTCTCTCTCGGCATCCTCTCATAGGCCTTCCGTGGGATATTCTACAGCGCGAGGGACAAGTCGAGATGTTATAAGAACTTTGCTTTTCATACCAGGGATTGTGCACACTCTTTTTAGGAACTGGTCAGCGTTGATGTTAACACAATCGCGACTAGTATCATCATCAGTCCGATCATCATCACCCAGACGGGCGGGGTCCATACTGCTATATGCGCGTAAGGCTCTCTCAAAGCCATCCATGATGATCAGGATTTTTTGAGATTGCAAAGCATTGAGTAATGCAGTCACTTGGTGACGTTGACCTTCCGGAATCTCTAATCTTTAAATACCCAAGTATTTCTTTAACAAAGTTGTCAAAAATAGCATCACCCTCATAAAAACTCCACCAAACTATTTTAGGCCATCGTCTTGCATCTAAATCTTGGGTTAGCCAATGCCAAACCAGTGCGCTCTTACCAAATCCGCCAAGAGCATTTAGGATAAGTAAAGGATTAGTCTCATCCTTTTCAAGCCAGGTAGTGAGGATGGAGCGTTCAGCGTCACGTCCTGTAAAATGGGGTGGCATAAAATATGGATAGGCAATAAGCCAGTTATTTAGAGTTTCAACAATTTGCGAGTCTTTTTTTTGGTGAGATAATGCTGTCAAGAGTTGTTTCCACGCTATGTCTTCGCGATCTTTACGTTTGAAATCTACCCAAATAAATATGGACATCCTCTTAGGTGGTTTGCAATCTTCAAGCATTATGGGGACAAGTTTTTTTCCTCTTCCAGACGGGTCACTTATACCAGTCAGTATGCCTTCAAAGTCAGACCATTCACTTTGAACCCAATGAGGCGTTAAGACAGTTACTGTATGACGGCTTGTTTCAACTGCATTTTCCATATTCACAATACTGGGAGTACCCGCATCAAAATCCCGATAATCAATGCAAACTTGTAGACCCGCATTTTCCAATCTTGGTAGAGAGTTCCTACTTACCCCATCCTTCATCTTTATGGCTGTAAGAGATAAAGACATCGTATTTGTATTTTACATCTGCCATGCCAACCTACCCTAAACTTTAGAATACCTTACTTTAGCATAAAATCCCCTTTTTGAGTTTATACAAACATTACTCATAAAATATATGTAATATTTTACTCTTCTTTTCTAATGTTTACTGAACCTCTGACTAGAGTTCAATCACAACTAAAAACATCAATTTACGCGCTCTAGTTAGTCTCCTCAATAGATTTTCGAGAATTGCTCGGATAGCGTTCAAGGCTACGATTATCATATGCCTAAAAATTATAAAATAAGCAAAACCAATTATTGCTTCTGCGAACATCCTAGACTATACTATATGCAAGTGTCGATTGAAGGGCTTACGGTGGAATTTATGCAGAAGGAATTCATAAATTTTATTGTTACTTTCGAAGCAACATTTATGTTGTTGCTAACTTATTCTTTTACACCACTACAAACAGGGGATAGATACTGTAAAATTGTTCCTGTACCTACTTTTGAATAACCATTATGAGACTTCTTTACCGACATACTGTTCAAGGCATATCTAAAAATGATTGCCAAGTAATTATTAACGATCTAAAGGGCCGTGTAGCTACTGGCTTTAGGATAGCGGGACATAAACTCAAAAAAAAATGTCGTTTTTAGGTTCTTGACAACATCTCGACCTGTAGAAACTTGGTTGCAAACTGTAGAGAAGAGTATCCAGAAATGAGGCATGAAAAAATACCAGTAAAATTTTGGATGGTAACAGGTGGTTATGGCGCGGGGAAATCTCACATGAAAGAACTTTAAAGAGAAATGAGATCGAAAACATAAAATTCTTAGAACCAATGATTTCGTATTTACTGCCACCCGATAGATATAACACTCCCATATATGATGTTTTCTCCCTCATGTTATTAGAAACAAAACAATTTTTCAAACCTCTATATGAAGCTGAAAAGAGGACAGTCGATGAAATCGACTGGAGAAGTAGAAGAAGAAATTAAAAAATACGTTGAAAAGTTATTCTATTGATGATGCTTTCATCGATGAATTTTGTGCCTATGCAACCGGTAATAGCAGTTATAGTGACTTTCACACTTTAGACGATATGATTATTTATAAAGGTGAACAACTCTTTTTGCCTCTGATGG
Organism: uncultured Chloroflexia bacterium; assembly: GCA_963791785.1. Taxonomy (GTDB): domain Bacteria; phylum Chloroflexota; class Anaerolineae; order Anaerolineales; family Villigracilaceae; genus JAABUE01. The sequence goes on along the minus strand of CAWBTW010000006.1, from coordinate 156,446 downwards.
AATTATACAAAAAGTACTTGGATATCGAACGGATTATGCTTTTTCTTGGATGAGTTTGAGGGTTTACAATCCTTGGATGAAAAAAGGCAAATAAGATTTGTCCAGTCACTCCGTGCATTTTTTATGACACTGCTGCTTCCACAAGATCGAAACCTAACTTGCCATCATTCCAGATGATAATCTTATGCACATTATCATACTGGAATGAGCTAACGAGCGGTGCACACTCTCAAGCACTAGATACGCGGGTTGGCCTGTTTGAAATTCCGCCCTTAGTGGGAGATGAAATCATAGCAATGGCTGAAAAGATTTACGTGATTTACAGAAAATCTGGTTACACTGCGCCTGATATTCACTTGGATTTCAATAAGCTTCCGGCCTACCTAGTTCAAAGGGCTGGAATCCAGGGCCCGCTAACGCCTCGATTTGTTATTAGGGAAATATTATCAACAATTGAGGAACCAAATGATTATCTTAAGTTCAATCCAGATGTATAGTTTGGAATAGTGCATTTTCAAGAATTAAGGGTAAGTTGTTAGATACTAAAGACGCCGATTCTCAACTAACTGCGTCTTTTCTTTTTACTCTGCCCTCGCAGATTTTTTCCTCCGACTTCGGACTTGAAGCCGAGGAGCGCAGATTGATCAAGCGGTTCATCAGGTCGAACCAGAGCTGGGAACCCTGCGAGATTGCGAAGCCGGTCAACACCAGGCCGATGGATTTGGCGATCCAGCCTCCAGTTGTAGATGGGAAGTCGCGCGGGTCATCAGCAGTGGATGGGTCACGATCCGCAAATTCAAAGGACCAGCCGATCGGCAAGCCCAGGTTGAGCAACTGCTCCTTGGCCTGTTCTGCGTTGGAAGTATCCCCCTGTTCGGCATACGCCACGGCTGCCTGCGAAACCGATTCGCGCAAAGCAGCATTATGCCATAAGGCGTTCGAGAGACCGATCGTGTCCGCGTTTAATAGGATAGCCAGGAACAATCCGCTTACGATTCCCAAATCTGCATTTTGCTTTTGTACCAGACCTGGCCGCGTTTGACTGTGTCATCGAACCATTCCGTCACAGCGGTCTGAAAACTCATAAGGTCCGCCTGTCCATTTTTTGAATGGAGCTGGGCAGTGTAAAGAAGGGAGCGCAGCCGGTCGGCCAGTGTATTGTCCAGTTGATGAATCCCTTCTTGATGTTTTCTATATCGATCGCATCGGATGTCTTCGTCTTTCCAGTCTCCCTACCGGCATCATCCAACGCATCCAGCAGCGCCACAGCGAAATCCTTGTTCGGCAGATGGTCTGGCAATTGTCCCGGTTTTGATAACGAATGCACAATGGGATGTTCATAAAAGAATCGGACCGGATTATCCTTCAGTTTATCAATAACGTTTCGCGCGCCTCTTTCCCACTGTTCAATGTTATTTGCCCCAAACAAGGAACTTGCGAGATCATCCACCCGCCCCAGAGACTCGCCTTCTCCTGCTTCTTCAGATATTCCTTGTTAAGCCATGCTTCCTGTTCTTTTTCGTTCTCATTGCCCTTGAAAAGGATCTTGATCCACACCCCTTCATAGTTCTCAAGTTCACCGATCGACTCGATCACATCATTGCTGTTTTTTGCCCCCAGATAATCTGAGTTCATGGACGGTTCTTTTCGAACGTTCACCTTATCCACAACCGGACGGTATTTCTCAACAACCTTCAGTTTCTCCCTGGGAAGCCACGCCTCTTTACCTTTAAACTGGAACTTGATCCATACACCCTCATCATTTTCGAGTTCACCAATCGATTTAATGATTGCATTACTTCCCAGCGTACCCAGTTTGGTACATACTTTAGATGGCTGCTCCAGAATGCTCAGGTCAAAGTCACTTTCAATGGGATAATATCTCTCAGCGCTTCTTCTCAGGACCTTGTTTGCTGTATCCTCCAAACCCGACAAAAGGCGTATATCTCCACCACTATCGCTATACGGTTTTTTCACTTCGAGAAGGCCGTTCAGCTTTTTCGCATCCGGCTCCAGCATGTTCTGCAACACGTTTGCCAGGTTCCTGGTTCGCAGGCCGAAGAGATTCGAAATATTTTCCTGCACCCATGAATTCAAAATGCTCAATATCAGGAAAACGAAGCTGACCCCGATGGCTACTGATAAAATATCCCATAAGCTGTTCATACCATCCTCCAAAACGCTGCCTGTAATTTATTGTTCAATCCCCTAAATATGATAAAGTTACGCTAAATTGAATGATAACATAACATAGATAATGAAATCCATAAAAAATCTCTAAGAAAACCCATCGCCGTTTCATCATGGGGGTACAAGGCTTGTGGCCCGGCTGCCGTTTTGCGGGGAAGGACGGCGTTGCTTCTGCCCTACACCAGATGGACACGCCACAGCTTGATCCGCTCAACGCGGTCGCGCGCAGCCAGGATATTGCCCTGTACGGTCGCGTGCTGGGTTACCGTCCTAAGCAACTTTATCAGGTCGCGATATGAAGAGCGCAGGTTGATCAGGCGGTTCATTATGGGCAGATCACTTTCCATAGCGATTAGGCAAGAACGCTAACACAATCTCAGACTATTTTAGTAGAATGACTATTGTAAAAAGCGAGGAAAATATGGAAGCATTGTTGTTAGCTCACAATTCTGATGAAAGCGCGGCATTGCGCCTGGCCCTTCAACGCGCAGGTTTTTTTGTAAAGATCAGCATAGACTTTGAAAAAATCCTTGCAGACTGGCAGGAAAATACCGTTGACTTGATCGTGCTTACCTTCCCGACACATTCCTTCCCTATGAGCACCCTCAAGCAATTGCGCGCCTTTACCACTGCTCCCATAATCGTCATTACCGAATATAAAAGCGAAGATGCCTATGTCACGCTCCTCAACTCGGGCGTAGATTTAGTTATTTTTCGCCCGTATAGTCTTCGCGTCTTTATTGCTCAGGTGCGCGCATTGCTACGAAGTGCTTCCGGGGTACCGCTCTTCAGCCTGCCAGTGCTAACCAAAGGAGATATTACTTTGGAGCCATCCGAGCGCACAGTGAAAATCAAGGAGCGTACACCCCAACGATTGACTCAACTCGAGTTCCGTTTGCTTTATATGTTGATCATCAATACAGGTCAGACAATCTCCTCCGATCGACTGATCGAATATGTTTGGGGCTATAGCGGCAAGGGGAATCGAGATCTGGTGCGCGGACTGATAAAACGCTTGCGAACAAAAATTGAAGAAGATTCACAAAAACCGCGTTATATTTTGACCGTAACGGGGGCAGGATATACCTTAAACCCATAGAGAACGCATATGTTTTTTTATATAAAAAAAGCCTTTTAACACGTTTTTTATTCAAAAAATTGAACAAGTTTTACACAGCCTAACTGTAATATAAAGCAAAGTCAAAGTAATCAAGGCTTATTTGATTACGTGTTTTTCCTTTTGGAGGCTGTATCGCAATGAAAGCCAATTGTATTTCTTGTCAAGAAATGTTTAATGTGGGGAATAGTCCGCGGTTGGGCAGCATTGTCACTTGCCCAAAATGTGATGCCCGCCTGGAGGTCGCCTGGTTAGATCCCCTCGAACTGGATTGGCCAATCGAAGAATATGATGACGATGAAGAGTACTCAGATGATGACTACTAAGAATAAAACAATTATAGGCGCATGTCCAGAATGTGATGCAAACATCATCTTCAACAAAGCACCTTTCTTGGGTCAAAAGAAAGTTTGCCCTGAATGTCGCGAAAAGTTGGAGGTTATCGGTCTTAATCCTATTGAGCTAGACTGGGATTATGATGATAGCGATAATGACGACGATTACGGTGATGATTATGGCGATGATGATTTCTAAATGACCGATCCCAACTCGTATAAAAAACGGCATCTGTATCAGATGCCGTTTTTGCTTTTAAGATCAGAAATCCAGGAAAAAGCTTCATCAACACATCCGCGACTGACGTGGCGATAAGCGAGCATAAAAGACTTATTTGAATAGTTATTTCCGTTGGGTAAGGCCGCTGCGCGAGCAATATCCTGCCAAACTGTCGGCGACATGTCTGGTCACGTTCATGTTATCATTTCCATTCTACCCAAGCTTTCACTTGCAAAAATCATTGATCAAAACAACCTTAGAGAATCTCTATTCAAAATGAATCCCATAAAAATCTCTAAAATCACCGCCCGCCGTTTCATCATGGGTAAGCAGGGATTGTGGCCCGGTCGCCGTTTTTCGGGGAAAGATGGCGTTGCCGAAGCCCTGCGACAGATGGACGCGCTGCAGCTCGATCCGCTGAATGTGATTGCGCGCAGCCAGGATATTGCCCTGTACGGCCGGGTGCTGGATTATCGTCCCGAGCAGCTTTATCAGGTCGCATACGAAGAGCGCGGCTTTTTCGATTACGGCGGTACGCTCTTTCTCTATCCCATGCCTGAACTGCCCTACTGGAAGCTGCACATGCGGCGCGCACGGGAATGGAAACGGTTGAAAACCTTCCGGGAAGAACACCCGGAAACCATGAAACAGGTAAAGGAAGCATTGCGCATCAACGGGCCGATGGCCAATCGCGATTTCAAGGGCAACAAGAAATTGGTCAACAACTATCGCGGCGGCAAGGACACATCTGTTGCCTTGTATTCACTCTGGATCACTGGTGAAGTGATGATCCATCACCGCGATGGCTTTGACCGCATCTACGACCTGACCGAGCGTGTGGCTCCCGTCTGAATTCAACTATGCCGCACCCGAGCAGGAAGCCGAAGATTTCTTCGCGCGCAAAACGGTCTCGTTTTTGGGATTGATGCGCGAGAAGAGATGGCGCGTCAGCTTTGAATACTACATCCAGCGCAAAGTGGATAAAGAAGAAGACAAATGAATGGCTGGGGGCTTTGTATGAAAAGGGCCTCATCACGCCAGTTCAAATCGAAGGCTCAAAAGAGCGCTGGATCGTGCTGACCGAAGACCTGCCGCATCTCGAAACGCTGGAGGCTGGAAAATCCCGTCAGCGTGGGAGCCGCTGGGGCCCAGCACGCAGGACGAGGTCACGTTCGTGGCGCCGCTGGAAATTGTCAGCGCGCGGGGGCGGGCAAAACAAGTCTTCGATTTTGAATATATCTGGGAAGTCTACAAACCCGTCGCGCAGCGTCGCTGGGGCTATTACGTGCTGCCCATCCTGTACGGTGACAACCTGGTCGCCCGTCTCGATCCCAAGCTCGACCGCAAAACCATGACCCTGCACATCAACGGCTTCTGGCTGGAAGATGATGCTCCTGTAAATGAGCCCGGCTTTTGCGGATGCGCTCGGCAAAGGGCTGGCGCGCTTTGCATCCTTTGTGGATGCCAAAAAGGTGGACATAGATGTCATCAAACCCGGGAAATTAAAAAGCACATTCCAAAGCTATGTGAAAAGCGGAAGTAGTAAATTATGGGGAAGATTTAAGAGTTCGGGGCGAAATTGCAGAAATCCACTTAAAAATTCGTTTCAAAAAACCTGGGAAATTGCGTTACCTTTTGGCCTTTTCACAGTCATGTTATTACAACATTCTCATCAAAGCAGCGAATTTTTGGATTTAAGTGTTCTTAGCGGAAAGTAGAAGGTTTTAATATGACACCAAATATCTCACCCACCACCACAATCGGACGTTTTCAAAACCCCGGATACGAGTATCTGAAAGGTATCTATTGGATGAAAGATGCGCAAGCCGCTGGTTCATCTGAAAAAACGCATTATTTCCTGCCGGCCAAGGCTTTATTGAGCGCCTGCCAGGCAATTGATGGATATGTCAACGTTGTGGGGAGCAAGGCTGATCCGCACTGGGAAGAACTTGATGAAGAAGCCACCCCGGTCAAGGTGCGGCTGACCCGCATTTACCGAAACCTGGAACAGCCTTTTGACATCTGACCGGGGCATCTGGGCAGATGTGCTTCTGCTCTTCAGCCTGCGCGAGGAAATCAACCGCTTTGAGTTGGCAAGTATTTATGGTATGCACGAGTCAGTTGTCCCCGCAATATTCAAGGTCATTGAGCAGAAGTACCCCATCCGTTTGACACATGCCATCGCTGAAGAAGCCATTGAACTCTTGCTGAATATCTCCGAATAACCTGCCTGGCGAGCTAAACCCCATGAAAAACCGGGGCGGACGACTAGTCCGCCCCTTCTCGTTTAATTGGGTATTTCGTACGGCGCTTCAAACAAATCCACACGTGTTTCGGGAACCTCCGGGCCATTAGGACGTCTTATCCATAGTTCTTATACGGAGGTGCACGATGAAAAAGAAATTCATTTTCCTGGTAGGAATTTCCATATTGCTGGTCACAGCCTGTTCGCCGTTGTTCAAGTTGAACGCTCCTCTCGGAGGACCTGATGCTAAATATACGCAGGCTGCTCAAACGATGGAAGTGATGCTGACCCAATCGGCTGCGACAGCGGAAGCCATGCAGACACAGATGGTCACCCCGACAGAAACCCCGCCTCCTTCGCCAACGGTCACTGCTTCCCCTACCCCAACCTTATTCCCGCCCACGATCACACCCACAACAGTCACACATTGCGATTGGGTTTCTTTCGTCAAAGATGTCACCGTCCCGGATGCCACGGTCTGGATTCAGGGCACGACCATCACAAAAACCTGGCGGCTGAAGAACCGCGGCACCTGCTCGTGGACGCCGAACTACGCCCTGGTATTCGTCCGGGGCGCGCAAATGGGTGGCCCGGTTGCGGTCAGCCTGCCCAAAAACGTCAATCCCGGAGAGACCATTGATCTCTCCGTTACCCTGACCGTGCCAGAAAAGCCCGGGCATTACGTCGGCTATTGGATGCTGCGTAACGCCTCCGGCACGCTCTTCGGCTACGGGAACGAAGCGGATAAACCTTTCTTCGTAGACCTGTATTCTGGCAGCCGCAAATCCGGCTCTGTCATGGGACGGGTATGCTTTCCGGGTGAACGCGTCCCGCCGATGACGATCTACCTGCACCGCACAGATAAAGATGGCATTACCGAAATTCCAGTCTCCTGGAATCAAACCGAATATGATGCGGCCCTTGAGCCCGGCACCTACATGGCCTATGCCTGGACACCCAATTTCGGTTTAGGCGGCGCTTATACGTATCCAGATCACTCTCTCAAATATTTTGAGATCAAACGTGGAAGCACCACCGAGAATATCGATATTTGCGATTGGTACGGTGGCCCCGGCAGTGTGCCTTATCCGCCTTCCTACAGGTCAGGGATTATCTCTGGTCAGCTTGGATACCCGAGCGAATTCATCCCGCCCTTGCGTGTGGTGGCCTTCAATGCAACCGATGGAACCTACTCGTGGGTAGATACGCTTCAGAACCAACAATTTTATGAAATAAAGGGGCTGACCCCCGGCGATTACACGGTAGTGGCTTATTATCAAGGGCATAACATGGCCGGTGGGTACACAAATTTCGTGCTCTGTGGAATGACATCTGGCTGCAATAATCACAGCCTGGTCACCGTTCACCTTGACACTGGAACAAGAGCCACAAGCATCAACCCGCTCGATTTTTATGCGCCTGATGGTACCTTTCCACCCGATCCCACTCAGTGATTTCTACAAAGGATACCAACAATGCAAAAATCAATTCTTGTACTGGTCCTGCTCATTCTGAGCGCCAGTCTGTCTGGCTGCGGGAGTGAAGTTCCATCACAGAGTACGTTCAAAGAGAATTTCACCATTGGAGTGATTATTGAGGACAACGCACAATATCTAATTCCCGGTTCCCATGAATTGCATGGCTCCGAGTATGGGCCTCCCGAGCCTTTTACACAAAAGCAAGAAGAAATTGTATTTCAGATCGAACCGGCTGATTTACCGGTGTTCCTTACGGCTATCCGGTCTGGCATCGACGAGGCTATTATCAACAGCGGCGCGAGCATTGTTGGCCGAGGTTCGGGTGGGGGAACCGACACATCTTTTTCTATCCAATACCGCGCGAATGAAGCATATGGCGTAATCAATGTGTGGGGAATACGTGGCGAAGGAACCACTTATACGCTCATCGTGCTGATCACAGAAGGTTAGCTTGCTCGTTCAATCGAATAGGTTTCTGCAGAATAAAACTCGCGCAGAAAACTGGAAGGTTTCTTTGCCAGCAAACGTGGCTGACTAAATCCTGCGCGAGGGGCCAATTCACGGAAGGTTTCAAAAGAAAGCGGATGCGGCACCCAGGGATTGCCACGGTCTACGTTGTATTCGACCAACAGCAATTTGCCGCCCGGTTTCAAAAATGAGCGGACATGGCGCAACACCTTTTCCTTGTCCCTGAAAAAATGCAGGGAATTCGCCATCAAGATGCCATCCAGCAGTGGAAGATCAAGATCACGCGCGAAATCTCCAAAAACGAAATGCAAATTCTCCACGCTTCCAAACCTGGACTGATGAGCCTGCTCCAGAATATTCAGCCGGTTCCGGGCCCGATCTGCGGCGTAGATGTCTGCGCTGAGGCCGAGCAGTTCTCGCAAGGCCAGGGTAAACGCACCGGAACCAGCTCCCAGGTCTGCGAACGAGGCGCCTTGGGATAAGTTTGCAGGACGCAGGAGGTCTACGTGGTCATGGTGATCCATCCTGAAAATGGTACCATAGTCAAGCTAACAAGGCTTTAGCTTCACCTGGCATGTTCTCGTGTATAATGCAATCTTACGAAGGATGGAGAGCATGCACAGTAAAAATCCGAAAGCGGGAAAATTTCACAATCCCGGATATGAGTATTTGAAGCTGATCTACCTGCTAAAGGATGAGCAGCTTTATGATTCGTCACAGAATACTTCGCCGCACTTCCGGCCTTTGTTGTCGCTACAAATCGCGTGCCAAGCCATTGAGGGATATGTCGATCATGTAGGACGCCAAGTTGACCCGGCCTGGGATGAGCACGGACATGGGTCGGTTTCTATTGGGGAACGTATCGCACGTATCTATGAGAAAACCGGGAACCCGGTTGATTTCAAAAAAGGAATCTGGCACGGGGTGCTAACTCTATTTGAAATGGCCGATCTTATCCATGTCAATCCAGTGGAGTATAAACATGCTCGTGAACTGGATATCCCTGAGAATCTTAGGGATATTGCGGCCAAATATCCCATCCAGCTCTCACTGGCGATTGCGGAAGAAGCTGTCGAAACATTGTTAGATCAACACTGTAAACTTATCAGAAGTTATGCTGTTGAATAAGAGAAACCCAAAAACAAGGAGGGCTGCGAAAGCAGCCCTCCTTGTTTTTGGTATCTTTTTGTGAACAGCGTGAACTCTGCCCTGCTTATCGCTGCAAATCGATCGTCTCGCCACCATACTCGCCGACAACGGAAATAATGTCATCGCCGTAATTGCGTGAATAGGTTAGCGAGCCGGATTTATCACCGCTCACATCGGCCACGATGCTGAACAGGCCGGTGCCATAATCATAGCTACCAGTACCGGTCATGGCGAAGCCACGGGTATAGGCACAGTTTTCGAAGGTGTAGGCTTCTCCAAGGTTACCAGGGCCGAAGGTGAATGTGCCACCATAAGGGCAGGCCACGGTAATATCTTCTTCGAAATGGCTGTAGAAGTATTCGGGCTGGAATTCGATCTCGCCATCAATCGCCCAGAAGATCTCGAGTACATCAGCGTAGTCGCTGGCATTCTCCAATATGCGCGGTATATAAGCCCAGGTGACATCATTGCCCCACTCATCGCAAAGGATCTCACGCTGGTCGGGCAGGGAACTGTTGACCATGTAGTCCGCAATGATCTGGTCGGGGCAGGTATAGCCCCAGCCAAAAATGGAATGAAGGCCGCCATCCACGTACAAGTGGTAGCCATTTGACAAATTCTCGAAAACGGACTTGCCTTCCCAGAACGGGGTGGCGGGGTCAAGCGTGGCATTCAACACAAAGGTAGGCACACCCTCGGCCACCAGCGGCTGGGTCTGAACCACATCGGCGGGCGCGCTGGGCCAGTGGGCGCAAGTCAGCCCGGTGTAGACGCTACCGTCCAGGCGCGGGACCGTGCCGTTGGAAGCCTGACCAGCTTGAATTGTCTGGTTGATGCGTTCCTCCGCCGTGCCGCTGAAGTATGAGTCGTCGGTGCAATGCACGCTGTAGAACATGGTATCCGAGAAGGTCGGGTCGCCCAAATATTCGAAGGTTTCCGGGTCAAGTACGGCCTGCTCATAAAGCAAACGCGCCATGGGAACCATATCCCCATCCTTGGTAGCGGCCAACGCGCGCAGGAAGAGCATACGTCCGCTCTGCGAGTACATCTGGTAGGCGGTGGTGAATTCCAACTGGTTGAAGGTGAAGGCACGGCTTACTTTTTGGCCCGAGGGCAGGGGGAACTCGTAAGGGATGGGATTCTCTGAAACCCTTTTGGCAAGGTCATCATAGACGGCCAGGGCGTTCCCGCCAAGTTCGTCAGCGCAGTATTCGTCCGCATCGCAGGAATTGAGCGTGGCTACCAGCACTTCATCGAAGCCCCTTTCCTGCGAGAGCGCGCCGGCTTCGCCCGTCAGCGTCAGGTCGGTGGTGCCATCCAGCACCAGGCCCATCAGGCGCTCGGGATGCGCGGCAGCATAGGTTTGCGCCACAGCCGTGCCATAGCTAACACCGTACAGCATGAACTTCTCATCGCCGATCACCTGCCGGAAGGTTTCGAGGTCTTCGGCCACCTGGTCGGTGCCGAAGAAACCCAGCCTAGCCGCATCCGGGCCGATTTCGGCCACACATTCATCCACAAATGCCCGGGCATTGCCAATGGCAGCTTGCTGTTCGGCAGGCGTGTCGTAACCTTCCAGGCCTTCCTGATCGGTTTCGGTCAGGAACCGTAAGAAGTCTTTAGCGTATGCCACCGGGCAGGTCAACGGATGCGAAAGGCCCACGCCGCGCTGGTCGAAATAGACAATGTCGTAATGCTCCAGGATTTCTTCGGGGAACCAGAACAGGCCGCCCGTGCTGATACCCTCGCCACCCGGCCCACCGGGGAAAGCCTGCACGTACATGCCATAGCGCTCTCCAGTAGGCAGGCGAAACGGCAAAGACCACATCCAGCGTTTCGGTGTTGGCCGCGTCGAAATGATCCAGCGGAACCTGGATGCTGACACAGGTGAAATCCGGGTTTTCTGTGCAGGGCTGACCGCCCAGCTCTGCCAGTTTGGCAGCCATATCCACTGTTCCAGGTTCGGATGGCGCCGGTTCACCAGGATCAGATGGCGGAGGCGGCTCCGGCGTCGGTGCGTCGGGGATGAACAGCCTGCAGGCCAGGGCTGCCAGGGCAAGTACGGATAAAGCCAGAATAACTTTTTTGGAATTCATACCATTCTCCTCTAATTCGGGATAAGTTGGGATTTTACGCGAGTAAGGGTGGCTTGGCAAGTTAGTGAACAGCGCCTCCAGCCCTGACGATAGGCCTGCCACCGTTATATGAACTCATATCCTGTCTCATTGATAGCTATTTCAAGATGAAGTCAAAACACTTTCCTTATTACAAAAGACAGGCTCCGGATATTCTGGAGCCTGTCTTTCAACCTAAGCAGCACTATCGTGCGGAAACGGAAATATTATCAAATAATATATCCACACCGGGGTCAGCGTTGGCTCTCGCTATCACGCCAACATAACCGCTTGAGAAGGTGCTATCAGTGGCTGTGGCAACTTGCTCCCCGTTTGCGTACAAAGTCAGTTGGTCACCAATACAATCTGCACTGATACGATTGGTCGCGTTGCCTTGATTAATTGCCTCTGTTTGATTGAATTGTTCGCCTGACAGGAACTGTATTTCATCGTTCAAATACATACCAATCCCGGCATAGCCATCACTGCTGAGCAGGAAGAAGTAAAAATTATCCCGGTCTTGATATCGGCAAATCAGGCCAAAATAATTGTCGTCAGGGCCGCCGACTTTTGTTGCATCGATTTCAATATGGATGTCACTCTGGAAAGAATCGGCAGATGTGGCAAACAGGAGCAGCTCAGTATCCGATACGAAAATACGGTAGCTGCCATCTGCGTAGCCAAGGAAGTCACCGTCCTCATCAGACGAAGGCCAACCACTGTTGGGGTTGGAGAAATCATCACTGAACAAAACCTTGCTTGACGTGTCGCTCGAACCCGTATCTGTGGAATCTAATGCGCCTCCCATTGAACAGGCCAAACTTGCCAGCAATAAAACTGCCAGCATTATGGGTAGTCGTTTTTTCATTTGGTATTCTCCTGAGAACAAAATTTTTCAACATAATATCACTTTTCACGCAATACCCCAATTTACAGAACTGTTTGCCAAAAAAAGTGACAAACAGCTTATTCAATTCCCATGAAAAGCGGCTTTCTGCTCTGATGAAAATTGAGCCTTCTGTCATTCTCCAATTCCAGGATTGTCCGCTTCACTGCCGCTTCGAAAGCATATTCGAAGCGTACTCCCCGTTCAGATGAATCAAGGTGCATGTGGGCATGCGAGTCTTCTGGCATGAAGGGGTATCACAAAACGCTTCACAATCGGGATAAAAGCCAGTATTTCCCATGGATAGTACAACACCCCGGAGTGCAGGTCCGGGCTGTGGATAATTCATCCATGAGGGGAGCAATTTCGGACGGGGGAAGGGGCGCCTGGCCATCAAAGCGAGCCAACCACAAATCTACATAATTGCTGTGCGCATAAAAATCCTGGGCGGTATGGATCAGCCTGCCGAAAGCAGCCCAGGCGGCGGACAGGTTGTCATATTGTAGGGCGGTGATGGTCAGCACGCGTTGTTCTTCAAGATAGCGGTCAGACTCGGCGATGGCGTTGTTGTCGAAGTGATATTCGTCGTGCCCGATCTGACCGGTCAGCAGGTCATCCTGTTTGATGTTGGCCGCAAGGATGGCATCCAGTGCGTGCGGGCTGAAGTGCTCAGACAGGGCTCTGCGGGTGATGGATTTGTGGTATTGGATGAGCATGATTATTCGAACAATTTGAACCACGAAGCACACGAAGAACGCAAAGTTTTTCTTGATGGTGGTTGAAAGTAAGTGATGCGCTTATCTAACATGTCACTGCGAGCATCTTTTTGCGAAGCAGTCTCCCTTTTGACGAGGAGATTGCCACACTCCGCTACGCTTCGTTCGCAATGACATCACTTACTTCTTTACCACTACCTTTTTCTTTTTTCTCTTCGCGATCTTAGCGTTTTTTGCGGTTAGTTCCTTTTCAACCCCTTCAGTTCATACACTTCAGCAGACTGGGCGCGGCCTTTGACTGTTATGGGCTTGAGCTGGGTAGCCATAACGTGCTCTGCCACGATATCGTAGGTATCTTTGTACAGCAAAATCTGGCCAGGATTAGCCGCTATCTGCAGGCGCTGCGCCAGATTGACCGCATCGCCGATGGCCGTGTAATTGAAAAGGTCAGCCGTGCCCACATTCCCAACCATGGCCTGACCGGTGGTGATGCCAATACGAAATCTCATCTGTTGTTCTGTGTCAGGAAATTCTGTGTAACAATCGGCCAAACGCTGCATGGTGGTCAGTGCGGCGCGCACGGCGCGCAGGGCATGGTCTTCCTGCAGGTCAGGGCTGTTCCAGATGGCAACTACTGCATCGCCCATGAATTTATCCAGTGTGCCTTCTTCTTCGAGGATGGTCTGGGCAGCCATCGAGAGATAGGTGTTGAGTGTTTTGAAGACAGTTTCAGGAGAATGTTTTTCACTGAATGCGGTGAAATCACTTAAGTCTGCAAACAGCACTGTGACGGTTTGCTTGGTGCCGTCCAGGCGCAGGTTGCCGGGATCGGCCAGGAGACGGTCACGAACTCGGGGCGCGACGACCCGGCCAAAGGTCTGGCGGATGCGCTCCTGCTCGGCCTCCAAGTTGCGGCGTTCGGTCAGGTCTTCGAAGACCAGCGTGGCACCTTTCGTGCCAAGATGCGCATCCCGCAGCGGCGCAACTGACAGGCGCAAGACCACATCGCCTCGCGACGGGACCTGGCGCATGAGTTCCGTGCCGAGAATGACCGCCCCATCGTTCAGCGTATTGGCAGTCACATCGTCCAGGTCGATGCCCAGACCGGGCACGGTCCTCGACAGCCGACGTCCCATCACCTCCCAGGCTTCCAATCCCAGAATTTGCTCTGCCGCATGGTTGAAGAGGGTGACCTTGCGGTCCAGGTCGGTGGTGATGACGCCTGTGGAAATCGAAGCGAAGATGTCGCTCATCAGGTTCTTCATTTCCATGGTCTGTTCGAGCGTGCGGCGCAAGTTGGAGAACAGGCGCGCGTTCTCCAACGCCAGTGTGGATTGGGCTCCCACCGCCGCCAGGAAATCCAGGTCATCGCTGGTGTACAGGTCACCAGAGCGGCGCGGGCCAAGCATCAGGAAGCCGATTAATTTCTCTTCATAGTGCAGCGGCACAAAGGTGTAACCGGTCAGGCGGCGATAGTTGCCGGGTTCGGTCTGCAACTCTTCAGGTAGTTCGCCGGAGGGCGGCAGCCAGATGGGCGTTCCGGATTTTTGCAGCAGATCGATCAGCGGATCTTCTACTTGATAAGGAACGGCGCTGTCTTCCCCAGAAGCATGTGGAAAGTATTTTCCCAACTCGTCGTTATACAGGTAAACCACGAACTTTTCAGGAGCCAGTGCCTGTTGTAGTTGTTCTCCCATCGTGCGCAAGGTCTGACTCAGGTCAGGTGTGATGACCAACTCACGCGAGAGGCTGGTGAGCGCACGGCGATAGTCTGCCGGGGAACGGTAGAACAGGCGATCGATCGCGCCCTGGATCAGGTTGCGGACGGGCATCAATCCCACCGCCAGCAAAAGCAGATACCCGGCGATCACCAACGGATCGGTAGCATGCATCACATCCTGCAACAGGATCGAGAACAATGTGATCAAACCGTAAAATGCACCCAGAGCCACGGCCATGGTCAGCAGATAAGCCAGCAGTCGGCTTAGGATGCGATCCACGTCCAATAGACGGTACCGCAGGATGGCATAAGTGATCGAAAGCGGCATGATGATCATCGGCGGGAAGAACACCCAGGCGCGGAATTCTGTCGCCCGCCCCATGCCGAGTAACGTCAAATAAACCATAATAGGCAACAATGCTAGAGTAGTTCCAAAAATGATCACGCGGCTCTGTTGGCGGACGATGTTGGACTGGCTTTTCAACATACGCCAGATCAGCATACCTACCAGAGAGAGAAAGCCCACCACGATGCACAGGTAGCCATACTGCCACCAATCTGTATAGGCATATGGCGAAGGCGGCGCCAGGACCACGATCACCATCATGGGCGCCAATAAAGCCAGAAAGCCCCAGGGCAGCATGCGCAGGCGCGGATTGACGCGCACGATGCGGGTAGGTTGTGGAAAGACCAGCGCCAGGTACATCAAGCCGCCAGCGGAGAGCAAGATGCCCAAGCCCCATAGTGTGTTGGTATAGCGCGTGGTGCTGATCTCGAACAGGGTAGTAGTTAGAATGGTTGCGCCAGAAACGAAGAACAACAGCGCCCGGCTCTCCCACAGGTCACTGCGCAGGCGGTAGGCCCACAGGCCTATTCCCAGAAAGGCCGCTCCCATCAAATAGGGGACAATAAAGAGTGAAACAATATTAACAAACGGGAATTGGATGGGCGTGATCTTGACATCGTAGGCTTCTCCGTCGGGCCGCACAAGGGACACCTGGATGGGTTCATATCCATTGGCAGCCATAATGTGCTCAAAGTCGCGCACACTCGCGAGCCTTTCCCCATTCAAAGCAACCAGGCGGTCAAGATATTCCACGCCCTGTTCGGTTGCAGGCCAGCCATCGACTGTGACAGAACTGACCACGTTGTTGGTTTCAAACAGCGCTCCCAGAAATGGCAGGCGATACCAGCGCATTGCCCAGAACGGCGTCAGGACAAGCAAGGCAATTGCCATAGCCGTTGCCACCAGTGCGGGAAGCTGTGTTAGCCATTGAAATCGAGACGGTTTCACGTCCAAAAGACCTCCAAACAGACCAATAAACGACAAATTGATTATACGCGAAATTCCCATCCGAGCGGAATGACGTTTATAATGCCCCCATGCCTCTATACACACGCACCGGAGATGACGGCACTACCGGCCTGCTCGGTGAAGACCGCGTTTCCAAAGACCACCCTCGTATTGAAGCCCTGGGCGCATTGGACGAAGCCTCCGCTGCCCTGGGGCTGGCACGCGCATCCTGTCAGACGCATCAAACGCCCCCCATCCTGCACGAAGCCCAACGAGATTTGTACAAGCTGATGTCGGAAGTCGCCGCCACACCTGAGAACGCAGACAAATTCAAAGGCATCGACGCAACACGAGTGACATGGCTCGAGGAGCAGGCAGAGATCATTAGCAACATGGTCATCATGCCCAAAGAGTTCATCCTGCCCGGCGACACTCCCAGCGGTGCGGCTCTTTCGCTGGCCCGTGCGGTTGTCCGTCGTGCAGAACGGCGCGTCACCGAGTTGTTCACGTTGAAAGAACTCGAAAACCCCGAACTGCTGCGTTATCTAAACCGCCTGTCTTCGTTGTGCTTTTTGCTGGAACTGCTCGAAAATCAGACGGCCGGGCGGTCTACATCATTGGCAAAGGAGTAACAAAGGTGCTTGAAAAGGAAACCATCAAAATTTTGGAGAAGGCGCTTGCCAAAATGGAAGAAGGCTTCGAAGCATTGCCTGCCATCGAACAAAGTTATGACATGGAGGGCATCGAAGCCGTCATGATGCAAGTTGCAGAGAGTATGCAAAATAACTATCCGTACTTTCATCCTTATTACGCCGGTCAGATGCTAAAGCCCCCACATCCCATTGCACGCGTGGCTTACATGCTCTCACTCTGGATTAACCCTAATAATCACGCGCTAGATGGCGGGCTGGCGAGTTCTAACTTTGAGAAAGAAGCCGTAGCTGAAATTGCCGGGATGTTTGGCTGGGACAGTTTCCTTGGTCATCTTACGGGTGGGGGCACGATGGCCAACATGGAAGCTTTATGGATTTCCGGAAAATTAAACCCCGGCAAGAAAGTGGTTGCTTCGGAGCAAGCGCATTACACTCATAACCGTATCTCCGAAGTGTTGGGGCTGAACTTTCAGGCCATTCCATGTAATGACAAAGCCAGAATGGACGTTGTTGCCTTGCGAAAAGTGCTGGCCGAAGGGAATGTGGGTACAGTGGTTGCTACTATCGGCACAACGGGAACAGGTTCGGTCGATCCATTGCTAGAAATCCTTGAACTGAAGAAAGAATACGGTTTCCGCTTACACGCTGACGCAGCCTATGGCGGTTACTTTGGCCTTGTTGACAATTTGGAACCGCACGCTCGCAATGTCTACGATCACCTTGTGGAAGTCGATTTAATTGTTATCGATCCGCACAAGCACGGTTTGCAGCCATATGGTTGTGGGTGTGTGCTCCATCATGACCCCAGCGTAGGGAAGTATTACAGCCACGAATCCCCATACACTTATTTCACTTCATCCGAATTGCATTTGGGTGAAATAAGCTTGGAGTGCTCCAGAGCGGGCGCATCTGCTGTTGCGCTGTGGGCCACTCAAAAACTGTTGCCGATGGAAAAAGGTGGAGCGTTTGCCGTTGATCTGGCAAAGGGGCGTAAGGCCGCGCTGGCATTGTATGAAAAAGTTGAGGCTGATGAGCGTTTCAGAACGATCTTCCCGCCAGAGTTGGATATTTTAGTATGGGCCCCAGATGGGGATAGCGCCAGTCAGATTTCAGAGCGATCCGAGCGAATTTTCAATGCTGCAGCGGACGAAAATTTACACCTGGCAACCTTCAAGTACCCCACATCGTTGTTACAAGAAAAATGGGCAGATGTGGATTTGGATCAGGATTATGTTACCTGTCTGCGCTCAACCCTGATGAAACCTGAACACATCGATTGGATCGAACGTATTTGGGATGTGCTTGGAAAAGTTACAAAAGCATAGATTTGCTGCAGACAGATAGCCTTAATATGACCGGAACCATCATCAACAGCATCGCTATTATCATCGGTGGAGCGCTGGGCCTGCTCTTTGGCTCGCGCCTACCTGATCGCCTGAAAAGCACCGTCGTTGCGGGCATGGGTCTCTTTACCGTAGTTATTGCCATCCAGATGTTTCTCAAGACCGAAAACTCGCTTATCGTATTGGGGGCGCTGCTGATCGGCGCACTGCTGGGCGAATGGTGGATGATTGAAGACAAAATCAAAAACCTAGGACGCATCCTTGAAGAACGTTTCACCTCTGCCCCCCAACCTGCTTCCGATAATCAAGCTGCTTCCAAAGACAACTTTGTGCGCGGTTTCCTGACAGCCTCCCTGCTTTTTTGCATCGGCCCAATAGCCATCCTTGGTTCTATCCAGGATGGGTTGACTGGCAACTTTGAACTACTGGCCGTCAAAGCTGTCCTGGACGGATTCGCGTCGCTGGCATTTGCATCCACGCTGGGTATCGGGGTGCTGTTCTCGTCACCGGTTATTCTGATCTACCAGGGTGGTATCAGCCTGCTGGCTGTGCAACTGAACGCGCTGGTCACCACGCCCATGCTCAACGAAATGACCGCCACCGGCGGCGTTATCCTGATGGGCTTGGCGATTAGCAGGTTGTTGGAAATTAAAGAAATTCGCGCAGGCAATTTCCTGCCCGCGCTGGCAGTCGCACCCCTGATTGTGTGGATTCTAAGTTTGCTAGGGATATAAGGAAACCTGACAGGTTTCCGCAAGCACTGGTAAGCCAGTTCTATTCCTTAGCAAATGGGCTTTATAAATAAGCACTTCGTAAAACCTGTCAGGTTTTTAACGACAAAGAGGACATGGTATACGAAACCATGTCCTCTTTTGATTTAAATGTCTAATAACCGATTTTAGAGTTCTGCTAGTTGATACTTTACAAGTGCAACGCATTTCAATATTGAGAGTGCGTTGCACTTTTCTAAAATTCATCTTCCCTTTGGACTAGAGTCCCATCTCAACCAGGGCTTCCTCAATCTGGGTCTGGAACTCACTGAACGGATAAGCTCCATAAATGAAGCGTTGCTTTTCTTCCCCACCGACATCGTAGGTGATGATAAATGCAGGCGTACCTTCTACACCAGCGGCCTGGGCATCTGCAAAGTCCTGATTCGTGCGGTCGGTATACTTGCCGCTGTTATAGCAGGATTCTAAAGGCATCCATATCCAATTCAATGATCTCAGCAAATGCTTTTATGCGTCGATCCGTGAAAGCGCCATTGGCCCTGTTGGCAAATAAAATATCATGATATTCCCAATACTTGTTCTGGTCGCCGGCGCAATAAGCCGCTTCCGCTGCCAATTGGGATTTTGCGCTTAGCCCGCCTCCATACGAGCGAAAAACCAGATAGACAGTACCTGTAGACACATAGTTCTGTACAATCAGGGGCTCTGTCTCAACAGCGAATGATCCGCAGTGCGAGCATTTGTAATCGCCATACTCTACGATTTGAATAGGCGCATTGGGATCTCCCATAGCGTTGTCATCAGCCATCGGGCGTTCTTCAGGATTTGCAGAAGCGATCTCACCTATTGGCTTCAGGTTTGGGGCTATCAATGCAGCTGCAACCAGTAAGGCTCCTACAACAATAATTCCGATCATGCCAAAGCGCTGCATACGCGCCTGGCGTTCACGCTTTGCCCGCATCATCTGGCGCTTGCTCATTTTCTTTTCAGGGCTCATTTTTTATATCTCCTCGATAACTTCAATTGAAGGGGAATTTTGCCATGCCAAAATCATTTTGTCTAGGATGGAGATAGGTAATCTTATATAATCTTAAGCTATCCCCCAGCTGCACTTACTTATTGACCCAAATTTATCAAAGCTTCTTCCACCGCTTGCTGAACATCCTCAAAACGGGGAACATACCCCGGGGTAACTTGCTGCCCATTGACAAAAACGCTGGGGGTGCCGCTGGCGCCCATCCCAACCCCCATTTCATAATCTGCCTGGATCTCAGCTTGGTATCGATTTTCTTCAAAGCAAGTGGTGAAGGAATCCATATCCAGTTCAAGTGTCTCGGCAAATAGCATCAATCTCTCGTCGCGAAACGCGCCAGCATTTTCACCATTCCAGTTGGTAAAGAGAAGATCGTGATATTCCCAAAACAGCCCCTGTTCATTAGCACACATGCTGGCGTTGGCGGCTTGTTGCGATTCTTTTTCCGTGGAATTGCTGTCAAGGAAAGGGTAATGGTGAAAAACATAATACACCTGACCGCTTGCTGCATAGGTTTCCGCGATACGCCTTTCAACTTCTTCTGTATAAAAGGTGCAAGCCGGGCATTGGAAATCTTCGAAAACATCCATGATGACCGGGGCATTCGGGTTACCCATTGCAGTGCCAGCCGCTGTTGGTCGTGAGATAGGCTCAACTGTTACGATCTCGTCCGGGGGTTGCCAAATTGAAGATATCAACATAACTGCAATCAGGACAGCCACAACGGTAACGCCCCCGATTAAACCCAATCGCTGCATGCGTGCCTGGCGTTTGCGTTTTTCCTTTATCCGTTGTCTTTTGCTGGGCTTTCTATTACTCATGGCTTAGTTGGGTATTCATCCAATCGATTGTGAAGGCAAAAACATCGTCTTGTTCTGGTTCGTTATGAATCTCGTGATGCAGACCATCCCACAATTTGAGGGTGCAGTCTTGTTTTACATAACCAGCAAACTCTTCACTGCCTCTTGGGTATCCTAATTTGTCAGCCGTCCCATGCATGATCAATAACGGCAGGGAGAATTCATGGGCATGCTCGAACGTCCAGGGGAGTGCCGATAACATGATTTTTCCAAATCCGAGTGTCATTCGGTCGTGTACAAGCGGATCATCAATGTAAGTTTGCACAACCTCTTGATCGCGACTGATATCGTGTGGATTTAAACCGCTGGGGATAGTTGCATTTGGAAGCAACGTGCCTAATACGCGGGCCATCACAATCTTGCCAGTCTGTTCTTCTAATGACGTTCGTAACCCGGCTCCTGTGGAGATCACACCTTTGAAATCAGGTTTGCGCCGCAATATATAATTGAGTACTAGAATTCCTCCCAGGCTGTGGCCGTACAAAAAACGTGGGAGTTCAATAAAGCGCTCATTTAATTGTTTATGAAACTCTTCGATATCATCCATGAAGGCATCAAAGGATGGAATATGGCCGCGTGGACCACCTGACTTGCCATGCCCGCGCAGGTCGAATCCAGCCAGGGCGAAACCTGCTTCCGTTAATGCCTGGCCTACGTGTGCATAACGACCGGAATGCTCCCCCAGGCCATGCACAAGGGCAACGACTGCTTTAGGCTCCTGTTCCGGTTCCCAGCTTTGCGCGAACAACTCCAGCCCATCTGTGCTGGTCCAACCCCAATCCCTCGTTTTCATTGTAACTACTCTCCAACAACGATTTTGAACTCGCAGGCTTCTTCGCCGTTTGCACGGCAGGAAGTCTCTTCGATATCGTGTTCCTGCCCGGTTGCCCAGAACAAGCATTCTCGCAGCAGACCCAGGGTCACGTAGCAGATGCGGCCTGCCCCGTCTTGGCCCAGGGTACCGGGACTGGGCCCATCGACCAGAAGCAGATCCAGGTCCAGTGTGTGAACCGTCACATCCCCTCGCTGGTTGCCAAGCAAACTGGCAAGCATTTTCAGAGCCGACTTACGACGCGCGTTGAGGGGCAGTCCGGGTAAGATTTTGGATTGCGTTTTCAAGGGGAGCGAGGCATCATCCAGCAAACGCTTCCAGAGATTTCTCCCCACGCGGATCAAAAAACCGCGTGCGCCGCGTCCAAAGTACGTGCGCATGGCTTTTTGCAACCCGGCGTAGGTTTCGGCTGTGGTTGTGCCGCTCAAGGCTCCCACATGCGTTGGATCAGACCAGTCTGGAGGTGCGCCGGCTTTTTCCAATAAGTTGGAAAGGCTCTCCTGGTCCCAGTTCACTATCCACTGCCTGCACAAACTGGCGCAGCACATGGCTGGAAAGCGTTCGTTCACTCATTCCTTGGGCTCCCTGACTTCGAACCGGCAATGCGGATCGCCTTTGGCTGTGCAATGTGTTTCAACGATCTCAAATTCCTGGCCAGTTGCCCATCTTACGGCTTCGCTGATCGACCCGATGTACAGGTAACAAATGGGCTTCGTACTCGTTCGGCCATGGCAAATGCCGCAGGAAGCATCGCAATACGCGAGGGTGTCATCCGTTTCTTCCACCCAGGCTTCTACCTGGGAGTTGGATTTTTTCAGGGCATTTACCAGGGCATTCAGGATGAATTTAATGCGCTGTTTGGTTGGCAGCAACTTCAAGGCCGCGCCTGCAATACCGAGCAAAGCCGCCTGTTCACGGACTGCATATTGGAAAGACGCTTTGCCGATTCGCAGCAGCATACCGCGCCCACCGCGCCCGTAAAACTCTTCGATAACCTCGTTCAGGCGGGCGTAATCAGATGTTTGGATAGCAGGTTCCAGATTGTCTGGCGGAAGGTTTCCAACATAGCGTTCCAGGCCGCTGGTACGTAACACTGTATTAAGGCCATTTTCTCCCATCACTTCTTCAGACGAAACCAGCGCCTGCCGCACCAATGCATTTACAATCACCGCATCTTCTCTTGCCATGTGAACCTCCTACCCAGAAGGGGAAACCGAATAACAAAAAACCGGAAACGTCTCGCCGGTTTGGAGAAACCCCATCTTTTTGTACAATGCCAGCGAGGCAAGATTATCACTCTGGGTATTGACAGTCAGACGGGCACTCCCTTTTTGGTTCAATCGACGGATCAGATCAACAACGATCAATGAACCGAACCCCTGGCGCTGCGCATCAGGCCGGACCGCAAGCCTGGCGAGGTGGGCCCCAAACGGATTCGCGGTACTGATCTGGTACCCGACCATTCCCCGGGCATTCTCTAAAACCGTCGCAGATGTGGCCTGCGGCAAGGCCCTTTCCAACGTGTCCAACGGATTTTGCCAGAGCGGCTTGAAAGCGGCAGCGTCCAACTCTGCTACTTCAGACAAATCACCGGGCTGCATTTCGCGGATGGTGACGCCATCTGGTGGTAACTGCCTGGGAATTTCTTTACCCTTCCATTCGAGCATAATGATGTCTTGTGTGTGTGTGAAATTATTTTTGACAAGCAGGTCGCTTAACCATTGATGCATGGCGATCAGGGACACAGTTGCCCCCCCTTGTTGTGCAATATCCCTTTGGGCTGCTTTCCACAGCGCACCCCAGGCATCATCCAAAGATAGCTGTCTGGCATGAGCAAACAAACGCACCCAGGCTACGTCATCTGGATCCTGCGGACATGCAAGAACCGCCAGGATTCGATCGTTTTCCTCTATGACCCAGTACAGGGGAGAGCCCAGCCAATCCAGCGGCGCGCGCCAGTCCAGGTGACGATGCACGTGTGATTCAAAAAACATCAAATTGGCGATCTGATGTTGATCCTGGGGGACTGCCGAACGGACCTGGAGGCTGACCTCGATCATGATCTTAGGCGTAATAGAAATCTCAAGAATCGTTGTAATAAGTTAGGCTTTTTGGTCAACTCCACCGAGCCGATCATTGAAATGGCTGAATCCATCATCTTCCCGCTTTTCAATTTGATGGCAGCCGCAGATTGCAGTACCATGGAGCGCATCTCACCCTCGCCCGCCTCATCAAAAAGGGCTGCTGAGCGTTCATAGGCTTCCAGGGCTTGATCCAGTTTTTTCAGGGCTTCCAATGCGGCGGCCTGGTTGCCGAAGGCCATTGCCTGGCGTTTCACATCCCCCGCCTGGGCAAATATTTCTTCGGTGCCCGCGGCAGCCTCATAGGCTTCTTTCGCCTTACCGGCTTGCAGCAAGGCCACGCTCAAGTTGTTTTTCGCCTCGGCAGCGTTCGGGGCATCGTCCAGCGCTTCGTAAGCGGAAGCAGCTTCGGAAAAGGCAGATGCGGCCTGGTCAAAGTTCTTGGCAGCAAAGGCTTGTTTCCCCTGTTCCACAAGTTGTTTTGGTTCTATAGTCATGGTAATTAGAAGGTGATATCTAACAAGTCCTCAGCAACGGAACGGAGCTTATCTGTAGACATGTCGCTGAGTTTTCGCGCCAATTCGAGATATGGCTTGTTTATCGGTTGGGAAACGAAGGCCTGGAGTTCGGGCGGCAACTCCAAGAAAAGCTGAACAGCTTTTTGTTGTGACATCCACTGACCAATTGGGCCGCCCTGATCGAAGAATGTTTCGATGCGCCCGCCCAGAATTTTGAGGAGCACTTCCAATTCGGGCAGCGGAATGGGACGCTCGCCCATTTCATATTTTTTCAGGCGGCGAGTGGAAATACCAGATTGTTCCGCTACGGATTTCATTGACAGGCTGGCATTCATGCGTTCCTGTCGCAGAAGCGCACCGATCATGCGATGACGTAATTCTGTCAGGCGCGGCAAATCCAGATCTTCTATAGGAGCAGGATTATCCGATAGAGATTCGTTGCTCCAGAAATGATCGATGGGCAATTCAAGATAATAAACCAGCGTTTCCAGTTCAGGCAGGGACGGCGCTTTTCGGCCTTCTTCGTAGGCCCTGAATGTGCCGTTGGTTACATTGATCGCAGAGGCGCACTCTTTTGTGCTTCGGCGCGAGGCCATGCGCGCATCTCGAATCAGGATGCCTAGTTTCTTCGCACGTATCGTAATCTGGGCCTGCATTTCCATAAATTCCTCAATATTTTCTTTCCGGATCTCCCAAAAGGTAGGTTCTATGATTATAGCAGAGAACTTTTTTACCTGTTTCTGCGTCCTTGTCCTCTTCCCAGCATCTCAGAGACGTTGGCTCCAAACACTTCAGCACCCAACTTTAAACCCGGCGGCTTCCAAACGTGGTGAGAATTGTGGGCGAATCCCAGTTGGCTTAAGAGTGCCTTGCACCTTGCCTTCTGGGGTTACGCCGGTCTGCTCAAACTTGAAAACATCAGTGAGCATAACGGTATCACCTTCCATACCTGCAATTTCAGTGATCGCAGTCACCTTACGGGAGCCGTCCGAAAGACGGCTCTGCTGCACAATCAAGTCTACTGCTGAGGCAATTTGCTGTCGTACGACTTTCAGGGGGATGTCCATGCCTGCCATAAGCACTAGCGTTTCCAATCGTGCGAGCGCATCACGGGGAGAATTGGAATGCACCGTTGTCAGAGAGCCATCATGTCCGGTGTTCATAGCCTGCAACATATCCAGCGCCTCGCCTCCGCGCACTTCGCCTACCACAATGCGATCAGGGCGCATACGCAGGGAATTGCGGACCAGATCACGGATGGTAACCGCGCCACGGCCATCCACATTCTCAGGCTTGGTTTCCAAGCGCAGCACATGGTCTTGCTGAAGCTGCAATTCAGCGGCATCTTCAATTGTTACGATGCGTTCCTCTTCCTGGATGAAGCTGGATAGCACATTCAACAGTGTGGTTTTACCAGAACCCGTTCCTCCAGAGATAATGATATTCAAATGTGCAAGAACACAGGCGCGCAAAAATTCAGCCATCTTCTCAGTGATGGAGCCAAAATCAATCAGGGCGTTAACCCCGAGTTTTTCCTTGCTAAATTTACGGATTGTGATGGATGGACCATCAAGCGAAACAGGAGGCACAACCGCATTCACACGAGAGCCGTCTGGTAAGCGTGCGTCTACTGTGGGGTTATCAGCATCCACATAGCGGCCAAGAGGCAGGATGATACGGTCAATTATCTGTAAGACGTGTTCATTGTCGTCAAAAGCAACATTTGACTTGATCAACTGGCCTTTCTTCTCAACGTAAACGTTTTTTGGACCGTTCACCATGACTTCTGTAACTTCAGAATCATTCAGCAAAGGCTGGATGGGGCCATATCCAAGCAAGTCATTCAACACCTCTTTGAAAATCATATTGCGGACATCGTTGAGGCAATTTGAGATTTGCTTGTTGATAGACCTCCTCAATCCCTTCTTTGATGAAGTCATTTCGCTCTTCGGCTGTTATTCCCTGCGCCTC
This sequence comes from uncultured Chloroflexia bacterium, assembly GCA_963791785.1. Lineage (GTDB taxonomy): Bacteria > Chloroflexota > Anaerolineae > Anaerolineales > Villigracilaceae > JAABUE01. The sequence goes on along the minus strand of CAWBTW010000006.1, from coordinate 130,492 downwards.
GATTGCGCGCGAAATATTGTCAACCAAAAATTTTTTGAGCCGTATTATGTCTTGGCCTGTGAGACGAGATGGACCGCCAGCAGAAGCGAGGGTCGTCATTATTCGCCAGCCTCTTGTTCATCACCGGCAGGCATGACCCAGACAATTTGGGCACGGCGCACAGCTACAAAACGAGATGTATACGTTTCCTTACCATCTGCCCCGATTATGCTGGCATCCGTTAGTGCCAGAAAAAGCTCATCACGGTCCAACTCATCTTTCAATCTCTCATCACGACGAACATGTATGTTCCCGCGAATCAGATGTTGAGTGGTTTGCACTACGGCTGGAATAGCCACCTTGGAAACCACATCGGTGAAAACTTTTCCCTTGTCATCATATTCAATGGTCATATTTCCTCGCTTTGTTTTTTCGGCTAACCGCAAATGCTAATAAAAAAACGCTCATTTCCTTCGTAATTTATTCGTAAGATCGATTATCTTGCTGGCTGTATCTTTAAGGATAATTGATGTTGTATCCTCAGGATATTTTGTGATGATGGGCTGATTCAAATTGTTTGCCAATGTGAAATTACTCCCCATATACGGAATAACTGCTTGAATTGGAAGTCCGATAATTTCTTCAGCTTCTGTTTTGGTCAATCCTTCCAGGCCAACAGCACGATTTAGTATGGCAAATACGTTTTGAGATTCTACACCCTGGGCATGAAGATAATCCCAGACCGTCTTGGTAAGGGTAATCGTACTCTGGTCGGTACTCACCGTAAGTGCCAACAAATCCGCCTTCTGGATGATCGGCAAGCTGATACGAGATAAGGATCGTCCAAAATCTATTATCACATAATCATAAGCTGATTGAAGCGCCTGGATTATTTCTGGAATGTGGGCTACCTGCAGGTTGTTGGCTCTTTCAGGATCAGTAACACCGGGCAACAACTGAAATTCCCAAAGACCTATTTCTGGCAGGTGCTCATGGAAGTATTCTCCTGTTGTTTCAGCAAGCGGCAATTCTGCCACGGAAACCAGATCCACTTCGCCTTCATAGCCAACGATAGAAGCGATGGAACCAATTGGCAAGACCAGATCCACGACCACCACACTTGCTTCAGGCTTGTTTTGATGTATCGTCATTGCGTAATTAGCGCACAAAGATGATGTGCCTGTACCACCCTTTGCGCTTAAGAATACGATTAAAAAACCACCATCTTTTCCCACTACCAGGTCTGTTACTTTTTGTTCTACTACTTCTTGATCTATCTCTAGTAAACCAGAAACCACATTGGGCAGAGTTTTTACAGTTTCAGCAGATTTTACAATGTATTGCGTGCAACCAGCCTGCAAACAGACAACTTCCTTCCCGGGATGTGGATCACTACTTAACGCCAAAATGGGAATATTGGCGCTGCGCGGATCCTGGCGCAATTTCTGTAAAAATCCCTCTGATGTAATATCTTGAAAAACCGGGTCAAAGATAATCAGATCAGGTCGGTCGCGCCAGGCACTTATCAACCCCTCTTTGCCCTGATCCGCGCTCAAGACAGAATAACCACGTTCCTGAAACATACGCACAAAGTAATTCAGGCTGGCGGTATCCCTATCTACAATAAGAATTGTCTTGTCGGACACGGAAAGCTCCCTTGAATCAGGATTCAACAGGCGGCATCAAATATCCTAACCCGGAGCGGGTAACGATATGCCTGGGAGAATGTGGATCTTCTTCCAGCTTCTGTCGCAGGCGGGCGATGCTGACCCACAATATCTCTTTTTCGGTTTTGTATTCAGGTCCCCAAACGCCGGTTAGCAGGTCTTCAGAAGAGAGGATGTTGCCAACATTATGCGCAAACTGTAATAACAATCGGTATTCGGTTGCTGAAAGTGAGATGGCCTGCTCTCCGCGCCAGACTTCTGCGCGCGCGAAATCAATTTTCAGGCCGTCATGAGTGAAGAAGCGCGCCTGCCCGGTTTCTTCGGGTATCTGGCTACGACGCAATACAGCACGGACGCGCGCAAGCAGTTCGGTGGCGGAGAAAGGTTTGACGAGGTAGTCGTCAGCCCCGAGGTCCAGACCACGGACGCGGTCTTGTTCTTCGCCCTTGGCTGTCAACATGATGATCGGTACGTTTGAATATTCTCGGATGCGCTGACAGGTGGAAAATCCATCCATGCGCGGCATCATAATATCCAACAATATCAGGTCGATAGGCTGGGACGAAAAGGTGTCAATTGCCTGAACGCCATCCTGGGCAGTTGCCACTTCATATCCCTCAGTGCGCAGGTTAGCCTCCAGTAACCGCAAATAACGCGGTTCATCATCGACAATGAGAATTCGTTTTGACATCGGCAACTCCTTTTAGTGAAAAAGAAACATCAAATCGATGCTTTGACGGGCAATTGAATGTAAAAAGTGGTTCCCTGATCCAATTCAGACTCTACCCAAATCTTACCACGATGGGCGGTAATGATCTGGTTGCAAATATATAATCCTAACCCGCTGCCGGTGCTGGAACGGTCGCCGGGCACACGATAAAAACGCTCAAACACATATGGCAAATAAGCTTTTGGGATGCCTGGCCCTTGATCGGAAAAAATGATCAGCAAAGAATTGCCTTCATTTTTTACCCCCACAACAATTTTCGATCCGGCAGCATACTTGATCGCGTTGCTGAACAAGTTATCAAGCACCTGTGTTATCCGGACATTATCACCTTGAATGGGGGGGACCGGTTCCAGTTGCAGTTCCACATTCAGGTTTTCATGCCGTGTGCGGACGCGAATAACTGCATCGCGTATGATGGCGTCCAATCGTATTGGCTGCATGTTAAGCTGCACAGACTGGCTTTGCAACTTGGCCGACTCAAGAATGTTATCGATCAATTGCGCCAATCGGTCGGTTTCCTCATCGATAATTGTCAGGAACTCCTTGCGGTCTTCTGTTTCCCAGATCGTATCCGACCGGAGTAAAGTTGTGGAATATCCTTTGATAAAACCAAGAGGAGTGCGCAACTCATGTGACATGGTAGCAACAAAATCATCCTGTAACTGCACCTTTTGTTGCAAGGCAGCTAACTGTTCGCGTATCTCTTCATGGGCTTTGCGATACAAGAGCGCAGAAACCCATCCCTCCACCACCGTTGCCAGAGTAACATGGTCATTCTCATAGGCAGGCCCACCAAAGCGAACAAAAACCATGACCCCAATTACATGAGAGCCATTATAGAGGGGAAACCCCAATAAATAAGCCTGAGATAATCTGTCATCGGCTCCCTCTGCGGGGTCTTGAACGATCACACTTTCTCTTGCCAGCACCAGGTTGGCTAAACTCTCCCCCCAGGCTGCATCTGCTTCAGCAGCTTTACCACGACCTACGGCACGGGCATGTACAATTTCCAGATTTAACGAAGCCGGATCAATTAAATAAATGGCAACATTGTCAAAGACAAATTCGGCGCGCAAAGCAATCAGCAATTTATCCAGCGCGACTTTCCAATCATCACTCATGCTGGTAGTCTGAACCAGGGCTTGGATGAATGTCAGGGTTTTTGGGTCAAGTTTCAAATTAGACATATTCCGCCTGATCTATTTTTCTTCAACAGCCAGCAAAGGGAAACGAAACGTGGTTCCATGCCCCTCGGTTGACTGCACGTCAATCATCGAGCCGTGTGCTTCCACGATTTGCCTAACCAGAGACAAGCCCAAGCCTGCGCCGCCATAACGCCGAGTAGATGAATCGTCCAATTGATGGAAAGGTTCGAAAACCTCGGCAATTTTCTCTGATGGGATTCCAATGCCGGTATCCGTGACAGAGATCATGACCAGGTTATCCGCTTCTTGTTTTATACTCAGAACAACGCGTCCACCCGCAGGCGTGAATTTGATTCCGTTATCAAAAAGTTGAGAGAGTATCCAGGCGAGTTTCTGCGAATCAGCCTGGACAGAGGGAATATCATCATCGATCACAGCGTGAACCGTCACATCCCGGCCTGATGCCTTTTCCGCAGCCGACTTAACTGCCAAATTCGCCAGGCGTTGAATATCCACTTCTTCCTGTTTGATGCTGAGTTCGCCTTTGGATGTCATCGAGAACATGATCAAGTCCTCGATCATCTCTTCCAGCCGGGCTGCTGACTTCTGACTCACTTCAAGCGCATGGCGTTGTTCTTCTGTTATAGGCCCTAGCGAGTCTGTGATCATTAATTCAAGGTAACCTTTGACATGTGTCAGGGGGGTGCGCAGCTCATGTGAAACGTTGCTGATAAAGTTGGCTTTCATCTGGCTCAGTTCTGAGAGGCGCTCCAACGCTGTTTGCAGTTCCGCCGTGCGCTCTTGTACGCGACGTTCCAGGTTTCGATTGGCCGCCTGCAAGGCCGAGCGGAGTTGAATGATTTGCTCTGTAACCGCCTGATCGAGAATAGCGCTGTCGATCAACTTGAGATCGATCAATGCCTGTCCTAACAGATAGGTTTGATTGTCCGCTGTTTTTTCCTGCTGGTAGGCAAGCGCTTTTTGCAGGTCGGTTTCGGTGATGATACTCGCGCTGCACCAGGTATTCTCCCAAACGGGGAACGAGCATTTCAGGAGTGAGTTGGGGTTGTTGTGCCATAAGTTGCTCTCTATGATTGCCAGACCCATTCGCCACCAACCATCGTTGCGGAAGATGCCATTTCCAGTAAATCAGACGGTGGGCTGACAAATGGATCATGTTCCAAAACGATCAAATCTGCCAGATAGCCAGGGATAAGTTTCCCTGAACGGTCTTCCATCCCTGCAGCATAAGCTGCACCTGAAGTATACCCCCTGATTCCCTGCTGTATAGACAGGCGCTGCTCAGGATACCAGCCATCGGTGCCCGGAGAACCATCCGCACGTTGGCGGGTGACGGCTGCATACAATCCCCAGAATGGATTAGGCGATTCGACCGGCGCATCGGAGCCAAGCGCCAGTTGTGCGCTGTGCTGCAATTGAGTATTCCAGGCATAAGAAAATGCAGCGCGTTCACCCCAGTATTGGTCAGCCATGTGCATATCAGATGTGGCGTGGATGGGCTGCATGGATGCGATCACGCCCAGTTCTCCCAGGCGACCGGCATCATCGGGGTGGAGAATTTGTACGTGCTCGATGCGGTGTCTTAACGGGGGCAGGTTCAGATCCCGCTCGAGGCGGCGCAGTTGTTCGTAGGCGTCCAACACTTCATGATTGGCCCGGTCACCAATGGCGTGTACGGCCAGGCTGAGTCCCGCCTCCACGGCCTGACGGCCAGATTCGAAGAGTTCTTCGGCGTCCATATTTAGGATGCCGCGATTCTCCGGCTCATTTTCATAGGACTGGATCATGGCTGCAGTTCGCGGACCGAGCGCGCCATCCATAAAGGCCTTGACAGAACCAATGCGCAACCAGTCGTCGCCAAAGCCGGTGCGCAGTCCGAGTTCCACAGCGTGTTGGAGGTCTTCAATTGGGATGCTTTTCGTAACGCGCAGTTTGAGTTTGTCGTTTGAATGGAGTTGCTGGAGGGCCATGAAGCAGGTGCGGCGGTCGAAATCGTGGACGCCGGTGAGACCGATGCGCCACAGAATCGGCTGGGCCTGTTCAATCGCTTCGGCAACGGCTTCTACGGTGGGTTCCGGGACGACTGCGCCGACCAGTTCCATTGCTGTTTCAAGCAGGATACCGGTGAGTTGACCACCTTCATCCCGCTGGAGTTTACCGTTGGCAGGGTCAGGTGAAGTATTTGTGAGCCCCGCCAGTTTTAGGGCGGCGGAATTGACCCAGGCAGCATGCAACGATTTGGCTGTCAGATAGACGGGGTTGTCAGGTGCGATTTTGTCCAGATCGGTAGCGGAGGGCCAGGCTCCCCAATTATTCTGATTCCAGCCGTGACCTAATATCCACTCGCCGGGTTGAGCAGAGTGGACACGTTCCCAGACACGGCTTAGGCATTCATCCAGTGTGTCGGTTTCGCAGTCGATTTTTTGCAGGGAAAGCGCGTAATGTTGGAGATGCAGATGCGCATCGGTCAGGCCGGGCAGGATGAAACGCCCGCCCATATCCTGTTTTTCAGCCCGGTCAAATTCGGAGAAAAGTTCATCCGCTTCGCCGACCGCTCTGACACGCTCATGCTCGACCGCGATAGCAGAAGCAATCGGACGAGATTCATCGAGGGTGTAAATGCGGGCGTTGTGGAGAATTTTCATATATAAATACCGTAGGGGCAGGTTTTACGTGTGCCTGCGGCACAGTACAGGCAAACCTGCCCCTACCATAATTTTATAACAATCTACCTAATAATGTTTCCAGTTCTTCGTCAGAATAATAATGGATGGTGACCGTGCCGCCTTTTTTTCCATGCCTCAAGGCAACTTTGGTACCCAGGCTGGTGCGCAGGCGTTCTTCCATTTCGGCCACTTCGGGAGGGGGAGCTTTTTTCGGGGACGCTGGGGTTTTTCGCCACCCAGCCTCTTCACCAGTTCCTCGGTCTGACGGACATTGAGCCTGCCCGCTTCCACCGTACGCAAAGCTGCATCCTGTGCCTGGTGCGTGGATAAGCGCAACAAGGAGCGCGCATGTCCTTCGCTCAGGCGAAACTTGCTTTCTTTCTGCTGCTCAATGTCTTGATCATTTTCGTCCGCATGCGAATAGCTTGCGATGAGCGCTTTCTTAACGGTATCGGACAACTGCAACAAGCGCAGGGTATTGCTGACAGCCGGGCGGCTTTTTCCCACGCGCAGGGCAACTTCCTCGTGAGAAAGACCGAAGTCCTCGGTCAGTTGGCGATAGGCTTCGGCCTCCTCCAACGGATTCAGTTCCGCGCGCTGAATATTCTCGATCAGAGCCAGTTCGAGCAGTTCGCGGTCGCTGGCCTGGCGCATGATCGCCGGAACGGTACGCAGTCCTGCCTGCTTGGCTGCTTCCAGACGACGCTCCCCGGCAATCAGGGTGTAAGTCCCGCCATCCTTTGGCGAAACGATCAACGGTTGGATAATGCCATGCTCGCGAATAGAAGCGGTCAGTTCCCCTAAATCTTTGGCATCGAACTGGTCACGCGGCTGGCGAGGGTTGCGAAGGATCGCATCTACTGGAAGTTGTGAGACGCCACCACCTGATACAGGTTGTTGCGAATCAGGTGTAGAAGGGATGAGGGCATCCAATCCTTTTCCGAGACCAGGTCGTTGAGGCATGAGTTACTCCTTACTTGTCCACAAATAATTTCAATTCACGACAGGGATCTGAACCCCATCCCCTGTCAGCACTTCGCGCGCCAGTCCTTCATAGGCCTGTGCTCCTGTAGAACCGGGTGCATACGCCGTAATTGGAAGTCCGTACGAGGGCGCTTCAGCCAGACGAATACTGCGCGGCACCACCGACTTGAAGGCTTGATCGGGGAAGTGGCGTTTGATTTCAGCCACTACATCTATAGATAGCCTGGTGCGGCTATCGAACATGGTCATCACGACGCCGCGCACCTTAAGTTCGGGAAACAAGCCAGAGCGCACAAGTTGCAGCGTTTGTGTCAACTGACCAATGCCCTCTAATGCCAGATATTCACATTGCACCGGGATAATAACACCATCGCGGGCGGCCATTAGCCCGTTCACTGTCAACAAGCCTAAAGATGGCGGGCAGTCGATCAAAATGTAATCGTAACGCTCGGCCAGTGGAGTGACGGCCTTTCGCAAACGCGTTTCACGTTCAGTTTGATTCACAAGCTCCACCTCCGCGCCAGCCAGCGCCGGGGAAGAAGGCAGCAGAGACAACTTCAGGCGTTCATTGTATAGCACCAGCGAATTGGCGGGTGTTGTACCCTGCATGGCATCATAGGTGCTGCCACGTGCAGCATTCTTGTCTACGCCCAGGCAGGAAGTTGCATTTGCCTGTGGATCCAAATCCACGATCAACACTTTTTGGCCGAAATATGCCAGGTAGGCTCCCAGGTTGATGGCCGTGGTGGTCTTTCCCACCCCGCCTTTTTGGTTGACAAGCGTATAAATCCTTCCCATAAAATTAAAAAACCTCCACCATACAGGCTTGAATTTCTTCATCGGTTGGAATACTCTCCAACCCTGTGCGCGTAACTGAGTACGCGGATAATTGCGTTGCAAAACGAGCCGCTTCCCATGGGTCGCGGGTTATCTGTAAACGGATGAAAAAAGCAGCCGCAAAAATATCGCCCGCGCCGGTTGCATCTGTTTCCTGCATCTTGGGCGCACGAAAGCGACGTTGGTCGCCATGCCAGTACAGACGGGAACCCGCCGCCCCTTCTGTGACAGCCAGGACGCGGGTATGGTTCGCCATGAATTCGACTGTATCTTCATCACCAGCCACATCTTCGATACTGATCACCACCGCACCTGCCCGCCCGAGGGCCTGCTCGGCGTTTTCCCAATCCGTTCCCACCACTTGACCGGCTTCATCCCAGGCCCGCATCCAGCCCTGGGGGGTTATTCCCAGAAATGTGGGGGAGAAGAATCCGGTAAAGCAGTGTCTATTTCCTGCGCTACAGGGCCAAGATGTATGATCGCCGTGCGTCGCCATGGCTCCGGAATATTCTCAAATGACAAGCGGTCAGCATGATGATGTAGAACCTGTCTGCGTCCGCTTTCGGAATATATATTTTCAAATGTGGTGCTGTGTTCTGATGGGGCAGATACAACCAGGATATCTTGTAATACATCCAGGTCGGTCTCCGGGCCACTGGATGTGAGGACGCCCACGCGCAATCCCAGGGCTTTTGCTGTCAGCGCGGAGTAGGCCGCCGTTCCACCCAGGCGCGAACCGGAGGAAGTCAGGTCTTGGGATACATGCCCAATGACCAGGTAACCTACCGGCTCCATAGTAACCAGGTTATACATGCACGCATTATACCGTCTAACGGAGTGCTGCGAAAATGGTTGGACTGCAATCTACAAGAAGAAAAAACTTGCGAAAGCCAGAGCCTTCGCAAGTTTGTCAGAACGTAAAAATTAGTCGTCTTTGGGGATGATGGTCACTTTGCGATACGGGTCTTCGCCCATACTCTCGGTAGTAACAGCCGGGTATTCACGCAATTCAATGTGAATGATGCGGCGCTCGTTGGACGTCATCGGTTCCAGCACCTGACGCCGCCCGGTCTTGACAGTCTGCTCGGCCATGCGGCGTGCCATACGGCGAAGTTGTTCTTCACGACGGCTGCGGTAGCCTTCCACATCCACTACGAGTTGTACCCATTGCTGTACTTCCTTGCCGACCATCAGGCTGGCGACGTACTGGAAAGCATTGAGTGTTTCGGAGCGGCGTCCGATCAGGATGCTCAGGTCATCGCCGCGCACGTCCACGTGGATGGTGCGGCGATCTTCACGGTCGGTTTGCTCGTAATGTGCCGAAACCTGCGCCTGCAAGTTCATGTGATACAGCAGTTTGGAAACGGTCTCTTCGGCCAGGTTGAGCAGGTCGTCCGCTTCACCGTCACCTCTCGGTTCAGGTTTTCGAGCAGGTTCTTTTTTCTTTTTCCTGGGCTTGGCATCCTTTTTAGAAACGGTAGCAAGTTTACGGCCCGGCTTTGAAGCGGGGGGCTTTTCTTCCGCAGGTGCTTCATCTTCATCCGTTTTTATCGTCAGGCGCACACGCACCTGACGTCCGCCCAGGCCAAATAAGCCTTTTGTGCCGGCGTCCAGCACTTCCATGCTGACGGCTTCGGCAGGCAGGCCAAGCTGCGCCAATCCCTGCGCGAGGGCTTCCTCAACAGTGGATGCGATGATTTCTAGCGTTGGTTTCTCATTCATGATTTCCTCCCCGATGACCTATTTGGTTTTGGTTTGCTTGTCACCACCAGGTAACAAGTTTCGCCAGTTGGCACGCCCGGTGACGGCATACTGGAAGATACCGATCAGGTTGCTGGTGATGAAATACACCGACAGACCAGAAGCAAATGTGAGCGCAAAGTAACCCAGCAGAAGCGGCATATAAATGCTCATTGTTTTACCCATAGCTGCAGATTGATCGCCGGGGTTTGCCGAGGCGGGCATGGTCAACTTAGATTGGATATAGGTGGTAACTGCCACAACCAAGGCCAATGTAGGTAATCCATTTGGCAGAAAAGATACTTCAAAAGGCAATGGTATCCCTTCAGGAAGGGCTAAATCCATCCATAAAAAGCGACTGTTAAGCGGTATGAGCGCTGCAACGCTGAGCGTTGGATAGAGGTTGCGTGCAAGTTGGAGCAAACTTAGCGGTGAGGAGGCAAGCGCACGGATAATGCTTTGATACAGACCGATAATTATCGGAAACTGAATCAGTGTCGGCAAGCAGGAGCTAAAGGGGTTGATGCCTTTTTCTTTATAAATGCGCATCTGTTCTTGCGCCAGTTTTTCCTTGTCTTTGGCATATTTTTTCTGGGTCTTCTGCCACTCTTTGTCCTCATTGAGTGCCTGCATAGCCTGTGCGCCCTTCAATTGCTGGGCGTTCAACGGCCAGGTGATAGCGCGGATCGCAATAGTGAACAAAATGATCGACCAGCCAAATGCGCCGGGAACATCTGCAAGTACGGAATATATCCATAGCAGAAGATTAGTGAATGGTTGAATAATCGCGGTATTCCACATAGGCGTAATCCTTAGTTCTCAGGTGTAAAAGTGTAAACCTGGTTCCCATTGGCATCAAGAAACGCCAATGAAAATTCGGCTTGCATAGGAGCAACAATAATTCGCTCAGCGCCGGCAACAGGCGCGGTGTATATCTGCCCGCCAACATCTTCTTGCCAAACGATTTTTCCCTCATTATCCACAGCATAGACTGAGCCTGACTCGGTAGCAAAGACAATTGCACCATCCATGATCAGTGAATTGCCAACAATCGGGCCATCGGGCTGGATCGTCCATAACTGCTCCCCACTAGCAGCGTCAATAGCAAACAAATTGCCTTCCAGGTCACCAAAGTAGACGTTCTGACCATCGGTCACGGGTCCACCCCAAACCCAACCCTGCGTGCCGGTCAAAAGCGTTTTCGAGCCTGAAGCAGGATCTACTTTCAATCACCTCCGCAGCAAACGAACCGATATAAATATTCCCGTTCGGGCCGACCAGCGGTGTGCCTGTAGCCGCCCCACCCAAATCAATAGCTCCCCAGGCAAATTCGTAAGTTTCCGGATCAATAGCATACAGGTAGTGATCTACTGATGTGACATAGACCAGATCTCCATCTGTGCTGGGCTGCGCCCAAAGCGCGCCGCCGAGATCGATCTCTTTCAAAGCAGACTTGGCGGCAAATCCATCTTGCAAGTCAAGCACGTAGAGCGTGCCGTCAGAGTTTGGGGCAAAAACTTTGTCATCCAGAACAAGAACACCAGCCACCCAACTGCTTTTCGCATCCGAAAAGATCCACTTTTCAGCAGGGGCATTAGTGGAGGCATCAATACTGGATGGGTCGAGTGCAACCAGACGATGGTCCGTGCCAGATGAACCAATCACCACAGTTCCATCGGGAGCAATAACTGGCTGGGCAACAAATTGAATGCTGCCACTACCTTTCTCTGGATAGCGCCAGATTTCCTTGCCATCACTCAGGCGAACGGCATACACGTATTGCCCGGATGCGAGATAGGCTATCTCGCCATCGCTAGCCAGTCCAGGCCAACTGTTGTTTAAGCCAGCTTGGCCTGTACAGCCACTTAGAAAAACAGCAGCAAGGACAAGCACAAGCACAAAAAGAATTTTCTTTGGTTTCATTGAAATGAATTTTCTCCTACGGAACAGGGTCATAGCCACCATCGTTGAAGGGGTTGCAGCGCAGCACCCTCCAGGTAGCCATTGTTGAGCCTTTTAAAGCGCCATACTTGTATATGGCCTGATAACCATAATGAGAGCAAGACGGATAGAACCGGCAGGTCCCCTCTGGCAAGCCACGCGAGATGGTTTTCTGATATAGCCGAATAAATGCCAATATCACCAAGCGCGCCCAATTTCGCGGAGTGCGCGGCAAGTCGCGCAGACGCGGCTCGTTGGGATAATCGTTTGGCAGGTAAAATTCGGCTTTCATAGGGATATGATTTCTGCACGGCGAAGCAAACTGGTCAGCGCCTGGCGGATGTCTTGTAAAGATTCAGCGGGCAACGCTTTTCTGGCGATCAGGATCAGGTCCCAGCCGGGGGGTAAATCAGATAGTAGTGGACGCATTGCCTCACGCAAGAGACGTTTGGCTCTATTTCGCTGAACGGCTCCCCCAACAGAGCGACCGGCTGTTATCCCCACACGCACATTGGACGCTTCGTTGGCTTGTACCACCAACACGACAAACGGGTGGGCATAAGACTTTCCTGTGCGCCGCACCCGCTTGAAATCAGTTGACCGGGTCAGCCGGAATTTGCGCTGCACCCGACCCTCGAAATACCAATTGCTCTTGTTGTTTCAAAGCGTTACTTTGGGGGTAAAGACACTGCCTCACAGGCCAAACCGGCTGGCTATCCTACCACCGCACCTTTTTGACATGCTCATTGGCCTTGGTTGCTAGGCGGTAGCGACCGCGTATACGGCGGCGCTTGAGCACTTGGCGTCCGTCAGCGGTGGACATGCGCTTGCGAAAGCCATGTACACGCACGCGGCGGCGGATCTTGGGTTGATATGTTCGTTTCGGCATAAACTTCCTCACACAAAAAGATAATTGCAAATCCCCATTCAGGGAATGTAGCATTCTTGTAAACAGGCACGGTATTATACCGTAACGCCTATTATCGGTCAAACTTGGATTCGCGATTTTCGCAATTCTTACAAATATCTAATTTCGGGCAGGGGCTAACAATTCGGCCAGTTGACGCGCTCCACCCAGGTCTGTGATTGCCAGCACTTCATCATCTTGCTGGAACGTGGCGTTCCCGCGCGGCAATGTAACTTTGCCTTCCCGGATGATAGCCGCGATAACACACTCGTCCGGCAGGCCCAAATCCTTGATGGCTACGCCGATTGCTTTCGCGCCAGCAGGCACTTTCTCTTCTACCAGCGAATATTGGCCGCGGCGCAGCTTGAGCAGGGTCATCATGTCGCCCATGGACATTTCTTCCAGGATCAGGCTGGCAAATACGTTGGCCTGGTTGAGCGCCACATCTACATTGAATTGTTCGTCGAACAGCCAGGCGTTGCGCGGATTGTTGACGCGCGCAATTGTGCGCGGCACGTTGAACATCTTCCGCGCCAGGAAACAGAGCGCCAGGTTGGCCGGGTCGTCCGAGGTGCAGGCCGCGATCACGTTTGCTTTGCGGATGCCGGCTTGTTCTAATACAGCCGGGTCGGTTGCGTTACCTTCGTAGACGGCCTCGGTCGGCAGTTCCTGGTGCAGGCGAGTCAATAACTCGTGACGATGTTCGATGACAAGCACCTGATGCTCTGCAGTGAGCAGTACCTGGGCCAATTGGGAGCCCGTTCTTCCACCACCAGCGATTATGACAAACATCTTATGCCTCCGTTCCCGCTTCCAAGCGCGCGCGCAAGGCCTTGATGCCGTCAAACGTGGCACTGATGTTGAGCAGATCGCCGGTCTGTAAGGTGGTATCGGAATCTGGCAACAGGGCGCGACCGGCCCGGGTAAGGGCAGCAGGCAGACAGTCCGGGGAGTTGCGCAGCAGGTCTCCCAACGGCTTCCCATCCCAGGAGGCCGGGATCGGCATCTCGTAAATCTCCACTTCCCCGTTCCCCGCAGAAAAGACGGTACGGAAGTATGGTTCCAGCATCATTTCCTGAATGCGTTCCGCGCCCCAACTGGTGGAACTGACCACGTTGCAGCCAAAGGCTTCGAGCACTGGCAGCATTACGGGGTCATAGTTGCGGGCGACAACGGTAGGCACGTTATATATCCTGCGCGCCATGTGACCGACTACGGCGTTGAGCGTGTCTGAAGCGGTTACGCTTGCCAGGCCATCCGCTTTGGCAATCCCAGCGCGCTCGAGCATTTGCTCGGCCAGCACATCGCCTTCGATGATCCTGCCGCGGAACTCAGGCGAGAGCGTCTTGAGCGCTTCCCGGTTCATGTCTATGACGACAACCGCGTGCCCCTTTTTATACAGGCGGAAGGCCAGCTCCGAGCCGACGCGTCCGCATCCAATGACAAAGAAATTCATACATATCTCCTTGAAAAAACTACCAATGCCCTTGAAGAGTATCTAAAAAACCTAACCACAAAATCACTATGACACCAAGTCACAAATTTCTCCCTTTGTGTTTTCGAGATTTGGTGTCATAGTGGTAAAAAACAGACACGCCCTAAAACACCTGGTAAGGCACATTGGTCACCACCACGCCCGGCTTTGAAAGCAACTCGCTGCGCAGTAATTTGGCTGTTTGCATGTGCAGGAGATTGTGCCAGCGCTCCGAGGGGACGAACTCCGGCACCACGATCGTGATAGTTTCGTTCGGCTGCCGCTTGGCGATAATCTCTTCCAGATAAGCGAGCAGGGGCTCCACGAAGAGACGGTAGGGCGAATCCACAACCACCAGGCGCGTGCCCTCTCCCCAGGTTTCCCATTTCTTTTTGACTTTCTCGGTCTCTTCCGGATCCATCGAAATATGGACTGCCGTGACATCATCCGAAAGCAGGCGCGCGTAGCGCAGCGCTTCCAGCGATCCCTGGTGGACGCCGCTGACTGCCAGGATCACCCTGTGACGAGTGGCCTGCGGAGGCGGACCCCCGAATTTTTCCAGCGAGAGACGGTTTGCCAGCCCGCGATAGTGGCGGTTGATAAACTGGAAGCCAACCACCAACACAGGGATCAGGATCAGCACCACCCAGGCGCCATCCCGGAATTTGGTGGCGGCAAAAATCACCATCACGATGGCGGTACACAGAGCGCCAAAGCCGTTGGCAAACATTTTCGTCTTCCATTTCTTTTCGTAGCGCAGCGTGGAACCATGCTCCACCAGTTCTTCGCCGGGATCCAATTTCCCGCTCTTCCACCAGCGGCGAGACATGCCAAACTGCGCCAGCGTGAACGACAAAAATACGCCGATCGCGTACAGCGGGATCAAGCGCGTCACGCTGGCCTGGAAAATGATGACCAATACGGATGCGATCAGTGCCAGGCTGACGATGCCGTAAGAGTACACCAGGCGGCTGCCGCGATAGGTGAGTTGGCGCGGCAGGAATCCATCCTTTGCCATGAGCGCGCCCAGGCGCGGGAACCCGGCAAAAGCGGTGTTGGCCGCCAGGATCAGGATGACCGTTGTCGCAAAGATGATCGCCAGATACAAAATCCCCTGCCCGTTGAAGATCGTGCGCGCCAATTGCGAAATGACCGTCTCCTGCTCGGACGGCACGGCATGTACCTGCCCGGTCAGGAAGGAGATGCCGATGAACAGAGTGCTTAAGATGGCAGCCATCAAGATCAAGGTGATGCCGGCATTCTTGCTGCGCGGTTCTTTGAAGGCCGTGATGCCGTTGGAGATAGCTTCGATACCGGTCAGCGCAGCCGTGCCGCTGGAGAAAGCATGCAGGATCAGGAACGGCGTAATAGCGGCCAGTGGCTCCAGCGTTTCAAGTTCTGGTGGGTCAACCACTGCGCCAAGCGAACCAAAGAGATAACGGAACAGGCCTGTCCCGACCAGGGCATACAGCATAATGATGAAGAAGTAACTTGGCACCGCAATCGCTGTGCCGGATTCTCGCACGCCGCGCAGGTTGATCAGCATGATCAGGAAAACAGCCGCAACAGCGATGGGTACACGGTATGCATCCATCGTCGGGTAAGCAGAAACGATCTGCGCCACGCCGGATGAAATCGAGACCGAGACTGTCAGGATGTAATCTGTCAGCAGGGAGGATGCCGCGATCAGTGCGGAGAACCTGCCCAGGTTGTCATGCGCGACGATGTATGCGCCGCCGCCATCAGGATACGCATGAATGACCTGCTCATAAGAAAGCGCAACGATGACCAGCAGGGCCACAATCGCGATGGAGATCGGGAACACATACCCAAAAGCGGCTGTCCCGGCTACGGCCAGGATAACCAGGATTTCCTGTGTGGCATAGGCCGTGGATGAAAGCGCATCAGAGGCAAAGACGGCCAGTCCAATGGCCTTGCCAATTGTTTCGTGTGCCGCATCAGCGGTCGAAAGCGGACGTCCAATCAGCCAATGACTGAGCGAGCGAGGTGGTGTACTCGCCTCGCGGTGCAGGATGGCCTGGCGGGTAGATTCATCTTGGGTTTGCATAGAACCTTCATTTTCATAACTAATAGAACAGACACATTTGAACCGCCAAGAATCGAAGATCGCCAAGAACATTGAAAAATCGCCAAGAATTCTTGGCGTCACAAAGAAACTCTTGGCGTTCTTTGTGGCTTGGCGGTTAGAAAAGTAAAACCGTGTAACTCCTAACTAATAGAACAGACAAAAAGACGCCCTCATCTTGCGAGAGCGAAGGCGAATTATATACCATATTTATTCGTTATGGGGCCTTGCTCTCCACAGGCCGTTTGATTGGAATTTGCAAACGGAAGATGCTGCCCACTGCCCTCTTCACTTTCAACCCAGACGCGTCCGCCATGCCGTTCTGCAATCGAGCGGACGATAGCCAATCCCAACCCGGTGCCGACACGGGTGCGCGCCTCGCGCGCCTTGCCGCGATAGAACTTCTCGAACAAGCGCGGCATATCTTCAGCGGCAATACCGATACCCGTATCCTGGATTTCAAACACCAGGTCATTCGTGAAGGTGCGAACGCGCACGAAAACCTGTCCGCCTTCGGATGTGTATTTAATGGCATTCTCTACCAGGTTGTAAATTGCTTGGTGGAACAGCGCAGGATCGGCGTCGATCTGATGCGGTAAATCTTTTGGCAGTTCCAGGCTCAGTTCAACATTCTTCTGCGTAGCTTGCATCCGCAGCGTACCGGTGACTTTTTCCAAGTACATCCAACACCGAGACGGGTTCGACCTGCAAGTCCACTCCCAGTTCAATGCGCCCCAGGTCAAGCAAGTCATTGACCAAACGTGACATGTTTTCCACGCCGGTGATGATCTTGCCCACGTAACTCTGCTGCTGCTCGTTGAGTTCGCCAACCATATCCATCATGGTGGCATAGCCTCGCATGAGTGTGAGCGGCGAACGCAAATCATGGCTGACGGTGGAAACGAACTCTGACTTGAGCGTATCCAGTTCTTTGAAATGCGTGACGTCACGCATGATGCATACGCGCCCCACCCGCTGACCGTCTGCCATGACCGATGAAGCTGTGGCTATATATGTACGGTCATCGGGCAGGAGAACTTCAACGGATTGTTTTTCCCCGGCGGCGTTCAGGAGGTCCAATAATGGTTTTTGGTGGATCAGGCGCTGTGTAGGCTGGCCTTCACTCTTCCCAAGTCTGGAGCCAAGCGCCTGCTCAGCAGCGGCATTTGCCAGGAGAAGGCGATTTTGCGGATCGGTCACGATAACCGGATCAGGCGTGGAGTTCAGGATGGCTTCCAATTGACGGCGGCTGACCTCCACGTTGAGGAACAGGTGCGTATTTGCCGCGGCCAGCGCGGCCTGCCCGGCCAGGGTCGAGATGAAACGCAGGTCACCTTCCGAGAAGGCGTGCGGTAGATCATAGGCAACCCACAGAACGCCATAATAGCGGTTCTTGTGACGCAATGAAACAGCCATCAACGAAGCAGGTTGTGGAGAGTTTTCATCCAGCGTCAGGAGACGTGTGCGGTGGACATTCGTGAGCACGATGCGTTCTTGCTGTTCTGCCAGCCCCAGGATTTGGTCATCCAGGTGCGCGTATCTATCGCGCGATTCTCCCATCGAGAAATGCGAAGGGAATTTGATCGGGGTTTCGGGTAACAACCTGGGAGAAAGCAGCACACGCACTGAACTGGCTCCACTCGCCAGAGCAGCTTCCATTACTGGTTTGAAAGCCTCCTGCATGTTCAACGTGGAGGCAACGCCCTGGCTCACGGCCAGCAGTCTGTTCAGTTCATCCAGGCGCGCCTGCAAGCTGACGCGCATCTGCTCAAACGCGCGCCCCAATTTCCCTACCTCGTCCTCGCCCTCTACCTGCAGCGGATGATCTAGCTGTCCCTGTGCGATCCTGTCGGCTTCGCTGGCCAAATTTTGTAGTGAACGGGTAACCACGCGCAGGCCAACCCGCAGGATGACCAGGGCAAACAGGGCCAACCCGAAGATCATCAATGAGAGCGGCAGGGCAATCTCAAGCGCCAGTTGCTGCGTTTCTTGTGCGGGGACAGTCAGCACGATCGACCAGGCGCGGCCTTCGACAGGCTGGTAGTACACCATTTGCCTTGTGCCGTCCGAGGCCGTGTCATCATAAAATCGTGACTGGTCGCTGCGCTCGCCGGTATAAGCCGTCTTGACCAGGGTGGCATCCGGGTGATACAGGATCATCCCGTCGCTATCCAGCAAAATACCTGTGCCGCGCATCTCGGCCATGTCACTGAGACTCTGGATGAGCGGCTGGGTCAGCGGGTTAATGCCCAGGTCTGTGCGTCCAAGCAAAATCCGCTGCGTTTGATTTTCGCTGTTTTTTATCGCAACGATGAACGAAATCCGTGCGACTGTGCCTGTTTCATCAGGGGGAATGGTGTATATCTGTGTGGGCACATCGCTGACGGCGAGCAACCCGGCATCTTCTTCCGGGAACAAAGCAAAAGTCGGGCAGGCAGTAGCCGGATAACAGCCCAATAACCCACCATCTGTATCCAGCACGAAGGTCTGGTCGAAATAAGGGACTGACAGGATTTGCTCTCCCAGGAAAGCTGACAGTTCGGGATCAACGGAATCAAGCGTTCGCGGGTTGGATGCGATCTGTTCCGCCAGGTTTTGCCCGGTCTCCAGGAAGAACGGTACGCTTTGCGAAGCCATCTGGGCCGTGCTGCTCAAACGATCCCCCAACATCCGGCGGGCGGCGTTCCCGGCTACGATCCAATCGCCAATCAATAAGATAACCAACAATAATAGAATGAATACCCCCGAGCCGAACATGAAGCGCGCTTCCAGGCTGCGTTCTGCAGGCGAGGGTTGGACCTCGCGCTGCCCGCCCCACAAGGATGGGGAAGCCATCGCCAGGATCTGTGCAACCAGGCCGGCTACCAGCATCTCCCCGGCAAAAGCCATCGTTACAGCACCCACATTGCTCAACGCATAATCCAGCCTGATCGTGGCATCGCCGGTGATGGTAAAGAAAGCGCCCAGCACATACAAGATGGCTCGCAGCGGAATCAATCCGATGATTGCTACTAGCGGTTGACGCAGTATGCGGAACAACAGTGTCCGGTAGCGCTGACGGACAGCTACTGAAAAGACTGTTCCCAAGAGCGCCATTTCCAACATGGTGAACAGGCTGTGTGTATCCCACAGCCCGCGCAGCAGACCGGTCAGGCCGCCTGCTAAGGCTGCCCCGAAAGGTCCAAGCAGGCCGCCAGCCAACGTCCAGGGCAGACCCGCAAAAGGTAAAAGCGTTGCACCAAACTGATCAATGGGCACACCCGGCGGCGGCAGCGCCATGCTTGAAGAAATTTTCAGTCCGAAGAACAAAACCGCCAGAGGCGCTAACACCAGCAATCCAATAAAAATCCCCCATTCGCGCCCCTTCCATGCCAGGCGATAACCCCTCCAGGCATACAGGCTGTAGCCCGTCACGCCCAATACGAAAAACCACACCACCCAGCCAAACAGGGGCGGCATCCTTAGGTAAGGCAATGTTTCCAGAATTGGGCTTAGAAATGACATAATCGCCAATTAGATTATAGCCGCAAAGCAAAGCGTTAAGATTGCTGATTTCTGACAGTTCGATACGCACCACGATAGGCTTCTGGAAGCAGATCCGCCAACGACTCCATAATTTGACGGGTACCCTCCCGCATCATCTCCCGACGATCGGCCTGCTGGCTGAGCCGAAAAGCCTTTCCCACCCGAAACATGACCGGCGCGCGCCGCCACCGCTTCAGGTGACCGTAAATATGCTCCTTCTCCGTACCGATCACCACTACCGGGACGATGGGCACATCTGCCTTGTAAGCCAAAAACGCCGCACCTTGAGTCCCCTCTTCCAGGCCGCCAGTCAGGCTATAACGTCCCTCCGGGGCAATCACGATGATACGGCCCTCAGCCAATCCATCCAATGCTGCTCGTATGGCGCGCTTATCTGCCCGGCCGCGATGCAGCCAGATGACCCCATACCAGTCCATCGGTTTTCCTACAGTGGGGTGATCGTAGAGTTCAATCTTTCCCAGCGCATCCAGTGAAACGGGCACGGAGCCAACCAGCAATGGCGTATCCGCATCTCCCAAGTGATTGATGACCACCAGCGCCGGGCCTTTCCGCGGGAAATTTTCCAGCCCTTCTACCGTTCGTTTCGTGCAAACTGTAATGACCGCTCTGCACAGCCAACGCACAAAACCGCGGAACCAGCGCCGCCTCCAATGCAAGCGCGGCAGACGGGTCAGATTCCGGTCGCCAGACCTCACTGACCGGTTTCGGCGGGGATGATGGCCGTGTCGGCATAAACGCCCCTGTAATCCTCCGGCAGCAGGCCAGCTACATACTGCAAGACCAGGTCTGCATTGCGCTGACGGGCCTCGCGCCGGGCTGCGCCTTTTTCGGTAATGCGCGGTAGATCGATTGGCCTCCCAATGCGCATTTCAAGCTGCGGTCTTTCACCGCGTTTGGCGCGCTGCCAGAAATCGTCGGTGGTTCCAATGATGCCAACCGGGAGGACCGGTACATTTGTCTTCTCTACAATATATGCAACGCCCGGCTGCGCAGGCCGCATAGCCGTGACGTGTGAACGCCCACCCTCGGGCGCGATCAGCAGCGGATACCCGGCGTTGATGGCAGCGATCACGCGCTGCATCAAAGCCCTGTCATACTCACCACGATGCACCGGGATGACGCCATATATCTTCAAAATCTCACCCTGACCGGGCTTCTCAAACACATCCGATGCGCCGACGATTTCCAGGTGCTCTGGCCAGAATGACCCGGCTAATGGCGGGTCGAAAATCGAGATATGGTTCATTGCTACAACGTAGGGTTTCCCATATGGAATATTTTCTTTCCCGGTCACCTTGACCCGCCCTAGAATATGAAAGATCAGCCGGATGACAGCTTTCAAGATCGGGCGAGACAATTGATATCGGAAAGGTACGCTGTAGGTTTCGCTCATTTGCACAGCGCCAGGGTTTTCTCGAACACTTCGTCTGCGTTCAGGTTATCCGAATCCAATATGATGGCATCATCGGCTGCTTTGAGGGGAGCAACATCACGGGTGGAGTTGATGCGGTCACGTTGGATGACTTTGGCCAGGATTTCATCGTAATCTGCACTTTCGCCGCGCGCGATGATCTCGTCATAACGTCGGCGAGCGCGTTCTTCGGCGGATGCATCCAGGTAGATTTTCAAGTCAGCCGCGGGCAGCACCACCGTGCCGATATCGCGACCGACCATAACCACCCGTCCGCGCTGGCCGATGCGGCGCTGCTGAGCAGAGAGTGCGCGGCGCACGCCCGCGTAGGCCGAAACGATCGAAACATTGGCATCCACTTCAGGACTGCGAATCTTCCAGGTGATATCCTGCCCTTCGACGATCACATCGCAGGCGCGGCCATCGGATTGGGAAGGCGGCTGCACATCGATCGGGACATCTTCGGCCAGCTTTGTGATGGCGGTTTCATCGGACATATCCAGTCCGCGCTGAAGCGCCAGCCAGGTGACCGCGCGATACATCACGCCGGTATCGAAGAATAGATAGTCGAGGCATCGGCCAGGCGCTTACCAACAGTAGATTTGCCCGAAGCAGCCGGGCCGTCAATTGCGATGATAGAGGGGATTTTGTTTTTTGACACTTATTTCACCGATTTCCAAGAACTCATGACACGAATTACACTAATTGTCACGAATTTCTTTTTGTTTTTTCACCGAACAACTCGGCGCTGCTGTAAAGAAGTGGCACCAAAGTTCAGCAGAATAGCAAGTTTGTAGCCTGTGGCGGCCAGATAATTTAGGGCTTGTGCCTGATGGCTGGAATTCAATTTAGATACAGCCTTGATTTCAACAATTATCTTCTCATCAATGACAAAATCTGGAATATAGTCTCCAACCACAATATCTTTATATTTTACAGTCAGGCGTCTCTGCTTCTCAAATGGAATTCCCTGTAATTCCAACTCATGCGCCAGGGAAGTTTGGTATACAGATTCTAAAAATCCAGGGCCAAGGAGACGATGCACTTCCATCGCCGCACCTACAACTTGATAAGACAATCTCTTATGCAAGAATCTCCGTCATCAAACTCTTCTAAACAATTCGTGTGCATTCGAGACATCGTACCCTTCAGGGTAAATTCGTGGCTGAAAAGCTTATGGCAAACTCTGGTTCGTATCGATGAATAAATCATTCCGCACCCACAGGATGACCGGTTCCGAATCGTAGAGCATATCACGGAAGACAGACCACTTGACCCAGTCATTGACGGTCAAGATGCCCCAGGAGGGTTCCCGCCGCCAGGTGAAGTCCTGCCCGCGATAGGCAATTGGCAGGCTCAAATCTTCTGTCTGCGAAGAGATGACGATTGCCGGGGATTTCTGGGTGTCTAAGGCTGAGACCATTTGCACGTTGCGGTCGCGCAGCATCCACTCTAACGCCGGGGATTCAATATCCAGCACAGTGACATTCTGGGATGTCGCATCACCAGTGCTCCACTCGGACTGCTCACTCACGGTTGACACCAACAATGCAGCCTGGGCAGGTTGCCTGCCCGGCCACCATAATTCCCAGCCATCGGGCGTGCGCAGGCCGGTTGCGCCCCAGGCCATGCCCAAGGCGTAAATTCCCAGCGCAACCATCAGGCCCCAGACCGAACCCAAGCGTGCAGTGCGTGCAGACCAACCGAGCGCAACCATCAGCACGCTGACAAGCATCAACAGCAAGACGCTGATCAGCAAAATATAGCGCGTGGGCGGCAGATTTTCAAACAGCACCCTGCCGCCAATCCGGATCACATTGGTGGTCGCATTGACCGGATTACCCGGGTCGAGCGCGATACCAGCATAATTGAACCAGGAGAACAGCAACAGGATCAGAATTAATAAGCCCACGCCGGTCACTTCGCGGCGTTCTTCCCGGAAGATAGGCATGTGGTTCGAGAGTTCCAGCGCGGCCAGCGCCCATAACGGTATCAGCACCCAGGCCAGGTCGCCGACCTGACGCGCCGGGTAAAACAATGCCAGCAGTGCCGCCGTCAGCAGCCACAGGCTCAAGCGCATGGTAGCGCCGCTCTCCCCTGCCGCCATCCACGCACCACGGCCGCCAGCCCGAACAAAACGG
This sequence comes from uncultured Chloroflexia bacterium, assembly GCA_963791785.1. Taxonomy (GTDB): domain Bacteria; phylum Chloroflexota; class Anaerolineae; order Anaerolineales; family Villigracilaceae; genus JAABUE01. The sequence continues at coordinate 107,217 of CAWBTW010000006.1, read as the reverse complement.
CCAATGGCTGGTAGACCAGCAACGCAAAGAACAGGCGACTTACCGGCACACCCGAAGGTCGCACCCAGCCCGCCAGATACTCCGGCAATGCGTTCAACCAGGCGCTTAATCCATTGGGGGATAAAAGGAACATGGTCCCACCGAGCAGGATGGTTCCGCCACCAAAGATCAACGCATCTTTCAGATCTTCACGGGCGAATCTTTCCGCGCTCTCACCTGCCTCTCTTTCCTCATCCGATTTCTTAGCCTTTGACCCGTCTACCGCGCGACCCAGGAGCCGTGCCAATCCCAGCCCAAGCAAACCCGCCCAAACGGACGGCCCTGAGAGCAAAGCCAACCCGGCAAAGATTCCCGCCGCCCGCGAACGTCTCTGCCACCAATACGCCCAGGCCAGCAAGACGAACGTCAGCGCGGGAATCAGGCTGCCCGCCTGGCGCGAGAGCGAGACCAGACCCGGGTCGAGCGCCAGGAAGTAGGCCAGCAGCAGGCCAGGGACCGGTTTGAGACGCTCGCGAAACAGGTACGGGACCAGGATCAGGGCACTGCCAGTCAGCGCCGGGACGAAACGCGCTAAAAAGTTCGAATCCCCAAAAAGAAAAAAGAACAGGCTGGTCGGCAGAATGTAGATAGGTTGGGAACCGAGCAGGGGCCGCGTTCCCTGCGCCACATGCAGGGCTTGCAGCGCCCAACCGGCTTCGGTGTCGCTCAAGGGCAACGCGCCGAGCTGGATGAAGCGCAAGGCAGCAGCCAAAATAAAAGCGATACCATACAGGACGCTTTCATGTTTGATAGATCGGGATTGCATGGGCCAATTTTAGCATGAGAACAAGGAATATAATCAGATAAAGCGACTTTCGTTTCTTATGTCATTGCGAGCCCCGCAGGGGCGCGGCAATCTCATTGCTCAAACAATCTTTTGTTCTCTGGTTACTTGAGACTGCCGCGTCGACCCTTCGACTTCGTTACACTCCGCTCAGGGCTTCCTCGCAGTGACACTAATCAAATGCGTAGCACGAAAAATTAGGATATGACCATGTCCGATGCAGTCGAAACAAAAGGGGCTAAAAAGCGTTCTCCGTTGAGATGGCTTCTGCTGGCGTTGATCTTTTCCCCGCTCACTTGCTGCGGGGGAATTATATATCCTGTCCGCGCTGCCGGGTGTGACGCCAATATTGTTTGAAAGGGAAGTCCAAATCGAAAACAAGACCGATGAAACGCTCTACCTGACCCCCATCACGACAACTTATCGCGATCCGATCGTTATTCCACAAATTGCTTTTATCAGACAAACCAATATTCCCCTGCGATCAGGCCGTTCATCGTGCTGACATCCGATGCCGCGGATGCGCCTTTAGCGGGAGTGGCCGTGTGCCGGAAAGATGGGGAGTGCCGTGTATTGGATACTGAACGTTCAGGGGTAACGGCTCTGGATTCTTTTGAGGCTCTTCCTAATTTGGAAGCAAGCTGGCTTCAGGCCATGCAAATATCTACCCGGTACAGGTTTGGAATCTTGATATACCCGCTATTGGCTTTTGTGCCGGTGGTTTTGTTTTTGAATTGGTTGTATTTGGTCTGGCGGGGGAAGAAGGGGGCAAACTAATATCGTTTGGTTCATGGAACATCTTAACGTAGCGCGATTTCACTTTGAACCGTCCGTAGTAGCCGCACGCTCAAGCGTGAAGATGTTTCAGTGTGCTACGTACTACTTCACGGCACTACGTACCCTTTCAGGGCATTTCATAAATCGTTACATTCCCCTGTTGAAATGCCACTCTCAAATGATTCTGGAACTTCTCTTCCTGCAGCGGCTCGCCACGTTCTAAATTCCCCACAAAAATATAGCGAATATTGTAACGAGAGATGATTGTCTCGGCCAGCGTCCAGTCGTTGGTGGCGTAGAGTGTCTCCACGTCACCCTGGCGTGAGCCCTGCTCTTCGTATCCGCCGCGCCACTGCGACTCGTGTCCCGGCCAGCCGAGCAAGGTCGGTTGGCCCGTCAGGGTTGAGACGCGCGCGTACCCGCTGTAGCTGCCGCCGATGGCTTCGGCCACCACGCCATCCGGCGCGTTACTCAGCCACTGTATCGCAGCGGCTTCGTCCGGGTTCTGGCGCTGGAATGTTTCGAAGTAATCCAGCGTCCAGAGCGAATCCAGTTCCTGGCGGGCGAGCGAAGCGCGTGCCTTCATCTTCGCCTGTCAGAACCGTTCCCATCAGTAGAAAAGCTCTGCCAATTTGGAAGTCATTCGTCCGATTGGAAATGCCAAAGATAGGATAGGTCAGCCCAACCATCAAGACTAAAACCAATCCCGCCCAAAAGGCGATGCCCCATCCGCGACGAGCCTTCCGGGCCAAAACTGCGATCCCATAGGCAGCCGCCAGGCTCCACAGCATCCAGGCCTGGTAATAGAACTTGAAGACCGTGTTGATGCGCGTGCCGAACTGGTCGCGCAGGTAGAGGAATTCGGGGCCAAGGACGAGCAGGGTGCCCAGCACGATGAGTAAAAGAACGAAAGACGACGGACGACGGACGACGGACGACGGTTTGTCGTCTGTGGTCTGTGGTCTGTGGTTTGCAGTCAAGAATGCCACCGCCGGAACCAACACCGCCAACAATGTCACCAACCCACCGATGTGGGAGAGCCGTTTCTCGCCCGCCTGCGCGAATATCGTTCCCATGTCCGGTACGCCTTGTTGCTGCAGGAAGATGGCTTTCAAATCGGGCGCGAAGTAGCCCACGCCCAAGCCCAGCAGCCACGAGACTCCCCACAACACCAATACCAATCCCAGTGAAAGTGCCGTTGCGTGTCCCCATCTCGTGGGGAGTTTTTTCGCGCGCCACAGATAGATCAAATAGGCATACAGTGGCAGCAGCAACGTGGCAAACATCACCCACAGCTGCGCCCCGCGCGTCGGGTAGACCAGGTTGGGCAGCACCCCGCCCAATTGCGACGAAAAGCCGACGTAGAACGGCAGATAAAGGATGAACGACAGAATCCCAAGCGGGATTCCCAGGACGAAAACATCCTCGCCTCTTCCCCAACCCCAACCTGTTTCAGCAGCACGAGCCAGCACATAGGCCCCAACTATCAACACCGCTGCGACGAGAATGTCCCAGGTGTTCAGGAAGGCCAGCCCGCCCAATAACAGGCCGAGAAATGCAAATCCCGTCAGGTTGATGCGCAGGCTGAACCCGAATAGATTCAGCTCTCCGTGCCAGCCGCCCAGGAACAGGTTCAGTGCCGACGCAATCGCCAGCAGCCCAAACGGAATCGCCAGCACATGTGGATGCAAGTCCGCGTGGATGAAGGAAAACATCGGGAACTCATCGATGATCTCTTTGAAACCGCCTCCCAGGTCATAGTCCGAGACAACGCGCGAGGCCCGCCACCACCACAGGTAACGTTCCGGCGCCCAGCCCAGCGGCTCGACTGGTGGCACCTTCAAATCTCGGATATCCAGCCACGTCCAGAAAGCAGATGTGCCCCCCGACCAAAACAATCCGCGCCGGTGCAGGATTTCGAGAAAGCCTTCGGCATTGGAGATGATGAGCAGGAAGAGGGGGGCGAGGAAGGATAATCGGGAAACGTTATTCGGGATTTGGGAATCGGTATTCGCTATTTGCACATCACCCGATTCCCGATTTCCAATTTCCGATTTCCAACGCAGCGAAAGCAAGTTGTACAAAATGCCATACGAACCAATTGCCCCCAGCGCGAAGACCAACGCGGTCATCAGGTTGTGGGCCGCGGTACCGGGCACGCCGGTCAGCTTGGCGAGCATGGCTGTCATCACATAGCCGAAGTAATAATAGGAAATAGCATAGCCCGAAAACCAGGCGTCATTGGGCGGAAAGGTCGGCGAGCGCAAGATGGCGTTGATGAACATCAATTCCATCGGCTTTTCGGCACTGGTCAACTCCGGATTGCTGGCACGCACCAAGCTAGAAATGCAAAAGCGATGAAAAATAGAATTTCAACGTTCAGGACCAGACGGTGATTGTGCTTTACCCAACCGACGATGGACGATAGACCACTGACCACCTCGCTGTCGTCCGTTGTCTGTCGTCTACTGTCTGCGAAGCGCAATGCCCAAATGCTCAAGCCTGCCAAAATCAGCAAGCCGAGCAGCAACCCGCCAACATCATTTTGCGAAATCCCAAGCGATGTGAGCAGCCAGAAGACGTAGCCCCACACCAATAATCCCAACGCACGAGACAGGCTGTAGCCCCGGTCCGCCAACGCCGGGAAGAGCCGGAAGGCCAGTGGAAAGCTCAGCCATCCGAGCAGTGTTACCGTCAGGTACCAGGAGAAAAACCAGAGCATAGGGTCAGAGAGTAGAGAATAGAGAGTAGAGAGTCAGGTCAGGCTTCTAGCCTGACAAAGTTTCTGGCAATGTGAAATTTCCATCTGCATCAGGCTCGAAGGAAATTACATTTGTAACCGCATCCAGATTGATTGGGCCATATACATGCGGGAACAGTTCGCCTTCGCGCGCATGCGTCGGTTCGGGTTCGGCGGGTGGCTCCCATTTCACTTCGGAGTCCAGCTTATCAGGATCGATGATGAGCAGCACCAATTCGTGCTGACCGTGGTAGAAGGTGTTCGCCACGCCCACGATCTGGGATTTGGTCGAGCAATGGATGAAGCCCTCCGTGGATAAACTGTCCGCGTGGTATTCGCCTTTCATAACGGCAGCAAGCCAGGCCTCGTTCGATGCGAGATGGATGATGAACGTGTCAGGTTTCATGTGTCAAGTTCTAAGTGCGTCGCACCTTTCTAAACGGGATAGGTTCAAGCGCAAAGCATATTTCCTTCAATAAGATTTATCTGAGAGTGTGGTGCGACGCACCTCTCAGGGCAACACCTCATAAATAGTCGTCTGCGTATCATTGTAAACTTCTTTCCACAAGGTCCCATTATATTGCTCAAATTTGAGCAATCCATCGCCGGGATAATAGATATTCTCCAATTGGCCGAGGACGATGTAACGCACGTCGTATTTGGCGAGGAAGTCGCGCGCATAGACGATGTCGGTGGTGGTGTAGAAGTTGCCGATGGCATCCACGCGGTCGGTGACGAGGGTGGGCGGGGTGAGGGCGCGCTGCTGGCGCTGATGCCAGTTCCAGCCGACCACGCCGGGCAGGCCGGTGTAAATGGTGAAACGCGAACACCAGCGATATTCGGGGCAGTTGGTTTCAACGATGACAGGCGAACCCTGGACGTTGTCCTGCATCCAGCGGATGGCGCGGTAATCCTGGCTCAGATCCATGACGGTGGTATCCCAGAACTCGGCATGGGCCATGTATGTCCATCGAATCGAGTGTGCGTGGGGCATCGGCGTTGATGCGGTCGGTGACCTTGTCGGTCGTAGCTGTGATCGGGTACAGCACGGCGCAGGCAAAGAGAATGATCAGGATCGTTTGCCAGACGTTGCGCCAGCGCGGCAGCCAGGTGTGGAAGTCGAACAGCATCCAGGCGAAGGCCGCCCCACCGCTGACGGCCAGCAGCGTCCAGGCCTGCAGGTAGAACTTGAAGATGGTGTTCATGCGGCCGATATCGCCGCGCACGGTATATAGTTCAACCACAACCGTGATCAGCAAGGCCGTCCCGATCCAGAACAGTGCCAGCCGCTTCATGTCGGACTGTTTCGGGCGCAGCATCAGTATGCCGGCCCAGGCTCCCAGCGGCAAAGCAATCCAGCCGACCGAGACCTTCTTATAAGCGAGATAAAGTAAAAGGACGATGAAAACCGCCAGGGCCAGTTCGAGTAAGAGCTGCATAAGGCTTGAGTTTCTTCAAGGAAGAGACCGGCGTGGCCGCCATCCATTGACGCGTTTCCCAAACCAGCCAGGAGAAAATCAGGAACAGGTACAGCCCCCAGTGAGTCAGATAAGACGAGATGGGCGTCCGGCTGGCCGTCCAGGGGTCGAGTTTGCTGTAGGCCTGGCTGTAGGCATCCCGGTAAGGCGCATACAGCCAGAATGAAAGCGCGGTCAGCACGGCCATGCTCAGAACGGTCAAAATAATGCGTTTGACCTTGGAGATAGACCGGGCAGCCAACGCATTTGGGGGGCATCATCGGCACGCCAGATGGCGTAAACAAGGGCCGTCAGGCCGACCGGCAGATAGGTGTAGATATCTGAAAGATTGGTCGGATACAAAGCCCCGATCACCAGCGCGCCGGCGACCAAAGAGATTAATGAAGTGCGTCGCGCCCGCACAGTCGCCAAGGCCCAGGCGATCACGAACAACGCCAGGATCAGAACGATCATATGCGCGTGCAAATCGCTGTACAGGAAGGTGAAGAACGGGAACTCGGTGATCTCGTTGCCCGGCCCATGCGGGATAATGCGGCTGGGGTTCCAGTACCATTCGCCGCGCCCGATGGGCAGCGTGATGCCTTCAGCAAGATTTTTGTATACGCCCTGTCCGGCCCAGACCAAGCGCTGGAAGAAGTCGGAATTGGTGATGACGCCACCCGGCGCACCGATCCGCGCGAAGGCCTGGAAGACCATCTGGACCGTCCCCAGGTTGCCGAGCACTGCCATCAACAGGGCGGCGGCCAGGCCAGCTACAGAGCGCAGAGAATAGAGAATCGAGAATCGAGAGCGGTCACTACTCTCTGTTCCTCTGCTCTCTACTCTCTCCATCAGGTTCCACCCAATCGAGAAGGCACTCGTCGCCACGATCGCGAACAGCGTCGGCAAAATGAAATTATAGGCAATCGATGGCACGATGCCGAGCAACTTCACCGGCGTGCCCACCAGCACAAATCCGTAGTAGTAATAATTGATGTACCCGCCCGCAAACCAGGGGTCATACGGCGGGAAACTGGTGCTCTTCAGCACCGCGTTGAAATACGAAAAGTCCATCGGCCGCTCGCCGCCCTTGGCCGGGTGCCACAGATCGGGATTGCCCAAGCGGATGAGTAAATCGAAGACGAAGAAGGACAGGAACAGCCCCTCGACCATCAGGAAGTATCTTCGTCTGGACTTCCACTCTTCGCGCAGTTCGTCCCTGCGCATCCATCCCAGGCCAATGCCTGCCACCGCTATGGCATGCAAATACCAGCCCGATCGTGACTCTGCTATATTCCACTCCCAGCGACCCAAGCAACCAGGGTACATACGCTAAAATGACCAGCCCCAGCGTGCGCGCTAGCGGATAACCTTTATCACCCAGCCCCGGCAATACCAGCCGGATGATGGGATAGGTCAACACGCCCAGCAGGAAGACGAACAGATACCAGATCACCAACCCAAGTATTGGATATTTGTTTTGCAGCCAGTCATAATCGAATAAGTCCGACCAGGTGCCGCCCGCACGCTGCCCGGCAAGGCGGTCATCCGGCAGCATCAGGTTGTTGTAGGAAGCAGCCTCTCTGGGCACTAGATGGACAACATTCGACAAATCCACCGCGCCGAGAATGGACGCGACTGTTTCAGCGTTGTATTCCGCATTCTTCTTGAAGATCAATACCTTGGGATGATCGTAAAAGGTAAAGGCTTCTTCAGCAGCCTGATCATTTATGATGATTGGCCCAATTTGTTGGGTATGACTCAAAAACGGCCACCAGGTCAAAGCCCAGATTTCCTTCGAAGGTGCCGGGCTGTGCCACGCGATAACACTCGATGATGTTACGCTCCGGCGGGCAGCCGATCAACTCGCGGTAATAGACCGTGGTCAGCGGATAACGCTCCGGCAGGCGCGTGATCTGCGCGTACTGGTGATTAGTCGGGATGAAGATGTAATCAGTCTGCTTGAGCGTTTCTGTGAAGCGGGCCAGCTTGTCCGCATTGTCATCCCAGTAGACCTGGAAGTTCAAGTCGCCACGATAGATGCCGCCGAAGCCATCATAGCCATCGATGCGGAAGGGCAGGCCGTAATCGTAATCTGTCTCATTGGCGACGGCTGAGCCGGAAAACGTGAGCAGGCCAACGTCCGTTTCGAAGCGCAGGAAATAAGTTTGCCCGGCGGAAACCGTCAGCGGGCGGTCAAGCCTCAATGTGGCTGGCTCGCCGCGCGAATCCTTTCCAGGCGAGAAATCCTGCGTCAGGCTGGCACGCGCCAGAACCTGATCGTCGGTCGCGTCTGAAACGTTGGAAACCGTCAGGGAAAGTGTTTGCGGGCCCAGATTTGACTCAGGCGGTACGGCCGGATTGACCACGTAGCCCAGCGTGATTTCCGTCAGGAGTCCATCGTGTTTCGCATTGAAATTGGTTTGGTAAGGCGCGCCGCTCTGGATGAGGGTATCCGGGAAAAAGGCCAGCGGTTGATTGTAGGTCGAGCCATCCACCATCTGGATGTGGGCGTTGATCGGCCCGGGCACGTTCTGGTAGATCCAGCGCGAAGCCGCCATGCGGGGTTCGTCACGGATGTAGATGGTGTGGAAGGCATAGGCCCAGGCGGAAGTAGCAAGAAGTACAATAATGCCGACTAACGCGGCGACCGTAGACCGTAGACGATGGACGGTCAATGGTCTGACGGTCTGCGGTCTTTCGCCCATCATCCAAAAGTCGAATAACAAGCCAGGCACCCATCATGGCGAGGAGCGGATAAATTGGCAATTGATACCGCATGGTCGGGTTGAACTGCAGCGACTGCCAGATGAAGTAGAAAGCTGTCCAGCCCCAGAGCAGGGCATGTTTCCATTCGCCCTTGACCATGCGCCAGCCCATGTAGAGGAAACCCGCCCAGGCCAGGATGCCCAGCGGCAGGCCGAGACCCCAGACCGTCAGGTTTTCGAAGGAATACAAGTGTGTGCGCCGCGCCCATTGCAGGTTCCAGGGCAGGTCGGCGTCACCGCGCGCCTGGACGCGTTGCTCGGCAATATTCGCCAGCCATTGCTCGCTGGGCAGGATGCCGTCGAAGGCGTAAGGCTGGAAAATGCGGAAGGCGATGAAAGCGGCTAAACCGCCAGCGATGAGATAGACAAGGATTTGAGTCCAGTAGATAGAGACCGTTGACCGTTGACCGTTGACCGTTTCTTCTTGGGATTTTTCCGTCCACTGCGAAGTGCCCTTTGGGTATCTACGGTCTACCGTCCATGCCCGCAGCGCAAACGCGCCGGGTAGCAATAGCGCCAACGGGAAGATATTGACCTTGGAAGCCATCGCCAGACCAAAGGCAAATCCGAAGGCAATGCTGAGCCAGAGGAAAGGGCTTTTTAAGTTATTCGATATTCGGGAGTTGGGAATTGGGAGTTGGGACTCGTCGGTGTTGTCATCCAAATCTCGGTTATCGGATTCCAACTCTCGCTCTTTTATTTCCGAATTCCGAATCCCAATTCCCAATTCCCGTGTAACTATTCCCACCGCAAAATAGATTGCAAGAAAACGCAAATAGATTGACGAACAAATCCGTGGTAAAGAAATGCGACTGCTGGATCTGCATCGCGGCGAAGGCCGAGAAAGCCGCCGCCAGAAGCGCCGTGCGCCGGTTGTACAGTTTCGCGACGATCAGATAGAGCAGGAATATCGTGCCCAGGTCTGCCAGCGCCGAGAACTGACGCCCCAGCAACTTCAATGCGCTGTAATCCGTTTGACCCATAATCTCAGCCGTGTAACGGACGATGAACAACGGCAGTGTGCCATACACGAAGAAGCCAAATCCGCGGTTATGCGGGTTGAGCGTGGACGTTGCCGTATTGAAATAATCACCAATGCCCAGCCAGCGCTGCTGCTCGGGCGGGCAAACGTCAATCGACAGATTGGGATCGATGCACTCGTGCGCGCGCAGGTTGGCGACCACGCCTGTCAGGAATAGTTCATCGGGATGCTGGTGCTGCAGCTCGCCCCAGTCCGCGCCGCTGACGCGTAAAAACGTCGCCGCGGCCAGCACGACGATCAGGAGCAGGTCGTAAATCCAGGGGTGTTTTTCTTTCATTTAGAATGATAATTGAAATCATATTTAGCAGCTAATCTAGAAAGTATTGCCATTCAGTCAAATAAGAAGGGTTTTCGGTCATCATCACTACATGAAAGCCATCATAGTTTTCAATAGGCCTTATTCCCTTCGGATTTTCTTCAAGATTATCTCCGCCACGGATGTCAACCCTATTCAGAACATACGTTCCATCCTTCTGGCTGGGATTCTTCTATCTACTACCTCAAAATGCCAAAAAGTCTTTACAGCACCGTATACATCCAGAAATCGTGGCCGACCACATCCGAATCGTACATCTCCAGCGTGCCACCCGGGTACAACTCGCGCAGCACGTCCAGCGTTTCCTGGTCGTTGTTCTCGGGCACATCCAGATTGGCCTTGACCATAAACAACTTCGGCCCGGGCAATTGTACCGTCTCCGGCAGGTGTTCGCGCCACACCGCAAAGTCACGGTCCGGGATGCCCGCCCACACGCCCGGCAGGCGCGTATCCACCCAGTGCGGGAACGGCACGATCCAGACCGTGTCCGTCCCCCCATGTGTTTCCCCAAACTCCTTTATCACGGCGCCCATCTCCGACGAGTTCCAGGCCCCGGTACGGAAGGATTCGTAATATTGATGGAAGACCAGGTCATAGTTCTGGACTCCCGACCAGGCCATCAAAATGACGGCCAGCCCCCAGGCGATTCCCGTTCGCACCTTCCCGGACCCAACCTGTTAACAGGCCATCAAGCGCCAACCCCACGATGACGAATGCCGTCACATACGCACCACCCGCACGATTGAGCGCCGGGTTCTCGCCCGGAAACGCCAGGGACAAAATCGAGGGCATGGTCAAAAGCGGAATGGACAGGAGCAGGAACAGGTCCAGCCAGTGGCGCTTACGGATATAGCGGATCAGCAGCAGAACCACTCCGATCAAGAACAGCGCAGCGGATACCACATCCAGTGCCGGTCTATGTGTCACCGAATGGACCCAGATCTCGCCATCGTCCCAGTTGAACATGCCCAATCCCCTCCACAGGTTCGAAAAGAAAATCTCGTGGACGGGCGCGGGCAAGGGCTGTTCGATGCTTCCTACACGGGAGAAAGCGCGATACGAGAAGGATTTGGGGTTGTCGAGGGTGTAACGCAGCAGCGGCGTGAAAACGACCAGCGAGGCCAGGCCAAGGATGACCAGCCACAAAATCGCATCCCGCCGCACGCCCTTGGACTGGGCATGGACGAGATACAGCCCGATGGCGATCACTACCACGATGGGCATCATGCGAATGGGGCTATAGCCGTGCAGGCCAAGCCCCAGGAACAGGCCGGAGAGAATGAAGTCGTTGCGGTTGCGCGTGCGCAAGCCGCGAAGCAGGTAATAAAGCGTGGGCGCGACAAACAACGGATAGAGCGGGAAGCGCAATCCCACGCGGCTGATCACGTTTGGCCAGTAGCCGATGCCCGCAAAGAAGAGCGCAAACAGTCCTACGCGCTTTCCGCCGATCTCTTTCCCAAGCAGGTACATGTAGGGCAAGTGTCAACAAGCCCAGCAGCACCGTGCCGATCTTCAAGCTCATGAACGAAAACCCGGTGCCGAAAATCCAGCTTATCAGCAGAGTCCAGTACATCTGGAAAGCTTCGCGCCCGGTGTTGCGCGGGAAGAAAATGCGTGTTTGCCCCTGTGAGACTTCGTACACGTCCAGGATTTTCTCGGCATGGTCACTGAACGGCTCGGGCGGCACGGTATCGATCTGATAAACGCGGAAGAAAATCACCAGCGCAGCCACGCCGAGAATTAACAGTACTCCAAAGCATATCGTGTCGACGTTCTGCGCTCTGTTCCTGGCGAACGCGGCGATAGGGCAGCCACAGCGCATAAACGAAAAAAGCAATCGCGAGCAGCCAGAGCGTCACGTTGACAAGGTCGAAAGCATTGTCATTAAAGGTGGCAAAAGATATAAATGCCAGTATCGTTCCGATGATTAATGGAAGCAACCGGATGGTCTCCGGGTCGCGGCGGTCATGGTTCGGGAATAAGGGCGGCAACTCCCACTTATCTGAGAAAATGACCATAGAATCAACGCAAAGGCGATAACGTACAAACCAATACCATACTCAATAATTCGTCCCGGCGGCTCGAGCACGCGCTGCGCGAACAGGGCAAATCCCAGGCCAAGCATTGCTCGCCAGGGGAAGCGGGTTGCAGGTTGCAGGTTGGATGTTTAAGGTTCAGGTGCAGGCTCAACGATCACTTCCTGTTTTTCAGCCAGAGAACGGTTGAGTTGCTCACGGCGGGCTGCATCGAAGGCAGAAGCAATGAAATTGAAGAACGAATCCCAATCCTTGAAGATGGACTTGAATAGATCAAGAACGGTCGGTTCTTCCGATTGTGTTTCAGGAGTTTGACGTTGGGTATCGTTGCTCATCACTTTTTACTGACTACTTCTCACTGTCCACTGACTACTGTTTCCTCGCAATCACCATGATACTCTCTCCCCAGCGCATCGGCAAGAAGACCAAACCGGTTATAGCCTGAAATCCCCCCAGCGAACCAAAGAACAATTTCTGGATACCCTTCGGCACAAAACGGATATAGGGCACATCCCAGAAGCCATCTGCGAAGACGCGTAACAGGGAGAAACCTGAGTTCTTGAATCCAGTCCAGCCATGTTGCAGGGGGATGAAGAGAGATATGTGTCGGGTCCTGATAGCCGATCCAGCTATCACCTTTCCAGGGTTTGAGCAGCGAATCGAGATTTGGCGTTGCCAGAATGAGAACTCCGTCGGGGGCGGTCACGCGTCCGATTTCGACAATTGCTTTTTCAGGGTTGGGGAGATGTTCAACAATATGCTTGATGATGACTACATCAAAAGAACCATCTTCAAACGGAAGTTCTTCTGCGCTTGCAGTCTGCAGAGCACTTTTATCTACAACTGTTTTGGACTGCTCAACTGCCCAGTGGTTCACATCCATGCCGTAGGTTTCGAACGAATCTTCGAGCTGTCCGACCAGGTGTCCCATCCCTGAGCCTATCTCCAGCAGGCGTCCGCCATGCTTTCCATAGCGGCGTGCCAGGATAGCATAGAAACGATTCGACCACCAATACATGCTGTATCTGGCAAAGGAGATGTTTTCGTAGGTGTGGGTGGAGAAATATTTTTCGTCGAAGGACATTGTTACGACAACGGACGATGGAAAACAGTCTGTGGTCTTTCGTCTATTCTCTCTTTCTAGCAATATAAAACGTGAACGTACCATCATCCACTGGCTCTGTCGAAGCATATTTTCTCACGAAACGTTCGGTCAGCGCCAGGTTCCATTTGCTTCGCCCGATGACCCATTTCCCGGTCAACACGCGCGCAGCAACCGATGGCACGCCAAAATAATGGCCCCATTCTAACACGCGCATCGCAGCCGGGGAGAAGTAATGCCACCAGCGCTCCAGCCTAAATCCGGCGCGTTCCAGCCTGGCTTCCCACACATCCGGATCGTCAGCGTGATGCACGCGCGAGATGCGCCGGAACCATTCTGTGTAGCCTTTTCCCAGCACACGCGAAATCGAAAGCTCACTCAAATAGCGCGGATTGGGTACACAAAAATAGAACGGCGCGCCCGGCTTGAGCACGCGCGCAGTATCAGCCAGTACATCGTCAATGTGGGGGATATGCTCCAGCACAGAGTTGCTGATCGCGCTGGCAAAGTGATCGCTGGGGAATGGTGATTGTGCGGCATCGGCTTCGACCAATCCACGGTAAGCATCATAGTGTTTCGCCTCGTGAATGGGCCCATGCCAGGGGTCGAGACCGACATCGATTTTCTGGTCGAAAGTCAGGGATGCAAAATGTCCGTCTCCACAGCCCACATCGTAGACCGGCGCGGGCAGGTCGAAATTCTGGTAATAGGTCGCTTCCACGCCCCGAATGAGGGCGCGGAAATAGGGCAGGTCTTGCAGGTGTAAAAAAAGAAAATCTTTCATTGCGGCCCCTATTTCATCTCACAACTCTCAAACAACTTCTCATATTCAGCCGCGACTAGAATCGGGATCATATTGACGCGCAAGCTCAGACGGATCACCTTTGAACTTATCCGCTTCATCCAGGACCCCGATAATTGCTTCCGCTAAACTGGCCGAATCGCCAATTTCAGAGACTCGCCCCATGCCGTGCATCAACACCGGCTGACGCACGCCCGGCAACGCAGACGGCACGCTTGGCACACCGTTCAGCATGGCTTCGATCTGGACGAGGCCAAATGCTTCGGTGGCATTGAGCGAGGGAACGGTGATCACATCCAGGTTGGGGTAGAAAGCGGCCATCTGCTGCGGATCGAGAATCCCCAGGAACTTCCAATGTCCGTCTGCTTCATATTGGCGGATGCGCGGCATCAGCCGCTCGGCATAGGCCAGTTCTCCCATCACATCTTCGTATTGCCCGGCAAACAGGACTTGCGCGTTGGGATATTTCTCGAGGATGGCAGGCATGGCATCCAACAAAACTTCCACACCTTTTTCAGATGCAAAGCGGGCGGCCATGCCGATGGCCGGTCGGCGTTCGTTCACGGAGTTCTCGTCCGCGAAGGCCTGAACAGCGCCCGGGACTGGATCCGGCAATTCAACCGGTGGCAGGATGGGGGTCAGTTTTGATGCGTAGCGTGATATGAACGGGGAGTGATCGGCATAGTCCTGCGTGTACGTCACGATGTGGTCGGCTAATATCCCAGCCATGTTGTTCTGAAAATCCACCACGGTGTTGACCAGTCGATTGAACAGGCCGGATGGGAGCTGCAAGTCACAGTGATAGGTCAGCACAGCAGGCTTGCCGAACAGACGTCCGCGGAAGGCCACGCCTGGCGCGTCGAACTGCGGCAGGTGCATCTGGACTACATCATGCTGTGCAGACTAATTTCGTGGCGACCCAGCCGAAGGTGGGCGCGATGACACCTTTGCTCAGGCGGAAAGCCACCGGCACACGGATGACTTTGACACCATCCATCATCTCTTCGCGCGGCAGGGACTTGTCGTATTGGGTGGTCATCACAGTCACTTCGTGTCCGCGCTTTGCAAAGGCCCGCGCCAATCGCTCGGCATAGATCGTAAGCCCGGACGTGTGCGGACGGTAGTAGGTAAGAACGGTTAATATTTTCATAGAGCGGGGAGATTATACTGCACTGTTTTGTAATGTTTTACAAATATGGCTCATCCACTTCAGCCAGTTTTTGCTTTATTTCATTGAGCATTTCTGCTGTGGTTTCTGGCTTGGCCGAAGATAAGTCGTTTAGTTCTTCAGGATCGTTTTCAAGGTCATATAACTCTATGCGTTCACTACCGTCCAACTCTTCATAACCGAAGAAGTTCATGAGCTTGTACTGACCTTTAACCAAGGCAATAGTTGCAGTTGTCAGTGGGCCATCTTGCTTATTCTTTTTTGCTTCCACAACATAAATGCTTCGATCAGAGGAATGGTCAATTGTATTATAAGGAGGTAAAACAATTCCTTCTGTCCAGTTTGCAGGTGTATGACCTGTAACTTGCATCAAAGTCGGAAGAACATCTATTGCACTGGTTGTCTGGTGAACATCAAATCTGGTTGTCCTGCCTGGTTCAAAAATTATCAGTGGAACCCGTATTACAGGTTCATACAGAACAGGCGTTGTATGCTCAAGAATGCCTCGCTCGAACATTTCACCATGATCGGATGTTAGGATAACCCAGGTGTTTTCCAATAAACCAGACTGATCTAAATAACTTAGCAGCCTATTAAGTTCTCTGTCGACATATAAAAGGAACTCATCATATTGCATCCGGTTCTCATTAAGGAATTTGGCATCGTTAATGCCGCCAAAAATGTCAAGCGGCTTTAGTTCATGGAAAATTCCATCATCTTGAAAGTGACCGTAGAATTCTCGATGAGTTCGATATGGATCATGTGGAGGTAAAAAATGAAAGTACCCTGCAAAGGGTTGTGGGAGTTTCCAAAGATTATCTTGTAGCCAATCAATTGCATCTTCCAAGATAAAATCAACAAAACGTCCTGGGATACCACGTGGAAATTGATTGTTTAGTTCTGTATATTTTGCCTCAGTCAAATTTTCCATTAATGAGTTGAGAAACGACAAATATAATGAATAAGTAACTCCATCCACTCGTTTGTTGAAGTTTCGCATCCAGCTAACAGTAAAAATGTCTTCGTCTTTTTTTAAAAAAGAAGGAGCTATTGCATCAATATTTAACAACAACCGCTCTCTTGGTATTAAGTCATCTATGTTTTTACTAAATTGTTCTTCTAAAGCATTTACTAAATTGTTGTGAGAATAGGAAATTCGGTAATAATCCCGAAAGAATGTAAAAAGATTCCTTTCTGTATATATATTTTCAACCGGGGCACTAACTTGAAAAGCTCGATGTTTCCAAGGATGTGTTCCAGTTAATAAAGACGCTGTTCCAGGCGTGGTGTAATTTCCTCCGGCATAATGTTTATGGTAAACCACTGCTCGATCAGCCCATCTAACAAGGTTGGGCATCGTTTCTCGTTGATATCCAAGAAAAGATAAATGATAGGCTGAGAGTGCATCAAAAATAATAACAAGAACATTCTTCTTGTTATTATTAGATGCCAATGAATTTATATAGCTGGGTGTTGCTAAACTTAGGGGCACCATCCCCGCAAACTTCAAGAAATCTCGACGTGTAATGTGATGTGTCATTTACTCTCTTACTAAACTCATTCTATTGATATGGCTCGTTCACTTCTGCCAGTTTTTGTTTGATCTCATTAAGTAATTCCGCTGTTGTTTCTCTTTTTGTCAAGGATAGGTCATTGAGTTCTTCAGGGTCTCTTTCAAGGTCGTAGAGTTCTATATGCTCATCACCATCTAACTCCTCGTACCCAAAGAAATTCATCAGCTTGTAGTTCTCTTTGATCAGTGCTACCGTAGCGGTTGTCAGAGGTGAATTTTGATTACTGTTCTTTTTGGCTTCTACTACATAAATATCCCTGCTTTTCCCCAGCGCTGAAGCAGAATCTGAAAATGGCGGCAAAATAACTCCCTCCGCCCAATCTGCTGATGGCTGCCCCGTCACGTGAAGTAATGTGGGTAAAACATCCACTGCACTGGTGGATGTATGCACATCTAGTCGAGCTTTTCGTCCAGGCTCGAAAATCATCAATGGAATATGAATGACAGGCTCATAAAGCACATTTGTGACGTGGCCCCTTATACCACGTTCAAACATCTCGCCATGATCGGATGTTAGGATAACCCATGTGTTATCAGATAGGCCCGAAGCATCTAGATAATCGAATAACCTGCCAAATTCTCTATCAACATAGAGAATAAACTCATCATAGTCTGTCCTGTTTTCTAGAAGGGCGTCCGGTGTTTTGTTTTCTGAGAATATGGAAGGCTGTTTTATTGTCGGGGTATATTTATCATTTTTATAGCGGCCATAAAATTCTCTGTGGGTTCTATATGGATCATGAGGGGGATAAAAATGAAAATAACCGATGAAAGGCTGTGGCAGGTGGCCAAGATTTTCTTGAAGCCAATCAATTGCATCTTCAAGTAAGAAATCAGCCAAATGACCTGGGAAATCTGAAATACCGGGAATGCCTCGAGGATACTCTAATTTCAAACTGGCATAATTTGCATCAATCAATAAGTTATTTAATTCATTCAGATATGACAAAAATAAAGAGTAAGTATTCCCATCTAATCTTTTTTCAAAATAGCGCACCCAACTTACCGTAAAGATATCCTCATCTTTTTCAAAAAAAGCTGGAACAATACTTCCTCGTAGCAGAAGCTTATCTGTTCTCATCAGCTCATCTACATTCTTTTTGAATTGTCTTATCATCATATCCACCAAGTTGTTATGGGAATATGAAATACTGTGATAATTCTGAAAGGCGGTAAAAAATTCCTTTCCTCAAAAAGTTCCCCAACTGGGGCACCAACCTGAAAAGCCCGATGTGTCCAGGAAAGAGTTCCGGTTAGGAGAGAGGCTGTTCCGGGCGTAGTGAAGTTAGCTCCCGCATAGTGATTGTGATACACTACCGCCCGCTCCGCCAACCTGGAGAGATTCGGAGTTGTATCACGCTGGTATCCAAGTAGTGACATATTGTGTGCGGAGAAGGCATCAAAAACAATAATGAGCACATTCTGTTGTTTTTGTTGAGCATCCACTGATGTAACAAAATGGGGTGTAGCCAAACTCAATGGCAACAGCCCTGATAGTTTCAAGAAATCTCGCCGTGTAATGAGACGTTTCATCTACCCTCTGATAATCCCATAACTATTGATAAGGCTCATTTACTTCTGTCAACTTTTGTCTTATTTCGTTGAGAAGTTCCGCTGTCGTTTCCCGTTTGGATGTAGAGAGATCGTTGAGTTCTTCCGGGTCATTTTTGATATCGTAGAGTTCAATGCGTTCACTGCTGCACCTAGTTCTTCATATCCAAAAAAATACATCAATTGTAATGCCCCTTGATCAGGGTCGTTGTGGCATCGGTAAGAGGTAGATTTGTTCCCCGTTGGAGAGACTTGCAGCTACAAATCTTCTCTCATGGTTTGTAAGCTTTGCGAAAGGGTGGCAATACTCGGCCTTCATCCAATCTGCCGGTGCTGCCCGGTGTTGTGCAAGAGTGTTGGCAACAGATCCACCGCACTGGTGTTCACATAGATATCCCGTCCTGCTCAACTGCCCCGGTTCAAAGATCATCAAAGGTACCCGGATGACCGGCTGATAAAGACAGGCGTCCAGTGTCCTCGGATTCCACGTTCGAACATCTCTCCATGATCGGAGGTCAAGCACAACCCAGGAGTTCTCCAAGCACTCCCGATGCCTCCAGTCCATCCATCAACCTGCCAAATTCCTGGTCCACATACAGGATAAATTCATCGTAATTTGCGCGCTTTCTCAAAAAATCTCAACCATTCTGTCTTGCTTTACTGAGAAGATATCAAGCGGCTTGAAAACTGGCGTAAAGCCATCCCCGTTCAAAATAATCGTAATATTTTTTATTTGTTAAATATGGGCCATGTGGCGGCATGAAGTGGAAATAGCCCATGAAGGGTTGTGGGAGCGCGCTGAGTGTATCCTCAAGCCAGTCGATGGCATCCTCAAGCAGGAAATAATCATCCGCTGCGATGTGCGGGATGCCGCCGGGGAATTGTGACCCCAGCCCGAAATAGCCCTTCTCACGTAGTTTTTCATAGATCTGCGCCAGGAACAGGGAATACGCGTAGCCTTCTTCCTTCCTCTTGATGGCCCGTATCCAACTTACATTCGCCGTGTCCTCGTCCTTGCCGAATAACGAATAGATGAAATCATCATTCGTCAGGAATAATTTTCCCGGAGGGAATGTGATCATCCATGCTTTCACTGAACTGGGTCAAAAATCGGTTCGCTACCGGGTTGTGAGTGTACGCCAGCCGGTAATGGTTTTGGAAAGGCTGAGAAGATATTTTTATCGGTCAAAATGTTACACTGACCGTATCAAAGTAACCAAATGCCCTATGGGTCCATGGGAGGGTTCCTGTCAACAGAGTAGCAGTGCCAGGTGTGGTGAAGTTACCACCGGAATGGTGGTTGTGATATACAACCGCCCGTTCTGCCCAGCGTGAGATGTTCGAGCGTGGTCTCCCGCTGATAGCCGTAAAGGGATATGTTGTGAGCCGAGAATGCATCGAATACAATAACAATGACATTCTGTGACCTTCTGTATTGTTGAACTGGTAGTGAGTTCGCGAATTTTGGCGCGGCCAATACTTAAGGGCAACGCCCCGCCAGCTTCAAGAAATCCCGACGGGTGATCGGCGTTCCCATATTTCCTGATTGCCCCTTGTTATCAATATAATTGGTCGTTCATAGCTATGGCTTTTAGTATGGTTCATCCACCTCCACTAATTTCCTTCTTAACTTCATCTAATAATTCTGCAGCCGTTTCCCGCTTTGTGGTGTACAGGTCGTTGAGTTCATCGGGATCATTCTCAAGATCATATATTTCGATCCGCTCCTGACCTACCCTCCAAGCTCATCATAGCCGAAGAAATATATTAGCTTGTACTGTCCCTTGATCAATGCCATTGTCGAGACCGTAAGCGGCTCGATACTGTGCATTCTGTCTCGCTTGGACTACATACAGGCTGCGCTCCGCATCAGGTTCATTTGGCGCGAAAGGTGGCAATACTGTTCCTTCGCCCCAGTCCGCTGGTTGGTTGCCCAGTTATATGTAAGAGTGTCGGCAGCAAATCCACCGCACTAGTGTTCGCGTAAATGTCTCTCCGGCCGCTTTGTCCCGGCTCGAAGATCATTAAGGGCACCCTGATGACAGGCTGGTAAAGCACAGGTGTTGTATGCCCTGGATACCACGCTCAAACATCTCGCCGTGATCGGAAGTCAATATCAACCCATGTGTTCTCCAATTTTCCTGATCATCTCCAAGCTCATCCATTAATCTTCCAAATTCCCGATCAGCATATAGCACATACTCATCATAGTTCGTGCGCTTCCTCAGCAAGAATTCATAGTTATTGCTATCTCCTTTTGAGAAACACATCGGGCGGTTTGATAGCTCTGGTAAAAATCCATCCTCCTCAAAGCGATCTTGAAAATCCCTGTGGGTAAGATAGAGGAAAGTGAGGCGGCATGAAGTGGAAATATCCCATGAAAGGTTGTGGAAGTGTGTCAGAGAATCCCTGAAAGCCAATCTATGGCATTTTCAAGCAAGAAGTAATCGTCGGTGGCGACATGCGGAATACCACGTGGAAATTTTGGCTGCAACCCAGAGATCGCTTGTTCGCGTTGTTTTTCGTACAGATGTGCCAGGAACAAAGAATAAGCATAACCTTCTTCTTTCCTCTTCATAGCACGTACCCAGCTCACACTAGCAGTATCTTCATCGCGCTCAAATAGAGCACTGATGATATTGTCATTCGCCAGGAATAACTTCCCTAGGGGAACATATTCATCCATATTCCCAATGAACTGGGTCAACAATCCGTTGGCTACCGGGTTATGAGTGTATGCAATTCGATAATGGTTTTGGAAAGCTGAGAAGATATTCTTACCAAGAAATGATTTTTCGACTTTTTTCTTATCGAGGCCGAAGGCTCGGTGAGTCCATGGAAAGGTTCCCGTTAGTAGCGAAGCGGTTCCAGGAATAGTGAAGTTACCATTTGCATGATGATTATGGTACACCACTGCCCGTTTTGCCCAACGTGCGATGTTCGGCGTGGTTTCTCGCTGATATCCATACATCGAAATATTGTGCGCAGAAAATGCATCGAACACCACGACGATGACGTTTTGTGAAACCCCATTTTGTACTCCAGTGGGCAAAGGGTTGGCGAGTCTGGGCGCAACGACGCTTAAAGGCAGCAACCCGGCTAATTTCAAAAAGTCTCTTCGGGTGATTCGCTTCTTCATTTTCTTCCAGTCTTGTTAGACGTTACGAACGATAACAATGACCAACCCTACAAGATCGAAGAACAGGTAGAACAACGTAAGCAAAGAAAGACGATCGAAGAGACCTTGTACACCCTTGAAGAACTTTTCCGAACGCAATACGAAATAGGTTGGGATGGCTACGGTCGGACCAACAAAAAACAGGCTGACTAGATACAAGAATCGGAGTGGGTGTGCTTGGCTGACGAGAAAATCAACCGTCTCTCCCAGAATTGACACTTGAAGCATAAAGTAGAGATAACTGCCCATGGCCCACAAACTTGCGATCAAGACCAGAAAACCCATCAGGGTGATTTGACGCTCTTCCCCCCATTTCTTTGAGATAAGGAAGCCCAGCAATAGCGCGACCAGAAAAATCATTATGCTTTCGATGAACGTAAAAATCAATCCATAAGAAACCACCCCCACGGCATCCCATGAATTCGTGCGCTCTGTTACCCAAGAAAAATCTTTAAAGGCAAGGATAATAGTCCAGACATGAAGCGGGAAGGCACAAACCAAAAAAAGGGACCAAAGACCTTGTTTAGAATATTGCTTCATTCTTTACTTTATTCTCCGCGCTTGATTAAATCAGTCCAGGGTATTTCTGCTGATATGGTCAGCATATGACCTTGGAAGTCGAATAAACGCTGCCGATGGTGTTTACACTTTATTAGATGCCGATTTAGTGATTTCAGTTTCGCCAGATTCTTTGCGCAAAGCCCGTCGAAATTTGGCAATCCCCATTTTGATTTTGCTTGAGAACAGCAGTACTATACCAGAAAACACTCCAAAAAGAACAGCCAGGGTTTGGAACAGGATGCCACCTGTATTGGGATCGATATACATAAAAATGCTCCATACATTCGAAATGGTTACACCGTTAATCAACGTGCGCGCACATTATATCAAACTCAATAGCTGTTTTTAGGGTTTCCCCCTGTTCGATTATGCAACCCCTAATTGCTAACCGTTAAATTTGATATACTCCTACGTTATGAAGGAACGTTTCATGAAATCAAAAGTTCTTATACTGCCCATACTTGGAATTTACCTAGCAGCGGTTATTTACACGGCATGGGTCAGTGATGATGCCTTTATCACTTTTCGTTCCATTGAGAATTGGATCCATGGATATGGGTTGGTTTTCAATGTGGGAGAACGAGTTCCAAACGTTTACACATCCTCTGTGGTTATTCTTGCAATCGTTGTATTATTTGTTGACTCGCTTGTTCGATGCCCCCTTCCGCTTGAACAGGCTATTTTACGGGAACATAATCATTAGCCTGGTTTTATCTGCACTCACAATAGTGCTTTATTCTTTTAAGATAACACGTTCAAGACATATGTCCATTGTAGGGGTACTCGTTCTGACCCTTTCAAAAGCTTTCATTGATTATTCAACATCTGGATTGGAAAACCCGCTGAGTCACTTCCTGGCTTTATGCTTTTTCAGTTTGTTTTTGTTCAACCAAAAAGATAACCCGCGCTATGTGACAACCTTGGCATTCCTGGCTGGTCTGGGCGCATTGAATCGACTGGATACAATCTTAATTTTCTTTCCCGCACTGGGTTTATTGATCTGGGGTAGTTCAAACAAGTTGAAAACAGTTCTGTCAATTATCGTTGGTTTTTTGCCACTTGTTTTATGGGAGCTGTTCTCCCTTTTATACTACGGCTCACTTTTCCCGAATACAGCGATTGCAAAACTGAACACTGGCATTCAAAAGTGGACACTCTTCAGACAGGGCGCATATTATTTTCTCAACTCCCTACGCATGGATACCATTACTCTCGTTGTCATTGCTTGTTCCATAGGGCTTGCAATAATTTCAAGAAATATGCGGCGGATATCAACAGCCTTTGGGATCAGTCTCTACCTTTGTTACATCCTATACATCGGCGGCGACTTCATGAGCGGACGTTACTTCTCACTGCCCTTGATCGTTGCTGTCATTTTGTTATCAAGCTTTGAACTGAACTCTCTCAAAGTATTTAGTGCTTCCTTGGCCCTGATCCTGGTGATCGGCCTTCTCCCGTTTGTAACCACAATTGAACGGCGACCAAATTATGGCAAGAACAGGGAGAACAATCTTGTTTTTTTTGATGCGCACAAGATTGCCGATGAGCGTCATGTGTATGCAGAACGAACTGGGTTGCTTACTGCCATTCAGGGCAATTCCCCTAAAGTAGTCTATTCCCAGGAAGAGTGGAGACACACTTTTGAATACCCAAGGGAAGTTCATATTGTTGGCGCAATGGGGATTAATGGATATCGCGATGGGCCAAACATCCATGTTATCGACAAAAATGGACTAGCTGACCCTCTGATG
This sequence comes from uncultured Chloroflexia bacterium, assembly GCA_963791785.1. GTDB lineage: Bacteria > Chloroflexota > Anaerolineae > Anaerolineales > Villigracilaceae > JAABUE01. The sequence continues at coordinate 83,572 of CAWBTW010000006.1, read as the reverse complement.
GCGCATATGCCCCTTGAAGATATCCAGAACTGGAGAATAGGACACTTTCACCACATTATCCCAGCAGGATATGAAGAAACGCTTTCATCTGGAACAAACCTGATTTACGATGCGAATATCGCTTTATACTACGACAAATTGTATGTTGTAGTAAAGGGACCTTTATGGAATTGGAATAGGCTTGCCGAGATTTGGCATCTAAACACCGGGAAATACGACTGCTTGATTGAAAATGTAACTCCCTGAGTGAAATTTTCACTTGCAATAATACTTTGTAGATTGCATGGGGAGTGTACCGGTGTTACTAGTGATTAAAAAAGCTCTCTTGGAAAGAGATTTTTATCATAACTTATATGTTGCGAACAATAACAATAACCAATCCAACAACATCAAAAAACAGGTAAAACAGGGTCAAGAGGGAAAGCCGTTCAAAAAGACCTTTTATGAATCCCAGGAACTTATCTGACCGCAAAATGAAGTAAGTGGGTAACGTGACTGTCAGTCCAACGAGAACCAGGCTGACTGCGTACAGGAAGCGGAGTGGATGTGCCAGACTGGCGAGAAAACCGATCGTTTCACCGGGAATGGACACTTGAAGCATGAAGTAAAGATAGCCAGCTATCGCCCACAAGCTTGTAGTCAGCACCAGGTTGCCCAGCAAAGCGTTCCGGCGGTCTTCATGCCACTTCTTCGAGATCAGGAATCCGAGCAGCACGGTGACCAGGAAAACAGCCAGACTTTCTATGAAGGCAAAGAGCAGTCCATAGGAAAGCACACCAACCGCATCCCAGGAATTGGTGCGTTCAGTTACCCAGGAGAAATCCCTGAGAGCAAGAATGATGGTCCAAAGATGGAGCGGAAAGGCGCACACCAGGAAAAGCGACCAGAGACCTTGTTTGGAGTATCGGTTCATTCACTATTCTCCATGCCAAACAAAAACAAGCCGGGGTATCCTTGTAAATCCCCGGTTTTCACTTCATAAAATGAACTCAATTGACTGAAAAGACTATTCAGATTTTGTTTCAGTGGTTTCGGTTTCTTCTGATTCTTTGCGCATGGCTCGGCGAAGCTTGGCAATCCCCATCTTGATTTTGCTTGAGAACAACAGTACTACGCCAGAGAACACTCCAAAAAGGACTGCCAGGGTTTGAAACAGGATTCCACCAGTATTTGGATCGATATACATAACTATCTCCTTAAATTCGATTGATCACACCTTTATTTTGAGCTCGATGTTTTCAGATACATTGTCGATCAAAGATGTTGCGGCACGAGTAAGTGTGCGCGCACATTATATCAAACTCAAATAGTTATTGGTTAATAGTACATAAGAAAGCGAAATGCTGCTACAAGGATGTGCTGTGGCGATGATTGGTTTTTGAAACACCACAATACAACATATTAGGCACACAGTCTTCGCACTCTAATTGCAGAGTGGCGTGGCTCACGGCGTACTTGTGATAAAGGATCTCATTGACCCGCGTCTGAATGGATGCGCCTGCGCTGATGGACATATCATCCGTTACCAGATGCGCTGAAAGCGTGCGCATGGCCTGGGTGATAGACCAGACATGCAGGTCATGCACGCCGCGCACGCCGTCCACAGCCATAATATCCTGGAGCATGGCATCCATGTCAATATCGGTGGGGGTGGCTTCCATCAAAATGTCCAGGGCCTCGCGGATAATGCTCCAGGCGCTCCACAGGATCAGGAAACCGATCAGCACGCTGACCAGCGGATCCAGCCAGTTCCAATTTGTATAGCGAATAATGACGCCCGCGATGACCGCCCCCACCGTAGACAGCACATCGCCCATCAGATGCAGGAAAGCGGAGCGGATATTCAGATCATGCTCCGCACCACGCCGGACGAGCAGGGCTGTTACCACGTTAACGAGGACTGCCACCACCCCGACACCGATCAGCACGTCCGCCTGCACTTCGGGCGGGTTGATAAAGCGCTGATAAGCCTCGAAGAATATCCCCAATGCGATGACTACCAGCGTAGTTGAGTTGACCAATGCCGCCAGGATCCCCGCACGATGATACCCGTAGGTTTTATTCTGGTTGGCTGGCTGGGCGGTGAGACGCAGCGCCCACCAGGAGAGCGCCAACGCCAGCACGTCAGTGAAGTTGTGCGCTGCATCGGTTAGCAGGGCCAGGGAGTTGGCGTAAATTCCCGCTGCGACTTCAACGAAGACAAATGTCAATGTGATGCCCAGCGAAAGCGCCAGGCGGCGGATGGTTTGCTGGGTCAGGTCAGTGATGTGGGCATGTGTGTGGTTGTGCAATGCTATTCATGCTCCATGTGTTGCAGGCTGAGACGAAATAGTTCGATGACATGCTCATCATCCAGGCAATAGAACACCTGCCGTCCCTGCTTGCGGGCGCGGACGATGCGCTGCAGGCGCAATCCACGCAGTTGGTGGGAGATTGCTGATTTGCTCACACCGAGCTGCTCGGCAATAGATCCCACGCTCAGTTCGCGATCGAGCAGCAATCCGATGATGCGCACCCGCGTGGGATCGCTCAAGGCGCTGAACAAGTCGGCTAAATGAATGGAAGTGTGGGCGTCGAGGGGCATAGGTAATCGTCTGAACGCATGAGCATGTATTCATATTTTATCAAGTTAAGAGTATCTGTCAAGGGGTGGGTTATGAACGATCACGGCTTTCTTAAAGCAGAAAATTTCTCAACCAAAATGCCTAATCAATGTCATGCTGAGCGTCACTTGCACCTCACTGCGTTCGGTGCAGTGCAGGTGAGCGAAGCATCTCGTACACCGAATGGGAGACTCTTTGGTCGCAACAAACGCTTCCTCAGAGTGACATAATGCGGACTTTAAAAAGCCGTGTATGAACGATTACCATGTTCATTCTAAATGCTAATATCCCCCAGCAAACCGCTTCCAAAAGTATTCATACCCACCCCACCAGCGTACTGTAAACCATTGCCATCAGTTCATAAGCATAAATCGTGAAGCGCGAATGAGTCTGGAACCATTTGTAACCGTAGGCCGGTTCCCCGCTGGAATAGACCGAGAGCCAGTGGAAATCTTCCCAGCCCATTTTCCGGGCGGTGGCGACTGTGCGACGCGTGTACAGATCGAACGTGACCAGGGTTGGCGCCCGGAAGTTTCTCTCCCGAATGATCTCCATGGCATAGTACAGGTTCTCGTAGGTGTTCAGGGATTGGTCTTCTTCGATGACGTTTGCGGCAGGAACGCCCAACCCCATGGCATAGCCAGCCATCACACTGGCGTTGGAAAGTCCCAGCCGCTGGTTGTCGCCGGTGCACATGATGAGTGATGACCCTGGAAACCGTTTCCACCATTCAGCAGCAAGCTCGATCTGGGCGATGGTTGGCCGTGTAGGTGTGAAACGATCCTTCAGCGCGTAAGAAGGGATGACGAAACAATCCGGGTTGGAAGGCGGGTGGTTAGGGATGGTCCATCGTTTTTCGAAAGGGAATCGCATGGGCGTAATATAGCCAAGGATGTGCTTGGGGTCAAGCGAGTGGCCCTACTTCTTTTACCCGCTGTTGGTAGAATTATCTATAACTTCTACAACCGGTTAAGTTAGTGCGTTGAACTGGCAATAAAATCCCATCGACAGAAAAAACTTATAGAGAGTGTAAAAAAGGCGGCCCGACCTGGGCCACCTTTTGAATTGTCTAGAGAAAAAGCTCATCATCCTTTTCAAGGCGATACTTGAATATATAGTAGACGACCAGGCACACAACACCGGCAACGCCAATCAATATCAGCAGTCCCACTACGAGAACCGTTATCAATGTTTCTATGGGCGTTCCTGCAACGCTTTGAGAAGCTCTGGCGTCAATAAGAAACATGGGAAGAGACGCCAGCAAGATGAGGGATAGTGTTATGCCAATGAAACAGGCCGTGAGAACTTTCCGCAGGTCTTTCAGTTTCTTTGCTTGGGGGGTAAGCGCATTTGTTGACATGGGTGCATCCTTTCTATTGTTCTTCGGATGAGATTGTTTTTTGGATCAGGCCAGCTACAACCGGATGTTGGAAGACCAGAATATTGCGGGAAATAAAACGGGTAAGTAGCTCTTGACCGAGGTCGGTCAGGAAGAAGTAACGGCGATCCGGCCCGCTTTCGGAGGGTTGTACTTCGCTGTCCACAACCCCGGATTGTGCCAGGCGTTTGAGCGCACGATAGATGCTGTTCTCGTCGGCGCTGATGCTGTTCTGGCTCAATTCTTCGAGGGCCGCTTTCATTTCATACGGATAAGCCTTGCGTTGCGACAAGAGCAGCAGTAGCCAGAAGCTGAGCAGTCCCTTTTTATATGTCCCTTCCCATTGGGCGAGTAATTGATTGAGGTTGGCTTCAGTCATCAGTATCCTTCATTTAGTATTATACTTATAGTATAATACTAAACAAGTGACCTGTCAATGCTATAAAATCTATTTCCATTGGTAGAATTGTTTCGTACCTTTCACTTATCGTTTGGGAAAGCGAGTGACCGATGTCCAATCCATCAAACTATTATCTCGCGCGCAAAAAACATTTCTTGTTTGAATTCGACCTGGTCGCCAAATCCGCCCGCGCTGTGATCGAGGGATACTATGGCGAAAACGCCAGGGCGCTGACCGTCGAAGCGCGCCGGGAATTTGAAGCCCTGATTCCCCAATTCCCCTATATCGGCGGGAAACAACCCCACACAGAGTTCATCGTCTTCACCGGAATGCTGCTGGCGGTTTACCGCGTCAACACAACACACGGAAAAACCGTCGAGCAGACAGGTGAAATGGTATTTGAGATGGGCAGGGCGTTTCTAAAATCGTTCCCAACCTTCCTGCTGCGCCTTCTCATGCCGTTGAACTTCTCCCGCCGCTATTTAGATCGCATCCGGAAAGGGGCCATCGAATCACAGCAACGAAAATACCCCGAAGGGAATGTAATCGATTTCGTTGAAGGCGATGGGGCGGCCTTCGATTACGGCGTGGACTACCTCGAATGCGCCTCCTGCAAATTCCTGGCGAAGCAGAACGCGCCCGAAATCGCCCCTTATCTTTGCCCGGTGGATATTCTCTTCAGCGAAGCCTTGGGCTGGGGATTGACGCGTACCACCACTCTGGCCCAGGGCGCGGAGGTATGCGACTTTCGCTTCAAAAAGGGCGGGCCAACGAGAGTAGCTGTGCCTACGGCGTTGAAAGATGTGGTTGACCGAGGGAAGGGATAAAGAAGTGCGTCGCACCTTACCGACAAATTATCTTGTCCAACCGAATCATGCTCTCGCTTGGGCTAATCCCGTTTAGAAAGGTGCGACGCACTTGCGCTGTGCCCTAATACTCCCCAATAAACCGCTCATGCACCCAGAGAAACTCCTGGCGTTTGCTCATCACGCAGACATAGCCACTTTCAGAAGATGAATTGTTATCTTAAAATTCCTTTGTTTCTAATGAATGTGATGGTCTCTCGTGCAAGGTCGGTATAGTCCACACCACTGCGTTTATATTCAACAGCCTCGCTGACCGGGTCGTCATCATAAAACTCACCAGCCATATTCGAGGAGGGTATACGGCGTCCGCCAGTGTACACATTCTGAACGAACTGGGCCTGCGCCTCCCGGTTGAAATCCTGCCAGCGCACGTTACCGCGTTCGATTTCGGCTTCCCACCTATATGGCTTCTTTACCGTCCACTGCGCCCACAGTGCCTCGATAAGATAGCGCACTCCTTCGCGCTGATACTGCCAGATGTGACAGCATTCATGCGCAAACAATCCCGGATCTTTGGCGGAATCGTGATGTTTCATGTAAATACGATTGCCAAGCGCAAACGGACGGTTGTTCGTGCTGAACGAGCCTGCAAACCCTTCGATGACGCGAATATTTTGCATGGCAATTGAATTTCGATACACTTTCTTGATGATCGCCTTTTCATGCCTCGTTCAATGGTCTTTCACCCATTTGCATGAAGATCACTGCATGGACCAGTGCCGCCATCTTCGCGAGGATGGCGATGACTGCGCCGACAAACCCGGCAAGGATATCCACCACACCCTTGCGGACAAGCCGTCCATCCCGCGAACGGATGCTTCCCAGCAGGCCGGTAAGGATGCGGGCTATACCACCCAGCCCATTTGTAAGCAGGTTGACCAGGCTGGAAATCAATATCGAAACCAGGTCAAACCCCGCTGAGAGGATGGTTCCCAGCCAATGGAACATCCCCCGCAAGATTTTCCCAACAGCAGGGATACGATTTCAAGGTGCTCCCCAACGCATCCAACAAACCTGCCAGGGAAACCCCGACCATGTCGAAGACAGAGCCTGCCCCCTGAACCCAAACGTTTACCGTTCTGACAGAAATTCCCACGCCACGATCCACCGCCCGGACAAAAGCGGGATTGGCCGCATTGTCTTGACTTTGATTAGTGTGGCTCACATGGCACCTCCTGAGATTTAAATACTCACCCGCAAACCGCTCATGCACCCAGAGAAACTCACAGCGCTTGTAGACCTGACAGGTTTCCACAAGTCGCATGCCATTCCGAATCCTCGTACACGCACGCGATTTGGTAAAGAGCGGCGTGGATAAAACCTGTCAGGTCTCTCCATTTAATTTCTGTAAATCCATTTTACCCGTAATTTACGCTGTAATTAATCGGATAAAATCAATCTGTAATCAAGGAGCGAGGCATGACCAAACCGATCCATTTCCAATGGCAGAACGAAACCCTGTGCAAGAGCATCTATCCCATGCGGGAAGAGAAGCTGCTTAGGAAGAAGCTATGACCATCATCCTTGACCCGGAAAACAACGAAACCAGCGCGCTGTTCAGTATCTATTCGAATTGGACGGGAAAATCCGTCCTGGAAATCGGTTCCGGTGATGGCCGCCTGACCTGGCGCTATGCCGATAAAGTGTCACGTGTGGTCGGCCTTGAACCAGATACCGAAAAACACGCCGCAGGGCTGGAGAACCGTCCGAGCGGATTTGAGCATGTGGAATTCCTCAATTTTGGGTTGGATGATTTTGTCCAGCAAAACAAAGAGAAATTCGACCTGGCGCTGCTCTCCTGGTCGCTCTGATGAATGGAAGCTGAGAGCATGGTCCATGCTCTGGAACAAGTTCATGATTTGCTCGCGCCCGGGGGATACCTGATCGACATCCATCCAAATGGTGAGTTAGTTGAGTTCATCCTTCCGCTGGAGGAGGGTGAGCAGTTCATCGGGCACATGCAGGAAACGGACGATTACATCGAATACCATCAGGCCAACGATGCGCTTGAATTTGTCATCGCAGCAGGTTTGTTCCAGGTGGTGGAAGCGGGGGAGTTCACATTCCTTACCCACGCCGATTCATTCGATGAGTTGAAAAACCATCTAGACGAAAACTGGAGCGATGCAGTCGTCACGGATGAAGTGATTGCCAATGCCAGGCGGCTGGAAAAAGAACACGGGAAACGAAGAACGCTTTTGCGGGAGCAGGTAAAGGTCGGGTTGTTGAAGCGGGAATAAATTGGTAAGGGAACCCTCTATAAATCGTGGTGTCTTTCCTGGGAAGGAAATTTAGCCACAAATTGCACGAATTTCTCGAATTTTTCGTGCCAATTTGTTGTAAATTCGTGGCGGAAAAAGAGACCATGTTTAGGTGCAGTGCTACCACCCCTACAAGAACTAATCGATCAAATCCAAAAAGTGACCGAATTTACTCATCAGCCATTCAAACGTCGGCGGCTCAGGAGGCTGGTGATAGGGATGCGTGAACTTCTGGATCTTCAGTTGTGCAAAGTGCTCCCGCACGATCTGCTCGGTTATTCCATATTCAAGCAGGTCATCGTTGACCGACATGCCAAAATAACAGGGGGTTCTAAATGGCAAGCTCTTGTGCTGGTATTCTATTCCCAATATCTCTTCCATCGTATATGTGAACACATCCAATGTGGAGAGCGGCAGGTGGATGGCGTGTTTGTTTTCCAGGATGCGCCGGTCTACGTTGCCTACCTTGCTGAGCATGTAGGTCAGCGGCCATTCCAGTTGCGGCATGTTCATAACGCGATGCGTGCCCTTGAGCACGTAGGAATTCTTGAGCGCCTTGATGGAGGCCTTGAAGGCCAACTGCTGGGGTGTAGACCATTTCAACGCCCGGCGGCTGACTACCGGCGAGAGCAGGATAACCTTTTCAATTCGGTCTTGCAGATGCTCCAGCGTGCGCAGGGCCAGCAAGCCGCCAAAGGAAAAACCCATCAGGTTGAAGGTGTCGTGTCCCATCGCGTTGACGAAGGCTTCCACGGTGGCGGGTACCAGGCGACTCTCGAATTTATCCGGGTAGGGGGTGGAGCCGCCATGCCCTGGCAACTCAAAGAAATAGCTTGTGAAGCGCAGTCCCATGACCTGCGCCAGCGGCAGCCACTGCTGGATAAGCGATACCGTAGCCGGGACGATCACCAACGGCGGGCCACTGCCGGTTTTAACATAGTGCAGACGTGTATTCAGAAGGTCAATATCGCCAAAAGTAGCGTGGGGGGGCTGCGGAGAATTAGGTGTAATGGACATCATCGGATCGGGCCACCTTCGGGCCTGCTATCGTTATGAACTGCCTCTACGGGCTGGCAAAGTCCACTGTGAAATAACCACCATACGTGCTGGACGATAAATAAGCATACCCTATCCCCATCTCAGTATATTTTATGCCTAGGATAGCATCACGATGGGGCTTGTCGTTCATCCACCATTCGAAAGCATTTTGCGGTCCGCCGCCTGCGTAGATGATCTCTTCGGAATATGCGGCAGAATATCCTGCAGCCTTTATGCGCGTGTTGACATAGGAACCGTCCGAGCCGGTGTGGCTTAGGGTGCTGTTGCAGGCCATATCGGCAGCGTGTTTTTTTGCGGCAGTTGTCAACAGGGAATTGATGGTCAACGCGGGCAAGCCGTTCTTCTTGCGTTCATCATTGATCAACGTTCCTATCTGGCTGACATACCCCGCGTTCTCGCTGAAATTGCAACTTGCTGTGGTGTCTACTGTGTCCCCAGATGAACCACCGGAACTTGCGCTGGGGGTAGCTGTAGGTGATTTTTCCCCATCCCCAACGATGATCTTGAGCCAGAAGGTCTTTTCAGTGCCGATGTTGATCGATTCACCTTCGGCATCTTTCAAGGTGAAATAACCGGAATATGAACCGCTGGTTGTGGGTGCGGTTAGTTCCAGGGATATATCAACGGTTTCCCCGGCAACAGTATCCGGGATGGGGGCAGAATCCGGCGCGCCCATGCGGTCGCCTGCCAGGAAGTTGATGGTGTACCCCGTCCAATGGCAGGAGCCGCTGTTTTGGAAACGCCAGGTTTTGGTGAAGGTCTCTCCGGCAGGGACGAGCGTGTCATCGGGAATGGTGACATCTTCGAGCAGCACGGCCTGCACCTTGCAGTTCGCCGGGGCAGTGACGGCTAAAGTTGGCGTTGCGCTTCCCGTGATGGGGGTTAGCGGTGTGTTTGTCGGGGGTAGAACCAGCGCTTTTGTCGGTGGCAGGGTGGCGGTCACGAATTGAGGCGGGGCGGTAGGGGCCTCGGTCTCTGATGCAATGGAAATGCACCCAGCCAGGGACAAGCTGGTCAATAAGAATAACATCCAGATATTTTTCATAATAATGAAGCCTACTACCTAATGAAGATAAGTTTTGGAAAAAGTGCAACGCACTTGACGGGAAGTTTCATCAACATATTCTCAATATTGAAGTGCGTTGCACCTGGAAAAATCAACTTAATAGAGCACTACTGTGGAATCAATAGCCGGTGCAGGATGCCCCACACCGGCTATAACAGTACCTATTTTGTAGCAAAGACGATCACGTAGTAACCGAAGTTGTTGAAGAAGGCGTACCCAACGCCGATCTCGGTGTACTTGGTGGTGAGCAGATTTTCGTTATGGCGCGGATCACCCTGGTCGTTTGCCCACCAGCTAACCACCTCTTGCCCGGTGAGCGGGGGAAAACTGCCATACACGTTTTCTGACACATCCGAAGCGGTGTATCCGGCAGCGGCCACGCGCGTTTCGGGCGTGGAGCCATCGGAGCCGGTATGCACAAACAGGTTGTTGCAGGCGATATCGTTGGCGTGCGCCTGGGCGGCCTGGCTTAATTGCACATTGACTGGCAGTGCGGCCAGGCTGCTTTGCCCCCGGTACGTAGTGAGAGCGCTGACCATGGCGGTCGTCCTGGCTGTATCGGTGGTCAGGGCGCAGGCGGCGTTTGGATCCGTGGTGCCTGTGGTGGTGGTAGGTTCGCTGGCGGGCGGGGCCACAACATTGATGATGACCCACAGCCGGGAATCGTTGTCGATTTGCATGATCAGGTCAGCCGGATTGTTGATGACAAAATTGCCTTGTTGTGTGCCAACCACGCTGGGCGCGACTAAATTGACGGAGATATCCGCTGTCTCACCGGGATTTGTGACTGGCAGCGGCACCGCGGCTGGCGCGCTCATGGCCTGGTCGGAATAATGGACCAGCGTGTAACCCGACCACCAGATGCAGGTGCCTGTATTCTGGATGCGCCAAGTTTTTATGAAGGCTGATCCCCCGAGGACTTCGCTGTTATCAGGAATGGTTACATCGCTGACGAAGGATGCCTTATTCACACAATCTGCCGGGTTATCAGGCACGAATGCGGTGGCAGTGGGGGCAGGCGTGGGGGTTTCCCCGGTGACGGGTACAACTTCTTCGGTAGCTGTAATCGTGGGGGATGGAGCAGGTGGTGCTGTTGTCGCCGGGACGACTGTCGGTGTTTCGGTGGCCGGTGCCTGACCACCACAAGCAGACAGAACAATACTTGTCAGTATGAGCATGGAAATAGTTTTCTTCGACATATTGACCTCCTGTTAGCGGCCATTTTCATATTGCGAACAGTGTAAGCTTTTCATATTATAGTATCAAAACATCATCATCTGCCCCTGGGTTTGTTCGATCGGGTCGCTGGCGAGTTGCTCTTCAAAGGTTTGACGATTCAGCACCGGGATCTTTTCCAGGGCGCGCAGCAGCCGAAATTTGACAATGTGCCAGTCTTGCAACTGTTGGCGCAGCTTGAGGTCACGTTTTCCCTTATAGGTCAGCAATCCAGCGCGCCCACCGGGCAGCACCAACAGGCACTTCTCCAATGGGTACTGGTTCTCGGCCAGGATGCGCCCGGTCAGGGCAGAAACGAGCAGGTAGAACACGCGCACGGTCTCGCCTCCTTCCACCCATATGCAGGCATTCTTGCCAATTTGCTCAACTTTATATTCCAGCCGTTCGCCGATCGTTTTGATCAGGCTGATCATCTTCTCCAACTCCGCACGACGTTGGGATGCCCGGTCTTCGTCACGCAGTCGCCAGCGGCCATTTTCCTGCACGCCATACGATTCCAGGACAGCGCCCACCAGCGCTTTGGAGGGTGTCAGCAGGCCGGGGAATTCAAGATACAGGTTTTGTTCCAATTCCAGAAGCGTGCTGGATGGATTCTTCTGCAGGAAGGTCACTACAGAGCGTTCCACCCGGTCTGCCAGCGGCTCGGCGCGTTTCTCGCCTTTTCTCAAATCCCACAGGCCGACTTCCATACTCCGTTCCGGGGAATCCATCCTTTCCAATTTGACATCGGATTGGATCGCTTGCTGGATGTTGGTGCCCACTTCGCGCAGCGCCTCGTCGAAATCCTGTTCCGGGCGCATCAATCCGTGACCCTGGGCCTGCTCGGCGAGACCCGCAGCATGTAACTGAAGATAAGCAGCCGGCTCCCCCAACTCGCGCAAATGCTCATGCATAGCCTCGCGAACAGCTTCCAGGCTGACAACTTCCATCTCGCGATGTAGCCGTTCCCCGCGCTGCCAGAGCAACTGGATGGGATCGTGCGCGGTGCGGATAGCTTGTGCGCGCAGGTCAAACCCGGCGGTGCTGGCAGCCATCAGTGTGGCGGACAGCAGTCCGGGATCGACTTCTGCCAGCAGGCCAAAGAAAGGTGTGCCTAACGGAAGCAGGTCGAAAACGTGATGAAGCGCGGCGTGTAAGGCTGTCGCCTGCCAGCCCCAGTCATAGCGACGGCGGCGCAGTGCCACCTTGAACGGCTCGGCGGCTTCGCCTCCCCACAGCCATCCAGCCCAGAGAGCCGAGAGCGTCCAGAAGGCCTGGTTGGGACGCGGGAGTGACCCGATCACCGCCCGAATAGGCGCATTTTTGACCACTTCAGCCAGATCTTTGATGCGGCCTTCGTAGAGCAAAATCCCGCCGCTCTCCGGCAGTTTCTCACCTTCATCTGTCCAGTACAAGCTCGGTATAGGTTCGCCGGACCCTGCCCATGCGGTGATGGCTTCTTCCAGCGCCAGCCAGATATTTCCTTCGCGGAATTGCGGTGGTGTGGAAAGTTGCTTGGGCCTGGGCCGTTCGATGGGATGCGGCCAGAGCGCATTGCCCCGGTCGCAGGCAGAAAGGATCAGCGCGGTCAGCGCGCGGCGGCGTTCTTCCGAGATTTGCAGGCCGTCCAGCCGGTTGATGAGCGTGGCCAGGGCGTAGATCGTGCGCGGCAGGTAGTGCTGGATGGCTTCTTCGGCATATTCGCGGTCGGGGTCATCCAGCGGCGCGACTCGTTCCAGCACACGGGCGCGCGCCAGCCCGGCGGATTTTGCGATTTCAGCAGCGCGTTCCACGTCTTCCGGGGTGACCGTCTTTTCGCCGCTTTCCCCGCATTCTTTGCAGTCGTAGATGCGCCCGTAGGGGGCCTTTTCCCCTTTGCGCCACAGGAATGCCTGGGCCGGGACTTCCTTCGCGCAGGATGTGCAGGTTGTCAGATATAAGGCTTGTAAATGGTCTTCGAGCTTCTCATCCCCCTTGCGTGAAACAGCCAGGTCTGCAATCGCGGCCTTGAACTCTGATTCTGGCAAAGATGAAATTCCCATTTCAAGGATGAAGCGCGTGATGGGATTGTTGGCCGCTACCAGCACGCGATAGCCAGCCCGCGCCGCTTCCAGGGTCAATCGCGGCGCTGTGCCGAACGGGTCCAGTAGCCAGCTGCCTGGCGGAACGTTCTCTACCAGCCAGGCAGAGATAACCCTATCTTCTAGCGGCGGCAGGAAGCGCGCTAACGGGCCGGGGTTGGCGGGTCTGTTCCTGGAATGAGAGAAAATGTGTCCACTTATAGATAGTATACAGTCCCCCGTAGAAAAAGCAAGCTGAGCCTAATTCAGTTCAAAATAGATATACTTACACTGTACTTACATCATAACACAAATACAGGAGCACCTCCATGTTACGAAAACTCTTTAAAACTGGCAATAGTATCGTTGTTCCCTGCCGAAGAGGACATAACCGAGCCGCTCGGTGTTTCCGAAGGTGCAGATGTTTCCGTGGAACTCGACCGCGAAAATCAGCAAATCATCATCCGCCCGTCCGGCATCCAATTGCCGGGGATGTGGATGATGATTTTGCCCGCCAATTAGCAGAATTTATCGAAGAATATCGTCCGGCCCTTGAAGCGCTGTCCAGGTAATGCGCTATCTCACTCCTGAGCAGGTGTTGTTCATGCCATGCGCGCCTGATCGCCGAAACGGGCGGCGAACACGGAATACGCGATTTAGGGTTGCTTCAATCTGCCGTATCCCGAAAAATCCCGTTTCCTCTTTTATCCGTGTCCGAAACAATTTATTAGTCTGCAAAAACACGGTATACTTACATTGTAATTACAGTGCAAAATGTTTACAGGAGCGCCTTATGTTACGAAAGCTCTTTAAAACTGGGAACAGCATCGTTGTATCGCTGCCAAAGGACATAACCGAACCGCTCGGCGTTTCCGAAGGGACAGATGTTTCCGTGGAACTCGACCGCGAAAATCAGCAAATCATCATCCGCCCTGCCGAGCATCCAATTGCCGGGGATGGGATGAGGATTTGCCCGCCAATTAGCAGAATTTATCGAAGAATATCGTCCGGCCCTTGAAGCACTGTCCAGGTAATGCGTTATCTCACCCCTGAGCAGGTGCTGTTCATCCATGCGCGCCTGATCGCTGAGACGGGCGGCGAACACGGAATACGCGATTTAGGGTTGCTTCAGTCTGCCGTATCCCGACAGCAGACTGTTTTTGAGGGCAATGAGCTATATCCTGATGTTATCACAAAGCTGCCGCCCTGATGAAATCCTTGATTAACAACCACCCGTTTGTAGATGGCAACAAGCGTACCGGCATTGCAGCCGCGGCGATGTTTTTGCGAAAATCAATGATTACTCTGTGACTGCTTCAAATCAAGAAGTAAAGTCTTTTGCGTTTTCCATCGTTTCAGGGGGAGCAAACGATTCATTCCATCACGGAATGGTTGAAATCGCATAGCAAATCAAATTGAGCGAACTCGAAGTTGATCATTAACAGACTACTTTCCTCGGTAGATATCAAAAGATTGGATTTCCATGCCTAAAAAAATAGTTGAAGATATTCTATTAATTCTTTGTCGACCGCTATTGCCAATATTAATAACTGATGTTACGCATAAACAGCAAAAATGAGTAATATCTCTGCATGGATAAAGAAACATTAGAACTATACACAGATTATTTCATTAAGCACCTTTGGGTACGCAACAGCGACAGGATTCGAGGATGGTGGAAGGACAAGTCAGTCATGATCAGAGTCACCCGGTTCCTGTCACAAGAAACGTACACATCAAAAGATTTATGGTTGGAGGTGAAAGCAACGGTGCGACAAATGGAACGGGAGGAAGGCGTACTGATCTTCGATGACACGATACAGGAAAAGCCATACACAGACGAAAATGAAGTGATGTGCTGGCACTATGACCATAGTAAAGGAAGGAGCGTACAAGGTTTCAATCTACTCAATTGCCTGTACCATGTCGAGGTGATTTCCATCCCAGTGGCATTTGAACTCATCAAGAAGCCGATCGAGTATAGTGACCTCAAGACACAAAAGCGAAAACGGAAAAGTTTGATAACAAAGAACGAACTGATGCGAGAAATGATGAAAGTTTGTGTGCAAAACCAATTGATGTTCCGGTTTGTCTTGTTCGATATCTGGTTTGCATCAAAGAAAACATGATGTTATATCAAGGAAACACACAAAAAAGAATTTATTGTGGGCTCGAAAAGCAATCGCCTGGTTGCGTTGAGTGAAGAAGATTATCAAGCCAAACGCTTCACCCGGATTGAAGATCTGCCCTGGTCAGAAGAGACAGTGTTCACGGGTTGGCTCAAAGACGTGTCTTTTCCTGTGCCTCGTGCGCCAAATCTTTGACAATAAGGATGGCAGCACGGGTATTCTCTATCTGGCTTGCAGTGACACAACCATGACGCGTGAGGATATTCTCACAATCTATCAAAAACGATGGCCAGTGGAAGTCTTCCATAAATCACTCAAGCAAAATGCTGCTTTAGGAAAAGCACCCGTTCGCCGGGTGAGGACACAAAACAATCATGTCTTTGCGGCCTTGTATGCCGTATTCAAATTGGAGTGTTTGAAAATGAAACAGAACTTGAACCATTTTGCTTTGCGATCTCATTTGTATCTCAAAGCTATTCGCATTCGCTTTTGATGAGCTTCAAGCTCTCAAGGCTGCGTAACATCAGTTAACAATTTACTTGCTACTGATTTTACCTCGGGTTCATGGATTATTCTTTAATAGCTAATTCAAAAATCATAGATGGGATTGTCCGGTTGGGATTACTATTAGGCTTTAAGTTTAATATATTGGCGGTTTCCTATTTTGTTGAATCAAATTCTGGAAAATGGCTGTGGATAACTAAATCAACCTTGGAAAATCCTGTTTCACTCAAGATTTACTACCTCTGGTTTAGTTTTATAAATTGCTTCGCGATGGGGGGATTCATATATTATGCATTTTCTACATTCCTCCCTGAACTTAGAAGCTTTCGCTTTTTAGCTCCAGTAGTAAATGCAGTAATAATGGCAGGGCTTTATCATTGGCGGTATAGTTATTTTTTGGAACTTGTAAAAATTGGACTTTTGACAAACTCAAAAACCTTGTTAGGCTTCGCTAACAAGGAAGCACCTTGAAAACATTATAAACAAGCCGAAATTTCTCAGGTAGCGCCTTTTTTTATCACTGGCTGGCGGATTCTCGGAGTGAGTTTCGCGCCTTTGCGTCTGCCAGGGGATTTACCTCGGGGTTTGGGTACAGGGGCAGGCGTTCCAATCTGGCGAATAATTCGGCTCATGTCACGCAGCACCATCGCCGGGGTAGGTTGCATGTCTGTCGAAGGTAGATAACGCTCCCAGGGGCGTGGCAGATGCGAAGTCAGCTCTTTTGCAACCCAAAGCTGGAGATAAGCCAGGGCAACCAGTCTCCACCAATGCTCTTCATGCTTGTCGTCGGGCGTCTGGAACTTGTCGAGCAGAAGTTTTTGTTTGCCGAAGCGAAAGAAATGCTCCAGGTCGTAGCGTTGCAGGTAGGCCTGGTAGATATCGAGCAAAGACAATTCCATGCGCCTGGCACCCATCACGATCAACCAGAGCGGCTTTTGAAACAAGGCTGCGCCCTTTTGGTTGTACCAACAGATCTTTACCAGAGTGAATGGGTGTTGGCGCATGGGACAACCTTTTTTGCCACGCATTAGCAGGCTGTGCCAGGTTTGGATTTCAACCCGATACGTCACTTTCTTGTGGCTGACAAAGGTAGTTTCGGTGACCCGGTCAGGGTCTCCCCAGGTTTCAGGTTCTTTCAAACGCAAGGGTTTTCCATACCAGGTCGGGTGTCCCTTTTAGCAGGTTCATCCTCTGGTACAGGTTGGCGATAGAAAGTGCGCGTTCCCCTGACCCGCGCAATCGTCACCAAGTTGGCGTGCTCTCGATTGGCGCTCAGATAGGCAGGTTTGCTGTAGGCGCTGTCCGCCACTTCCACGCAAAAGGCTTCCCCAAAGGGCAACTCCTGGTTGGTCAGCAAGTCGCCCAGTTGTTTTGCGCCCACCATTTCCTTGTTTGCCTGGCTGGACACCCGTTCCATAGACAATGGCACCACCCAGTTCCCCGTTTTGGGTTGAGTGTATTCCGGCAGCCATGCCCAGAACGAATATTGATGTCCGATGGCAATCGGCTTGTTGCCCTTGATGGTGTTGGGCTGATAAACAAAACCTCGATCGGGTAATGTATCCGCAAACGGTCGTGGGGCCGAAGTGACGTCAGTGCCAAGCAAATGAAACTTCCGCTTGGCTGGCTCACCGATTATCTGACAAGCCAATCCTGCCAATTGTTTATCCGTTAGGGCTTCCACGACTATGGCTTTGTTCATTGCAGTGTAGTGCCGCCGAAAATGCGGGTTCAAACTCGATTCCACTACGCTCCTAGCCGTGGTGTTACTGCTGAGCGCATCCACCAAGTCCATCAGCATATCGGTTCGTTTACAGTTTTTAAAGCTCTGGTACACTTCGTCCCGGAACTGTGTCAGTTGTTTTGTTTTCACAAACTGCAATTGTACGCAGTTCCACTTTTTATGCAAATTTTGTCAAAAGTCCAATAAAAAAAACAAAAAGTTTAATTCCGCACTTGAATAAGGAAAAAATTGGTATCAATGCGCCCCCAAATGAGAATTGCCAAATTTCCATTTAGCTTTTATGGCTAAACTCAATCGTGAAGGCGTTATTTAGAATATTGCATTTCTCACTCCCATAATCTCTGTATAATGCAGTTCCTAAAACTCATTTACTAACCACCTCCTGAGAGAAGGATGAGGAGGGACAGTCCAACATTTTGCTTTTCAGGAGGTATTTTCATGCTGGTCGAAATCGAGCGCTGTATCTAAAGTGTGCCTAGAAAGTCCACAGGTTGAATTACCGGTAGTAAGGCGGGCTGGTAATCTGAAACGTTCCTGGTGATCAAATACTCTGCTTTGCACTGCAATGCAGAAATCATCTGTACTGCATCTTCAAAATCATGATAGTTAAGGTTTAGAGCCTGCTCGATTGTATTCTGGTCAACAAGGGCGATTTCCAGGAACTGCATCAAGCTCGTGATGTTCGCACGGGCCTGTGCAGAAGACTGGTCTTTTTGGATGAGATAAAACAATGTGGTAATACTGTGGGCAGCGATGTATCCCTTTATTTGTCCAGTTTCAACCAAAGCCAATAATCGCGCAGAAGTTTCATAAAAAGGTTCCCGCATTTGAAGTACATCCAGAAGGATGTTGATATCGATCAGAACCCTCGGATTATTTGCCATATTTCTCAGCCAGATGTTCTTTGTGATCCTGGGTGGTGACATCCTGGGACAAAGAGCCGCTCAGTCGACGAACAATTGGAGCATCATCGAACGGTTCCTGAGGAGGAATGCGTCGAAGATAGGTTTCGATCAAAGCTGTCAGGGTAGTGTTGTTCTGTTGAGCATAGCGCTTGACGTTTTCAAGTAGATCCTTTGGGACACGCACGGTTAGTTTTGTATTTTGCATCTCAACTCTCCTGCCGTACATATTAGCACCGATCTGTACGGCTGTCAACAGATTTTTGGAATCAGGTTGTCGTCACAAGGGCTTCTAAATCTTGGTTGGATTACTTTCCCCGCTCCACTGATTCTTATACTAACCAACTCACTCAATCCGCCCGGCAAAAATATCAAATAATGGCATGGGCCAATAGAGTGTGACAATGTGGATGACTTCCATTTGCTCCCCTAATAGTTTTCGCACTTCGAGAATACCGCGTTCGTGATAATCGCCGGAGTATTCGGGGCCAGCCAGCGCACGTCCGACTTTGTAAAAGATGTTCTCCGTCGGGCCGGAGATGATGACTTGCCCGCCGGGTTTGAGCAGGGTTTTCATATCTGCTAATGTGCCGGAAATATCGTCCACGTGTTCGAGCACATCGGTGGCGATGATGATATCGAAGGAGGCTGGCGGCAGGTCTTTCAGGTTCACTTCGCGTGCATCGTGGACTTCCAGGTTAGCGGGAAATGCTCGTTGTTGGCTGACGCGTTCAAACGGGAGCAGGTCGATGTCCATGGCTGTGACGCGGGTGCTGATCTCGCATAGATAATGGCAGCATGACGCCGCTTCCGCAGCCGAAGTCCAGGGCATGCTCGTAGGGCGTGTCTCGTTCGATGTAGTCCATCACCTTATGCAGGCGCTGCCAGAACAGCCAGTTGATAAGCGGATTGGGATGCGAGTAGGCCGGGAAGCCAGCCTCGTCCATGCGGCCCTGCTCGGATTCGGCCAGTACCTTTCGGATGGCGGCACGGAAGTTGGCTTTGTATGCCTTGAAATCAGAATTTTTCATATGGTTTCTTCGTTTACCACAAAGTCACGAAGGCACTAAGACACAATATTTTACTTTTTTGTGTCTCTCTGTCTTGGTGTCTTCGTGGTAAACCTATAAGAGTGTTCCACTGCGCGGAGATTTGGGCGCGGCGTTCATGTCAATTTCGACGGCTGAGAGCAAAATCTGGATGCCCAGGATGAGTGCCAGCGTTGGCAGGATGACCGTGCCGGTGGGGGCAGCCACGCCCAGCCCGGCATACTGAATCCACTTGACGCTGCCGAAGATAAGCCCGAAGAGGATCAACGGGATGCCGGTCAGCAGGTAGACGGAGACCATCGAGAAATCGAACAGGAAATATCGCAGGGTGATGCGGCGCAGCAGGGTAGCAAAGAGTTTTACGGGGAACTCGTACAACACACGCCAGATCGACAGGCTGGAGCGCTCGCCGCGATAACGGGCGGGCATGGGCACATCCAGGATATAAGCGTCCAGCAGGTACAGGTTGGCGAGCATGGACGTTTCGAAGAAATACCGTTGGTCGATGCGCTCGAACGGCAGTTCTTTCAGGATCTCGGCGCGGATGGCGAAGAAACCGTTGGTCGGGTCGAAACAGTTCCAGTAGCCGGTGGCAGCCTTGGTCAGGAAACTCAACCCCAGGTTGCCGATGCGCCGGATCTGCGGCATGTGCCCCAACGACTCAAAATCACGGAAGCGGTTGCCCTTGGCGTAATCGGCCTGGCCCTCCAACAGCGGTGTGATTAGGGCCGGGATATATACCGGGTCCATCTGGTGATCGCCATCTAACTTGACGACAACCTGTGCACCAAGCTCGAGCGCTTTCTTGAACCCGGTCAGCATCGCACCGCCCACACCCTGATTCCGCTCGTGTTGAATCAGGACGATGCGCCTGTCACGGCTTGCGAGAGCATTCACCAACTCTGATGTATTGTCCTGCGAGGCATCGTCCACCACGATGATGTAACGCAGATAGCCCGGAAGCTCGCTCAAGACAACTTCGATCGTGTCCGCCACGCGATACGCAGGAATGACAACGGCCAGATTGAATTTGCGAAAATTGATACTCATAAGGCCTGTGGGTCTTAAGCAAACTCCAGAATCAATACTTCATAGGGGGCCAATTGCACGGGTTCAGTCGACAGTGCAACTGTCGACTGAACTTTTTGATTCGTAGAGAAAAGTGTATTCCAATTTCTGTCCGGGATATTTTCTATGTTCACCGGGCGGTTGCTGAAATTCAGCGCTACCAGAATGGATTGTTCCGGCGTTTCGCGGATGTATGCCAGTGCATCTTTGGGCTGCTCGTTCAGCAGGGTAAAGTCACCGCGCACCAGGGCGGGGTGTTCGCGCCGCAATTTGATCAGATCCCGCGTGAAATTGAGTATTGAGTTTGGGTCTGCATCCTGAGCTTTCACGTTGCGCGTTTGGGAATTGGGATGCACTGGTAGCCAGGGCTTCGTAGCTGAGAACCCGGCGTAGGTTGAGTCATCCCACTGCATGGGCGAGCGGCAGCCATCGCGTCCTTTGTAGAGTGGCCAGAATTTTTTACCGGGCGGATCCATGATCTCGCTGCGTTTGAGGGAGATATCGCGCATGCCGATCTCTTCACCGTAGTATAGGTAAGGCGTGCCGCGCAGAGTCAGCAGCATGGACATGAGCACTTTCAGCCGGGTGTCATCTTCGCCGTTAGTGTGGCGAGTGGCCATGCGTTTTACATCATGGTTGCCAAGCACATAATTAGGCCAAATTCCGTGCTCAGCATACAGCGTTTCCCAGTCCAGAATATATTTTGCATATTGCGCGGGGTCAAATTTGCTGTGAGTAAATTCAAAGTTGAAGGCTGCGTGCAGCTTGTCTGTGCCGGAATACTGGATGATCTTTTCCCTGGTCGAAATGAAGGTTTCACCAATTGCATAGCGATCCGGGTAGGAATCCATCATACTGCGCAGTTCTTGCAGTAATGGGATCATTTCCGGCTGGTCGCAATCGTAGATGTGATGTTGACGGTCAAAGGCGCGGATGCCAAACTTACGCGGGTTTTCGCGGAGCTGCTCATCTTTGAAGTACATGTTGAACACATCCAGGCGAAAACCGTCTGCGCCGCGGTCGAGCCAGAAACGGACCACGTCCAGCATGGCCTGGCGGACTTCCGGGTTGCGCCAGTTCACATCGGGCTGTTCGGGCACGAACATGTGGTAATAATATTGGTCCCGTTCGGGGGCGTATGTCCAGGCGCGGCCGCCGAAGATGGATTGCCAATTGTTGGGAGGCCCCCCTCCGGCTCCCCCCATTTTCGAAGAAAATGGGGGGAGCGCAAGAGGGGGGCTCCAGATATACCAATCCGCCTTGGGGTTGTCACGGCTGGAGCGCGATTCGAGAAACCACGCGTGCTGGTCAGATGTGTGATTGAGCACCAGGTCGAGGACGATGCGGATGCCGCGTTTATGCGCCTCGGACAGAAGCAGGTCGAAGTCCGCGAGCGAACCGAAGCGAGGGTCGATGTCCACGTAGTCGCTCACGTCGTAGCTGAAGTCCTTATCCGGGCTGGGATAGATCGGTGAGAGCCAGAGCGCATCCACGCCCAAATCTGCCAGGTAGTCCAATTTGCCTGTGATACCGGGTAAATCACCCAGTCCGCTGTCATTGCTGTCTGCAAACGAACGCGGATAGATTTGATAAATAATACCGTCACGCCACCAGAGAAAATCGTCCACGGGTATCCCTTTTGTTAAGATTTTGCAAGTATATCACCCTAGCTTACATCTGTTTTAGTGACAAAAGTGTTACAATCAAATAGAGTTTATTAAGCTTTGCGTAGCAATTATGAACAATACCGGGGAACATATATTTGTTGTTGAAGATGATCCTGACATCAGCGACTTGATCTCTCGTCAGGCGTTGCAACCGTTGGGATATCAGGTGACGGTGGTCAAAGACGGTTCTACTGCCTTGCGGCAAGCGGTTCAAACTCCCCCAGACCTGCTGATTGCAAATTTGAATATTCCCGGCCTGCATGCGAAAGATTTGCTGGTCGCGCTGGCATCGCAGGGGGTCAATGCGCCGTTGGTTGTTATTGCAGAAAAAGGACAGGAAGAGGATATCTTGCAGGCCTTTCGTCTTGGCGCATCAGACTACTTACACTGGCCTGCAAACGATGCGGAAGTGGTTTCGGTGGTGGAGCGCATCCTGCAAATGACGCACGAAGGACGCGCTCGTGTTCGCTTGGAAAGACAGTTGAAAGATGCTAATAGAGAATTGCAACGCAAAGTCAATGAGTTGACTGGGATAATAGCGATTGGCAAAGCGGTTGTATCCATTACAGATCAGCATCACCTGTTCACAAAGATTGTGGAAGAAGCGATGCGAGCAGTCGAAGCGGACCTGGGCTGGTTACTGCTTCGAGAGGAGGCCAGCAAAGTTTTTTTGTTGACCGCGCACTGCAACTTGCCGAGAAGCTGGGCCAAAAAGCTCAACCAGCCATTGGAAGACGGGATCAGCCCCCTGGTTTCACTCTCCGGCGAGACGCTGTTGATCCATGGCAAACCCCTGGAAAAATTCAGGGTGTCGGCACTGGGTAAATCTGCGGCCGTGGTGCCCATCAAGGTGCGTAATGATGTGATCGGCCTGTTAATTGTAGTTCGCAAGAAGGAACGTCCCTTTGATCGTGCCGAGCAGACGCTGCTTGAAGCTGTGGCTGATTACGCCTCGATTTCACTTGTCAATGCGCGCTTGTTCCGGGCTTTGGAGCAAGCAGCTGAATCTGCCAAATCTGGTGAATGGCAGCAGAACGCCTTACTTGAAATCTTTCCGCAAAACAGTACGCGATGAACTTCTAACAGCCAATCATGCGATAGAAATGTTATTGAGTCAGAAACCCGGTCCGGTGGCCAAGCAACAGCGAGATGAATTGCAGACAGCGCAAGCCGCATTGCATAGTCTGGCACGCGCTGCGGAGAAAACAATTCCGTCCGTGTTGCCATTGCAAAAAAGGCGATCATAATCTCTATGCCGAAACGTGATCTTATTTTATTAGCGTTCGATGAAGATACCGTGATGCAGTTGATGCAGCGCGCTTTACAGGCTGTTTCTTATGAGACCGCAATCGCATCTGACAAAGCTGCCCTGGATAAAATCGTGCAGGAGACGATACCTGCTCTGGTTTTGTTTGGAGAACGTTTTGACGGGTTTCCAGGCGTGAAAGTGGCGCGTGAACTCCTTGAGCGCTTTCCGACCATGCCCGTTCTGATCTATGCAGAAAGGGAATCACTCTCTTTGTATAAGGAAGTTGTACAGGCAGGTATAAGTGGATACCTGTATCCCCCTTTGCGAAATGATGATATTGTCGGATCGGTTGAGCGCAGCTTAAGGCGCGCCCGTCATTTGGGAGATTGGTTGCGAAGGGAAGTAAAGAAAACAACAGCCTCGCTTTCACAGCGTGCAAACCTGAGTGAAGCGGAGTTACAGAGATACGAATACATCTTTGCAAATATAGATGATGGTGTTCTCATCCTGGATGAGGAAGGCAATATCCAGTTAATGAACAGAGCCATACAAGTAATGTTTGATTTGCCTGCTAAAGGATACCGGGGAATGCCAATTTCTGAAGTTATTGACCATCCGGATATCAATGTTTTGCTCAAACAAACCCAGGCAGTTCCCTTGAAATATCACGAAATCAATTTTGATGATGTCCGTTTCTACAATGCGCAGTACACTCCTCTCAAAGATATTGGCTCACTTGTCACAATACAAGATATCAGCTACTTAAAACAAGTGGATCGGTTGAAAAATGAATTTGTGCATACGGTTTCGCACGATTTGCGTTCCCCATTGACATCCGTGTTGGGCTATACTGAATTAATTGGGCGGGCAGGGTCGCTTAACGAGCAACAGATTGAATTCATCGGTCGTATTCGTTCTAGTGTAAAAAATATCACCACATTGGTGGACGATTTGCTCGACCTCAGTAGCCTGGAAGCCGGCGTTGATACTCGCCGAGAAACAGTTCAACTTGAAGATATCTTACAACTCGCGCTGGACACCCTGGAAGGGCAGTTCAGATTAAACAACCAGACGGCACAATTAAATGTTGGGGAAAATCTACCCTCAATTCGGGCCAATCCAATCCGTCTGCGACAATTGCTGGATAACCTGTTAAGCAATGCAGCCAAGTACTCACCGTCGGGTTCAACCATACGTGTATCTCTACTGGATGAAGATAGCTGGATTTTCTTTAGTGTTGCAGATGAAGGCCCCGGCATTCCGCAATCTGAGCAAGGACGCATTTTCGAGAAATTTTACCGTGCCAGCAATGTACCGGATCAATCCAAAGGTACAGGCCTGGGGCTGGCGATCGTTAAATCCATTGTGGATTCGCATCAGGGGCGTATCTGGGTTGAATCTGTGGAGGGGAAGGGGTCAACGTTCTTTGTGGTATTGCCTGCGAGCAGACAGGAATGACTGTCTAACACAAATGCATTGAACTTTTTATGCCGGGAATGTTCGAAATTCCCGGCATTGTTTGTTAAATACGCCTCCGCCGGTGGAGAGCCGGCGGAGGCTTTCGCCAAAGGAGGAGACAGTGAGGAGCATCTTGGAGGTGTCTTGTTCCGTCTCCAATGCAATAATAGTCCACAAGCATTATTGTGCATATCGTCAAATGTCACTTGTTGAATGTGAGATTATTCACAATATGATATTTGCTAAAAAATCATGGATTATCGTAATCCCCCCGCTCACATCCTTATAAAACTTCATCTGTAAAGCCGGGTGCGGATTCCCGGTGATCATCTTTGAAACCGCGACACCTTCCTGGGCAAGGCACAATACCGGTTTGCCCTGTTCCAGCGCGAACCCGATTTCATACCCGACACCATGTGAAGGCACACTCACTTCCGCGATCAGCGCATCACAGGCACGAATCCAGGTGACATCACGGTCATAAACCCCGTGCGGGTCGATCACTTTCTCCACGGCCATTACATTTGATTCGGCCAGATGTGCTGTTGGCACCTCATGCCCATCTGCCAACAAATAGCGCATGATTTCCTGATAGACTGATTCGTAGGCACGTCCCCCGGTGATGGAACAGGCAAAATAGATGTTCATTCGCGTGGCAGCCGAGACAGTATAGAATTGTCGCGTGGGCGTTCTTTGTCTTCCTTTCCTCTGCCTAAGCGCATGCTTTCCAGTTCGGTGCTGAAGCGCAGCCAGTCTTTTACCAGAAGGACAATGTGGGGGGTTTTGTCTTTGAAGAAGAACGGCGAAAGGAACAATCGCAGCAGGACGGGCGACACAGGGTACCCGTTCAGGTTGATCACAATGGCTGTCATGCCGGCAAGGGGGGTAATGATCTCCTTCCGCCAGCCTGAAATGCTTTTTGGTGGGAACAATGCGCGCATTTCAGATGTTGTTGAGCCGCGGAACCGCCGGTAAGAAATATTAATGCGCAGGAACGGGGTAACCAAACGCAAATAGGTGCTTCGTGGCTGCACATAAGCGGCTTTGCGGATGATAAACAGAAAGAGTGTGAAGACAAATGCGAGGCCGCCCAGACCTATGGTTGTATCTACCAGAAAGGGTTGGGCTTGCCCGTCCGGTGTGCGTGAAACCCCCCAGGCGACAGCAAACAGCGCCAACGACAGTGTGAGCGTAGCCGGCCACCATCGGTTTAGCATATGGGTGTAGATGACCAGGGGATAGCGACGTCCAGCTTTAGCCATGAGATTAAATAATTTCTTATTCGCTTCGTTCCGGACCCTCGGCCTGCTCACCGTTTAATTGATCGCTCAACCGTTCGATGGCCTGTTCCAGATGCTCGCCCCGCAGGCTGAAGGTGATGTCGCCGCGCGTCTTTTCGATGATGCTGCGGGCGATGTCCGTTTGGCGGCGCAGACCGTAAGTGATCGCATCCGGGTAATCGATCGTGACCAGCACGGCGTAGATTTCATCCATGTGACCGAGCAGACGTTCTGCCTCTTCGGAGTAACCATGTCGCAAAATATCCAGGATGCGGCGGCGCAACTCGCCCACCACTTCTGACAGGCCTTTGAGATAAGTCGAATTAACGACACCCAGCTCCTCGGGAGTTTGAAGCGGTTGGTTTTGGATCAGAGCGCAGGTGATGTTGGCTTCCACGTACTCTTTGAGCGCATCCTGTGTGTATCCGGCGTGGAATAGTTCGGGATGCCCTTTCAGATCAACGGTCAGGGTTTTTGCCAGTTCGTGCGCTTCCGCCAGTCTATCCTTCATTTCATCATGATCGTTGCGATGAACGGCGCGGATGGCGAGAGAACAGGCACGCGTTAATTGACGGGCCTGCGCCAGCGCCTGATCGCGGGCCATGGTGCGGACATCGAAATCCTGGCGAATTTGATCGACTATGTTTTCCAGTTTGTGCATATTATTCTTTATCTTTTTCGTCTTGTGGAGGTTGTTGGGTTGGACGGAAGAGAGTATCTGCCAGTGAAGAATTGACCGGCACCTGGATCTCGCCAAACGCAGCCTCGTACCGTGAGATGTTATCTGCCAGGGCGCGCAGGAGCAGCTTGGCGCTCAAGGGGGTCATCAGCACGCGCGCATTGACCGTAGCAGTCTTATCGCCGGGTAGCAGATGAGCGAAATCTATAACGATGTCAGCGGGAGAATGGGCGATGCGCGCCAGGTTGGAATACGTTGTCTTTAACCCTTCGGGGCTTTGCAGGTTAGGGCCGGAAGGCTTTTTTTGAGGAGTGGTCATATCTTTCTTCCTTGGCAATCAAAAAGGCGATGGGGAACCGGATAGCTTCTATTCGTTTCAACCTAGAACGGAATATCGTCCTCGGGTGGCAGCATATCACCGGCATCCATCTGTCCGCCGCCGGTTGGCTCATACTCGTTGCGTGATGACAGGAAGCGCACGGTGCCAGCAGTGACTTCGAAGGAAGCGCGTGTCGAGCCATCTTGCCCGTCCAGACGCGTGGGCCACCGGTGGCCGGGTCAGCTGTCAGACGTCCTTCAACTAACACCTTCATGCCTTTTTTGACATACTGATTGCAAACTTCAGCTTGCTTGCCCCAGGCTGAAACGCGGAACCAGACAGTCTCTTTGATTTTCTCGCCGCTGGAGGCAGTGTATTGACGGTTGGTCGCTACAGAGAACGAGGCAACTGCCGCGCCTGATGGAGTGTAGCGCATCTCTGCATCGCGGCCAACATTTCCGACTATGATAATGGTATGGTACATGGGGAAAATCTCCTTAAGGTTTAAGTGAACGCCGCAGTCGCGACGTTTTTAGTGAGTGGTCTTATTTTACACCACTCACCTGAAAATAGTAATGAATTTCGTAAGAAAATAGGCCCACCATCTTTTCTAAAAGCCAAATATCAATTTTTTCTTTCGTTTTGCCAAAGGAGTTCTAATGTCTGATTCAACACCCACCCGTTATCACCCTTAATGGTGACCTTTCACTGGTTGGTCGCTTTACTCGTTTTTGCCGCGCTGGCGGCTGGTTTTTTCTCTGAAAGGCTTGCCCAATGAACCTGCCAAATGGGCACCCCTGGGTATCCATATGCGGATTGGACAAATAATTCTATTCCTGATGATCGCCCGCCTGATCACACGCTTTGTGACCAAACGACCTGCTCCCGCAGATACGGGCAATCCGCTGCTCAACAGGGCGGCAGGACTTGTCCATGCTCTATTATACGTAGGCTGTCATTGCGATGGCGGTTGCAGGCATGGGCACAGTTGCCCAGGCCGGTTTGAACCAGCCGGGAGCCAGCCTGCCGGAAGATTTCTTCGCTTTCCCGGCCCGTTATGGGCATGGATATACGGCCATTTCTTGATGGTACTATCGCCGGGCATGTGGGCGCATGGCCTACCACCAGTTCTTCAAAAAGGACAATTTATTCGCTCGCATGTGGTTTGGGAAACGGTAACAGGATACGATTTTATTGCTTGGAAAGAACCCATCTCATGATGTCACGAGATGGGTTCTTTCTATAAATACGTGCAGTAATCGCTCTACCCAACGCTTAAGAAGATGCAAAATGCAATTTCCTGTCTTGGACTGGATGCCCATAACCATATGAATTCAATTATCCTGTCCATCTGACCAGGGGGAAACTCATCTTAAGACGGATGTATTCTATCTTCAAAAAGCATAAACTGAAAAAGAAATAGAAACGAATTCGCTTCACACTTGTTGGGAATCTTGAGTATGCCTTATGAAAGTTTCGCTAAAGAATTCACTGTGTTTTTGGAACTTTCAGAAGATCTTGTACGTCTCTAATAAGAATTGCTATTTATGCATTGGAGGTGCATGATGAAATCTTCAACTCAAATTACCCTGATTTTTCTTGGAACGGTTGTCCTAGCACTGGTAGTTTGCCTGCCTGTCACGATGTTGACCATGCCGTTATTGCGGTCGGATCAAACCTCTACGCCGGATACCTTTGCAACCATTCAAGCCATGGTTACACACACGGTGGCTGCTCAGACGCAAAATGCTCCCACGCAAACGCCATTGCCGCCGACTGTCATTCCGACCAGTACACCGATCCCGGCGACAAATACGCCGCTTCCCACCACGACAGCTGTCACGTATTGTGACTGGGTTTCCTTTGTCAAGGATGTCACGATTCCCGACGGATCCATCCTGGATCCTGACGAAACCTTCACCAAAACCTGGCGCTTGAGAAACCACGGCACCTGCACTTGGACACCTGATTACATGCTGGTCTACACCAGTGGGACGCAAATGGGCGGAACCACTGCCGTGCGCCTACCCGGATATGTCGCTCCTGGTCAGACCGTAGATGTTTCTGTACCTCTCACTGCACCCGATGAGAAGGGAAAATACGTGGGTTACTGGATGCTGCGAAACCCATCTGGCGCCCTGTTCGGCTACGGTGAAAAGGCCAACCAGGCCTTCTATGTGGAGATCAAAGTCAAAAAGACTGATTTTCCTCATGGCACGGTGACAGGCGAGATTTGCTATCCAGGCGAGTTCAACCCAGCAATGACGCTTTACTTCGAGCAAGTAGGCACAAATCAGATCACACAATTTTCCATCCCGGAAAATCACATGACCTTCAGCGTACTGCTCCCCAAGGGCACTTATTATGCCTACGCCTGGGCACCGGGATTCAACCTGGAGGGCGCGTATGTCCACGGCGATGGCACCTTAAAGCCATTTGTGGTCGAAGGTGGGCAGACGACTTCTGGCATCAGAGTTTGTGACTGGCGTGCTGACCATCACGAACGCCCGCAATAGCAAAAAATTAGAGACGGCAACTGTCGTCTCTAATTTTTATATCTCAAGCGTGATGAGCGGTATATCCATCTCGTGCGGTGTCAACCCGCCATGATGACCGTAGAAGCGCTGCTCGAATTTATCTTTTTCATACCACCAAACCGATTCATAGCGGTAAGGTAAGATGACCAAGTTTCCAACACGCTCACGAAACTTTGAAGAAATCTCTGGCCCGAAATAACCATTCTCCATTAACCAGGAAGTTGCCACAACCTCCGCTTTTCCTTCCAGCCGCTTCGCCAGAAATTCCTGTGCATCATCCAGCAACTCATCTTTGACATACAAGAACATATCGCGCGCCGAGCCCGCCGGGACAAGCAATTCGCCGTCACCATTGGTCTTGAAAAATCGCTCCACACCCTTGAATCGTTCATCTTTGTTGAGAAAGATCGTTGTCTTGGGGTCTACTTCGGATGCGCCGTGGTCAGCGGTCAGCAGGAATAGAATCTTCTTTCTTGGCGGGAAGATACGTGTGAAGAAGTAATCCATGATGAGCAAATAAGTTTCGATCTCGGCTTCTGTCTGCAGAGCGGTAGGCCCGTACTTATGACAGATGCTATCGATGTTCTCGAAGTAGAAATTGATGTAGGTCGGTGCCTTGCTGGATTCGAGCAAATGTCCCAGGTTTACCAGCGCTTCTGGCAGGGTTTTGAAAGAATGTAACTTCGCCCCGCGCATGACCACGTTTGAATACGTTGAAGGCGTATAATCCCTGACCCCGAAAACATGCGAATCTACACCTAATTCCTGATACAGCGTTTGATTTGGAAACAGCTTTTTTGCCTTGATGGCTCCCTTGAGCGTATCGCGCTCAGTATCCCCGGCATACGAAAACAACAGCGGGGCGATGATGCGGTCCAACTGTGGTTCATAGTAGAACCACTCGTACACGCCGCTCCGCCCAACTGGCTGCCCGGTGTGGATGGTGGTCACATGCGCTGCTGTGGTGGATGGAAATTGCGAAGTCAATTTTTCGACCGTTCCGCTGGCCGTCAGCCTGCGCAAGAAGGGCATCTCCTGGAATTTCTCGAAAAACCGCCAGCCGAAACCATCGATCAGGAATAACACGATCGCATCGTATTCGCCTGATGCGCAAGCCTCACGGATACGGTCTGGAATCCCGGCAAAGCCGCCTGAGTCATATCTTGGTTTTACAAAGCCTGAATATTGCATAATTCCTTATAGAAGTTCGGCTGGGGTCTCAGACCCCAGCCAAGCAATTGTTATTCTTGCATCAAATTCGCTGCTTTTCTTCCAATCTCTACCGCAAAATTCGTTCCCCGATCCCAGGGGTAGACCTGGCTCATCGAAGCGAAATACAACCCATCCACCGGCGTCTCGATCGCCGGGATATTCTTCGAATGATTCACCAACGGCACGGGTTGGCCGTAATCGGTCTTGAACACCCAGAACTTCTTGACCCAGTCCATTTCGAATTTCGGGTTGATGCGCTTGAAGGCCGGCACAAAACGCTCCAGCAGTTCATCCTCGCTCAATGAGAAATACTCGTGCCCGGCCTCCATGTAATCCCCGGCATACAGGATATGGTCACCGCCAAAGTTCTCCGGCGAAACGATAATTGGTGTGTTCCACCATCGCCAAAAATGGATAGCCCTGGCCCCGTTCGGGCCGGAAGCCCGCCGGGCGAGCGGCTTTCGGCATATTGAACCAGTAGTAGCCCTCTTCCGAAACCCGGTGCTTGAGCGCCAGCACCATCACCACCGCACCCATCGACTTCAGTTCCAGCAGCCCCTTCAAATAGGATTTCAGGCAGATCAGAGCAAAGTTTTGCCATCAGTCCTGGGGATGTAGTCACCAGCACCTTATCGAAGGTTTCGCTTCCGACTTGCAGCCCATCTTGCTCTCGTCTAATAGATTCAACCTTTACCCCTAACCGAATCTCAACTCCCGCATCCCGCAGGATCTCCGCGAAGCGGTCGGCAAAGGCCTGGAATCCGCCTTTAAACGTACCCAGGTTCGTGGTCCGGGCATGGATGCGCGCCCAGAACCAGGCCATGTTGACGTCTTTGTAGAACGGTCCAAATTTGCCGATCAGCATGGGCTGCCACATCTTCTCATAGACTTCTTTCCCGGCCCATTTGCGCATCCACTCTTCCACGGTCACTTTTTCGAGCGGCTGCCAGTTTTTTGTCAGACGTAAATACAAGCCCACTAATCCGAATCTGATTTTGTTCAGGCCAAACCCCAGCCCCGGATAAAGCAGCGCCTGCGGGATCGAATCAAAGGGGTACCATTTGCCCTTATGCAGCATGACTGTGTAGGGGCGGGGGAAGAGCACCTGGTCGCTCAGACCTAGTTCATCGATCAGGCCGAGCATGTGCTCATCGCTGGCGAACCAGTGGTGATAGAACTTCTCGACCGACCAATCCCAGTGCGGCTCTTTGAACCCACTTGCCAGCCCGCCGACGGTTTGGGCAGCTTCAAAAATAGTGACTTCGTGTCCGGCTTTTCTTAAGTCGTAGGCAGCCGCCATGCCGCCATATCCCGCTCCAATAATTGCAATTTTCATGAGTTCTCCGGTGGGGCGATCTAATCACCCTTCGTTGTTATTTTTCCGCTGCAATACTAGCCTCTCAGCCAGCATTTTGAGCTTGTCCCAATCCTGCCGGATCACATAGATCATTGCTAGCGTTCGCAGCCAGCGCAGTTCGCAGGCCGGATCGGCTGCCAGATATTCGTAGACTTCCACGGCCTTATCGTCGGTGCGCCTGTTTTTGGCGAATTCAACTGCCAGTTGTTTCACATAGACTTCGTTTTTCTGTCGTAACTGAGCTGTCTTTGCGCTCTGTTGACGTTTTTCCGCGAGACGCGCGCTTACTTTCTCTATGGCTATTTCCAACTGATCCACAGTAAACGGCTTGAACAAGTAATCGCGTATGCCAATAGACATGGCCATGCGAAGTGTTTCAGAATCTTTTTCGGCAGAGATAATGATGCAGCCAGTATCAGGATTGTTCTGGGAAATTTGCTTGAAAGCGGCTAACCCGTTCATTTCCGGCATGTTGACGTCAAGCACAACGATGTCTGGATGGTGTTCTTTGGCCATGTTAACGGCCTGCAATCCATTGCTGGCGATGGCAACCACCTCCACATCTGAGATCATGGATAGCATTAGACGTGTGCTGCGACGGGTTTCTTGAATGTCATCAGCGATGAGCACCCTCAGTTTCTTTTTTTGGGGAACGCTAAGCTTGCGCCATTTACATGCCTGTACTTTCTAAAGATGAACTTCGGCTCTTTATTTATAAAAGTATACACCAGGCAGTTTTTCTATTTCATGGCTCTTCTGTATCAGTCTCAGAACGCAGCGAATCGCTCCACTTGATTCCTTCGCGTGCCAGATAATATGCCCCCAGAAGTGTGATTGGCAGCCAGAGCGCCACATGCAATACCAGCGTATATCCTGCAGCAGTAGCCTGGCCTACGCCATAAGCGGTCAGCACGGCAATGCCCGGCGCATCGAACGTGCCGATATATCCCGGCGCAGATGGGATCGTCGTTGCCAGGTTGACGATACCGTTCATCAGCATCAGTGCAAAGAAGCTGACTTCAAAGGGGAAGGCGTGCATCACAAGCCAATATTTACCCGTCTCCAGCAGCCAGATGATGACCGATGTGAAGAAGACCATCAGCACGTTGAATGGCGAGCGTAAAGATGCCAGCCCATCCAGAAACTTGTTCATAATGCCGATGATCTTTATGTGCAAGCGTTTGGGGGTGAAACGTTCGATGCTCCACAACCCAACCCGCGCCGTCACATGCGGGAACATGGCAGCCAGCAAAAAAATCACCAGCGCACCCAGGAACACCCCTGTGCCGATTACGGCCACCTGCTGGATATTGCCCACGAAACCAGATGCCCCTGTTAGCCTGGCCAGTTCGGGCAAATTGACGAACACAAAGGCCAGCATCACCACGCCGTCGAAGATGCGCTCCACAATGATGGTTGCCAGCGAGGCCGAAACCGGCACCCCCTCCTTGCGTTTCAAAATCACAGCACGCAATACTTCCCCGGCGCGGGCCGGATAAATATTGTTGCCCATGTACCCGATGGTAGTGATGGGGAACATTGTTTTTGTCGGGATTTTTTTGATCGGCCCCAGCAGGTAATGCCAGCGCCAGGCGCGCACCCATACCCCCACAAAGTAAACCGCTATGCCCGGCAGCAGCCACCAGTAGTTGGCCTGCCCCACCGCTCCCCAAAATTCTTCCAAATGCAGGCCGCGCAGGGCCAGCCAGATAAACAGGACGCTGATCAGGGCGCCGAGCCAGAATTGCCATTTCTTCATCGAGCGTGATTGTACCATCGGAGCAAACCTGACAGGTTTCCACAAAGCGATTCGGAAACGAAGCGGAAAGGTGAAACCTGTCAGGTTTATAATATGGATATGGTGATTGAACTCAACCAACCCGCGCCCGAATTTACCCTGCCCGATCTGGATGGGCGCATCCACATGTTAAGTGACTATCGCGGACAGATCGTGATCGTCAACTTCTGGTCGGCAGAATGCCCCCATTCGGAGCGCGTCGATGCGGACATCACGGCCTGCTTCGCCCAATGGGGCGACGAGGTGGCCCTGCTCTCTATCGCTTCGAATGCCAATGAACCAGACGGGATGATTAACGGTGCGGCCAGTCGGCGTAAGACCCCCGGTCCTTTTAAGGGATGCAGACCAAACGGTCGCGGATCGATACGAAGCACAGACTACGCCGCATGTCTTTGTGATCGATCGCCAGGGCATCCTGCGTTACCGCGGGGCGGTAGATAATGTCGGATTTCGGCAGCGAGTGGCGACCAGATTCTATCTAAAAGAAGCTGTCGAGGCTTTGCTGTCCAATCGTTTACCAGAAGTAACTGAGGTGCAGCCATTTGGATGCACGGTTGTAAGATATGCATAATCTCTGTAGAGTTCGCATTTTTCGCAAAGAGGCAGTAGAATAAATTCGTATGGACGCTACCGCGCGCGCGCTGTTTCTACAAAAGATCCATCTGTTCCATGGCTTGAACGACGACCAGTTGTTACAGGTTGCAGAGAAATTTGCTGAGATTTCTTTCGATAAGGGTGAGATGATCCTGGAGCAGGGTACACAGGCAGATAGCTTCTATCTAACTTATAGCGGCAAAGTGCGTGTGTATCGTCAGTATGAGGGCCGTGATCAGGAACTGGCAACGCTGGTAAGCGGTGATTATTTTGGCGAGATGGAAATTTTCAAGCCGCGCGGAGCTCGTGTTGCGAGTATCTCTGCCCTGGAACCCACTCTGGTATTGCGTATTTCGAGCGATGATTTTGCTGAATTGCTTAAAACTTTTCCCAACATAAAACCCAATATTGAGGTTTCCATTACAAGTCGCATCCTGGCGCGCAAGATGCGGTTCAAGTGGCTGCGTTCAGATGAAGTGATTTACTTTTTAGCGCGCAAGCATACGTTCTTTTTATTGCAGGCCTTAATAGTACCTGTGGTAGCTTTATTAATCCCTGCATTCTTATTTCTTTGGGGCGGATTAACGCAGTCAATAACTGCCGCAGTTATTGGTGGGGTGACGTTATTACCTATTCTGGGATGGATCGCCTGGAATGCAATTGACTGGGGCAATGATTATTATGTTGTGACCAACCAGCGCGTGGTCTGGCTGGAAAAAGTGATTGGGTTATACGATAGCCGCAATGAAGCGCCGTTGACGGAGATCCTGTCCGTAGGCGTTGATACCGATTTAATTGGACGGGCACTGGACTATGGGGATGTGCTTGTGCGCACATTTGTAGGGGCGATCCCGTTCAGGCATGTGCTACACCCTCATCAGGCAGCACACATGGTAGAGGAGTACTGGCTGCGAACCCAACAGGCATCTAAGCAAGCCGAAAAAGAGGCTTTCAAGGGTGCTTTACGAGAGCGTCTGGGATTATTACAGCCTTCTCAGGATGATGAAGCACCGCCAAAGGAAGAGAAGAAAACTGCTTCACAGCGGCCAAATTTTCTCAAAGTTTATATCGTTAACCTGTTCAAGCAACGTATCGAGGAAGGCAATAGGGTCACATACCGTAAACATTGGTTTGTTCTCCTCCAACAGATTTTTTGGCCATCGACATTTTTTCTGGCGTTGCTTGGCCTTATCCTGGCACAGTTGTATACTCTGGCAACCCGCGCCGACGCCCCAAGTTCCTCTTTATTGATACTGCTGTTGTTGCTGTTCTTTGTTCTCAGCTGGTGGATATATCAATATGTTGATTGGACGAATGATATCTTCCGTGTGACGGAAGACCAGATTTTGGATATTGACCGCAAGCCTTTTGGCACCGAAGAACGTCGCGCCGCGCCCCTGGACAATATCCTGGGTACGCGATATGAGCGTATCGGATTTCTCGGCTATATTCTAAATTTTGGAACTGTATACATAGACATTGGCAGTGCCCAATTTGCCTTTGAAGATGTGCTGGATCCCGCTGTTGTGCAATCGGATATCGATCGCCGCCGCCTGGCACGTATCGCAGCCAAGAAGGCCTCCGAAAAAGCAGCAGAACGCAACCGTATGGCCGATTGGATCGCATCTTATCACCAAAATGTGGATACTCTGCGCCGCGAACAAGAACTCAGGGACAAAAGGCCAAAAACCGAGTAAAATCTGGACTTGATCCCTAAACATTAGAGGCATGAAATGACAGTACGCGAAATCGTTACCTTACCGGACCCGGTCCTGCGTCGCAAAGCCCGGACGGTTACCAAGTTTGACAAGAATCTGCAAACCCTGATCGATGACATGATCGAGACCATGCGCGATGCGCCGGGCGTTGGCCTGGCTGCTCCTCAAGTGGGTGTTTCAGAGCGCGTTATCGTGGTGGAATACGCCGAGCCCGAAGAAGTGGAAGAAGGCGAGGAACCGGTAGAAGTCGAACCGGAGCTATATGTGATGGTTAACCCTGAGATCGTGAAATCCTCGCCGGATACCGTAATAGGTATTGAAGGTTGCCTGTCTGTTCCTTTGCTGGTTGGCGAGGTGGAGCGGGCGGAAGAAGTCCGAATCAAAGGCTTCAATCGCCGGGGCCAGCCAAAGAAACTGAAAGCTGACGGTTGGTTGGCGCGCATCTTCCAGCACGAGATCGATCATTTGAACGGCGTTGTCTTCACCGACCTTGCCACACAGATCTGGCAGCCGGAAGAGCCGATAGAAGATTCGGTTTGACCCTCACATCTTTGGATGTGGTGGCAGTTGAACTGCCGCCGCCAGCAGTATAATCGCGAAGCATCCCTGTGGGACTGCTGACACATCAAGAATGTACCTCAAACACCTTTCCCTGACCAATTTTCGTAATTTTGCCCGCCTGGACCTGGACGTGCCCCGGCGGGTCATCGTGTTGGTGGGCAGCAATGCCCAGGGCAAGACCAGCCTGCTGGAAGCTGTTTATTTTATGTCGGCTTTTACTTCCTTCCAGACGCATGCGGACCGGCAAATGGTCAATTTCCTGGCGGCGCGCGAGGCGCGCAAACAGGTTTCAGTTGGGCGACTGGTGGCAGAATATCAACGTGGAATATCCACGCATCGGCTGGAAGCACGCCTGATTATGGAGCCGACCGGGGTCAACGGCGTACGCCTGCGCAAGGAAGTGCTGCTGGATGGCGTGAAGAAACAACTGAGCGATGTGATCGGGCAACTCAATGCGGTTGTCTTCGTGCCGCAGATGTCACAGATTCTTGAAGGCGGCCCGGATGAGCGCCGTCGTTATCTGAACCTGACGCTGGCGCAGACGGTTCCATCTTATGTGCGCACGTTGAGTGACTACAACCAGGCGCTCAGTCAGCGCAATGCACTGCTCAAGGCCTTGAACGAGCGTGGAGGAAACAGCGAGCAGCTTGGGGTGTGGGATGATGCGGCGGCACGTCTGGGGGCGCAGATCATCCTATGGCGGATTCAGGCCCTCCAGGAGATCGAGCGCCTGGCAGCGCGCGTCCATCACGAGTTGACACGTGGCAAGGAAGTGCTGCGCTTAAATTATCAACCTGCATTTGACCCGCTGCCACAGCCGGATGGGCAGTTGGGATTAAAGCTGGATACACCTGTAGATCGTTCTAGCCTGGAGTTGGAAGACATCCGCGTTGGATTCGTGGAGCGGCTAGAACGGCTGCGCCGGGAAGAGATCGCGCGCGGCATGACCACGATCGGCCCGCATCGCGACGAGTTGCGTTTTCTGGCGAACAGCATCGACCTGGGGAACTACGGCTCACGCGGACAGATTCGCACAGCATTGCTCTCGCTCAAGCTGGCCGAAGTGAATTGGATGAAAGAACGCACCGGCGAGTGGCCGGTCATCTTGCTGGACGAGGTGATGGCCGAGCTTGATCTGGAGCGGCGTGGTGATCTGCTATCTTATCTGGACGAGAGTGAGCAGGTGTTGTTTACCACCACCGATTTGGGTTTGTTCACTCCGAAATTTGCCCAGCAAGCTGAACGTTGGGACGTTGCAAACGGCACGGTGACTGTCAATGATGAGGAAGGATAAATTATGTCGGTAAAACATACAAAAGATGTGGAAGCCAAAGATGTCGCGGCAGGGCAGGATACCACTATCCAGGTGTTGATCTCCGCACAGGAAGGCCCGAATTTTGCCTTGCGCAAGTTCTCGATGAAACCGGGCGGCGGCATGCCCCTGCACACCAACACCGTTGAGCACGAGCAGTACGTGCTGGGGGGGCGAGCCAGGATCGGGATCGGCGAGCAGGAATACGAGGTCCAGAGGGGAGACGTGGTTTTCATCCCGGAAGGCATCCCCCATTTTTATGAGAATATCGGCGACGAGCCGTTCGAGTTCCTGTGCATTATTCCCAATAAGGAAGATGTGATCACGATTGTGGATGAGTTAGGATGCTAAGACGATGCTCTGGGTGGGGCTAAGCCCCCCGCCCAGAGCACTTTTTATAACGGTTTTTTCCCCGGGACCCCCGGCTTGCGTGGGTATCCAGGTGGCGTGGCCGCAACTTTATCCACCAGCACCAGATGCCGCTCTTCGACCACCCCCGGTAATGTGACCGGCACTAACTGACGAACCTCCCCGCCCAACAACTTGATGGCCTTTTCTGCCGCATGCGCTTCTGACGGGCCGGTTTCCCCTTTTTGAGCTAACATCACCCCGCCCACACGAACCAGCGGGAGCAAATATTCCGATAGCACGCTCATCTTCGCGACCGCGCGGGCGATACCCCAGTCGTATTTCTCGCGATGCTCGGGGGTCTGTCCCAGATCTTCTGCACGCGCGTTGATGATTTCAATCCCGTCCAGCCCCAGCAGGCTGACGATGTGCTGACAGAACATAGCCTTCTTGCCGACCAATTCAACCAGGGTCACTTTTGTATTTGGGTAGATAATTTTCAGGGGGATGCCTGGGAAACCCGCGCCAGTGCCAATGTCGATCAGGTTGGCGGGCGGATTGGCTTTCCAGGCCAGTACACAGGAGAACGAATCCAGGAAATGTTTGGTGCGGATGCCCTTTTCATCGCGGATGGCGGTCAGGTTGAATTTCTGATTCCACTCGATCAGTTCGCGTTCATAGGTGGTTAGTGCGATTACCTGCCGTCCGGTCAAATGGACGTTGAACAGCGCTTGCGCATCCTGAACGAGTTTCTCCATCGGTGAGAATTATACCCCTCTAGTAAAAAGCACTTTACCCATCTAAAGAAAACTTACTGAAAAATTCCCACATGATTTCAGTGGCATTGATATCCTGGTTGGTATGACCGGTAAGCCATTTCGGTAATTCGTCCCCGCCAGGCCAGGTGTGTCCGCCACCATTTACCGTGTACAAAACAACCTCCGCATTCTCGTTACAATTTGTGTAGCGAACGCCGCTGACTTCGCCAACCGGGGGAATGGATTCTGGATCGTCTGCACAACCATTTCTCCTTGCCCAGTTTGCAGCCCATTCATAAATTGGTTCAAACTCATAATTATGATAGGGTGTAATTGTCCGTCCACCATAGTAAGGCACAATCGGATCATCTGTGCCGTGAAAAGCGATGACTGGTACAGGCCGCGCCGGACGGCAGCTCTCCCACGGATAAAGATACGCGCCTGCCACCCCGCCAATTGCTGTAATGCGATCAGAGAATTTGCAGGCCAACAAGTGAGCCATGCCCCCACCATTGGACATCCCGTTGACATATATGCGTGATCGATCAATATTGTATTCTTTTACTAAATAATCAATCAAGTCTGAGAAGAACTGTAACTCCTGTTCCATTGCTTCAGGCTTGACTTTGATTGGTTGCGCGTTCCAGCGCAAGGGGAATCCGGTACCCTGTGGATAAACCACAACAAAACCATGTTTATCTGCTACCTTGTTCCAGCCAGACAGGGTTCGTTGATGAGCAGGCCACTGGACAAATCCATGGATACTTATGACCAGTGGGGTAGGTGTATTAGGATCATAGGAATCCGGAATATAGAGTAGATATCTCCTCAACTTTCCGGAAGATTTGATTTTCCCGTTAGTTGTGTTTATCAAGTAATATGTGCTGATGACAAAGATTATTGGTGCCATCAGCATAATCAGGATTATTCGAATCATCTAAAATACTCTATGACAAAGCACAAACTTATCAGAAGGATACAAGACGATGATGTCACCTTCCTCCAAATAACCGCCGACAGAATTGTCGGCGGTATCTTGTACTACAAATTCAAATTTACTTATTCTTCTTCCTTGGGTTCTTTTTTCTTTCTAATCCCGCGAGGGAACAACTTGCGCCACACGAAGCGGAACAATTTCCACAACACCCACAGCAGAACCAGGATCAGCAGTCCGGCCGGGATGATCAGGATGACCAACCGGATCAGGAAATTAACGAAGCCCTGCAGGAAATTGATCAACGCCTGGAGTGCGTCGCGCGCCACACCGACCGGCCTCCAACCAGCGATCTCGAGCGGTTGCAGGGTCTCTTCGGCAGTGATGCGCACGCTGACGGCCGAAAGCGCAGCCGCCTCTTCATAATAATTGATCTCTCCCGTGAGTATTTCGATCTGCTCGCGGTGGTAGACCAACTGGTTGAAGACCTCGATCACTTCCGCTGATTCGGTCTTCTGCTCCAAGATTTCGCTTAATTGTTCAGCAGCCTGTTCGTGCGTCCTCAGCCGGGATTTCAAATTCACATAGTCGCGGGTGACATCCTGGCCGGAGCGATTCTCATTCTGCACCTCAACAGCATCTGCCTTTATCTGATCTAGTGCTTCTTCGAGTTGTTCGGCAGGAACGCGTACAGTGATGTTCCCCTCTGGAACCTTGACATTGTTCGAAGTGTAGGTCTGGTAGACTTCCTTGGAAACCACGAAGCCGCCCATGCTCTCGGCCATCTTGCCGATCTCGTCCATCTTGGCTTCCGGGTTGGCGACCACGATGCTCAAGTCAGCGTTTTGGATGACCATGCGCTCAACTGCCGCAGCTTCGAAACCGCCCCCGGCTGCGTTCGATGAAAACTCATCTACCGAATCCGCCATGACTTCCATCGGGGCCTCGGCCTCGAACACCATCTCCGGTGCGGCGGCAGGCTCGGCCATATTGTAAGAACGTTGCGGCGCAGCCGCTGCACCACATGCGGATAAGATGAGCGCGGCAGTTAATGAAATTAACAAAAAGCGTTTCATGGGATTCTCCTCTCAAATCAGGTAAGGTGTTCTCTTACCTGAAGGACGCAAATCAATATCTAAAAGTTCCAGGCCCGCCCCCACCGCCCCTACGGGACACCTCCCCCAAATACGACAATCTGAACTTTAGCTAACATCATAATATTCCTTTGTCGCATTTGGGGGAGGCTGGGAGAGGGCTACCACCCCTCGGCCAATCTAATCGCGTGCTTCTCCGGTAATCGCGCCTGGCGGATACGTTCCTGCACTTCGGCGATATCGTATTCCACACGGCGCGCTTCCCAGGTTTTGGCATCCGGGTCGAAGATGGCGTAAGCCGCGCGCGAATCACGGTCACGCGGCTGGCCGACAGAGCCAGGGTTCAGGATCGCGCGCCCCTTCAATTGCATCGCCTCACCAATAGTTGGCGCGTCCAGCGTGATGCGATCGCGTTCTTCATCCAATTGAAAGATACACTGGATGTGAGAATGCCCCACAAAACAGTAGTCGGTATCAAAATAATCGAAGTTCAAGCGTGCCGAGAGTGTGTTGATAATATATTCCCAAACCGGGTCACGCGGACTGCCATGCGCCATAGTCACATCGCCGCGCACCTTGGGGTTCTCCGGTAAGGTCTGCAAAAAATCTGCGTTCGTGGGCGCCAGCACCCGCTCGTGCCATTCCAGTGAACGGCGCGCGTCGCCGTTAAAAGACTTAAAGGGCATTCTGCCCAGCACAGCCACATCATGATTCCCCAGCAGGCAGGTCAGCATGGGAATATCGCGCAGTTCCTCCACACAGGCGTTGGGGTCCGGGCCGTAACCGACTGTATCGCCCAGGCACCAGGTTTCATCAACCTGGCCGGCATCCTTTAGCACGGCTTCCAGTGCGGTGTAATTGGCATGAATGTCTGACATAACC
This sequence comes from uncultured Chloroflexia bacterium, assembly GCA_963791785.1. Classification (GTDB taxonomy): domain Bacteria; phylum Chloroflexota; class Anaerolineae; order Anaerolineales; family Villigracilaceae; genus JAABUE01. The sequence continues at coordinate 41,511 of CAWBTW010000006.1, read as the reverse complement.
AGTATGCGCATGAACTACTCCAAAAGCGCCGCGATGCGAGCTGCGATGGCCTCAGCCACTTCAAATTTACTCAGCAGTGGCAATTTCTCGCTTCTGCCATCAGGATACAGCAAGGTCACCCGGTTGGTGTCAACGGAAAAACCAGCGTCTGTGGCGGAAATATCGTTGGCGGCGATGATATCTAATCCCTTGGATTGTAACTTAATAGTTGCGTTTTCGAGCAGATTGCGGGATTCAGCCGCAAAGCCGACCACGACCTTGGGGCGCTTCTTTTTGGACCCTAAACCTGACACCGCTTCCAAAATATCTGGCGCGGCTTCGAGTTCAACATGCGGAATCCCGTCCTTTTTCTTCATCTTGTTTTCTGCAACGTTCTTCGGTCGGAAGTCGGCCACCGCGGCGGCCATGATGAGCGCATCGGCGGTGGCGGCTTCCTCTAAAACAGCCTCCAGCATCTCCTGCGCGGTGCGGACTTGGACCACACGCGCGCCCACTGGAGGCGGCAAATTGACAGTTGAAATCAGGCACACGTCTGCACCTGTGTCCAGGGCGGCCTGTGCCAGCGCGTAGCCCTGCTTGCCCGATGAGCGATTGGTCAGCACACGCACGGGGTCGAGCGGTTCGTGAGTCCCTCCGGCGGTGATTACAATTTTTTTATCGGCCAGCAGGCCGTGATGTCCGAGCACGAGGCGGATGTGTCCAAGTAGTTCGGATGTTTCCAGCATGCGTCCGCGTCCGCTTGCGCCGGAAGCCAGATGGCCCTCGGCAGGTCCGGCAAAATGCACGCCGCGTTCGGTCAGCCTGGCGATGTTTTCCTGCGTGGCCGGGTGGGCGAACATGTTGCTTTCCATCGCGGGGGCGATCAGCAGCGGACAAGTAGACGCCAGAGCGGTGATGGTCAGCAAGCTATCGGCCTGGCCGTGTGCCAGCTTGGCAATCGTGTTGGCTGTGCAGGGCGCGATGACCAGTAAGTCGGCTTGATGCGCAAGACCCACATGCAGCACATGTGCCTCGCTACCCCACAAGTCGGATTCGGTGTAGGCGCGCCGTCCCGTAACCGACTGGAAGGTGAGCGGCGTGACGAATTTCTCAGCGGAAGGGGTCAGGATCACATCCACGAGCGCGCCGGCCTGTGCCAGCTTGGAGGCCAGATCGGCAGCCTTGTAGGCCGCGATGGAGCCGGTCACGCCCAGCAGGATGTGTTTTTTTTCTAAAATGGGCATCCCCATCATTATACTTACAAAATGCCAACCCTATTGACTTTTGCCCGAAAAAATTGTAATATGTAGTTGCACTACATATAGTGACATTGCATATATGGACTATTAATGGAATTCACAAGAACATCTGCCTCTTACAGAAACATCATTCTTTATTCTCCTAAGCCTCGCTGCTGCGCCAAAACATGGTTACGCTATTATGAAGGAAGTGGAGGCGATGAGTGAAGCACGCGTGGTTTTGGCTACGGGGACCCTGTACAGCGCATTAAGGCGCATGCTCGATGATGGCTGGATAGAACGGCTCGAAGCTCCCCAGGTTATCAATGGCCGGGAACGTAAACTCTACCAGCTTACAGAGTATGGACGGAGCATCCTGCAGGCAGAGATAGACCGGTTGCAGAAACTGATCAGTCTCCCACACCTGAAGGATGTCAGGGAACAGGGATAAAAACAATGCGCTGTAATTTGCGTGCCATCATCGAGCGGTTGTATTTGGGAATGTTGTCCCTCTACCCTGATCGGTTTCGCGCGAACTTCGGTGAAGAGTTGCAGGATATATTCCTGAGAGTTGCAGACGAGGCCGAGGAAGCGGAGAATAATAAGTGCTTGCAATCTATATCAATGAACTGAAGAAGTCTCGCGGTTTCAATTGTCCGTGAACGCTGGCACGAGTTTGGTCAAGGAAGGAAACTGGCTCCAGATAGTGGGGGTGTATTCCAGAGCGGAAGGGCTGCACTGGCCATTGCCGAGATCCCTGACCGGCCCTGGATTTGGCGCTGGACATTGCTTATGACGGCAGCTTTTCCGGCGGGTGGATTTTGAAAGCGCCCTTTAAGTAGCCCTTTTGTTATTTCTTCATGCCCTGGGAACAAGGAATGGAATAGTTTCAGACTTAAACGGTGATACTTTAGAGTTTGTTGGCTTTTTTGCCGGGCTTGCATTGTCTTATGCCACTTTTCAATGGTTGATGCTGCGCAAGTATTTTCCGCTTGTAAGGTCCTGGTTCCTGGCTACAGGGATCGGTTTGTTGGTTGCTGGCATCCTGCTTGGAATCGTTGTTACGGTCTGGGATACCTTCATACCCTTCTGGCTCAGCTGTGTTTTTCCTGTTGATCGGGACCGTTGTCGGTCTTGCGCAATGGGTGGTTTTGCGAAAGGTTCTCCAAAATGCCATCTGGATATTGGTGATCGATATTCTTGCAGCCAGTTCTTATTTGCTGGGCGGCCGCTCTATCACAAGTTATCTAGAATTAATTATTATCCTGATGTTGCCTGGCCTGTTCACCGGCGTGGGGATCTGGGTGTTGTTGAAACAGTCCCAGTCCGCTGTTACGGAAAAGGAACGGGAAGTAAACCCGGCAACAACAATGCCGCGCACGAAAAAATGGCTCTGGGTTTTAGTAGGGTTGGTGAGTCTGATCCCGCTCTTCTTCGCGTTTGGCTGGCTTCATGCAACCTCTCAATTGAATTAGCAAAAAACGAGGGCATCTATGCTACGGCGGAGGAAGCGGTGATTGCGATCAACAGCCAGGGATGGGGAGGCGCGCAGGTGGTGAAGCTTGAAGATGTGCACGCAGGCCCAAACAGCTGGGATGGGTCTCAACCACATGTCTGGTTTGGCAGTTGTAGGGTCTATCTTGACCGCGTTCCAAAAGGTTTCCTAAGATTGGGACCGTACCGAATACTCGGCTGGTAGTTATTACTCCATGTCAGGGAGGGCTGGGTGCTTGTTCCGGAAGGCGCATTCCCCGGATTTATCGGCTGGATTATGGAGTTGTATGATTTGGAGGGTGTAAATGAGTGGATAAAGGAAACAGAACTCTAATGCATGACCTGAATTGTTCCACAGTTTCAAAAGAGGTATATCATGTCACAAAATACTCAAACGGATGAAAATCTCAGAGGAGGAAGGTGCAAAAAACAAGTTCGGACAGGGTTGTCTGAATTGGCTGTATAAAAATGCCCTGTTGATCTTAATTGTCTTTATCGTTGGGGGAACGCTCTTTTCCCTGGCGCGGGCCGCGGTGTATAAAATACGTCCCTATGAAAGAGGCCTGCACCTGAGAGGCGGGAAGTTCCTCAGCATTGACGAACCCGGATGGCATGTTCAGATACCCTTCGTGGATACAGTCATTGGGGTGATTGTCATCGAGCGCTCTGGCACGATCGAGCAGCTTGCTGCAATGACAGCCGACGATGTTACGATGGACGTTTCGCTGCTCTATACATTTCGAGTGACTGACCCTGTGCGCTTCCAACTTGAAGTGTTGGATCCGGAAAAAATCGTCGCCGGCTTTGTCCAGGGCACGCTAAGGGATGTGGTCAATACCCGCATGATGGACGATGTCATGCACAGTCGCGCAGCGATCAACCAGGAAGTGATCGCGATCTTGCAGGAAAAAGAAGATCAGTATGGAGTTGAATTCATCCTGGTACAAATCCAGAGCGCCTCACCGCCTGCAGAAGTGGTAAATGCCATCAAAGATCGAATGGTGGCTGTGCAGCTTCAGGAGCAGGCCGAGGCTGAGGCCTCCCAACAGCGTACCCTGGCGGATAGCCACTTTTATACTGCCCAGAAAAAAGCCGAGGGAGACGCCTACCAGATAACAAGTCTGGCAGAGGCCCAGGCAGATGCATTGAAGATCATTCTCCAGGAACTGGAAGGAAAAGGGCCCCTGGCTGAGCAGTACATCCAGGTATTGGTCGCTCAGGAACTCCGCCAGAACAGCAAATGGATTATCAGTAACGGCGGAACGATACCCGTTATAGATTTTGGGGAAATTTCTCCCTAGGTCTAACCGTAGAAAACAGCGGCTTGATACAAGAATTAATAAGTGCTCTTGCTGGGTTTAGCCCTGGCAAGAGCACTTACATTACGGATGAAAATTCATTTCATAACCCTGCATCTCATCTCCCGGTAGATAAGTTTGGCTTTGACAAGTCTGGCTGTGACTGTGACCTTGTAAATAGAAACTAATCGCTTATGGACAAATACGTTCTGCCTGTATGCACAATCGGGCACCATCCAATCACAGGCTTGATGACCTGCAACCAGGCTTCATGGGCATTTACAAATTCAACGGATTCCCCAATCAGCTGGCTTCCCTCGGCGAGGAACGCCAGCATCTTCGATGTCATGAGTGATTGCCTCCGAATAACAACTCCTTCAGTGGCGACGATGGTGGCTTCGAATTTGAGCTTCTTATGTTGCCAATTGGTCAGTGTTTTATTTTCGTGAGTAAGCCCAATTTGCGCTGCATATGATTTTGACAGCGTACTCAGCGAAACGTATCCCTTGATACCTGAAATTGATGCGACTTCTTCATACGTCCAGATTGCCCAATCTTCCCAGCCGTTTGGAAAAGTATTTGTTGGCGGGCATTTATAAATATCCGGGTCAGATGGATACCAGGGAATCCAAAGCAAGTAATCACTTGCCCAGTCAGGATAATTTCCTCGTCGATTTTTGAGAAAACCCCAGTAATGCCTGCTTATATGGATAATGGGAGTTTGCCCAGTATAGCGTTTCATATTATCTAGGCATTGTCTGATCTTTTTTTCGAGAGAAGGTATCTTGGAATTGTATTGGAAATTAGACGCATCAAGGATTGGTGGGATGCAGTCATCATCAAAACCGCCAGCTTGCTCAACTGCACCTAGATAATTGTTAATTTGTCGATGACTGTTTCTATCTGGATCAAAAACATGGTACGCTCCCCTTTTGATTTGCATATGACTTAAATTATTCCAGTGATTCGAAAAGAGAGCGTCCCATTCTTGTATTCCGTTACTTGCCTGGCAAATGACAAGATCCGGGCGCGGATGTACATTGTTCCAGTTTATCGCACCCTTCCAACTGGATACATCTAATACAAAAGGGAACTTGATCTTTTTTGACATTTGTTTTTTGCCAGCACATGAGAAAAATAAATTGGTTTATTGAAATTTTAGATTCTTTGAAGAACTGTTTTCAATAAGTACCTTCTGAAACGCGCCGGTCCACTTATAACTGGTACCTGGCCAAGAAAAATGGATCAGCGCGTTTCAGAACAACTTTCTTTCCCTAAACTCAACATTCATTTGCTAAAATCAGATATTAACTGTTTGAAGCGATTATCCTCTCGCAAGGAGTCAAGGTCTGGGTCATGCAAGACCCAATCCACATAGGTCTGTTTTTTTTCTAAGGCAGTTCGAAGAAGCGTGACCGCCTGATCAATATTTCCACAAATGGCATCCAAACAAGCACGATTGTATTCATTTTCGCTTTCGTAGATTTGTTTCATGGCTTTTCCAATATGTTGTTGTGCAAGCTCTTCCAAACCTATTTTTTTGTAATATCCACCAAGCGATGCATGCGTCAAACTGTGGTTTGGATCAAGCTCAAGTACTTTCTGGAAGGCATTGAAAGCACCCTCGTTGTTTCCTGAAACCGAGTAAACCAACCCCAGATTATGGTAGTAAGAAACTGTACCGGGAGCAATTGAAACTGCCTGCTCGAAAGCCTGAATAGCTTCTTCATACCGGCCAGCGGTTTTATACAACGTCCCTAAAGCTTCCCAGGTTGTTGCGTTACGAGGGTTGATCTCGATTTGTTCTGCAAGTTTTTCTTCTTCTGCGCCAATTTCCTTTTCTGCTACTTGTGCTTCTTCTTTTACCGCCTGTTGGACAGTATCTATTGGAGGAGCACTTTCAACTGGATTGGGAATGTACTCTTCGTTGACATCCAGCCCAGTCTCAGTTTGGGTAATGGATGCTGTAGGCTCGGAACTTGTTTCTAGCGCTTCTTCATCAGAACAGATGCTTGCTTCCAGGTCCGTTGGCACGATCTCGTCTGCTAAATCAGACTGGATAATAAGCTCTGCAATCCCAGCATCCTTTTCAGGTATATCTTTATCAGGATGAATGTCTGTTCCTGACGTTGTTGACACTAACTCCGCTGGGAGCACTTCGACATCTTCCTCAGCCAGGATGACAGGCTCTTTAGGCCCGTCATCCCTTGCTGTGGCTTCACTATCGAGATAAACGGCTGCTTCTGATAGTGCCGATGTTAGCTCATCTGGTAATGCCTCAACAGTGTTCTCTGCCTGGGCGATGGGCTCTGAGAACGCAGGATCTGTTTCGGACGCTTCTTCTTTGGGACGAGTGCCTGCTTCCGTTATTTCTAACAGTACCTCGTCCGACGCGACTTCAAGATTTTCTTCTACCAGAGGAGCCTCTTCTTCTGCTTCAACCAATACGCTATTATCGGGTGCCTGACCAACTTCATCAATCAAGTGCTCTTCAATTGAAACTTGTTCTTCTGATTCATCCACCACTTCCGTTTCCACTTCGATCTGGGAAATTTCCTCTGCATCGATGTTTTCGAGAAGTGTAGATGGTCTGTCTTCCAGGAGAACAGGCTCGGGAAATTCCACATCTTCAACCGGGAGCGCAGGGACAGGCTCAATTTTCCAATCACTGAGAGTGTTCTGGTCATATTGCATCTCGTTTACCAGCATCTCTGCCTCAACAGGCTCAAATTCTGGAAGCGCTTCATCAAATTCAGGTTCTACATCAAGCATATAGTCAGCAGAGTGGTTTTGGTAATTCTTGTGTTCTTCAACCACTTCGTATGGCAGTGTTTCTGATTCTGATGAAACGTACAGCATTTGATTTGGCTGTTCATCATCTTCGACTACATGTTGAATCCTTAAATCGTCTGCACTTTGATAGGCAACTACAGCCTCCTCGTAATTCTTTAGCTGTCGATAAACGTTCCCTAGTCTGTTCCAGGTAATGGCTTTTTCTGCATCATCTGTCAAGAGGTCCAGGCTCTTCTTGTACAAGTGGATGGCATCCTCGTATTTGGCCTGCCTGGTATATATCAGTGCCAGATTGCTGAATGGTTTGCCAAAGCCATTATCGAGTTGGATCGCTTTGTTATATGCATGAACAGCCTGATTGTAGGAGCCAGATAAAAAGTACAGATTACCTAACTCATTCCATAGCTCATGTTCACTCATTCCGACCTCCGGCTACAGGGAATATCCAGCTTCCTGGTCGACTTTTTCACTTCCTAACAGACTAAATCGTGATTGCTGAGTTACAGCAGTATTACCGGGATCAAGTTCATCTGCGCGCTGGTATGCTGCAATTGCCTTTTCATAGTCATTCATGCGGCGATAGACATTTCCCAGCCGATTCCATGCAACAGCCTTGTCTTTCTCATCCGAGAATAGCTCGATGCCTCGCTGGTACAGCGAGATAGCGTCAGCCAAACTTCCCTTCTGTACGTAGGACAGTGCCAGGTTAGTGTATGGCCAGGCAAATTGCTTGTCCAATTCAATGGACTTGCTATAAGCGGTGATTGCATCGTCATATGAGCCTGCATTGAAGTAGACGTTGCCCAATTCATTCCAAACGTGAGCATTTTTGGTGTCCACGTCAATGGTCAGATCTGTGCTTACTTCCATGTTGACTTCTGAATTTGTCACTTCTACTTCAGCAGGTGCCATGGCGATGGTTTCGGTTTCATCTGTTTGACTTTCGGTCAGGCCGACACTAACTGGATCATTGTCTTCCAAATACTCTTCATAAGCCGAGAGAGGAGGTGTTGGATCGCTATCCTGAGATACCTTGACCTCTTCTTCATCACTCTCACTGGTCTCTATACTTTCTTCCTCTACTTCATCTTTTTCCGATGCAACCATGAACTTCTGCAACAGGTTCTTCTTCAGGAGCAGCTTCCTCAGCATCTTCTTGCATGGCTTCTACGGGGGTTGGCACTTGATCTTCTTCCGATGCGGCCATTACTTTTGCAACGGGTGCCTCTTCAGGGGCTGTTTCCTCAGTCTCGGCATCTTCTTGCATGGCTTCTACGGAGGCAGGCGCTTCAGCAGCTTCTTCTTCCAGTTTGGTCAGGAATTCTGCTGCGGGAGTCTCTTCAGGGGCTGTTTCCTCAGTCTCGGTCTCTTCTTGCACGGCTTCCTCAGAGACCGGCGCTTCATCTTCTTCCGATGCGGCCATTACTTCTGCAACGGGATCCTCTTCAGAGGCTGCTTCCTCAGTCTCGGGCTCTCTTCAGATTTCTCGGCGCTTCAGTCTTCTTCCAATGTAGCCAGGAATTCTGCAACCGGTTCCTCTTCAGGAGCTGCTTTCTCAACTAGTTCCTCTACAGAGGCTGGCAATTCATCATCTTCCGACGCAGCCAGGAATTCTGCAACGGGTTCTTCTTCAGACCTTTCTTCCGCCTCGGACTCTTCCTCGCGGCTTCTGCGGAGGCCGGCACCTCATCTTCTTCCGATGTGGTCATGATTTCTGCAACCAATTCCTTTCAGGAGATGCTTCCTCAGTCTCGGACTCTTCTTCCACAGCTTCCACGGAGACCGGCGCTTCATCTTCTTCCGATGCGGCCATGATTTCTGTAACCAGTTCATCTTCAGAGGCTGCTTCCTCAATCTCCTCGGCGATCATTCCTGCCGAGAAATCGACTTCAAGAACGACTGGCATATCATTGTCGAACTCATAATCTTCTTCATCTGCTTCGTCTTCTTCTGCGACAGGCAGTTCGACTTCATTAGAAGCGGGTACAGCCTGTGCACTTTCGGGTTCTTCTTCCGATTGCTCTGCAACTGGCTCATCCAATTCTAAATCGTTGAGGGCAGCGTCCTCATCTTCGACAGGAGTACTCTCTTCGGGAGAGGGAGCGGCATCCTCAATGGCAGCAGGTTCCTCGGTCAGTTGAGACGCGCTGGTTTCTTCCACATCCAATACCGTTTCTTCAGTCAGTTCTTCTGTGATTTCTTCATCTACTGCTGCGACAGGCGGTTCATCCACAATTGGGGCCTTCCCAGTTTCGAATTGATCGGCCTGCTGAAAGGCTTGAAGCGCCATTTCGTAGTTGTCCAGTTTGCGGTAGACATTACCGAGATGGTTCCAGACAACTGCCTTGTCTTTGTCGTTTTCCAACAGATCGAGTGCCTTTTGGAAGACGGGAATGGCATCCTGATGTTTGGCAGTCATTGCATATGCCAGCGCCAGGTTTTTGTAGAGCTCTCCTGACTCAAAACCAAGATCAATGGCTTTTTGGTAGGCCTGGATAGATTTTTCGAAATCACCAGAACGCGTGTAGGCGCTTGCCAGTTCATGCCAGTTCTGAGCGTTCTCCGGGTCAATTTCGATTGCATTCTTGTGAGCAACAATTTCTTCATTGCTTTCATTCTTGTCGAATACGTTGCCCAGTTTTACCCAGGGATTGATAAACTGTTTATTGAATTCAATGGTTTTTTCCTGATAGGTCACAATGGCATCGTAAATTTTGTCCATTTCATTCCAAAATTCGTAGGTGTTCATTTTTTTCTCCTTATTAGAAAATTGATGAAATTATTATTTTGCTGTGCAATTGCTTAACAGACTGAGCCGTGTTCGGCTTAGTAAGCTAAACTTGTCATTCGATAGTGCTGTGGCATTTTGATATGCTTTGAGCGCATTGTCGTAATCGTTGAGTTTCCGATTCACATCGCCAAGCCGATTCCATGCATTAGCTTTCTCCTTATCATTTGGGATCAGGTCAATACTTTTGTGGTATAGGGAAACAGCTTCTTTGTATTGGCCCTGGGCTGTAAGTGCACGGGCAAGATGGCCGTACGAGCGCCCAGAAGATGGTTCTAGCTGTATAGCTTTCTGGAAAGCTGAGGTTGCCTTGTCGTAAGCGCCAATTTTGAAAAAGAGCATTCCCAGATCATTCCAAAAATCAGCTGTCTTGTACTTATTACTGGCTTCATCACCGATCGTACTGTCATAGACACCTCCATTTGTCTGGTCCAGTTCAGATGCGCTTTGATATGCGATGCGAGCGCTTTCATAATCCTTAATGCGACGATATACATTCCCTAGCCCATTCCAGGCGATAGCTTTCTCTTGATCGGTAACTAGCAGGTCAATACTATCCCGGTAGAGCAAAATAGCTTTATCGTATTCGCCTTTCGTGAAATAGATCAGAGCAAGATTATTTTTGGGCTGTCCAAAAGTTGGATCGATTTCTGCAGCTTTGTTATATGCAATGACTGCCTCTTCGTAGGCCTGATTATTGAAGTGTATGTTTCCCTTGTCGTTCCATGACGAGGCGATACGCTTGATTTCGTTGATCTTGAGAGTGTGCGAACGTATTTTCAATTTCATCCCGAGTATTTCCCGGCGAGGAAAGCGGTAATAAGTGGGGCATGTCTCTTTCTCCTTTGTCAGTTTGTTGTTCGCTGTTTGTTAATTTATTGGCTGTTCTTTTTGTGAGTTTCTTTAAATCATAGGCCGAACAGGGAAGGTTGATTACCGAAACCTCTTCGTTGTATTTGTAATAAAACCAGGTAATCTCATCGTTATAGGAAGAACTTATCCCAGTCTCATTCATTTCTGCATAAATCTTGACCGAATTATTTTCCTTAACGATACGTATAGCTTCTTCCATCAGGTGGGAGGCCAGCTTTTTTTCTTGCTGACTTGGGAGCCATTCGATACTTTTTATGTACAGTGGGATACTGTCTTTATGTTTTCCTACTTTTGTATAAGCATAGGCCAGATTCAGGTATGCTTCTCCTTGTTCCGGGTTTTGTTCAATAGCTTTCGAGAGTACTTCAATAGCATCTTCATATGCTTTTACTTTTATATACAGTGTTCCAAGTTCAATCCATACTTTGGCATTGCCAGAATCGAACTCCAACACTTTTTGATATGCATCAATGGCTTTTTGATATTGGTATTTCTTTGTGTAGAGTGTCGCAAGGTGCAGCCATTGAAAAGAAAATTGTTTGTTCAACTCAGGAGATAGCTTGCCAGGCTGTTCTAAATCGGTAACTTGCATCAATTCGATTGCACGTTTATAAGCGCGAATAGCTTCATCCACTTCTCCATTTTGATAATAAACATTTGCCAATCCATTCCAAGCGATGGCATTATTTGAATTGCTATGGACAGATTGTTTGAAGGCCATTAGTGCTTTATCCGGCTGATTGTGTTGCAGGTATAGATTTCCTAGGTTATTCCAAAGATGGAAATTTTCGGGATCATACCTGATAGCTTGTTGGTACGACTTAATAGCATCTTCGATCTTTTTAAGGTGAGTTTTCACCAAAGCAAGACCGATAAAGCATTGAGCTAAAAATAGACGGTCTTGCGTGTCAGCGGAAATTTCCTGGGCCTTAGAGAGTAGTTGCTCGGACCTGTTAAAATTTCCTCGACGCCAGTACAACACGCCCAATTTCAAAAGCAACTGACCCATTTTCAAAGCGTTCCCTTCACGGGATTTGTCAATTTGTGGTTGCGTTATAGGCCACATTGAGTTGCTCATTATGTTTTCAGAAACAATCTGAGTTGTGTAACTTTCAAAATCTAACGGGAACAATTTAGCCTCCTTTTGGAAAGCACCGTTCTTCGCTTGCATCAAGTCAACCAGTAATTTCTCGTAAAACAGGGTGAACATCACACCAGTTTTCTTCATCTCTATATTCCAGCACTGCAAGAATTTGCAGCAATGAACGTAGCCGGTCTGTATATTCCAGGCGGTTATCTTTATTTACTTTTTTCAATAGTTTGATATCTTCCTTATCCAAAATACGCCTGTATTCATTACGTATTTCGGTAGCAGCCCATTCAATGTCTGCTTTTTCTATCATTGCGGCATTTCTTCTCCGGGCCCGGCCAATCCCAGTTCTGATAATCCGTGCCAATTCCCTAAATACGCCTCCACTGTACGAAATTGCTTCTTCCATTGCGGATGGCTCAATCAAGTCTTCATGCATTCTCAGTTTGACAGACTGTTCTAATGTCTTATATCCTTCGTTGTGATGCTGCTCTGGTTGCAAGGGTGGGTGCAAATAGATGTTCGGGAGGAAAAGCGCTTGATCACGAATGGCATCAAATTCTTTGCTATAGAACAAAGCGCTGGAAACTGTGTATACAATGGCACAATTGGGTTGCATCATGATTTCTCTTCGATCATGAAAAATAGCTCGCGCTTTATCTAAATCTGGCTTATCCATATCGTCAATCAAGATCAGCGGGATGCGCTTTTCTTGCTTGTAAATTGTTGCCGCGATATGGTTGATAATTGCGATTAGTCCAGTAATATCTCTTTCAAGAATTTGCCTTAACTCTATCCGGGTGGCAGGTTCCAGTTTCATTTTTAAGCCAGCGTTCGCAAAAAAAGCTGAGATGGAGGCATCCATTTCAATATCAGAAAGGCGCCCGCCAAGACCACCAAGAATAGTGGACGTTTCTTTTTCTACTTTGCCTCTCCAGCCATTGATTTCACTCAATAGTTGCTCAGGTAACTTCCCCCCCGCTTTTCGGTACTCTCGAAATAGACGACCGCCAAGCGAAATCAACACATCTCTATAATCGATATCGATAATGTCTGCTTCTTCTCGAATACTGAAATTAATATGCCAAAACTTTTTATGTATCTCATCACTGCTCAGCAAATGTATTAGTTCTGTTGACTTACCACAACCTCTGTGCCCAGAAAAAAAGAATTTGGGCGGACGATAAAAGGGTGCCAGTAATGCATCAGCAAGTTCTGAAATTGGATTGCTAGGACGATTAACGTAAAATGGATTTGGTTTGCAGCCCGGTAAAGGTCTCAGTGGCAAATCCAATTCAAAATTAAGCCAAGCTCTTTCAAAATCTTTTGCTTTGATATATTCGATGTTGCTCATTGATTGATCTCCAAATTTAAGTTGCAGGATTTTTAACTAGCGGCCACGGCTGCTATCCCATTACGGACAGCGTAGAGGGCAGCCTGAGTACGATTGGTCACTTGGAGTTTCTTCAAAATGTTGCTCACGTATTTTGCGATAGTGCGTTCATGAACATGTAAAAAGAGGGCAATTTCTTGGTTGCTGAACCCACGAGCGATGAGTTTTAGTGTTTCCAACTCCCGTTGCGTCAGAGCTTCCACTATCATTCCTTGGTCATTCGATTCATCAAAATCCTGGATCACTTTCATAGCAATGGATGGATGAAGGAACGCTTTCCCATTTGCCACATCACGGATGGACTGAATCAGTTGTAATCGAGTTGCGTCTTTCAGCAAATATCCAAGCGCGCCTGCCTTTATAGCCTGGTACACAAGATCACTTTCCGCAAAGCTGGTCAGGACTAAAATTCGCACGTCAGGAAGAAGTTCTTTTATTTTTGGAATTGTGGACAATCCATCTTGTAAGGGCATAGACATATCCAATAAGACAACATCTGGCTTGCTTTGCTTGGCAATTTCAATTGCCTGAATCCCATTTTGCGCTTCTCCCACCACTTCCATATCTGCTTGAAATGAAAGCATGGTGACAACCCCATCCCTAACTACATTTTGGTCGTCCACAACAACGATGCGAGTTTTTTCTGTGCCCATAATTTCCTTTTAGCGAGTAGTGATTTCGAATGTAGAAAATCTTTCCGTGTTTATTTCTATGTTTCTAAGTTCTGTCTCTTGCTTGTTCCATAAATTCGGGGACCATATCTCGAAATAATCACCTTGCCCAACTAACAGAACTTCATTTTCTATTTGTGCATACTCTCGTAAATTTTCAGGGATCTTCAGATATCCTTGAGAATTTAGTCCGGATTCGGTAGCTGCTCCTAAGATCAAACGGAATAAAAGTCGTGCCAGTGGGTCTGCAACATTTAAGCGCCCAATTTTTCATATATCTCTTGAAATGCGCTGTCCGAAAGAACCCACAAATTATGATCAAACCCTTGTGTGATATACACTTCGTCAGTTAGATATCTCTTAAACCCATCAGGAGCTAAGAAACGAAGATCTTTGTCTAGTCCACAAAAATATTTACCGAGGAACAATGCAGAACTCCCTATTTGAAAATTTTGGATCTTTTCTTGGTGAAGGTGACTGCATTATATAGAGGCGCTGCCTTTTGCGAAACCGGATTCATATGGTTTTATGAAATGAAAAAAATGGACAATTTTATGGTCATATATGACCATTGAGGGATACCCTATCTTTATGCTCTTTTTGGAAAAATGTCATATCTGTGCTTGCATAGAAACAAAAAAAGCCCGCCTGGAATTTCCAGGCGGGCAGGAGCCTTGAGTTATTTTCTTCTTTTATGTTTTCCTTTTGGTTCAGTCAGGCCCTCGCGGATTGCATAGAGCGCAGCTTGTGTTCGGTTAGCAAGATGGAGCTTATCCAGTATGCTGCTTACATACTTAGCAACTGTTCTCTCGGCAACCGAAAGAGAATCTGCAATTTCTTGATTGGTCAGTCCTCTTGCAATGAGACGTAAGGTTTCCAATTCTCTTGGAGTGAGTGGCGACGAAGTATATAAAACCTCTGAAGGGTGATTAACTTCCTGGATCACTTTTATCGCAATAGAAGGGCTGATCGATGCCTTTCCCTCGGCCACATCATGGATTGCTTGAATCAGTTGCTCTCTCCTGGCATCTTTTAGCATAAACCCGAGGGCACCTGATTTTATTGCTCGATAAACCGTATCGCTATCAGCGAAGCTGGTCAGCACAAGGATGCGAACATCAGGTAATATCTCTTTCAACTTAGGAATAGTTGTTAATCCATCTTGTTTTGGCATTGCCATATCAAGAAGAATCACATCAGGTTTTATCTTGTCAGCCATTTCAACAGCTTGGATCCCATCTGAAGCCTCACCCACAACTTCCAATGTCGGCTGCAACGACAAAATAGCAACAATGCCTTCCCTGACTACACTTTCATCGTCTACAACGAGAATTCGAATTTTATCCATAATGCCCTCTATTACCTTTTTTAGATTTGTTGGGCAAATTCTTTTCAAAAATTACTTGTATGATTGTACCCTTACCTGGCTTAGATGAGATCTTAAGTTTTCCGTTTTCTTGTTTTACACGTTCCTTAATATTTTCCAAGCCCAATCCGCCTCGCTCTAGTTTCGTTTTGTCGAAACCGCATCCATCGTCTGCAACTTCGAAAGTAACGTACTTATATCCTTGTTTTAAGGTTACCGACACAGAATTAGCAAATGCGTGGCGCAACACATTGTTTAGCGCTTCCTGTGCAATGTAATATAGGGCAATTTCTTTCTTTTTTGAGAGTAAAATGGGCTCATCCGCCAAGAATTTGGCTTTAATATCGGCCCGGCCTTCCACAGCGGCCAGGCGGTGATGCAAGACCGATATTATGCCCTCTTTTTCCAGATCAATTGGCTGCATTTGGAATAGGAAGAGACGTAACTCCTTAACCGCCTGACGGGCGTTCTCTCCCATGCGAGATAAAACTTGACTATAGTCCTGTTGAGCCCCCGCTTCTATCGCAGCCTGAGCTGCTTCCGTCAAAGTTACGAGGCCATACAACTTTTGGCTGATAGAATCGTGAACATCCCTCATGAGCCTCTGACGTTCTGACAATGTGATGGCCAACTTTCGTCTGCGGTCACTATCAATTAGGGTTGCAATTTGATCCGCTAATATTGTTAGACGAACAATCTCATCCTGTTTGTATACTGAATTATCTTTTCGTCCCA
This sequence comes from uncultured Chloroflexia bacterium, assembly GCA_963791785.1. Taxonomy (GTDB): domain Bacteria; phylum Chloroflexota; class Anaerolineae; order Anaerolineales; family Villigracilaceae; genus JAABUE01. The sequence continues at coordinate 25,793 of CAWBTW010000006.1, read as the reverse complement.
GGAAAAGCGAACCAATGAATTTTTTATTTTCCTTTACTTGAGCAATTAGTGGGATTGCAAGCAGGCATGACAAATTTAACCCTCGTATAGGATCCGGGATACGACTATCTTGTGGATCTTCCAGTAGAAAATGTTGCCTGTGGTTAGTAAGCCACTCAAACAAAGGTGGCGATGCGCACCAATTATTCAGTTCTTTCGAGCTTTCAGTGGAGAGCCCCAATTGAGCTGCCAAATAATAGCCATCTCTGTTCTCTCCATTTGATCTTTCGTCAATTAGACAAATAAAGACGACCTGGCTGCGAAACGGATAAATAATCTGGTAAATGACATCTGAAAGAAATTCTGACAAACTGGATGTTTGGCTTGCCGAACTCGAAATTGCATTCAAGAGCACAAACATCTCATCTCTGGCTTTCTGACGAGCATCTTCTGCTCGTCTGCGGTTTGTTATATCACGCCAGATTATAAGACGACCAATTGGAGCACCCACGTCATTTCGCAAAGTTGAGGCTTGAATATTTAGATAATGATATTCGTTATCAACTTTAACTGTTCTGTCCATCTCAATTTCCTGACCTTCATCTAACACATTCGTCAGACCTGGGAAATCGTTAAAAACGGATGTGATAGATTTACCGTACATTTTTTCATGTGGTGTGTCTGCAAGCTTAACGGTTGCCTGGTTGAAGTCAACAATTGAGTTTTGCATGTCCAAAACAATCCAACCATCATTCATGTTTTCAATAACATTCCCTCTCCACACCCGCAGTTTTGCGTTTGGATCATGGCGAAAAGTGTTATAAGCAAAACCAATTGCACTCAAATTGATAGAAACCAGATAGAATTCCTCCAACCAATTCCAATGCAATCCAAGAAGCAGAAGGCCTTGGGGGATGAAAGCAAATAATGGGCCGATCAACATAGCCCAAAGCGGAAAATTGGATGTGCCAGATCGGAGAAAAATAGCCCGTCCAAGTAACCACAGTGTGGCTGCTATAAGACTATAACGGTATAGTATATTGATCTTTTCCAACAAAGCCGAAACTTCTAGGATAGTGGAAGGTGAAATTCTGGTTTGAAAAAGAGCGCTAATTTCTGGTAACCAGTAAACAATTTGCGTGGACAGTGGGATGATAGCAAGTAATGAAATGGTGAAACGATTGATCCAATGAGGGCGACACGTAAATTCCAGTGAAAAGGTAAAAAGTGTTATGACAGCAAGTGTTATGCCCAAAAAAGTAAGCGCGGTTCTTATTGCATCTGTTAAATCTGAAGGTGATAGAGCATATAGCAGGTAAGCTCCATAGCATAACAACGAACCTAAAGAAAGACCTAAAATGCTTTTTCCTCCTCTAGTAGTTAACTTTAAAAGAGGATGCAATAGCAATATAAGTCGCGATGCAAAGATTAAGAGCAATATAAAAAATTAATTGCATTTAGGCCTTAGTATCTGGTTGTGAAAACCTTTCACCACCGTAGTTTTGGAATTTGCTCCATTCAGAAGTGGATTTTTCTTCTTCAAATGGAGACAGCTAGAGCATTCAAAATTGGGTCACGTATTATATCTAATTTTTTAAGCTTGTCGGATACCATGGCTGATTTTATGATGGACGAACTTTTTTCCGTGCTGCCTTCAATACACTTTTTCAATATATCTTGAAAGAGTTCTCGGCCATCCGCATTATCCTTAAACTTGATGAAGTTGAGCATTTGCTTTGCCCTGAAGGCCTATAGCCAGATAACAGACAGCAAGTGATTTATAAAAATATCCAAACTTTGGTGAAATCGCGATAGCCTTTTGAAAACAGATTTCGGCCTCATCCATATTGCCTGCGAAGTAATATAGAAAGCCCAGGGAGTTCCACACCCAGGAATTTTGGGCACACAAGGATGTAGCCTTTTTACCTTTTTTAATACCATTATATCTTTTCTTCATCGCAAAAAACACAATAGCCAGATTTAAAAGCAACAAACAGTCGTGTGGATTGTTTTTGATTAAAGGCTCCAATAATTCCGTTGCACTTTGATAGTTTCCTTGTTCGTAGCGTATGATGGCGAGACCATTTTGAAGTTTCGCCAAAAGATCAAAAAAATTATACTCTTTTGCCAAGCTGATTCCGCTTGTCAGAGCTTTCTCTACATTAAAATGATCCCCCGAATGCCAGTACAAAAAGCCAAGTTCATAGAGTAAGTCGATATGCAATGATACAGCTTCATCTTGATCGGGTATTTCGGCGAGCATTTTCGTCAGGCTGGATATTTTATTTTCTATATCAACTATAGGAGTAACTGCATCCTCTATGTGCCATAACATAAGCCCAACAGGAGGCATTTTCTGGTTGTGTGCACGTGGACTTCCAAACTCAAGAACCCGATGTCTGAAGGCCCAGAAATCTGGTGCATATCTTGGCAAGTTTGAGGCTTCGCGCATTGTCAGTAAGAAGACAACTTTGATTTTCTGTTCGATCAAGGTTTCCCTATGAAGATTTAAAAGCCTGTAACCATCTTTTTCGTCTTTTCCGCCACCCCATTCAATGTTCGAAATATAATAGACAATGTCTTCGATATTTTCATGTTGTACCATATATTCTATGAAGTTCCCCTCAACTTTGTTAATGTCAACATCAATAATACCGTAACCCAAACTCCTAAGTTTTTTTCCCAGGGCTTTTTTTGTCTTCTCCCGGCTAAAGGTCGATTTATGAACAGTCAGGATAATACTTGCTTGTCCCCATTGCGTTGCTAGGTGGAACTCATCTAGTATGACAGAAAGATTTACTGGAAATGCTTTTGAAGTTTTATGCATTTAGTTTTCTCATAAGTAGGATTAGCGTAATGTGTGGCCTCTTAGCAGGTGTTTCATGGTGTAAGTCGGTTTTCAAAGATTTATCGAAGTCCTTGATGCATACGTATTTCCTTTACTGTTTGCTGAATAGTGCTTTGATGACAAGGTGCCTGGCCAACACTGACAAAATGATGGGGTGCCCAAAAATCCTTGGACATATTTTTTATCTTTATTCTGGGGAATTCATCTAAAATCTTACTCGAAGACTCTCTACGGATTATTTTCATGAACTGCGTTGGAGACATGCTAATGCTAACTGAAATAATCCAGTGGATGTATTCAGGTTTGACATCTATAAACTGTAGTTGCCAGCCAAATGAGATGCAAATATCTTTCATCCAATAATAAAGCTGATCAGACAGATCCCCAACAATCAAATGCTCTTCGAATTGAGGCACAAGTAAGCAAACATAGGTTGTAACATACGGATCTACGTGCTTCAAGAATCCTCTATCAGTTTGGACATCTTCTTGCTCATCAATATCATTGTTATTATGGGTATTTTTATCGGAAACGAAAATCCGCATACCGGCAACAAGATGCACTTTGTGTATGCTGGTTTGTTTGGCTTGCTCTGGGAATTTATCATTTTGATTTAATGTCATTTTCCTGTACCCATATCATGTATTTTACCCGGTTTGTTTAGCAACGTATATCGATGTATGTCGTCAGAACATTTGGGACAAAAGAGGTAGTTTACTAAGATGCACTTTTCTCAAAACTGAAACAATAGCCATTTGTCACAGAATCAAAAAAGCAGGCTGTCAAACCAGCCCTTTTTGCAATGTATGAGACCTACTTCCTTATAATTTGTTGGATTGAAAAATATTTCAGCATTTTCTATCGCTAGTTTACCACGCACGTTTAGCAGGTCTAGTATCTTTCTTTGATCTTCGAAAGTTGAGCGTTCAATTCCTTCCCTTACTTCCGACAGGAACATTTCTGTCAACTCAAGTTGATCATCTGTAATAACCACTTTTTGAATGTGGTTACTTATTTCTTGATAAGGGTAAGCTAAAGAAGAATTTTGTTTTTATAAAAGTGTCACTACAACCAGCGCTTTGTGGTACATAGAAGGGGCACAGTTCTGTTCGGTAGAAAAGTAATATCTGTTGAGTAGGAAAGGATAGCGCAACTTGTTGGGATGGATCATCAGGGTGCGGCCGTCTTGTTTGATATAGCAGAGTGTGGCGAGGATCATAAGACAGTTTTTGCCAACGCCTCCATTCCATCAAGATCATCAAGATCGAGCCATTGCAGCATAACCCTGTCGATGTTCGTTTCCGCGAGTTGCGCCAGTTGCTCTGAAACCTGCGAGCCGGTTCCGATGATGAAGCCTTCTTCGCGGAGTTCCGCAAGTGTAGTTTCTCCATAAACGTCGCTCACTTCTTTTACCTTTTTATCTACTTGACCGAAGATACAGCCGGTCATCAGGGAGCGACGCACATCACCGGGCTTCCGGCCCAGTGCTTCCAGCATGCCGTCCAGAATACCATTCAACCTGCGGACCTCATCCGCTGTGGTGAAGACGGCATTCCACTCGTCGGCATAACGCGCGGCCAGAGGCAAGTGTCCGTTTTTCGCCATTGCCACCGATCAGGATGGGCGGCCCGCCAGCGCGTGTCGGGCGCGGCAGCATGACGGCATCTTGAAGCGTGTAGAACTCTCCTGAGAAATCAGATGGTTCATCGCTTTGAAGCAAACGGGTGACCACTTCCAGGCCTTCTTCCATACGGCGAAAACGACCGTCTATATCAAGGAGTGGAAACCCGAATTTCTCATGTTCACGCTCCTGCCAGCCTGCACCCAGGCCGAGTGTGAAGCGTCCACCGGAGAGATCGTCTACTGCGGAGGCCATGCGCGCGGTATGCACCGGGTGACGGAAGGAGAACGGCGTCACCAGGGGGCCAAATTCGATGCGTTTGGTGTTGTCTGCCAGCCAGGTGAAGGAAACCCACAGATCCAGCGAGTCGATGACCGGTGCCTTAGAGTTGATGAAATGGTCTGAGCGATATAAGCCTGCAAAGCCCAGATCTTCCACAAGTTTTGCGACCCTTTTCCAACGCGGCCAGTTCAGTCCATTCTGGCCTTCGATCATGATGGCGATGTCCATGGTTGGGTTTCTCTCCAAAATTTTATGTGTTTGTTTTGGATGCAGTTGTACTGCATCCCGCTCGCACAGCGTCCCCTTCGGGGGGTGCAACTGCTCGCAAACTTTAGCAGGGGCGGGATCACCCCGCCCCTACTAAATGTACAATTTTTCCGGGTCGATCTCTTCGCGCAGCAGGCGCAATTCTTCATTGCTGGGTGGCTCGGTGCTCTCAACCTTTTCAGGGATGATCAACTCAAAGCCGGTAGCCGCAACCACATCCTCCACGCTCACGCTGGGATGAGTGGCTTTCAGGCGCATGCGTTTGCTCTCGGGATCAAAATCCATCAGCGCTAAGGTGGTGACAACGTAGGCCGGGCCGGTGTTCTTTGGAAGCCCAGCCTCTTCGCGCGCGCCGGGGCCGGTCAGATACCCGGGCGTGGTGACGAAATCTGTTTTGGGGACGAAGCGCCTCGTATCGTGCTGCATGATTGCTACCGTTTGCCAGCAGTGACTGCCGACATCATTCCCACCGCCAGAGCCGGGCAGACGCGCTTTCGGATGCGCATGCTCACCGATGACGATGGAATTCAGATTGCCATAGGGGTCGATCTGCGCGCCGCCGAGAAATCCATAATCGATGAAGCCACGCTGGGCGGTTTCCATGGTGTCGCAGATGCCCAGCGCTGAGATGCCTTTGTGCCAGGTGCGCGCTTCGCCGACCGCGCGCGGCAACTCTTCCATGATCGCACCCGTCCCGCCGAACTCAAAGACCGGAACAAGATTAGGTGCGGTAGTTTTGGCAGCCAGCATAGCAGCCAGCATGGGGATGCCCGTGCCGATGAAGCAGGTAGCGCCATCTTCGAAAAGACGTGCTGACACGCAAATCAGCAATTCATTTTTGGAGTAAGTTTGGTCAGTCATTAGATTTTCCCTGGACGCTGATAAACGCAGATTTCGCTGATTTTTTCTCTACGTTCATCAGCGTGAATCAGCGTCCTATTCTCGTCTCTCCCGGAGCTCAACACAGCTCTGTAAGCGTTCTTCCCCGATCAGTTTCAAGTATTCGTCATGGTTCTTGACGCCGTAGACGTATTTATCCAGATACTCTTTGGCGCCTTCGGGGGTTTTGCTCATATCGACCCATTCCTTGATACCGGGCTCGTCGCGGCCATAATCGTAAGCCATCTCACCGGGATGCGAGCCATAAGGTGCATGCACAACTGCATCCACCAAAAAGTAGGGGATGATGGTGCGGTCGGGGTTCTTGCGGATTTCTTCGGTGGGGACGATCTCCTCGGCGCTGACGATCAGCCGCTTGCAGGCACGAGACATCTCCGCTGCAAAGCCGCTGATGCCCTCGATCTGGCAGTTGCCATATTTGTCTGCACGGTGGACGTGGATGAGGGCCACATCCAGAACTAGCGCGGGCAGCAAAGCGACCTTTATGCCGGTGAACGGGTCTTCGACCACTTTCGCGGCGCTGTAGTTGAGCGTGTCGGTGCCAAGCATCGACCGCGTGGGAAGGAAGGGCACGCCCATCGCAGTCGCTTTCATGCGCCAGGTGATGGCGCCGTTCGACCATTCAACGCATTTCTCAACTTGCCCCAATTCGACCGCTCTTCGCAGCGCGGATGATGTCCCGTAGACTTCGAGACCGATGTAGGTGATGTCGAGTTTCTTTACTAAACCGGCAGCAAGCCACAGGTCCAGTTCGAGAACGCCTTGCCCGCAGACGCGCAAATCCTTCTTGTTCTGGCGGACGACTTCACGCGCCAGAGACATCGGGGCACGCACAGTCCCATATAGCTCGGTGCCGATGTAGCAGCCATCGTAGACGAATTTGCTGACGGCTTCCTGCTCGGTCATACGTTTGTCGATCAGTTTGCGGGATTTCTGGGTACGGTTCCACTCGCGGAACTCGTCCAGGTCAAAAGGTTGAATCAACTCCCCCGTGCCAGATTGTAGAATGTCCATAGCTCCTCCTGTAGATGCAACGCACTTCCAAAGTGCGTTGCATCATAAGCTTACGCTAAAAACAATAAAGCCACACCCCCAATTGCGACCAGCGTGCCGAGCACCGCGCCCCAGTCAAATTTCTCCTTGAAGACAAACCAACTGATGGGCAATAAGAAGACTGGCGGCAACGCGATCAACGTGCTGGCAATGCCGACCTCGGTGAATTGCAGTGCATAAAGTGACAGGGAAGCCCCCAACACAGGCCCGGTAAAGGATGCTGTCGCCAGCCAGCCGAGTACTTTGGGCTTTTCACGCACGCTGTTTATGGTTTCTTTGGCCTTGCCTTGGATGAGTGCCAGGCCCCACAATATGACCACCGCCGCCACCATGCGGATGGAATTGCCCGCGATGGGCGAGAAGCCACCCGTCAGGCCCTGCTTGGAAAGCACGTACCCAATCGCCTGACCTGTCGCAGCACCCAGGCCGAACAGCACACCCTGCACTGGTGTGCATACCTGAGTGTTCTCACTACTCCTGCGCCGCGAAATCACCCAGGCAATGCCAGCCAGCGTGACCATCACGCCGAGTATTTGGATCCCGGTTAGTGTTTCGCCGAAGAAAACCCATGCCAGCCCGGCGCTCATCAATGGAGCCAGGCTCATCATCAACATACTGCGCTGTGCGCCAATGCACAGGAAGCTTTGAAATAGAAAAGCGTCTCCCAGCGCGTATCCGATAGCGCCGGAAAGCGCAAACCACAACCAGCGATCTGCTCCAGCATCGAAGGGTAATAGATAGCCATAGAAAGCCCAGTTCAGGAGCATGAGAAAGAACAGCCCCAGGATAACGCGTATGCGATTAACGATAATAGAGCCGACCTGTTGTGTGGACTTCGTAAACAGGACCGAAGTCACAGCCCACACAACAGATGTGGAAAGCGCAGCCAGTTCGCCAATGATGTCCAATGATGCTCCTATGTTTGCATTCCTCGCCGAGCGGAGGCGTTCTTCCGCAGTCGAGGCGGAATTATTTAACGGCTAAATGTACCCATCAACTCGGCTTCAGCCAGGATGTGACTTTCCATTGCGCTGAGCAGCTCTTGTTTCGTCACGCCAGGCAGCAGACTGATGGTTGTATCCAGCGCGTACAACTTGAAGAAATAGCGATGCGTGCCCCCGGGCGGGCAGGGGCCACCATAGTCAGCACGCTTCCAGGAGTTGTTGCCAACAAATATCGATCCGGGCTCCTGGTTTTTTCCTGTAATTGGCAGGTTTTCATCAAGTTTGCGTGCATCTGCGGGGATGTTGAAAAGAATCCAGTGATCCCAGGTGCCTCCCGGTGCATCGGGATCATCCATGATCAAAGCGAAACTCTGCGTACCTGCTGGCGGATCAGTCCAATCCAGTGGCGGCGATATATCTTCCCCATCACACGTGTAGCGGACCGGGATGGGTTGTTCATGAACGATGAGGATACTGGTCAATTCAAAAGGCATAGCTGACTCCTCCGCGGGTTCAGGTGGGACGTCCGTTGCAGCAGGCAGGAGTGTTGGTTCGGGCGTTTTTGTTGGTTCTGCCGGCGCGTCTTCAACAGGCGGAACTTCTGTAGGTTCGGCAACAGGGGCAGCGCAGGCCACCAGAAGCAGGCTACCGAGACAAAGAACGAATAGCACACGTAATTTCATATGTTCTCCTATCGTTGTGTCAGGAAAGATTTTCACAAAAATATTATCCCACATTCCGCCACCCGAATTCATCTTTTTGATTTTAATTGAGAAATTTATCTTCATAAGTACGGAATGTGGGATTATAGCGTTAATGCTTAGTAAAGTTGAATTTTGGTAAAAGTGCAACGCACTTGGAAAGTGACTGTCACACAAATCTACAACTTCTTCGCAAAATGGACTGCGCGCTCTACTTCAGCATATCCCAGTTTCAAATGCGCCTGGATACTGTCTTCGTTATCCAGCCAGGTGTCGGAGGCCATTTCGGTCAGGCCCTGCGAGCGCGCCCAGGCTTCGGCGGCCTGCACCAGCGCCTTGCCGATGCCCTGCCCACGCAGGTCTTCGTCCACATACCAGCCTTCGATGTAGCCGACCGGGCTGCTCTTGCAGCCTTCGGCGTATTTACGCGTGCCCGCTTCGAGAAACCCGCCCAGCTTGCCATTTGACCGAACTACAACGAAGACCGGCTGCTTAGGGTCAGAAAAGATTTCTTCTATATCTGCACGATGTTCGTCCGGTGTGTCATCTGGCCAGAGCGCAATTCTCATGCGCAGCCATTCGGTCCAATCATCCGATTGAATGCGACGTACCATAATGTTTCTCATTTTCTCAAAAGGCGGATCAATAAAGTAACTGTTAAGGCAATGAGTATCAACCAAATCAATACAATGACTACTGCCGCAATCCAATTTTTGGGTTTCTCCGCGTTGAATACGGCGTTTGCTTTTTCTCGGCATTCGGCCATTACCTCGGGAGGAATTATCTTAAGCGCCAGCCAGATACCACCGGGCGTGATGATCAAGTCATCGAGATAGCCTAATACAGGAATGAAATCAGGGATAAGATCAATAGGACTGAAGGTGTGCGCCACGACTGCTCCAGCCAAAACTTTGGCATACCAGGGTGTTCGGGGGTCGCGCACGGCCAAATACAGAGCATAGGTCTCGGTCTTGAGGGCATGGGCTTGTTTTTTCAGACGAGCGATGAGGGACGATTGATTCTCCATGTTGATGCTTCTCCGGTTTCTTCAACTAAATGGGCATCAAGTTTTTCCAGTAAACGCCGGGAGGCGGGATTTTTAACTTCGGTAGCAGTGATTGTTTTGCAAAACGGATGTTGGAAAGCCCAGTTTACCAACGCTTTGACGGCTTCGGTCATGTAGCCTTTGTTTTGATGGGCTGGATCGATGCCATAGCCGATCTCGGTTGACCCGCCCGCATCCGGGACGCCCTTGAAGCCTGCCAGCCCGGCCCCAACATTTTCCCCGCTGATGACGATCAGCCAATAAGTTTGCCAGGGGTGAAGCGCTTCTTCCAGTTCAACCATCTTTTCGATCTTCATCTGGATGGCACGTTGGACGCGTTCGGTGATAACCTTGCGAGAGATGGGCAGGCCAAGCTTTCTCTCAAGCTCAGGCAGGTCAGTGAGATAAAGTTGGAGTTGCGACAACGTCAGGGGAACGAGAAGCAGGCGTCTGGTCCGGAAAGATGCGGTCATTATTTTCATCCGTACGAAAAGAAAACAGGGCTGCATTTGCAACCCTGTTTCTACTGGCTCTTACTTATTCTTCTCGTCCGGTTTCGTGCCCGACCCGCGCACATTGACCAATCTCTTGAGGATGTCAAACCAGAAAGGTGCGCCCTGAGTTGCTGCGCCGGCGCTAAGGATGAGGCCCATTATTTTAAGGAACCAGCCAGCCGTATCTGTAGGGGCATTGTTAATTTTTTGGCATATTCTTGCTTCCGGGTTAACAGTGTCTTTGAGACCCCATACCACATTCGTGCCGATGGGAATTAGACTGCATCCCTGATTGTTTTCGAGCTCAACAGGTTCAAATGTCCATCCAAGCGGAACATCCAAACCTTTGAATTGATCTTCGAAAAAGTCTATGGCATCTCCGGGCGTTGCGGGTTCTTCAGTTGCTTCGGATCCTGCCGTTTCTTCTGTTTCTTCAGCCTTTACAACAGGCAGTTGTGTATTTTTTTTGGTGAATTCCGTTGCATTTGCGGCCAACGCCTGGCGGATGGTTGGCTCTTTCCACAGATGTTGGGCCAGCAGGATGGAGTTGACGTGCAGGATACTGGCCAGAACCAGGCCAATGATGAAGGCCAGCAGCGAGGCTTTGCGTTTGTACCAGCCGCTCAAGCGATCCATCGAATTGTTGAACCAGGTTTCAGCGTTGATGCGCATGGCAGCCAGGTTGCGGTCAACATTCTCAGCCTCGAGCGCCAGGTCTGCAAACCTGGTGCGAATGACTTCTACCATTTTTTCATTGTTGGCGACACCGATAAAGTCACCATACAACTGTTGCAATGACTTATGCAGGGCGGGGTTAAGCGTTTTCACCGCGTCTAACCCTTGTGTTGAACTGCCAATTTGACTCTGGATCGCATCTACCAGGGGCGCAAAGTCAATCTCATCCAATGTTTGCCTGATGAGTAAGATCACCGTTTCGAGGTCTTCGCTTTCGAGAGAAAAACTTTGTGCATATTTTTCGACATACTCGCGCAGCTTTTCTCGCAGTGTTTGACCTTCTGCGAGTTCTGCCTGCGCCTTTTTTATCCAGCTTTCGCTGTTGTTGATCAATATCTCTGACCAGCGGAATTTCAACATGGGCTGGTCAGAGATAGCGACACGAATCAGGTCAAAAATGTAATCGCGAAATTTTGGGTAGGCATTCAGGAATTCCACGCTTGGCAGGGGGACCTCTTTGCCATCTATTTCTGTTGTATCGCTTAGCACAATGCCGAAGAGTGCTTTCAGTCCATCTGCCAGGTTTTCTGTTCTATCGGGATCATTGGAATGGAGAAAATTTTGTATTAGCTCCATTATCCGGGCATATTTTTGTTCGGGTGTTCCTTTATCTCTTCCAAAGAAGTAGAGAACTCGGTTGAAGAACCTGCTGATTTTCGTCCCAAAGCGCTTGAACATAAACATCAGGAATGGACCAAGTTGCTTGGGTGCCTTTTTCAATTCTCGATCTGCATCTAATAGTTTTTGTTGGATGAACGATTTCTGCGTCCCGGCGGTCTGTACGATATCGAGAAGGGCCAGAGCGAACTTGTTAGCCGGGATGTATGATGGTTTTTTTCCAACCTTTTTGGATAAGCTCGTAATCAACGGATGCTTGTAGAACTGTTCGGCCCAGGTCTTGTCGCCCAGCAAGCGCTGGACAGCGGTTTCCAGGTCTTTTGCGCGCCATTTCAGGTAGCTGGCAAACCACTCCTGTACGGACATGGTGGCGATACTGAGAACCAGCCACATAAAGATCATGCCAATGACGACTTCGAGAATGGCTTCCAAAGCGGTACTGTTCATGTTCCCATCCTTTACTTAGAGTTTATCCAATGGTTTCGGAGTGCGGACTTTAGTCCGCCATCAAGCCGCAGACTGAAGTCTGCACTCCATTTGCTTGGAAAGGAATTTGGTTTCTATAAGGTTATACCAGTATAAATAATTTTGACAATAAACTCAACAGCAATATTATGGTATCCAAAGGACATAGAATTATGGCGTTTCTTGCAATTTCAAAGATGCCAGCATTCTTTGTGTAATACAATCTAACCAATTGTGTTGAAAGTTGGTCTTGCATGAAAAAATGGACACTATCTTCTATCCTAGCCATTGTTTTGCTAACGGTAGCAGCCTGCGGGTCGGTTGAGGCGATTGAATCAGATCCAACCCTGACAACTCATATCTTGATGAAGAACTTGCAGCCGAAGCCATAGCAACCGTTTCTGCAGAGAGAACACAAACCGCATCCAGGATTTCGCCCTACGCAGAAATATCTGTTGGGAAGGAAACATATCTGGCTTTTTGGTTTACCTGGAACGATGAGACCGTTTTTTTGCCTATCGCTGAAAGCACTATGGCTGATAGTGGTCTGGTATCTTGTCAACTGGATTTCAGACACAGGGCTTGTCATCGGCACTTTATTTTCGGGATTAGAAATACTAGAAGATGAATGTGTGATAGATGAAAAAGCCCCGGAAAATGCGTTTCCAATCATTAGAATTCCCGGGCACTTTAATGATGGCATCAAGCTCGCTCACAGCACTGAGACGGATACACTGATTGGAATATCATCGATCTAAATGGGGAATATGCGGAGAGCTTCACTGAGGTTGTCACATTTATCCTTGAAAACGATTTGCTTGGTTCAGGTGATCTGACCATCAGTATTTATCGAACGGATGGCCCCAATGGTGATCACATCGGTGATGTAAGTGTTGTCCCAACATATTCTCTTCCTGCAGAAACGCTTCAGATTTCTTTCTCAATCGACCAGCTAGAAAACTTCGAGTATGTTGATGATGTCCTCTATGCGCTCGAGCGTCAGTTCACCTGGGAAATTCCCGAGGGATTTATAAACTTGAATTTATCGCCAGGAGATGATAATTGGTTTGTTTTAGAAATAAGAGAAATGAAAGCTGGAAATGATCAGGATGAAGAATATCTCAGTGAAGCTACCATTCAAATTAAGGGAGTGGGAACATCGGGTACTCAATAAAATTTGCAAATAAATATTGGTAGTGGTATGCAAGAACAACGACGATTGACAATTTGCAAAAACACCTCCATAATGGTATCATGTTGGAACCATTATGGAGGTTGCTTATGCCCACCCTTACCTTGAAAAACATTCCCGATGACCTTTACATTCAGCTAAAAGAATATGCCAGGATAAACCGGCGTAGTATCAACAGCGAGATCATCCTGTGCATCGAAAAAACCATTCGCAGTAATCGAGTAAATCCTGAAACCGTGCTGACCAAAGCTCGTAATATGCGTGAAGCGACCAGTCAATATACGATTACAGATGATGAATTCGACCAGGCAAAGACGGCAGGACGGCCATGATTGTTGTCGATACCAATATCATCGGGTATTTGTATCTGACCAGTGAGCGCTCCACACAGGCAGAGAAGGCCTTACTCAAAGATGCCGGATGGGCCGCTCCCTTACTCTGGCGCAGCGAAATCCGAAATGTTCTGGCGCTGTATATTCGAAAAAACATCCTATCGCTGGAGGATGCCCTTCGTATCTTGGAGGAAGCATCTACATTGATGCAGGGCAATGAATACGAGGTTGCTTCCTTACAGGTTATGCAATTGGTGGCTGAGAGCACCTGCTCTGCCTATGACTGTGAATTCGTCGCGCTGGCAAAAGATTTGAACATCCCCCTTGTAACGGTTGACAGAAGGATTCTCGAACAATTTCCAAATGTTGCAATTTCTTTAGATGAGTTTGCAGGCTAGAAAAACCCAGGATCTAGATAAGTAGGGGATGGTCTCAGACCATCCCCTACTACAGTCAAGGCAGCTTTCAAGTATAATCCCAAGCATGGACATAAAAACGCAACTAAACGAAGCCATGAAGGATGCCATGCGTTCCGGCGATGTGGTGCGCAAGACCACCGTCCGCATGGCGCTGGCGGCTATCAAGCAGGTCGAAGTAGATAAACGCACCGAGCTGGACGATCTGGCGGTCATCGCGCTGCTTCAAAAAGAGATCAAGAACCGCAAAGAGGCTATTGAAGAAGCCAAAACAGCCGGTCGGGACGACCTGATCGGCGATAACGAAGCCGAGATCGCCGTGCTTGAAGTCTTCCTGCCGGAAGCCATGTCCGCGGACGAGCTGCGCGAGATCGTGGCTGCTGCCATTGCCGAAACCGGTGCTACCGCCATGGCCGATATGGGGGCGGTGATGAAGGTGGCTCTGCCCAAGGTGGCTGGCCGCGCTCCCGGTGGCGAGGTCAGCGCGATGGTCAAAGAACTGCTCACTGGATGATTCAAATATTTGGGACGCCCAGGACTGGCCGTCAGGACAGGCGGAATTTACGGAGAGCACGGAATACGTGAAAAATAAAACAAAAAAATCCGTCTTGTCCGTGTTATCCGTGTCCTAAAAATGGTTTAATCATGGCTTCTGCCCAACTGGAGCAAGTTCCAAAACGCGTTCGCACGATCCAACTGATCCTGCTCATCCTGGTAGGATCCGCCTCGCTGGTTGCCCTGGCCGTGCCGTTGTCCCTCAGCCCGGGAGCACTACCGCTCTCAGCAGGTGACGTTGCGCCGCGGGACTTGCAGGCTCCAGATGCGATCGAATATGTCAGCGAAGTGCGGACGGAAGAAGCGCGTGCGGCAGCCGAACGCGCCATCCCGCAGACGTATTCGCCTCCCGACCCGTCCATTGCGCGCGGTCAGATCGAACGCCTTAGGGTTGCTCTCGACTATATCAGCCTTGTCCGTGCCGACGAATTCGCCACGCCCGAGCAAAAGCTGGGGGACATCCAATCCCTGAGTGACATAACACTTGAGACAGACACCGTCCAGCAGGTGCTGGAACTGTCCGAAGCCCGCTGGGAGACCATCCAGCAGGAGGCCTTGAGCGTGCTCGAACAGGTCATGCGCAACACCATCCGCGAGGAAAACGTACAGGCCATTCGCTACAATATTCCATCGCTGGTCAGCCTGGCGTTGACCGAAGAGCAAGCGGAAGTGGTCGTAGAGTTGGTATCCGCTTATATCACGCCCAACAGCTTCAACAGTCCGGAATTGACCGAGGCCGCCCGTCAGGCTGCGCGTGATGCTGTCCAGCCCGTGGTCCAGACTTATAAACCGGGAGAAATGGTCGTGGCCGCCGGCCAGATCATCAGTTCCGCGCAACTGGAAGCGCTCGAGAAACTGGGCCTGATCGAACCGGGCCAGCAATGGCAGGATTATCTTGGCATCTCCGCGCTGGTGATCCTGACGACCATTTTTGTGGGGTTGTACTTCTACCGCAGCCAACGGACTTATATCTTCGAAGTTCGCAGCCTGGTACTGATCGCTATCATCTTTATCATCTTCCTGGTTGGCGCGCGGCTTGACCATTCCCAACCGCACGGTCATCCCCTATCTTTACCCGCTGCCCGCGTTTGGCCTGCTGCTGGCCACGCTCTTTGGCCTGGAAGCCGGGCTGATCTTCTCACTGGTCATCGCTGTGCTGGCGGCTTATGGCCTGCCCAACACGCTTGACCTGATGCCTTACTACCTGCTCTCCTCGTTGACGGGTGTGCTCGTGCTTGGGCAGGCGCGCCGCGTCTGGACCTTCTTCCGCTCAGGGATAGCCATTGCCGGGGCCGGGATGGCTATGATCCTGGCCTTTCGCATTGCCCTTTACCCAGATGGACTGGGTTGGAATTGCCACCTTGCTGGGCTGCAGCGCTGTTCAACGGCCTTGCTTCAGCCAGCATCACCCTGTTGCTGCAATACTTCCTGGCGCAAGCCCTGGGGCTGACCACGCCGCTGCAATTGCTCGAGATCTCCCGTCCCGATTTTCCCCTGCTGCAATTCTTCTTGCGCAATGCGCCGGGCACGTATCAGCACAGTTTGCAGGTGGCTAACCTGGCCGAGCAGGCCGCTGAAAACATTGGCGCAGACGCGCTGCTCACGCGCGTGGGCGCGCTTTTCCACGATATCGGCAAGGCCAAGAACCCCACATTTTTCATCGAGAATCAGGCGCCTGGCAACCTTAACACACACGATGATATAGAGCCTGCAGAAAGCTCCAACGCTATCACTCAGCATGTCCTGGATGGTGTCAAGCTGGCGCGCAAACATCGCCTGCCGCGGCGCATCGACGATTTCATCCTCGAACATCATGGCACCATGCTCACCCGCTACCAGTACTCCAAAGCGGTTGAAGCCGCAGGCGGTGACGAAACCAAAGTGGATCCGGAACAGTTCCGCTATCCTGGCCCGCGCCCGCGTTCGCGCGAAACGGCGCTGCTGATGCTGGCCGATGGCACCGAAGCGCGCGTCCGCGCCATGAAACCGCAAAACGAAGAAGAACTTGCCAACATCGTGCGCGAACGCCATCGAGCATGTGCAGATGTCCGGTCAACTCGACAACACCCAACTGACCCTGAGCGACCTCAGCAAGATTGCCGAATCGTTCATCACCACCCTGCGTGGCTCCTACCATCCGCGCATCGAATATCCAAAAACAGAAAACGCCTCTGCGATTCAAAAGCGCCCCGACCATACCGCGCGACGAAAACAAATCGTGATCCATATCGAAATCAATCCATCCCTGCAAACCGATCCCTGCACCGGATATCCTTGAGCGCGCCGCCCAGGCTGTGCTCGCGCATCAATCTGCGGATGGCGATTTGACCATCGTGTTGACGGATGATGCGCAACTGCACGAACTGAACCGGGATTATCTGGGCATCGATGCGCCCACCGATGTGCTCTCCTTCCCCGCCTCCGAAACGGACCCGGAAACTGCCCGCCGTTATCTGGGCGATATTCTCATCTCGATCCCGCGCGCCGAAGAACAGGCACAGGCGGCTGGTCATGCGCTCGAAGCCGAAGTCCAATTGCTGGCCGTGCACGGGACTCTGCATCTGCTGGGCTATGACCATGCCGGGGACGAGGAAAAAGCCCGCATGTGGAAAGCGCAGGCCCAAATCCTGGAAAGACTCGGGCTGTCAGGAATTGAAATCCGGGATTAGTAAATCGTCAATCGCAAATCATAAATTGGCACATGAAATCATTCTTTCTCTCCCGCATCCGCTCCTTTGGCTACGCCTTCCGCGGCTGGTGGCATGTCATCAAGCACCCAGCAAAACGCATGGATACATTCCATCGTCACCATTGCTGTTGTCATCGTGGCCTGTGGCTGGGATTGCCCGCCCGCGATTGGGCTGTGCTGTTGTTGACCATCGCCATGGTCTGGGCAGCTGAGTTTTTCAACACGGCCATCGAAGCGGTTGTGGATTTGGCCAGCCCGGCCAAACATCCGCTGGCCAAAGTGGGCAAGGATGTAGGCGCAGCCGCCGTCCTGATCGCGGCGCTGGCAGCGATTGGCGTGGGTTTGTTGATCCTGGGTCCGCCATTGTGGGAAGAGATAGGCGGCAGGTTTGGGGGTCATGCGCAGGTCACACGCAGCGAGGAACTGCCTTCAAGGGGATGGAATTGTATTCCTGGCAAAGTGAGGCTGGTGAATGGCAATATACCATCCTGGTGGGCACAAACCGGAATAAAACGCTGGATGAAGTTCAGGCGGCGCCGCTTGATTTTGGAGATGTCAAGGAAGCAATTGGGAAGATGGCCGTAGGCGAGTCGCTTTTCTGGGTGCATACTGCCTTTGACGCAGGATCTGGCCAGATGGTGACTTTGCCGTTCCACCGGAAACTGTTATGCATGAGTTGCAGGAGTTGCCGCGAAAACAGGTTGATTTATATATTCCCTGAGTTTCTGGAGATATTATGACTTTATCGTTTCAATTTGGCACCGTAGGCTCCCCCATAGGCACGCCCAAGAAACCGGGCGGCTCGGTGGGCGCGATCGAATTCAGCAAATCCATCGGGCTGGAAGCGCTCGAACTGGGCTGGGTGCGCGCGGTGCGCGTCAGCGAAAAAACCTGTGCTGCCATCAAAGCAGACCGGGGAAGAACAGGGCGTGGGCCTGAGCGTGCATGCGCCCTACTTCATCAACCTGAACGCGGACGATGAAGAATGGCCCAAATCCCGCCAGCGGCTGATGGATGCGGCGCATTACGGCAACCTGGCTGGCTGCACCGACATTGTCTTCCATCCCGGCTCGTATTTCAAAGCGGAACCGGCTGAAGTGTTGAAAGTTGCCATCCCGCGCTTACAGGGCTGCGTGGACGAATTGCGCGCGGCGGGCAACCCGGTCACCCTGCGGCCTGAGACCATGGGCAAATCCGCCATGCTTGGCTCGCTGGAAGACACGCTCGAAATGAGCACAGCCATTGAAGGCGTGGAACCCTGCATCGACTTTGCGCATCTGCACGCCCGCCCCGGCGATGGGACCGTCAACACCTATGACGAGTGGGCTGGCTATTTGGAAATGTATGGCAAAGCGTTGGGAGATGATGGCCTGAAAAACTTGCACTGTCATCTTTCGGGAATCGAGTATGGCCCCAAAGGCGAGAAGAATCACCTGGTCTTCGAAGAAGCCGACCTGGATTTAGAAGCCCTGCTGCGCGCGTTGAAAGATTTCGGCTGCGCCGGGCGCATCCTGTGCGAAAGCCCCATCATGGAAGAAGATGCGCTCATTATGATGAAAGCCTGGAAGGAAGTCAGCGGGGAGTAGTAGGTGGTTAGTCAATCCGCCTGGATTTGATCTCAGCAGCCGCAAGTTCTTCAATGGAATAAAAAACCGGGATGCCGTGTTTCTTTGCCAGCGCCGCTTCCGCATCCGCGCCGCTGGATTCTCCCGGCAATCTCAGAAGCGCATCGCAGCGCAAGACCCATTCTTCGTCAAGTTTTATCCATGTTTCATACGGCTTGGGACTTAGGAAATGCCAGAAGTGGGAATACAAAGGCGGATAGGGCGCATATCCCAGTTCGACCAATTTATCAGCCGCAAGGAGACTTTCCCGCACGTTGACGGCCACATCTCCGAGGGTGTAAGGGGAGGCGATGTAAATTGTCATGAGAACTCCTTCTTCCTGCTGCCGTTTTGTTATGCAAAAATTGTTCATTCTGGAGTGTTAATCTTCCCATCAGTACCCAATATGACCATTCGCTATCTTCTCCCTTATCCCTTGCTGCAAACCCCACTCCGTTCATGTACTGTATTGGATTACTCATAGTCGCTCCGCAACAACATGCATACCAAAGATGAACCGGGCGCAGATTGAGTACTTGTCGAGTGACAAGTTGGTCTTGCTGCCAAATGGAAAGTACATCAATGCCCTCAAACACCTGAAAGACCCAACGCATGGTAGGCGTTTGAGAAGGCTTCCCTTTCTGGTTGGGAATGGTCTGCTCGCTTTGCGCCAATGCTAGACGCAGTTGTCGTTCTGCCAACGCATAGATGAGCAAGGCCAGTCCCATGAGCATGACCAGGGCCATGATCCGTTCAGGCTTTTTCAAGAACAAACTGTGCGCAAAGAAAAGTGGATCCTTGAGAAACCGGAAACCTCGTTCCACAGAAATACCCTGAGCGGTGTAGTGTTCCAGCATTGCCTGGGGAGACAAGCGATCGGGGTCAAGCTCATTGGTCGCAATGATGAATTTTCCCAGCGTCTTTTTTGCTGTTTCTAACTTTTCGGAAGAAGCAACGACCACTCCAGTCAAGTGGTAAGTAACGATCCTGGGCTTAGCAGTGGTGGGTGGTCTGCCAGGATGGGCGTAGCGGGTAACAGGCTCAACCTGTGCCGCCCCTTGATGATATTTCCAACGCTGATTGAAAACTTTGACTGCCCCTTCTGCATCTGCTTCACACTGGTATTCTTGCCGACAGAGCTTGCGCCATTGCTTTTCTGCCTGAACTAACTCTCGCGCTTGTGCCTTTTCCAGGCTTTGCCGTTCACGCAGGTATGCTGTTTCTGAATAAACAACCAGCCAGCGTTGCTCGATTTCAGCATACATGATCGTCACTTCTTTGCCAAAGTAACTTGCGCTAAGTTCTTGCATGTTTTCCTGGCTGGTTTCACGCACCAGACGCTGCGCTTCGGCCAGGGTTTCCGGTACGCGGGTCAACCAAAAGACTTTCTCCATTGTTTTCAGGTTACTTGCGCTGTACCCAGCACTGTCCATCACAAAATATGGTTTGGGGGCTTCTCCCAGATGTTGGCAGTATGCTGTCACACTATTGGCAAAAGTTTCCTTGTCGCTGCTGTTGCCACTCAGTACTTCCAGCCAAATCGGCAGTGCTGAGTTTTGGCTGGTGATGATCTGTGCAATCACTTGTTTCAGGTCCGGGCGATGATCACGCGAATAGCCATAGGTGACCTGAATAGCCTGGGGATCTTCTTCTTCATCGCCTGCACCATATTCCCCGTGCAGGTGAAAGGAACTGCTGTCCAGGTGAACAAATTCGTGTTCGATCTCATACACCCGCAGGGCATTGCTGGCCACCTCTGCAAAGATCTCGGTCACGCCTGTCTTATACAAATCATCCAGGCTGCGCCCCAACGTGTCATCATTGAAATCATCTGGCTGCAAATTGGGCGAGATCAATATATCAACCGGCTTGTTTCGCAGGTAGTCTGGCATCAGATACAGTGCTCGACTGCTAAAACCCAGTGCATTCAAGATCATTGCCTGTATGGCTTGCCCGCAACTGACTTTTCTCTCCACCTTGCCAACTCGTTTATCAATCAGTTCCACCAGTTCTATTTCCTGGCTGATCCCCGCCACTATCCCTAGGTGATCCAGACGTTGTGTTTCATAGCTTCGCTCTTTTTCCATTCCCCAAGCTTACCGAATATTCCCCAATTCCGCTACTCATGGGTGCGGAATGTGGGCTCAAAATATCTTTTTCTGGATAACCTGTATATTCTTCGATTGCCCATCCAGAAGGCAATTGGAAGTTATGATTTCTTGTAGGTGGTGCTGAAATTGTGGGGCTTGTATCGTTTTCAAGAGAGCTATAATAAAATGGGAATATACTTATTAATTCATCAAAACCATCCGAAAATGGAATAAGAGTCGGTATTGGTCTTTCGGTTGTAATAGGATGTGCTGTAGGGCTTGGAGTAAGGGTAGCAGTGGAATTTTTTTTGAGCCGTTGGACTCGGTATACGTGTGATGTCGCTTTCTGGAGTTGACTTATTTATAAGACAGCCAGAAACAAACAACCCGCCTATCAAAAGCAATATAAATGTTTTTGGATAATATGTGTTCATAGAAAATGCCAAGTAAATTGCTGCCTAATTATGATTTATACAGAACGCTGTATAAAAGCCTCTACAGAGTACTCACCGATTGCGGACACGCCCAAAGTGCCAGGCCAGCCCTACCGCAGCGAAAAGAGCGCCAAGCGCAACTGCTAACACATCCAGGCTCAAACCACCTTTGAAATCACCTACTCCATAAAGCAAGAGATACCCGATTACGAAATTGGCCATTCCCCAGAGCACGTTGACTAACGGGGGCGATTCTCCCACTCCCGGCGGCGAGGCAAACGGGCTTTGAAAGCGATTACCGGAAATCCCGTTGACGAAGTGGGGCACCCCGTTTGCCAGGAACAATCCTGCTCCGAAATATGCCAAGAAAACGTACCATTCCATCATCATACTCCTCTATTCTTGCCCTTTTCTCTTCAATCGCCGAAATATTGCAGCCATTCCACCAATCATACTGCTGCTCACGCCACTCCAACGGATCATGGATGCAATCTTAGAATGGAATTCGTAACGGGCCGCTAACACCGGGGTGGGATCTTGATAAGGTATACCTGCAAACAGCACATCGTACACGAATCCAATAAAGATGATGGTTAATCCCAAAATAATCACGATGAGCGGACAATGTCGTTTCATCATATCTTATTGTTGAGGGCGATACTCAAACCGGTACCCCTCAATCTCAACATACGGTTGCCAGCCCTTATAGCTGATGGCGCGCACGCGGCGAGCGATCTCATCTTTGCTCATGTCGGGCTGGATGACGAACAGCTCGTTGAATTGTACACGCGTGAAGGGCGGGCGCGTCCAGGTTTCATCGGAGATGGGTAACTCTGCCCCTTCGGCCAATAAACCCACGATCTCAAAGAACAATGCGATTTGGTGTTCATACGTGCGTGCCAGCAATTCTTCCACCCCATCTTCAGGATAGACCGGGAAACGCTTGACGGCGATGATCGCACCCGTGTCCACTTTGGAAGCCATGTGGTGACAGGTCACACCGTATTCTTTAGCATCTTCGTACAGCGCGAAGTTGTTGCAGCCAATGCCGGGATACTCCGGCGAGGCCGGGTGGAAGTTGAAGGAGGCCTTACGGGCACGCTCCAGCAAAAATTCAGGCACCACCCAGCGCGAGAGATAAGAGATGACGTAGTCACCTTCCCAGTTTCGGGCGGCATCTGGCAGCGGGTCGCCCCACACGCCCAGGCAGTGGGTTACGTCGGTGAAGTGTTCCTGGCAAAAAGCCAGCGCGCTGGCGCAATCGGGGTCATCGGCTTTGCCGAGGAAAAGAATGGAAATGTCAGTTTTAGGCATAAGTCTGATTATATACCGGGAGCAGGCTTAGGGGCGGGATTGATGCGCCAAAAAAGTAGGGGCGACCCGCCTTGGTCAACCAGTATCCGAAAAGGTCAAAAAGGGTCGCCCCTACTGGGGATAAAAAAACCTGCGCGGGGCGCAGGTCATCGTCTATTAATTTTTAACTGCTCTAGACGCCGTACCCCTTCGGGCACTTTCCTCGGCGGCGGGGAGGCCACCTCGAGCTGTCTACCTAAGTCGTAATATATTCCCGCAGGCTATGTTCCACCGCATAAGCGGCAGCCTCCGCGCGGTTGTTGACCCCCAGCTTCGAGAGAATACTGCTTACGTAGTTTCGTACCGTGCCTTCTCCCAGAAACAGGTTTTTGGCGATCTCGCGGTTGGTCTTGCCCTCAGAAACCAGCAACAGCACATGTTTTTCCTGCTGGCTGAGATGTTGAAAGGCCGAAGCCTCCTCCTCTTTCACCGCCCGGCGCACTTCCTGGAACACGCGCTGGGTTACAGCCGGATCAAGCAGCGCTTCGCCGCGACCGACCGCCTCGATGGCCTTTACCAATTCTTCGCTGGCGATCTGCTTGAGCACATATCCCGAGGCCCCGGCGCGGATGGCCGAAAAGAGCATCTCGTCCTCAGCATAGGAGGTCAGCATGATAACCTTGGTGTCTGGATAATTATCGACAATTTGCTCACAGGCTTCGATCCCCGATGTGCCTGGCAGCCGGATGTCCATCACAACCACATCCGGTTCCAGAGCGGCTACCTGCTCCAGTGCATCGCGCGAAGAAGCCGCCTCTCCAACGACTTCGAACTGCGGATGCCGCTCCAAGAGCGACTTCAACCCCAGGCGGACAACCTCGTGGTCATCCACCAGTATGATCCTTTGTTTTGCCATTAAAGTTAAGCCTCCAAGATGGTCGGATAAAAAGTATAGTCCAGACGAAGATGTCTGACAAGGGCAAATGAAACAGGGCGTGCCGTTATGCTCTGCCAGACGCGCCCTGTCCGCTTCTTTCTGAACCTTTAGCCTGCTTCCGTTTTATTCTTTGTTGTCTCGCCTGAAATCCACAAACCGATAGCCCACACCGCGCTCGGTCAGGATATATTTGGGGTCAGAAGGCGTGGCTTCCAGTTTCTGGCGCAGGTAGTTGATGTACAGGCGCACGTAATGTGGCTCATCTCGATACTCATAGCCCCAGACCTTGGTCAGCAACTGATCGTGGGTCACGACCCAGCCCGCGTTCTGCACCAGGTGGTAGAGCATGCGGTATTCGGTGGGGCGTAGCTTGACCAGCTTGCCCTCCAGCCAGATTTCTCGGCGGTCGAAGTCGATTTTTAAGCGTTCATCCACTTCGATCAGGCCGTGCATCGAGCCGGTGGCGCCTTCCGTGCGGCGCAGCACCGCCTTCACTCGGCTGACCAGTTCACGCGGGCTGAACGGCTTGGTGACGTAATCGTCTGCGCCCAGTTCCAGGCCGCGCACGCGGTCATCTTCCTCGCCTTTGGCCGTCAGCATGATGACAGGCACCTGGCTCACCTCGCGGACAGTTTCCAGCACCTCGAAGCCATCGATATCAGGCATCATCACGTCCAGCAAGATCAGGTCGGGGGTTACGTCGCGGATCTTCTGGATGGCCTCTTTCCCGTTAAGCTTCGCTGACCTGGAAGCCATCATGTTCCAGGTTCATGCGGATAAAACGCACCATACGCTCTTCATCATCTACTACCAGGATACGGCGTCGTTCAAAATCGTCAGGCATGCTTGATCACTCCCTTACGAAACCAATGATTTGGTCCTCATCTTCGCTTGCCAGCACCTCGATAACGCTGATACGGTGCATAGGCCAGATCACCTGAACTACGTTGTGCTCCAGGTAGTGCAGGTCTTTCCCGTCTTTCTGGCGCGGGTTATTAACCGTGATGATCTGGTCAGTTGGCTGGGTAATTCTTCTACCTCGCCGATGACAGCTGGTTCACTTGGAATATGTAAGATAACAGTATGTGGCATGGGTTCACCTTTTCTCCATTAGGCGTTTTCCAGTAGAACCTGGACTTTAGCTTACCCAGGGAAAGCATGTTTCCATGGGTAAGAAGTTGTTTTGTGTTTGGTTTTAAGCGCTTTCCATTTACAAATGTTCCGTTCGACGAGCCCAGGTCCATAACAAACACCTGCTCGTGTTCACGCCTTATAACGGCATGCAGGCGTGAAACACCACTTGCATAAGCCTGGTAGGGAGTCAGATCGATATCTGGCATGATAGGCTGGGCCTCGCTCACACGTCCGAGCGTGAATTCTGCGCGGTTGGCGAGTGGCAGGATCTGTCCACTATCTACCAGGTGGATAGAAGCCCATGCGTCCAAATCTGTTTGAAGCTTTGCGGTTTTTATTTCATCTTCAAGTTCGGTAAGTTCTTCCGAGATGTTCTGGGTGACGATAGGGTCTATTCCAGTGAGTTGCATTCCGCAATCGCTGCAAAAAACAGTTCCGTCCAGATTTTCATGCTGGCAACTGGGGCAAACGATCATACCGGTTCTTCCTTTTCCTGGGGCATTATGAGGGCCCGTGTCCCATATTTGATCTCTTTACTTCCTTCTTCCGTAAATGCCTGCATTTGTTCGATATTTTCAGCTTCCATCAAGGCCGTGCGGGCCAGACTGCGCTCGCCTTGAGACAATAAACTGGTTGCAAGCTGCTTCATGTGCTGGGCGGCAAGTTCAAACTGGCCTTCTTGCACTTCTTCATGCGCTTTTTCTTGCATACGATATAAAGTCAACTTGCCAAGGGCCTGAATGATTGTGGCAGGTGGTGGTATTGTGATATCGGCTGATTCCTTCACCTGGCGTGAAAACTCGATCGGGATTGGCTGGATCGGTGTCGGCAACGCGGTAATGGAAAGTTTCAGCGAGCCTCGCAGCAGATGGACCAGGTCTCCTTTTGTGAGTGAAGGATCAATACGATATTCAAAAAGAACGTTCAGAGTAGTATCTTGCAGGATGGGACCCAGGTGAATCGATTCTTCCATCGGGAGCGGGCCAGTTACGGCTGAGTCCGAAACGCGTAGGCCAATTCAACGCCGGGTATTTCCCTGAAGTCCAGATTCACATCATCGGCCAGAATGCGTGCCAGCGCGTCGAATTTTTCCACCAGAAAACGCTGGATGTCTTCCGCGCGGGCTATATAGCGGTTTTTTCCGCCCGTGCGTTTGGCCAGGGTG
>CAWBTW010000005.1:280000-293376 GCA_963791785.1 uncultured Chloroflexia bacterium | reverse complement strand
GGCATCGCTGGCAGCAATGTTGGCTTCCACGTGATTCAACTTGCGCATCCCGGGGATGATCGTGCTGACTCGTTTCTCGTTCAAAATGAAGCGCAGCGCCATCTCCGGCATAGTCATCCCTTCAGGAACGAGCGGCTTCAGCGCATCGCCATGTTCCACGCTGCTCTTGAGATTCTCTGGCACGAAATATGTGCTGCGCCAATCATCTGCAGGCCAGGTGCTTTCCAGGGTCAAGTTGCCGGTCAATGTGCCTTCGTCAAATGGCACGCGCGCGATGACGGCCACATCCATCTCTTCACAGGCGGGGAACAGCTCATCTTCAGGATTCTGGTCAAAGATATTGTAGATCACCTGCACCGCATCGATCAGTCCGCTGCGCACGGTTTTGACGCCATTCCATGGCTCCCAGCGGTTGATGCTGATCCCAACCGCGCCGATCAAGCCCTTGTGCGCGCAATTCGTCCATTTTTTTGCCCAACGATCATCTTCCACCAAATGATCTTCCCAAACGTGGAATTGCATCAAGTCGAACTTTTCCAACCCAGCGTTTTCCAGACTGTTGTGGACATATTCTTCAATATGATCAGGCGGAAAACAATCGTCCAGAGAGAATTCGCGGCGGCTGGGCCAGATGAAATTCTTGGGCGGGATTTTTGTGGCAGTGTAGAACTTCTTATCAGGGTTGTTGCGGATAATTTGTCCCAGTAGCGCTTCGCTGTGACCCTCACCATAGCCCCAGGCCGTATCAAAGAAATTGCAGCCCAGGTCAATGGCTTTTTGCAGGGAAGCCAGCGATTCGTCATCGTCTGAACCGGTCCACCCGCCCATGCCCCACATCCCATACCCAATCTCGCTGATCTGCCAATCGGTTTTTCCAAAGCGTCGATATTTCATGGTCATCTCCCTTATCAAGTAAACGAACAAGGTGATTCTACCATCGTCAAAATTATTTAAACCAAAAGACCGCCGAAGCGGTCTATGATTGTAAAAGAAAAGCCCCTTGGAATGGATTGACGGAATATCCCAAGGAATGGATAAGTCTTCAGGTCGCTCAACAACATCCTAAATCAAGTTTGTGCAATATCACTGGATAAATCTACCCTGCTGTAGTCTCACGATCGATCAGACGATCATCCACATATTTGTGTAGAATGCTGGATACCAGGGTCTGGTAGGGAATACCCTCGACCAAGGCACGTTTCTTAAGCGCCTGCAGGTCACGGCTTGAAATCCGAATATTGATGCGTTGATCCTTTTTGAAGGTTGCTTCTGCGGATTTTTGGTGCTTTTTTAATTCAGCATCTTTGTTCTCAATAGGTTTGAGTTGGTCTGCTTCAAAAGCCTCTAAAATTTCACGTTCTTCTGCATCTAGCTTTGCCATTTGCTCACTCTCCAAGATACTTTTGGGTTGCTTTTCGGCTGGGGATAATCGTTTTCAAGAATATATCCGTTTCGGTTTCGACATAAGGGACCAAGTATGCATACGCATCAATAACAACTACAGAAATTTTTTGGCCGGGGTAACGTTCCTGATTGGGATGATCGAAGATGTCGACTTCGTCTCCATTCTGGATATGGAAAATTACCTCTTCAAAAGAAATCTGCCGCTCGCGCTTGAGCTTGTCATTTTTGGCAGGGTCCCAATTGTAAAACTTCATGTCTTTATAATACCATGATGTGTGCCTAATGTCATTATCTTGCCAAAATCTGATCCAAATCATCCAATGATACTATTAAAGGCTAGCCACCTCGCATAATCACTAGGCGGCCGTCGCAAGAATTCCTTGGCAATGGATTGACGGAATCTCTCGTCTTGCTCACAATCCTTGAAGTTCTCTCTGCAACGCCGGGCGCCGCGCATAAGTTGTCCGCAAGTTATCGATATAAGCCTGCCATTCCGCGTCTTGACCCTTTTGATAGTAAGCTTTTTTAGCACGTTCCAGCCAGCGAGCAGCGATAGGATAGAGCTTGCTCTGCGTTTTGGCAATCAGGGCATCCGACTGTTTGAGCGACACACGGATCACCCAATCGGGGCGATAGGGGATAACCGCATCCGCTACTTTTTCAAGCAGGTTGAATGACCAGGAGTCTTGTTCGGCAACTCGGATGGCAGAATCCCAATCTTTTTCTTCCAGGTAAATATCTACCAAAACATCCTTCGAGTACGATGCGCTTGCTTTTTTTATTAGCGCAGGTTGAAGGTTTTCCCAGTTCGTACCTGACAGCCGCTTGATGTGACGGTAAATTTCGATTTTCGGAGATTCATCGTAGGCAATGCGGTAGGCCAATAACGCCTTATCATTTCGACCTTGCGATTCTTCCAACGGAGCCAGCCAAAGCGCCAATTGGTTGAGATAGTAACCGCCCATCTCAAGCCCCTTTTCAGCAAGCGCAATAGCATCTTTCAGGCGGCCAACCTCGCGCATTTTTTGCGCCACCGCAAACGCATCACTAGTATTTTCAAGCTTTTTGCTGGCCTTGACCGCGTCATCTATGCGGCCAAGCTCAATCAATTTGAGCGTATAACGCTTCGCATCTGATTTTTCAGCGAGGCGCAAGAAGGCATCAGAATCGCCCTGTCGAGCGAGCACATTGAGACGGGCTTGCTTGAGTTGGTCTAGAACCATCCAGTATTCTTCATCATATTCTTCCCATTCGGTCTCTTCATCGGGAAGTTCATTCCAGCCATGTTCCAGGGCTGCCAGGATAAGTTCAAGGCCATCTCCGGCCTCGATCATTTCATCCAGGTTATCCAGGATGTTTTGCATGGTTCCTTCAAGCTCGTCACGAGCACCAGGATCCAGTTCCACACTAAGGATGGCCTCAGCCAGTGGCAAGCATGTGTCCTGGATCACGCAGGCCAGGCCGCCGTCGTAGTCCATGTTACTATCGTAATCTTCGGTCAGTTCTTCCAGCAGCACACGCAGGATGATAAGCGCGCCTTCCGCATCTCCAGCTTCCAAAAACTTCATCCCAGTTCCGAGAATATCTCCCAAATCTTCGACATATCCAGGCGTACTACCCCATTCATCGTAATAGTCGCCCCTATAGGCTTGTTTCAAAATCCGGTTGATTTGTTTGCGGTAGGTTTCTTCCGAAACCTGGGTTTGGCGTTTCCTCGCTGTATCTGAAGGCGGGGGCTGAGCAGCAATTTTCACTGCTGGAATCGCCAGTTCCAAAGCATCATACAGATCGGGATCACGCTCGACCAGGCGCAAAATCAGCGCCACCAGCGCATCCTTTTCCAACCCAGCCAGCAGTTCATTTACACTTTCTTGCTCCACAAACTCATCCGGCTGGTGAATGTACATCAGAAGCAACGCCACGATATGCTTGCAATCCCCGCCCCAATCGTATGGACAGGTGCAGGAAGCGAACCGCACCCCGCCTCCATCCAATTCCACATGCAGACGGTAGGATGGGGCGCTGCTCCCCTCGCACTGTGCCGTCAGCGTGACCCCTCCGGGCGTGGCCTGCCGGGCAGGGTTGTATATCGCCCCGGACTTGTAATAAGCCTGACCCTTCTGGAAACTCTGGTCGCTGGCCCGTTCACGGATCTGTTTTTCGGTCAAAGGATTGTTCATAGAGACACTTCTCCACAAAAATCGCCAATTGTCGTGTTTTTTTCGCCAAAAGTCTTGACAAAATGCCTGTTTGACTATATCATTAGAACATGTGTTCTAAAATCACGACATCTGGCCGTATCACCATTTTACTCGGAAAGCAGCAGGCCGAAACAGGCGAGCGCATCTCCCCGCGCAAACTGGCTGAAATAGCAAGCGTACCCAAAGATTTTGTCTACCGCCTCGATGCGGGTACTGCCCGCCACGTCGATCTGGAAGCGCTCGCCCGTCTCTGTGAAGCGCTCGACTGTGAGTTGCAGGATATCCTGGTCTGGGAGGCTGAACATGGCAAATCCCTTTGACGTTCTGCCGCTCAACCTTTTCAACCTGTTCAGCACCCAGGGCGCGATCAGCCTCCAGCGTCACTACATAGCTATCCTGCTACGCATCTATGGGCTGGCCGAGTTCAACCGCTTCGGGCTGGCGCGGGATGTGGTTGTGGCTGAAATTGTGGACTATTTGAAAGGATCGGAAGCCGAGGGCGAGATCGCTGCCGATATGGCGAACCAGGACAGAGTTGAGTCCGCCGCGTCGAACGCATCCACAGATGCTTCCGTTTCGATAACGGGTCAAAAATCCGAAGGTGACTACGCCTCCTATCTCATCCGCCGCCTGGAAGAATCCGGCTGGATCGAACGCGAGCAGCACGCCGATTATAGCGAAACCATCGCCCTGCCCGATTATGCTTTTACCCTTCTTGAAGCCTTCCGCAAGATCGAAGAGCAAAAACCGCACGAATTTACGGGGCAAATTTACACCGCGCACCAGCTCATCACTGCCGCCGAGACTAACAAGGACTTCTCGCCCGCGCTGGCCGTGACACAGGCCTACGAAAATGTGCGCCAGATGGTGCGGGGTTTGAGCGAACTCAACCAGAACATCCGCCGCTATGTGGAGCGCGCCACCCGTGAAAAAGAGATCGCTGACCTGCTGCACCTGCAATTCAACGACTACTCTCAGACGCTCGGCGCTTCGTATCACGCCCTGAAAACGTCCGATCACGTCTCCCGCTACCGCCGCGACATTGTCAACCAACTGCAAACCTGGCAACTTGACGCCAACTGGCTGACTCAAACCGCAAACGAGATGGCGCTGCAAAGCCGCCTGAACCCCGCACAGGCAGAGCAAACCCTTTCAGGCTACCTGCAATTTGTCGTTCACCAACTCGAGGGGCTGGACCCACTGCTCGAAGACATCGACCAGCGCCACGCCCAATACCTGCGCACCTCCCTGCGTCAGATCCGCTACCAGTTGGGCAACGCCGATGGCAGTTTCAAGGATCGCCTGGTTTCACTCGCCCGCCAACTCTCGGAGATGTTAGATGAAGGTGAAGAATACTTGCCAGAAGAAGCCCCTGCTCTGCGACAGCATCCTGTGGACTTGCCCGACCTCCGCAGCTACTATACCCCACCCCAGCGCCGCGCGCCTTTCATGCCCGATACCGTCATCCTCCCCACCTTGAATCCGGCAGACCTGGCATCCCTACGGGAACTGACCTTGAAAGATGTCACCCAAGCCTTCTCGCCCGAGAAAGTCAACCGCAAGGTGCTGGGCTTCTTCAACGGCCACAAAAAACTGCACATCACGGAAATTCCCACCGATGTGTCTGGTGACCTGCACTGGCTGACCACCATCCTGGCCTATGCCCACCATCCCCAAGTTACCTACGGCCTTGAAGTTACCGATGGCGAACCCGTTGACATGGGCGCTTATCGTGTTGTGCCATTCGAGTTATACAAGTTGTGAAAATTATGGAACCCACCCACATCTCCACCCTCCCCGAAAAATCCCAACGTGATCTCCCCCGCGTGGTCAACCGCATCCTCGGTCAGGTTTTCCTGTACCAGGATAAAGACGACGACAAGGATGATTACTACTTCATCCACCGCCACCGCGAGGCCTGCGAAACGGCGCTTGACTTGGCTGGATACAACCTGCTCCACGATGACTATCATCGCATCTTCCAAGCCATTTCCGAATACAGTTATTGCCGCGCTCGCTACAAGTTAAACGAAACCCTGATGATCACGGTTCTGCGCAAACTCTACGAAGAACGCATCGAACTTCTTAGCCTGGCGCAAGACCCTGTCGTGACCATCGGCGAAGTGCGCGAAGAGTACCGCACCATCACCGGCAAAGAACGCGACCTGGGCATCATCCAATATGAGAATCTGTTGCGCCGCTTGCGCACCTTGGGACTGATCGATACTCTCGACGGCCGCACCATAGATGTGCGCGACGCCGAAGCCCGCTTGCGCTTACGCGGCTCTGTCCGCTTGATCCTGCCCGTGCAAACCGTTGACGAACTCGACGCCTGGATCCGCAAGTATCGTTCTCCCGATGAAGAAGAGTCCGAAGATAACGAATAACGTAACACGCAACACGGGTCTCGATACGCCAAAAACGCTACTCGACCCTCAAACAAGGATTACCCATGAAAAACCTCACCAAAATCCGCCTGGTCAACTGGCACCTGTTCGAAAACACCACTATCAACTGCGAGGGCAGCACCTATTTCATCGGTATCAACGGTGCGGGCAAATCTACCGTGCTCGATGCCGTCCAGTTTGCCCTGGTCGGCGGGCAGCGCGATGTGC
The DNA here is from genome assembly GCA_963791785.1 of uncultured Chloroflexia bacterium. Classification (GTDB taxonomy): domain Bacteria; phylum Chloroflexota; class Anaerolineae; order Anaerolineales; family Villigracilaceae; genus JAABUE01. The sequence goes on along the minus strand of CAWBTW010000005.1, from coordinate 287,156 downwards.
GTTTCAACCAGGCGGCGCTGGCAGGTGGCAAGCGCACCCTCGCCAGTTACGTGCGCGGCGAGCTTGGTACCGAGGGTCAGCGTTTCCTGCGCGGCGACGCCACCGGTGTGATCGCTCTCGAATTTCGCAACCCCGATGGCAGCTACTTCTCCCACGGCGCGGTCATCGACGCCTTTGAAGACGGCCGCAGCCCCGATATTGCTTACTTTATCGTCCATAATGCGGGATTGGATGACCGCTGGTTCTTCCAGGCAGAACTCTGCCCCCGGACGCTTATTCGATACCCGCGCCTTCAAACGTCACCTCGATCATTTCGCCCTTCCGCCTGCCTCCCGCGCCCAGGTCTTTACTCGGCTGGAAGATTACCGCGTCCACCTGCTCAACCGGCTCGGCCAGCTTAAAAACTCCTTCCCCGCCAAAATCGTCAAGGGACTGGCCTTCAGCCCGCTCACCGACATCCGCTCCTTTGTCCACAACTACCTGCTCGATGAAAACCTGCTGGATGTCAAAACCCTGCAAGCCCAGCTCGACACCCTGCGCCACTTCGAAAGCCTGGCCGCAGACGTGCGCGAGCGCATTAAATCACTCGAACGCATCGACGAACTCGACAAAGAACGCGCCGCCAACCACCGTCGACGCATCACAAACGGCTACATCGCCCGCCGTTCGCGTGGAGAAATCCATACTGCCGAACTCAAGGATACCCGCCTGAAACTGGACGAAATCCGCCTCGAACTCAGCCGCACCGAAATCCAACGCGAACAACTTGCCAGCCACCTGAAATACGCCGAAACCGCCCTGCTAGACGCCAAAATCGCCCTGCAAACCGACCAAACCGCCATCAAACAACGCGACCTGACCGAAAAACTCGCCGCCCTCGATGCGGAACTCACTCTCCTGCGTCAGCGCCAAACTGAAACCGATGTTGCTCTTGATAAAGAATTTGTCGATGCAAAGAAACTGGTCGATTTCTTGAGCATTGATAAGCAAAAAATCCCGCCAGAACTTGAAACCTTCATCGCCAAAAAGAAGAGCAGGAAAAAGGAACGCGCCACACACGAAACCTTCCAAGATTATCAATCATCACTCGAAACCTTATCTCAAGGTTACTCTCGCGAGCAAATTCTCCTGAATGAGAAATCGACCGCTCTACGCGAAGAAGTTTCCCGATTAGAAGACGAAATTCGTAAACTTCGCACTGGCGACCGCGACATCAGCTACGAAAGCGAAGCCCCGCAAGCCAGCCAACTGCGCCAACTGTTGCGCGCCGAACTGGGGCTTTCCAGCGAAGAAGTTGTTTTTCTTTGCACCGTACTCGATATCCCCAACAAGGAATGGCAAAACGCCGTTGAAGGTATTCTGGGACGCAGTCGCTTCACAATCATCGTCCCGCCCGACCACTACGATGCCGCCATGCGTCTCTACCGCGAACGCCGCCACAAGGATGGGTTACATGGCGTTGCCCTGCTCGATACCGAACGCATCATCGGAACACGCAATACGCAAACACGCGGAACACGTAACACTTCACTCGCCGTCCGAAGTAAAAACCGACCACCCGGCTGCCCGCGCCTTCATCGATCTGCTTCTCGGCCACTACGTCAAATGCGACACCCTTGAAGAACTGCGCGACCATCGCACCGCCATCACCCGTGAATGCTTCGTGCGCCGCAACTATACAGACAGTCACATCAACCCACATGTCTACGGGCGCTGGTTCATCGGTGAGCGCGCCGTCACGAGCCAGGTCGAAAACCGCCAGCAGTGGTTGGACGAAATCGCAAAGGAAATGACTCTCGCTCAACGAACGCGATTCCGCCCTGCGTGAACGCCTTGCCCTCACCCGCGACAAAATCCGTCCGCTCATCGACTTGAACACACCCTCGAAGCCCTCGCCATCTTGCCCGAACGCACCACGCAACACGAAACACTCAACCAGGAACTCGAACGCCCTCGACTTGCATACCGCCGAAACCCTGAAAGCGGACGTGGAAAAGCATCAGGCCGAGTACAACCGTCTGCAAACGGAAGCAGGCTCGGTCGAGCGTCGAATCGGCGGGATGGAAGCCGACGCCCAAACTCTGGCCGAGGGTGAAATCCCCCGCCTGGAGCGTGAAATCGACCAGTCCATCCAAAATGCAGAAGATTTTCTCACAGGCGAAAATCCAGATGAAGAAACTCGCGTCGAAATCGAAAAGGAATATGCCCGCCGCCTCGAACGCCAGCCTGTAGACGTGATCCAGCAAAACGCCGAACGCTACGAAAACGACTATCAGACTGCCGAAAACCGCAACCGTGACCGTCTGCGCGAAGCCAAGCAAGCTTACTCGATGCGCTACGACTTCGGCTACGATGACACGGACGATGCGGCACGCTACGCCACAGAAAAAGACAAGCTGGTAAATTCGGAACTCCCCCAATATGAAAGCCAAATCGCCCACCAGCGCAGGGCTGGCCGAGCAGGAACTGGTCGAGAACTTCATCCACCGCCTGCGCGAGCAGATCGAGGAAGCCCGCCAGCAACTGGCCTACCTGAACAGCACGCTCTCGCAACTGCGCTTTGGCGGCGAACGCTACGAATTCATCACCCAGCCTGCCGCTAACCTGCGGGGCATGTACGATATGGTGATAGATAGCCAGAGCGTGCTCGGTGCATCGCTCTTCGACTCGGATTTTCGCCAGAAACACCAGCAAGCCTGGGACCTGCTGCTCGAGCGCCTGACGCTCAACAACCAGAGCGGCGAAAGCCTGTCCGTTGAACTGCGGGAGTTGCAAGATTACCGCTCCTACCTGCAATACGACATCCGCATCCACTACCCCAACGGCGACCGCGCCCTGCTGAGCCAGATCAACGCCAAGAAATCGGGCGGCGAAACCACCACACCCTTCTACGTGGCAATGGCCGCCTCCTTCGCCCAGGCCTACCGCCTCAACCAGCCGCGCCCCTCCGACACCATCCGCCTGGCACTCTTCGACGAAGCCTTCGGCAAAATGGACACTGCCCGCACCGCCAGCGCCCTGCAATTCATGCGCGATGCCGGCCTGCAAGTGCTGCTCGCCACCCCGCCCGATAAATCTGGCTCGCTCCTGCCCTACGTTGACACCGTCTGCACCGTTGTCCGCAAAAACAGCCATGCCTTCGTCATCGAAATCGACAAGAACGAGATGATCGCCGAGTTGGAAAAAGTGTAGCGGAGCACGCAGTACGTGGTATGGAAATCATATTTGCCCCATCCTCTGATGTTACTATCGTGCTCAACGCTTTGCTCGACATCTTCGAGCGCCGCGAAAAACACGAAACATACAATAAAAGTCGCACAACACGCTCCATCAAAGTCGCCCTCAAAGAATTAGAACTGCCTGCTTACTTCTCTCAAATTGACCCTCAACCGCGTCTCATCGCCAATGAACAGCTCAACCAACTCGAACAAGCTGGCCTGCTCCATCTCATCTGGCTACCTGGAGAGAAAGGGCACCTGCTCCAATCTGCTACCCTAAAAACAGAATATGAAACACTCTACAAACTATTGGACCGCGAACCAGCATCCATCACCCGTTCTCGTCTCGAAACCACCCTGCTCGCCGACCAATTCCGCTTTTCGAGGGATGACTGGAAGGCTCGCGCCATACACCATACCCTGACCCAACTCCGCGCCGGAAAATCCCCCACTCCGTTCAGCCTGACCAATTCATCCTGGAACCTCGACCTGCTGACCGCTTTATCGGCCTTATCCAGCCTCGAAACGGAGACACCCTACCGTGTCTTCAGCGTGCGCATCTTCAACGACAGCAAGCGTTTCGACGAGCTAAAACCCGCTATTGTCCGCTTGGCACGTGACGCCAATCCCGAATGGAAATCTCTCTCTAACGAAGACATCCTCCATGAACTCAACCTTGTCGCCAACCCCAACTACATCCACCTGGCAGGCAACTGGCAACTCACCACACAGACTGGAGAAATCCTTTCCCTAAGCGGATTTACCCCGTCTATCGGTTTCCCGGCTGCACAAGTTGAAACCATCCAATCCGTCACAATCCACGCCGATTCTGTACTGTGTATCGAAAACATGACATCCTTCCACGAATTCATTCGCGCTAGGGGCACAGACAACGAGCAATATGCCATCATCTGCCTGATGGGCAACCCATCCCCACCCATCCGCCGCTTGCTCAAACTCATTCCCGAAACAACCCCTATTCATCTTTGGTCCGACATGGATTATGGCGGGTTTAACATTCTCTCGCAACTGCGAAGACACGTCAGACATCAGGTCCACCCATACCTGATGGACATACCTACCTTCGAAAACTATACCCATCTCTCGCGTCCCTTGACGCAAACTGATATTCGAAATCTAAAACAACTATGCACCCGACCAGAATTAGCCAATATTCGCTCTACAATCGAATATCTCATTCATTGCAGCCTAAAACTGGAACAAGAAGCAACCCAAATCTAATGAAACTGAAATGAGATGATGTTTTTAACCAAAAAAGACGCCTACATATTGCAAGCGTCTTTTTGACAGAATTACCAAATTGGAATTCCGTCGTACAACGAAAAAGCCCCTTGGCAATGACCTACTCTCCCAGGCCGTCGCCAGCCAAGTACCATCGGCGCTGATGTGCTTAACTGCCGGGTTCGGGATGTTACCGGGTGTACCCACATCGCTCCTATCACCAAGGGACTATTTCACAAGTTAGTCCTGAATAATAACTGATTTCTTTTGCGGAAGAGTATCAAGTTCTCCGCACCACGGGATTGAGCCCTCGACCATTAGTACAGCTTAGCTTAACACATTACTGCGCTTACACATGCTGCCTATATAGCAGGTAGTCTACCTGCGGTCTTACTTCGTTAACCGAAATACAGGGATCTAATCTTGAGGCGAGTTTCCCACTTAGATGCTTTCAGCGGTTATCTCTGCCCGACGTAGCTACCCAGCGATGCTCCTGGCGGAACAACTGGCACACCAGAGGTCAGTCCACTCCGGTCCTCTCGTACTAGGAGCAGCTCCTCTCAAATCCCTTACGCCCACAGAGGATAGAGACCGACCTGTCTCACGACGGTCTGAACCCAGCTCGCGTACCGCTTTAATGGGCGAACAGCCCAACCCTTGGGACCTTATCCAGCCCCAGGATGCGATGAGCCGACATCGAGGTGCCGAGCGAAGTCGTCGATGTGAACTCTTGGACTTCACCAGCCTGTTATCCCCGGGGTAGCTTTTATCCGGTAAGCCACGGCCCTTCCACTCGGTACCGTGGGATCACTAAGCCCTACTTTCGTATCTGCTCGACGCGTTGGTCTTGCAGTCAAGCTCCCTTATGCCTTTACACTCTTTGGTTGGTTTCCATTCAACCTGAGGGAACCTTTGGGCGCCTCCGTTACCTTTTAGGAGGCGACCGCCCCAGTCAAACTGCCCACCAGACACGGTCCCCTGCCCGGATCACGGCGCAGGGTTAGGGTCTAAGCATAATCAGGGTGGTATTTCACTAACGGCTCCACCGACGCTAGCGCGCCAGCTTCAAAGCCTCCCACCTATTCTACACAAATTATACCCAAACACAATGTCAAGCTGCAGTAAAGCTCCACGGGGTCTTTTTGTCCTTCTGCGGGTAGGCCGCATCTTCACAGCCATTTCAATTTCACCGGGTCCCTCGTTGAGACACCACTCCAGTTGTTACACGGTTCGTGCGGGTCGGAACTTACCCGACAAGGAATTTCGCTACCTTAGGACCGTTATAGTTACGGCCGCCGTTCACCGGGGCTTCAGTTCAAAGCTTCGCTTACGCTAACCTCTCCCTTTAACCTTCCGGCACTGGGCACGTGTCAGCCCCTATACATCGTCTTACGACTTAGCAGAGACCTGTGGTTTTGTTAACCAGTCACCAGAGTCATTTCACTGCGGCCTTCTGGCGCTTTGGATAAATCCGAACGCTGGAAGGCACCCCTTCTCCCGAAGTTACGGGGTCAAATTGCCGAGTTCCTTAACGAGGGTTCTCCCGATCGCCTTGGTGCATTTACACCCATCTACCAGTGTCGGTTTGCGGTACGGGCACTCAGAATTCAACGCTTAGAGGCTTTTCTTGGCAGCAAGGCTCAACCACTTATGCCTTAGAGGCTCGCTCTTGCCTCAGCTCAACCGGCGGATTTTCCTACCAGTCTCAACACCTTAGCAGATCGCACCCGAATCCAATAACGGGCTGGCCTACCTCGCTGCGTCCCCCCATCGCTCCTTCTGAGTGGTTCCGGAATGTTGACCGGATGTCCATCGCCTACGCCTCTCGGCCTCGGCTAAGGACCCGACTAACCCGACGCGGATTAACCTGGCGTCGGAAACCTTAGATATACGGCGAACACGGTTCTCACGTGTTTATACGCTACTCATGCCTGCATTCTCACTTCCGCCCGCTCCAGTCGCCCTTTCGATCGACCTTCACCGCTGACGGAACGCTCCCCTACCGCCCTATCTTACGATAAAACTCATGGCTTCGGTACTATGCTTAGCCCCGTTAAAATTTTCCGCGCAAGGTCACTAGACCAGTAAGCTGTTACGCACTTTTTAAAGGGTGGCTGCTTCTAAGCCAACCTCCTGGTTGTACCAGTAACCTCACCTCGTTTCCCACTTAGCATAGATTTGAGGACCTTAGCCGATGATCTGGGCTCTTTCCCTTTTGACTACGAAACTCAGCTCCCGTAGTCTGACTGCCATGCTCTGGAGTATCGGCATTCGGAGTTTGATTGGGTTCGGTAAGCGGTAAGCCCCCTAGCCCATTCAGTGCTCTACCTCCGATACTAAACGCATGACGCTAGCCCTAAAGCTATTTCGGGGAGAACCAGCTATATCCAGGTTCGTTTGGCATATCACCTCTACCCACAGCTCATCCCCTAATTTTGCAACATTAGTAGGTTCGGGCCTCCACGAGCGTTTAGACTCGCTTCACCCTGGCCATGGGTAGCTCACCTGGTTTCGGGTCTAATCCCAGCGACTATACGCCCTATTAAGACTCGCTTTCGCTACGGCTTCGGGTGTTACTCCCTTAACCTTGCCACTGAGATTAACTCGCAGGCTCATTCTCCAAAAGGCACGCCGTCAGGCATAGCACCGCGCACATGATTTCTCAATAGCACCGACATGCTGTTAGCCCTCCGACT
>CAWBTW010000005.1:0-275000 GCA_963791785.1 uncultured Chloroflexia bacterium | reverse complement strand
ACCGCCTTATGCCACTCTCGATTGGTATTTCGTTTCATTTTATTGACATAAGCCTCGTGTAAATCCACTTCAGCATAGTTAGCCAATTTCACAATGTATGCCAGGCAATCTGCTAATTCGTCACCAACATGAACACGGGCATCTGTTTCTTCTGAGATATTTTTCGACTTACGAAGAACTCGTATAGCAGATACCAGTTCTCCAACCTCGCCAGAGAGGTAAGCAATGTTCCTGAATATATCCTGGTCAAAATACTTTTCTTTGTCTAAAGTTTTATGAAAAGTCTGCAAATCATGCAAACCCAGATTGGTCTTTGAAAGCAATTGTAGCGCTTCTGATTCTGGCATATTTAGAATGGAAGACCACCTGCCAGCGGACCCATTTTCTCAGCGGCCAACTCGCGTGACTGATCCAGCGCCAGGTTGACAGCCGAGAGCACCAGGTCTTGCAACATTTCGGCATCTGCATCTTCAAGCAGGGCAGGATCGATGACCACTTCGCGGCATTTCTGGTCACCGGTCATGGTGACTTTGACCGCACCGCCGCCAGCCGTGGCTGTGACGGTCTCTTCGGCCAGCGCTTCTTGCGCTTCTGCCAGTTGCTGTTGCATACGCTGCAATTGGGCCATCATACCCTGTTGTTTGCCTCCACCGGGAGGACGGTTAAATCCTTTTGCCATAGAAAACTCCTATAAACTATTCCTCGCTTTCCCCCTACGGGGACGATGCGACTGCGCTCGTTACACCCACTCCGCTCACCTGTGCCTGCGGCAATGGTGCAGGCAGCGTGGAATCAATCTTGCACATCTACAATTTCTCCGCCGTTCTGGATGGCGGTTGCCACCATACCATTGGGATCAACATCCGGCGGGAGTTGCCCCTTTCCACTGGTAACGACACATTTGATGGCTATCTCTACACCAAGCACATCCTTGATCGCTGCCCGTGTGACTTTGGTCTTTTCTTCTATATCCATTAGAGCGCGAACTGTCTCTGATTGAAAACCCAAATATAACTCACCCCCACGCACTTCTAATGGTTTGCAGGAATTGAGCAACGCTTCGATACCGGGATGATCGGGTTTGATAATAGAACGGATGTCACGCCAGGCTTCTACCACCTCCCCAAGACTGATGACAGGCGCGCCAGACTTCGCCTTTGGTTCGGCACCTTTGGCAGGCTTTTTCTCCGGTTCGATTTTCTCCGCTGCGGGTTCGGTTATTTTCTCTTTTTCCGGCTTCTTTACGGTTTCGACTTTTTGCACCGGGGGCTTGGTCTTCTCGGCTTTGACTTGCTTTTCATCTTGTTTGACCACTGATACTTCAGCAGGCACTGCCAGCACTTCCGCTACCGCCAGCTCAAGGCTGAGACTGGGCTGCCAGCCGCCACGCGTGTCTACAGCTGCAGCGTTGAAGGCTTTCATCATGCGCAGCACATTTTGCGTAGAAAATGCTCCGGCATGCTCAGCCATTATCTTTTTGACATCTTTGGTCACTTCGACCTGGTCATCATTACCCATCTGGATCAGCATCAGTCCACGCAGGTAATCCACGATCTGACGCGCCAGCGAACGCGGATCGGCGCCAGCGTCGAGGGCCTGATGAATGGCATCCATAGCGGGAGCAGGCTTCTGGTCCTGGATAGATGCGATCAGGTCCAACACGGTTTGCGATGCGGCTGTGCCCAGAACTGTCTGCGTGAGGGCTAAATCTATTTTGTCCCCTGTTGACGCAAGCTGGTCAAGCAGGGAAATCGCATCGCGCATCCCGCCCGCGGACTGCCGCGCAATGAGCATCAAAGCATCGTCCTCTACTTTTATCTTTTCTTCTTTGGAAATGCGCTTGAGTTGACCGACAATTTCATCCACAGGCACACGGCGGAATTCGTGACGCTGACAGCGCGAGAGCACGGTGGCCGGGATTTTATGGATCTCGGTTGTGGCAAGCACAAAGATGGCATGCGGAGGCGGCTCTTCGAGGGTTTTGAGCAGGGCGTTGAAGGCCGCGGTCGAAAGCATGTGGACTTCGTCGATGATGTAGATTTTGAACTTGCCCTGGGTGGGCGAGAAATTGATCTTGTCGCGCAGGTCGCGGACATCGTCCACGCTGGTGTTGGATGCTGCATCAATTTCGATCAGGTCGAGGAAGCGGTTCTCGTTGACGGCAGTGCAGTGCTCACACTCGTTACAAGGCCGTTTGGCAGGATCTTCGTCGAGACAGTTAACGGCTTTGGCAATGATGCGCGCGATGGTGGTCTTGCCCGTACCGCGCGGACCAGCGAACAGGTAGGCGTGCCCGACGCGGTCTGCGCGGACAGCATTGGTCAACGTCTGGACGATGTGCTGTTGTCCGACGACTTCGTCCCATTGGAGAGGGCGCCATTTGCGGTAGAGAGCCTGGGTCATAATTCAGTAATCAGTGTTTAGTGGTCAGTTATCAGTAAGAAGTAAAAAGTGTGAAGCGGAAAATTTTACTTCTTACATATTACTTCTCACGCATCATGGTACTCGATAGATCGCGCGTAAAGTATTTTGTGGATCATACAATTTGGCCGATTCGCCCGATTCCCAGATGGGATCGCGCAAGCCCATGTACAGGTCAACAACCGTATCAGTGCCGGAGGCAGTATGTACCTGCACGGCACCGTTAGTATATAGTGTCAACTGCGGGAAGGTAAAGGTGTTACCACTGTCGTCTTTGATCTGCCAGTTCGACAGTCCCAACTCACCTTGTCCATTGTAGCGCACAACCACAACTTCCGTATCCAGCGCTCCTGCGCCGACTACACTGACGATCTCAATCGGAACCTGTGCATCTGGCTGAAGTGTAACAGCAGACTCACCCTGGGCTGGTACTTCTGCCTGTGGAACCGGAGCCAGAGAAGCACGATAGGTGCGATCATACCAGAACAAAATTGAGCCTGTCACACAGGCCGAAACAAAAACGTTTAGCAACAAATACAGGATAAGTCGGCGGCGATCCATGTTGACTTATGATAGCACAAAGTATAGAATGCGGGAAAATTTTTAATCAACAACCGTGCTCGAATATAGGAAAAATGGAGCATAAGAAAACAGATCGGCTCAGGGCTATCCAAACGTGGAGCATGTTAGAATACCGATCACAGACCATCTTACACGAGTGAATGATGAACAATACTGAAGCAGGAATTTTTTGTCCGGCATGCAAAATGAAAAATGAAGTGAGGGCGATTGTGTGCTCATTTTGCAACACACCGTTAAATGAAGACCGCCAAAAAACCAAAATCCTGCACAATGTTCGAGAAGTGACAGGCACCCTTCCGGACACCTTTGATGAAATCCTGGGTGCTCCCCCTCCGAGCAAAGAACGCTTCATGAACTTCGAAATCCCGGCCCAGGGGATTGTTCTAATCAATCTGGAAGATGGACAGCCGGTCGCTATGCAGGAAGAAAAAGCGTTCATTCTCGGACGGGCATCTGCTGAAATCAATACCCAGGAGCCCCTGGTCGATCTGGCTTCACTCAGCATGGATTATGGAATTTCCAGGGTACATGCCTTGATCCGCCAAACAGATGGCGGCTACCAGATCACCGACCTGGGAAGCAGCAACGGCACCTGGCTTGAAAATGACCGCCTGATACCCAAAATACCATATGATATAGAAAGCGGAGACCGCGTCCGCATCGGCCGTTTGAATATGTTGGTCTTCTATCCCAGGGTATCTTAGTCAGCTTTCCTGAAAAAAGAAAAAGCAACCCAATCCCCCATTTGTTTTCTCTCGTTCAAAACCAGACCTTGAGCCTGCGCGGCCTCAAGGATCTTACTTTCCTGCTCCTGCAGGATTCCGCTCAAGACTACCGTTCCACCCGGTTCCGCTAAATCAGCCAATCCATCCCCAAACAGACGAAGAATGATCGGCGCAAGGATATTTGCCACCACCAGCGGTGCCTGCTTGTAAGGGAATTGTCCTGAGAGTACTTCTGCTACCGACCCATGGCCAATGATAAATTCATCACCGATCTCATTTTTATCAGCATTCTCACGCGCGTTGTTAACCGATTCGATGTCAATGTCCACGCCCAAGGCGGTGGATACGCCGAGTTTCAAGGCAGCAATGGATAGGATGCCAGAGCCGCAGCCGATGTCGATAACCCGAAACTTTTTGTCATTCTGAGCGAGCGCAGCGAGCGAAGAATTCTCCAATCTGATGAGAAACTCTTCGCTTCGCTCAGAGTGACATGCTCTTTCAATCAACTCCAAACTCAACTGCGTGGTCGGGTGTGTCCCCGTCCCAAAAGCCATGCCGGGATCGATCTTGATCGGGATGCGTTCCGGCTCCGGCGAATCCAGCCAGACCGGCACGATGATGAGTCGCTCTCCGACAGGAATCGGCTTGATAGTGCTGCTTCCAGGCTTCCATCCAGTTTTGATCCGCGATCTGTTTGTAAACGGGAGTCGGCACGGGCTGGATCATCCCCAAATAGAAAAGCGACTCTTCCAGCTTCTGGCGTGTCTCTTCGATGTGCTCATCCATCTCCAGATACGCGCGGACAACGATCGGGCCAGCCGGTGTGCCAGGGATCGTCATCATCAACGAATGCGATGCCCCGCTCGGTTGCCACGCCGTTGGGCGCAAAACGCGCCAGCACATCGGCGACGGCTTCCGCCAGTTCGCCGTCTACGGTTAAGGAAACTTCAAGCCAGTTCGTTATATTCTTATCATTCATGTTTTTTCTATCGTGAACGTGATTATAAAGCAAGTATTTCCCAACCTATTGTAAAATATCGATATGACATTACGAACAACTCAAAGCTGATTTGGTAAATGTCTATAACCAACAAGCTGAAGAGCGGAACAAAAGTGAAATAGACGATTGGAAAGCCGTGGAACGCGCACATTTCCTGTCGTTGCTGCAGGGCGAAAACAAGCAAACACTACTTGAAATCGGGGCCGGCCCGGCAGAGACAGTTTATTCTTCAAAGATCAGGGCTTACAGGTAACTTGTATCGACCTATCTCCCAAAATGGTTGAACTCTGTTAGCAAAAGGGCTTAGATGCCCATGTTATGGATATGATCCATTTAGATTTCGAGCACAATCATTCGATGCTGTTTACGCGCTCAACAGCTTTTTACATCTTCCGAAAGATGAGTTCCCTGTAGCGCTGGAAATGTTCGTAATGTTTTGCGCCCTGCTGGCTTATTCTATTTAGGCATCTATGGCGGCTTCGAATTTGCAGATATTTGGGATAAGGACTTTTATACGCCAAAGCGCTTTTTCTCTTTTCATTCTGACGAAAACCTGAAAAGAATTCTTGCCAATACGTTTGACATTCTGTACTTCAAACGGATTGAATTTGGGGAAGGCCAGCTGAGTTTTCAATCCGCAATTCTCAGAAAACGTGCGGGGGAATAAAAAATGAGCGGATGACTATGTATCCGCTCACTGTTCTTCTTTCCACCGTCCGCCGTCACGGTCGGTGGGGTCTACCCCCCCAATGCATCATTCAACCAATCCAGAAAACCCTTCTCCTGCGGCTTGACCGTCGTCCCCAGCGACTCAGCCAGTTGCTCGAACAACTCGCGCTGTTCTTTGCTCAACTTCTTCGGCACAGCCACATTGACGATCACGCGCTGGTCGCCACGTCCGTTGCGGCGCACGTAGGGCACGCCTTTATCTTTGAGCGTGAACACTTTGCCCGGCTGCGTGCCTGCCGGGATCTTCAACTTCTCATCCCCTTCCAGCGTTGGGATTTCAATCTCCGCGCCCAGCGTAGCCTGCGCGACATTTATATCGAGATTGAGAAAGATATCATTTTCGCGGCGTTGGAAGAACTTGTGCCGTTTTACATCCAGCACCAGGAACAGACTGCCATGCGGCCCGCCGTTAACACCAGGCTGGCCTTCACCAGCTAAACGGATTTGTGTGCCCTTGTCCACGCCAGCGGGGATTTGCACCTTCTTCTTGACCGTCTTACGTTCCAGCCCGCCGCCTCGACAGGTTTTGCATGGCGATGAGATGGTTTCGCCGCGCCCGTTACAGGTCGGGCAGGTTGCCGTCTGCACCATCTGGCCCAGGAAGGTCTGGCGCACCTGGCGCACTTCACCTTGTCCGTTACAGGTGCCGCAGCGCGTGGGCGATGTGCCCGGTTCCGCACCGGAGCCGTTACAAGTTGAGCAGGTCTCGTCGCGCTGGAACTCGACTTCCTTCTCCACACCGAAGACCGCTTCTTCAAATGTTAAAGAAACAGCCATTTGCAGGTCACGCCCGCGGCGGGGGGAACGGCGCGAGCCGCGCCCGGTCGAGAAGCCGAACCCGCCCAGGATTTCTTCGAAGATGTCGCCAAAGTCCATCGTGGCGAAGTCCGGCATACCGCCCAGGTCGCCTAGCCCGGCCCGGCCAAAGCGGTCATACTGGGCGCGCTTCTGCTGGTCAGAAAGCACACCGTAGGCTTCATTGATCTCTTTAAACTTCTCCTCGGCGTCCGCATCTTTGTTCACATCCGGGTGATACTGGCGCGCCAACTTGCGGAACGCGGCCTTGATCTCATCTTCAGACGCGCCCCGCTGGATACCGAGGGTTTCGTAGTAATCTCTATTGCTCATATCGTTGCAGAGAGTAGAGAGAAGATCATTAGAGAGTAGTGGAAATTAATTGACTAATCACTACTCTCTGTTCTCTATTCTCTTCCTTATTCTTCCACTTCTCCATCAATGACATCATCATCTTCGCCGCTTTCATCAGACGATGGGTCTGCCTCGGCTTCCGAGGTGCCATTGGCTACTTCCTGGCCTTCATATACGCTGGCGCCGATCTTCTGGATAAGCTGTCCCAGCTCTTCGGTAAGGGACTTCATAGCTTCCACATCTTCACCGCCCACCGCTTCGCGGACCTCGGCCACCTTCGCTTCAATCTCTGTTTTGGTATCTTCAGGAACTTTATCGCCAAACTCCTTCAAGGCTTTCTCCGCCGCATAGGCTGTGTTATCGCCATGATTCTGGGCTTCGATCAATTCCTTGCGCTTGAGATCATCGTCGGCGTGGGCTTCGGCATCCTTTTTCATTTGCTCGACTTCCTCTTCCGACAAACCGGAAGAAGCCGTGATTGTGATGTGCTGGCTGCGACCCGTCGCTTTATCCGCTGCGGTGACTTTCAGGATGCCGTTGGCATCGATATCAAAGGTCACTTCGATCTGCGGGAGGCCGCGCGGCGCAGGTGGGATGCCATCCAAGATAAACTGTCCCAGCGACTTGTTATCCGCTGCCATGGGGCGCTCACCTTGCAGCACATGGATTTCCACCTGCGTCTGGTTGTCAGATGCAGTCGAGAAGACCTGGCTGCGGCGGGTCGGGATGGTGGTGTTGCGGTCGATCTGCGGGGTGGCTACGCCGCCCAAGGTTTCGATGGACAGCGAAAGCGGGGTTACATCGAGCAGCAAGATATCCTTGACTTCGCCACCCAGCACGCCGCCCTGGATGGCCGCGCCGATCGCCACAACTTCGTCCGGGTTGACGCCTTTGTGCGGGTCTTTCCCGAAGAAGGCTTTTACGCGGTCATTCACAGCGGGCATACGCGTCATGCCACCGACCATGACGATTTCGTTGATCTCGCCTGCGGTCAGCCCGGCATCGGACAAGGCCTGTTTAAGGGGAGCAATTGTTCGGTCGACCAGATCGGCTGTGAGTTGTTCCAGCTTGGCACGTGTCATCGTCAACACCAGATGTTTGGGGCCGCTGGCGTCCGCAGTCAAATAAGGCAGGTTGATCTCCGTTTGCATGACTGTGGACAGCTCAATCTTAGCCTTTTCAGCGGCTTCCTTCAAACGCTGCAGGGCCTGGCGGTCATTGGACAGGTCAATGCCATTGTCTTTTTTGAATTCTTCGATCAGATGGTCCATGATGCGCTGGTCGAAATCGTCACCGCCCAGGAAGGTATCGCCGCTGGTAGAACGCACCTGGAAGACGCCATCGCCGACATCCAGAATGGAAATGTCGAAGGTGCCGCCGCCCAGGTCGTAAACCGCGATGATCTCGTTGGCTTTCTTGTCGAGGCCATAAGCCAGCGAAGAAGCGGTAGGCTCATTGATGATGCGCAGCACTTCAAGACCGGCAATCTTGCCCGCATCTTTGGTGGCGTTGCGCTGGGCATCGTTGAAGTAAGCCGGAACAGTGATGACCGCCTGGGTAACAGGCTCACCGAGATAAGCTTCAGCATCCGCTTTGATCTTGCCCAGAATCATGGCCGAAACTTCCGGCGCGCTATACTCCTTGCCATCCATTTCGACGCGCACATCGCCATTTTCAGCTTCAGTAATGGCATAGGGCACGCGTTTCTTTGTGCGCTCCACTTCCTTATCCTTAGCCTTGCCGCCCATCAAACGTTTGATCGAGAAAATCGTGTTTTCCGGATTGGTGATAGCCTGGTTGCGGGCCACGCGCCCCACCAGCCGCTCGTGATTCTTGTTGACTGCCACAACCGACGGAACCAAACGTTCGCCTTCCGCCGATGGAATTACAACCGGCTCGCCGCCGCTCATGACGGCTGCTGCCGAATTGGTTGTGCCTAAATCAATACCGATGATTTTTCCCATGAAATAAGTTCTCCTTTTATTCGACGACAGACGATGGACCACAGACCATGCACTTTGATCGTCTACGGTCTATCGTCTATTGTCTGTGGTCTTACTGCGCCACCCTCACCATCGCTGGCCGAATGACTCTCTGTCCCGACATATATCCGTTCTGCACCACTTCGATGATGTGGCCGCTTTCCACTTCATCGTTTGGCTCGCTTGAAATCGCCTCGTGGAAATTCGGGTCAAATTCTTGTCCTGCTGCCTCAATGCGTTTTACGCCTTCGGCTTCCAGCACGCTTTGGAACTTGCGCGCGATCAATTCCATACCATCTGCCCAGGAATCGCCTTCTGGGCGATGTGCCAGCGAGCGTTCCAGGTCATCCAGCACGGGCAGCATCTTCTTGATGATGTCGCCCTTCATGGATGCGTAATCCATCTCGCGGTCACGCTGGACGCGGTTCTTATAATTGATGAACTCCGCCTGGGCACGCTGCCAGCCATCCAGGTTTTCGGCGGCCTTGGCTTCAGCCTCTTCGAGCTGCTTTTGCAGCGCTTCGATCTCAACTGAAACCTGCTCGCTGTTTTCAAGCGTTTCGGTTTCTTCAACCGGGTTCTCAATCACTTCTTCGATGCTTTCTTCTTCGTTCTTATTCTCTTTCTTGGGCATTCCCTTACTCTCCAGCAATCGTATCGTTTACTAAATCGCTCAACAGCCCCGCCACAAAGCGGACCGTTGGAATGGTCTTTGCATAAGACATGCGCATGGGGCCAAGTACGCCCAACATACCGGTCGCCAATCCCGGCACGCCGTAGCGCGCCAGCACCATCGAGCATTGACGCAACTCTTCCCAGCCGCCCTCGCCGCCGATCAACACCTGCAATCCACCAACCATACTGCTGGTGGATGTGCGCGCAAGTAAATCTTGTAAGGTCGAGCGCTCTTCGAAAAGACGCAGCGCACGGCGGGCATCGTCGGATTCGGCGAATTCGGGTTCGGCCAGCACGTTGGTCAGGCCATCGGTGTAGATGTTGCCAGATACGCTTTCGGTCGCGCGGCGCATATCCTGCACGATCAGGGTCAGGATATCCTGGTCGAGCGCATCGGAACGAGGCGGCAGCGCGGAAATCTTGTCCACGGCCAGACCAGCCAGAAGCCCGTTAAGACGCGTGGCTGTCTGGCTGAGTTTTTCTTGCGTTACCGGCTCGGCCAGGGTCAAAATCTGCTGCGAGACTTCGCCTCCCGCCATGACCATAACCATCAACACCTGACGGCCCTGTGTAGAGATCAATTCGACGTGCTTGAAAAGCGCTTGTTCCGCATGCGGGGCCGTGACGACTGACACGCCCTGCGATTGATGCGCCAGGATCGAAGCTGCCAGCGTCATCCACTGATCCACGTCAGGGCGGGCCTGATAGAACTGGTGCGTGATAGTGTGTTGAACAGTCTCGGGCAATTCAGCCTGGTGCATCATCTGGCCGACGAAAAAGCGGTAGCCTTCCTCAGTGGGAACACGGCCGGCTGAGGTGTGCGGCTGGCGCAGGAAGCCCATCTCATCAAGCGCAGACAACTCATTTCTGACGGTAGCAGAACTCAGGTCCAGGTGGTAGCGTTTAACGAGGGCATTCGAGCCAACGGGTTGCGCTGTCTCGATATAGTCTCGTATTACGAGCATCAGGATGGTTTTCTGGCGTTCGGTCAGATCAGACATGTCTATCTCACAATTTAGCACTCTCGACTTGAGAGTGCTAAAACATTGACATTCAATGATAACATGCCTAAAAATGAGCGTCAATAAGAGGAGTGTAAGAAAATCTCCCGCTGGGTTCAACGGGAGATTAGTTTCTTACGGAGCTGTTACTGGACGCCAGGCCGGGTCAAAATCGTCATCCGGATCGGTCGTCAGGCGCGTACGTGTTGCCCCGCTGGCTGTCATGTAATAAATATCTTTATTGAGAAGCTCATCTACCGCTTCATAAACCATCCAAAATCCATCTGGTGAATAATGGAGGTTTTCGATACCAACCACACCCAGTTTCAGGCGAGAAGCTGCCTGCGTATCGCGGTCTTCATAGCGGATTTGCATCATCCAGGGTAAAGCGCCTGTATTGATCTGGCGCTGATTGAACAGGATGTATTGCCCATCTGGAGACCAGACCGGGTAAAAATCCCATAGCGTTTGCCCGCTTCGAACCACCTGCGCATGGTTCTGACCAGTATCTGTCATCGTCCAGATTTGCAGCGCATCAACACGCTTTTTCACAAAGACGATCTGGTTGCCAAACGGCGACCAGGCGGGCTGGCTGCTTTCTTCATCCGTATCCGAAAATGTCAGCCGGGTGGTCATAGAAGTGTCCAAATCCAGGGTGTATACCTCTTTGCGACCATCGCGCAGGGATGTAAAAGCAATGCGATTGCCATCCGGTGCCCAGGCCGGGTCGAAATCCCCGCCTGGGGCTGTGGTTATAGGAGCGATCCCTGTTCCATCTGCATTGGCAATATAGATGCTTGCCTCGCGGTAAGAATCTGTATTGTGTCCACACGGCGAGGTGAAGACAAACCTGGTTCCATCCGGCGCCCAGGACGGTTGACACGCACCTTCAGGAAGGTTTGTAATAGGATACAAATCGCCGCCATCCACCGCATTGATCAGATAAATTTGTGGGATTCCGGTTCGTTCAGATGCAAATGCAATCTGGCCGAAACCGCCGCCAATTGGCGTTGGCGAATCTGTCGGCGTAATGGTCGGCGTGGAAGATGGCCCTGCGGGCGGCAAAGGGGTGGGAGTGAATGTGTAAGTGGGTGCCACAGTAGGGGTAAGTGGCTCCTCTGTAGAAGTGGGCAATGGTTCCAGAGTAGGCGTCTCTGTGGGCTGCAGTGTTGGCATCGGTGTTGCCGTTGGTTCTTCCGCCCCAATCCAGGGGATCATGCTGGCATAAGGTGAAGGTATCAACTCCGGATAAAAATACGAAACGCCACCCGCGCCACCGATCAGTAGAAGCAAAATCAACAACAGCGGCAACAGACATCCACCCTTGCGCTTTTTCTTCCTTTTTGGAGGTTTGAATTCGTTTTCCGGCTCAACCGCCATTAAGCCTGGTTTCTTTTCAATTGGCTTTTGGGGCGGACTTTCATCATCTGATCCTGATCCAACTGGTGTTATCTCTGAATCAGTTGGCGGCGGCGCAACGGTGTAATTCCCGGTCAGACGCTGCGTCTTGGATTTTGAGCCAAGCAAAGCCTTCTTGAATTCTTCGGCTAACTGGAAACGATCAGCCGGATCAATAGCCATCGACTGCTCGATCGCTGCCGCCAGACGACGCGATACCTTGCTATTACGTTTGCGCAGTGGGGTCAACTGGGCATTGTCCATGGCGCGCGCTAATCCATCTTCAGGAATGATGCCGGTCAATGCCGCATATAAGGTAGAGCCAAGCGAGTAAATATCAGTGCGTGGATCGGTGCGGGCAGTTCCATACTGCTCTGGCGGTGAATATCCGGGCGTCATAGCACGCGCGCCAGTTGTAGTTGCCTGCGTGCCCTGCACCACTTTTGCCAGACCAAAGTCCACCAAAAAGATATGCCCATCTGGCGTGATCTTAACATTGCCAGGCTTGATATCACGATGCAATATTGGGGGTTTTCGGGTGTGCAGATACATGAGCGCATCACACATAGCCGCGCCGATCATGATGGCATCTTCTTCGGAAATCGAACCTGCGCGTTCCATGCGCTGGCGCAGATCCTCGCCATCGATAAAGTCCATCACCAAATATTGTCCCTGGTCACCGACCACAAAATGATCTGAAACGCGCGGCAGGTTAGGGTGCCGCAAATTCGCCAGGATTACCGCCTCGAGACGAAACTGGCGAGCATATTCATCGGTGGTGAACAGGTTTTCTTTAAGGGCAATATCTACGCCCAGATTTTCATCTACAGCGCGATAGACAGACCCCATGCCCCCCTGCCC
The DNA here is from genome assembly GCA_963791785.1 of uncultured Chloroflexia bacterium. Classification (GTDB taxonomy): domain Bacteria; phylum Chloroflexota; class Anaerolineae; order Anaerolineales; family Villigracilaceae; genus JAABUE01. The sequence continues at coordinate 262,477 of CAWBTW010000005.1, read as the reverse complement.
CAGGATCTCGACAATACGATAACGTTTATGTAGAAGCGTGCCACGTTCTAAAGTCATTAAACGAAAAGTTCTCCATTGAAATGTCTTACAGCCCCAGTCCTGCTGATTATAACACTTTGCCCCCCACAGATGGCGGTCAATATAATTTCAATTTCATGAAGATTTGCGCTGCGCTTCAAATCGGACCCGGTGCCTGCCAGCCACCCCTGATCAACCGCCCTGTCGAGGGCAGGATTCCGCTCACCATACCGGTAGCAATTCCATCGTTCCTGATTGAGGCGCGCGGCCCGCTCAGGTTTCCATCCCTGCATTGACGTCAGTGTGCTGTTATTGTACACTCATTGCATGAGAGTGCCACAGCCTCGTCGTTGGGATTGGCCGTCAACCATTCTACTGCTTCTCATGTTGCAGGCAGCTACTGCGCGGCTGGTTGTCACAAGCTGGACAGAATTTCTTTTCTTTGCACAAACCCTGGCAGCCTTGGGGCTTTTCATAGGGCTGGCACTTGGTCATAGTTATTTCAAAAGAAGATCTGTAATCTTGTTGACGTTGGGCTATTCTGTCATACTCATCCCCTGGCAATTAACGATTGCAATTGAAGATGCCCTGCTTTCTGAACGACTGGCCAGCGTGGGTGGACGTTTGTTTTTCTCGTTAGTGCAGTTCTTTCAGCGCGAACCCGTGGAAGACGGTCTGCTATTCGTGGCCTTCATTTCAACCCTGGTCTGGTTCCTTAGCCTGGCATCGGGATACTGGTGGACGCGACACAACAACTACCTGGCAGCTATCTTGCCAGGCGGGGTATTTATCCTGGTCATTCACCTCTACGACCAATTTTTCAGCAGTCGCATCTGGATATTAGCCATTTATCTCTTGTTAGCCCTGTTGTTATTAGGGCGTCTTTATTACTTGAACAACCGTGAAGCCTGGCGAGAGCGGCGTGTTTTTCAAATGCAGGAGAGTTCGTTTGACCTGACACGCGGCATGGTGATTACTGCGACTCTTTTTGTCTTCGTCGCGTGGACAGTTCCCGCATCACAGGCAGGCTTGCAATCTGCCGTCCGCACCTGGAAACGGTTGACAGAACCCTGGCGAGATGTTCAGGAATGGTTCTCTAATGCAGTCGAAGCCCTCGAAGCGCCTGTTGTCCGCAGATCGGGAGAGTTCTTTGGCACTCAACTTGGCCTGGGAACCGGCAATTCACTCTCTACGGTGACTGTGTTTAGCGTAGAAGCCCCCGAACTTGAGGAAAAACAGCCGCGTTATTACTGGCGGGGCTATGTGTATGACTTCTACCAGAACAACAGATGGTATGTCACAGATACAACGCTCAATGAATTTGCCCCTGCGGACACCGAACTGGTCATTCCAGCATCAGTTGAACAAACGGCGGCCAGCTTTACTATCAAAACGCAAATTCAACATTCCCTCTTATATACAGCCACCCAGCCCCTGTGGGTAAGCCGCCCCGGGTGGACCAGATACGCAACGACAGAGGCCAATGAACAGGATCTGCTCGCATGGATGGCAGACCCAACGCTAAAGCCGGGTGAGCAATACCAGGTGATGGCGGCGTTGTCCAATCCATCTATACAGCAATTACAAAATGCGGGCACAGAGTACCCGCAATGGGTAACTGAAAGATACCTGCAACTCCCGGAAGATTTTTCGCCGCGCATCAGCGACCTGGCGAATCAGATCACGCAGGATTTGGAAACACCCTATGACAAGGCTGCTGCGATCACCAGGTATCTGCGTGGCGAAATCGTTTACACTAACCCGCTCCCTGAACCGCTGCCCGAGGGAGAAGATCTGCTCGAATGGATACTCTTCGATCTGAAACAGGGATTTTGCAACTACTACGCCTCTGCCGAGGTGCTCATGCTGCGCTCAGTTGGCATCCCTGCCCGCATGGCGGTCGGTTTTGCAGAAGGCGTATTTGACCGCGAAACGAACGTCTACACGGTGCGCAGTCTGGATGCGCACGCCTGGCCAGAAGTATATTTCCCAGATATCGGCTGGATAGAATTCGAACCCACCGGAAATCAAGACGAACTGATGCGCCCGAACATACCGGAAGATGATGAGTCAGAGGCTGATAGTGAATTGAATGGGCCTCGAAATCCCCTGGATTTGGGCTCCCCGGATGAACTGCCTGGGCGAAAACTTGAATTCGAAGAAGGGCTGGGCGAAGAAGAGAATTTGCCGCCTATCGAAGAACAGACGGGGATCGCTTCATATTTATATCTCATCGCAGCAGTGCTTCTGGTCGTTTCCGTGTGGCTGCTCAATCGCCAATATGCCGTTTTTGACAAGATCCCGATCCGCATGCAAGCCGTGTATGAACGCAGCGGAGAAAAGCCTCCTGCCTGGCTTTCTAACTGGGCACAATGGGCGGTGCTCACTCCCATTGAACGTTCCTTCGAAACGGTCAACCGCTGCCTGCGCCTGCTCGGCGAAACCCCGACCATTCACAGCACCCCATCTGAGCGCGCTACATTCCTGGCAAAGAAACTCCCGAATGCCGCCAGCGCTATCGAAACCCTGACCGAACAACTCCAGGCGACCTTGTTCACACCACACCCGGGTCATGCTGGCCGTGCGCGGCGTGCAAGCCTAACCATTTGGTTGTATACTATACAGAGCATCTTCCATAAAATTCTGTATGGAAGCCCAATTGAGTGACATCACCACGGAATAGTCCAATGATCAGTGACAAGACTAAACCCACCACAATACACGACCAATTATTCATCCTCAGCAAACAAGCCGGGGCTGTACACGCTGAAATAGAAAAGTCAAAAGCCAGGGTTCCGCAAGAGACCATAGACGAAATTAAAAACCTCGAAACAATTCTTGAACAACTGAGCAAAAAGATGGAGGCTTTTGAAACCGAACAAAGCAACCTGCTTGCCTTGGCCGGGATTGGACAAGTTGTCAATTCAACGCTTGAGTTAGATTCGGTCTTGCAAATCGTAATGGACACTATTGTTCGATTATCACGCGCCGAGCGTGGTTTTCTGATGCTGCGGGATGAACAGGGCGAAATGACCTCGCGGATTGCCCGCAACTGGGAGCAGGAGTCTATCAATCCCAATGAGTTTGCCGTCAGTCGAACCGTCATACAAAAAGTTATCGAAGTGGGTGAACCCATCCTGACGACGAACGCACAGGAAGATCCCCGCTTTGGGGCGCAGGAAAGTGTGGTCGCTTTCAACCTGCGTTCCATCTTATGTGTGCCACTCAAGGTCAAAGACGATTTGATCGGCGTCATTTACGCTGACAACCGCATCCGAAGCGGCATCTTTACTGAAAACGAACGCGACCTTTTGACCGCCTTCGCCAATCAAGCTGCTGTTGCGATTGAGAATGCACGTTTATTCTCATCCTTGAAGCATACACTTGCAGAGGTCACTGAACTCAAGAACCTGATGGATAACATCTTTGCATCCATTGCCAGCGGTGTAATCACCGCCGATGTCAAAGATCAAATCACTTTGTGCAACCGTGCTGCTGAATCTATTTTGGGACACACGGCAGTGGAAATAATCGGGCATCCCTTGAACGAAATATTACCGACTGTATCTGAAAACATTGCCTCGCACCTGGTTTCTGTGCGTAACACCAATGAGCCTGTTGTAGGCCTGGAGATAAGCCACAGCCTGCCCCAACGAGGCCCGGTGGACTGGCGATTGAATCTCTCTCCGCTCAAGGATGCAAACCAGACCACACAGGGGGTTGCGATTGTGTTGGATGATATGACCGAGCGCAAACGTCTTGAAGCGCAGCGACGTCTGTTTGAACGCATGGTATCGCCTGCCGTCATCGAACAACTTGACCCTAACAGTTTGCAATTGGGCGGCACGCGAGCAGACATCACGGTATTGTTTGCAGATATTCGCGGGTTTACCACCTATAGCGAGCAGCTTTCCCCTGAGCAACTGGTATCAGTGCTGAACCGGTACCTGGCTGCCATGGCGGAAGCAGTACTTTCTCAGGAAGGCACGATTGATAAATTCCTGGGAGATGCCATCATGGCCTGGTTTAATGCGCCTATTCCACAAAAGGATCATACCCTGCGAGCCGTCAAGGCAGCACTGCTTTTGCGTGAGACAGTGGAGGGATTATATAAGGAACTCCCCAAAGATTCACACCTGGCTTTTGGCGTGGGCATCCACTATGGCGATGCTGTACTGGGATTGATCGGCACTGACCGCCGACTGGAATACACTGCCATCAGCGACAGCGTCAACACTGCCAAACGCATTCAGGAGAACTCCGGTCAGAACCAGATACTGATCAGCAAAGAAGCTTATAAACGCGTTCAAAATGAGATTGAAGTTCGTCACCATGCGGACATGACGGTAAAAGGTAAAAGCCAGCCTGTACAAGTGTATGAAGTGCTGGGACTTAAAAAAATGTAGGGACAGGATAAGGAAAATCTCAACGTTGTCTGCGCTAATCAGCATCCTATTTTATAACTTATCCGTAAAATGCCGTAGTGGCGACTTTAGTTGCTTATTTAACGGCTAAAGCCATTACTACAAAATATTATTCGGATAGACTTTTAGTAAAAACACGACTTACCCTCGAAAGATTAAATTCGGGTGAGTTGGTTTTTCATTTCATAACGGGCAATATGTTTATGGCTCTGATGTTGCTGTTTTTGTTGGTGTGTATGTGACCACAGCCATCTCGACCTGCGGGAGCCATCCGAGGCGGCCTTCGGCGTCCATCACTTCCCACCAGACCAGACCATCGTATACCTGGGTGCCGTATAGTACAGTCACGAAATCACCAGGGCGGATGCGCCCGATCGAAGGACCACCGGGCTGCTGCACCAGATCGAGGGTCCTGACAGCATTGCGAGGGATCTGTGCCAGTTGCGGTGTAGCGGTTGGTGTGGGAGGGACAGGCGTCGGGCTGGGGGATGGGGTAAGGGAGGCGGTTGGAGTAGAGGTAACTGTTGCTGTAAAGGTAGCAGCTGTGGGCGTGAGGGTGAACGTAGGCGTAATGGTTAGCGTGGGTGGAACGAGCGGATCGAGCTGCGCTGCGACAATCTGGTTCACAACAATGGATACCGGCCGTTGTAATTTCAAGGCCACATTCTGCTGCAATTCGATCACATCTTCATACCTGAGTTGTTTTGAAACACGTAAAGTGACTGTCAGATGCAGCGTTTCGCCGTCCTGCAACGGCTGAAGATCTGTCATCTCGGCGTCATATTTGGCAACTTCTTCCTTTACGACTGCATCGATCTGACGGTTTTCAGATGCATCGCGGAAAAAACTTGCGCTGAGAATCGTGAGAGGGATTAGCAGTATGAGCGTGAAAACAGCCGAAATAGCCAATGCACGCGGAACTCGTCGCCCGGCTTCGCGCTTGGGAGCAAAGCCCAAAGCGAAGAAAACCAGCATGGCTGCAAACGCAATGGTGATTGCGTTGGTCAGGAAGAGCAGCAGCGCACCGCCAGCCACATCCCAGCGTCCCATCGCAATTCCAATCCCTACCACGCCCAACGGCGGCATCAAAGCGGTGGCGATAGCCACACCTGGCAGCGCCGCCGAGATGGACGGCATTGCCAGTGCAAAAGCAGCCGCCATGCCGCCTGCCAGCGCGATGGTCAGGTCTATCGGGCTGGGACGTGTGCGTGAAAGCACTTCTACCGGAAGCTCCTGCAAGGTCACAAAAGGGAGATGGCGATTGCCCCAGGCCAGTATGACAGCCATCAGAATCGCCAGCAGCGCGCCTTGTCCCAGGGCCACACCCGAATCACGGAACAAGCGCGCATCGCCCGTCAGCGACGCCAACCCAATCCCAATGATCGGCGACATCAATGGTGCAACCAGCATGGCGCCGATGATGACGGCTGCCGAATTGGTCAGCAGGCCCAGTGTAGCGATCACTGCCGAGAGCACCACCAGCAGGAAAAAGTCGAAATCCGGGGTGCAGGAATCGCGCAACTGCACCTGCACTTCGGCGCGGCGTTCACGCGTGACTGGTTTGACAATCTTGCGGAACATGAAACGGATCAAGGTGCGCGGGGATGGTTGAATGGGTTCAGGCAGGCTCATAAAATACCCTCCTTAAGGGCTATCCTTATTCTACCCTCAACTATTCACATACGGCTATAATATGTGTATGATTTCTGTTCCGCTTCCGGTACGGGCTTCTGTTACCGGGAACCTGCGTCCGCTCAATATTTTGCGAGATTTGCCCCGGGTGGCCGACCTGATCGAGCTGTGTTTTGCCAGCAGCATGGACAGCGATGGACGCTCTTACGTCCAGCAAATGCGACGCGCCAGCCGCGATGCGTCCTTTATGCGCTGGGCCAGCAATGCCATCGAAAGCGCTTCCATGCCGCTCTCCGGGTTTGTCTGGGAGCAGGATGGGCGCATCATCGGCAATGCCAGTTTGGTGCCCTTCCGGCACAAGGGGAAACGGCTCTATTTGATTGCCAACGTCGCTACGCACCCGGACCACCGTCGAAAAGGCATCGCCCGCGCGCTGACAGAGCGAGTCATGCAGCACGCCCGTCAACGCGGTGTGAATGATCTCTGGCTGCATGTCCGTGCGGACAACCCCGGCGCGGTGAAAATGTATGCGGACCTGGGATTTGTGGAACGCGCCCAACGCACAACCTGGCGGGGGAGCAAAGATGGACATCTATCCCCTGCCAATTCTCCCGCTTCAAACGCCGCTCCCGGCCTGCCCGTTGTTACCAAGCGACATTCCCGCTTCTGGTCGCAGCAACTGACCTGGCTCAACCAGTTACATCCAGACGAATTAAATTGGTACCGCTCCACGAACTGGAGCAGTCTCAAACCCGGCCTGTGGAACTGGCTCTATCGTCTCTTTGTCGAATTTGACTTGCGACAGTGGGCGGTTCAAAAAGAAGGCCGTTTGCAGGGCACACTGGCCTGGCTGCCATCCAAACGCGGCAGTCTGTTATGGTTAGCATGTGATCCAGACGCCGACCCTGAATCCATCACCCTGCTGCTGCAAAGGGCACATCGCGATTTGGGCTTCCGCAAGAATATAAAGCTGGAGCATCCTGCAGGTCTGCAAGAAGAAGCCATCCAGGCGGCAGGCTTCGAGATCGCCCGCACCCTGATCTGGATGCACACACGCTTAAGTTAATCTTTACAAGTGCGTTGCACTGATTCCGCGCAACTTCATATGTTATTTATCGTATTAGTTATTGAAAGGAGAACCAAATGAACAAATTCATCCTGCGTTGGCTTATCAACGCGATAGCATTATTTTTAGCAGTTTATTTCGTCCCCGGCGTTGTCTTACAAGGCGGCTGGGTATCTGTGATCTGGCTGGCGCTGATCTTTGGGCTGATCAATGCATTCCTGCGCCCGCTGCTCAAGTTCCTGACCTGCCCACTCATCTTCCTGACCCTGGGATTGTTCACGCTGCTGATCAACACCTTCCTGTTCTGGCTGACCGGCCTGGCCGGGCAAATGTTCGGCGTTGGCTTCACCGTTGAGGGCTTCTGGCCCGCCTTCCTGGGTGGTCTGGTTGTGACCGTCGTGAGCGTGTTCATGAGTCTAATCTTGAAAGACGAACTCAAAGGGAGAAGGTAAGACCAAATTCTCAGTAGAATTTTACAAATTTGGAAATAAATAGGCTGTCTTATTTTTTGCTCAAGACAGCCATTAACCTTATGATGACTTAGCACATTATTTATTTCTCAATTATATAAATGATAGTAAGCGAGGGAAAATTATGGGGCTTCCAAGTAATACCAAATCGCGAGACAAGTTAGCAACAAGACTGTATGTAACGAGTTTAAACCGTTTAGTCAGAATTTACTCAACGATAAGATAATCTTGTCAAACCAGGTGCGACGCACTTCCCTATACCCTTCTCACTTTTTACTACTCACTACTACTACTCACTTCCCCCTCATCCCCTAATCCCGGCAAACCGCCCGCCGAAGCAGCATTCCGCGCCCCGCGCAAAATAGCCCCCGCCATCACTTCCGCAGCAAACGCGCCGACCGTGGTTGGGTCGGCTTTTTTCTCGCCGGTCGCCAGCGCAAAGATCGTATCCCCGTCCAGCATGGTGTGCGCCGGGCGGATCGTGCGCGCCAGGCCATCCTGTGCCATCTGGGCTACCCTGGTCGCTTCGGCCTGCGTCAGTTTGGCGTTGGTCGCCACCACACCGATGACCGTGTTGCTTTGGTCGCGAGCTTGAAGATCGTCCGCCCGGTGAAGGTCTTCATCACTTTGAGCGTATCGCGGAAATACCGACATCATCTCCCGGAGCGACACCCTTTTTGTTTGACCGCGCTCCAGCAACGATCTGTCCGTTTTCTGGATCGATCACATCCCCAAAAGCATTGACGGCTACGATCGCGCCGATCACCACTCCGCCGACCTTCATGCTGGCGGTGCCGATCCCAGCTTTCATGGCGCTCTTCGGCCCATATATTTTGCCGACAGACGCCCCAGCCCCTGCGCCGACGTTCCCCTCCGCAGGCGGATCCGTCGAAGCAGCCGACGCCGCGCGATAGCCCATCTCCGCATCTGGCCGGACATCGGGCTTGCCAACCATTAAATCGAACAGAATCGCGGCTGGAACAATTGGCACCCTGGCAACGCCGGTATTCAGGCCGATATTATTCTCTTCAAGATAACGCATCACGCCAGAAGCGGCATCCAACCCAAAGGCCGAGCCCCCTGCCAGCATAACAGCATGCACTTTCTGCACCATCGTAGATGGATTGAGCAAATCTGTTTCGCGCGTGCCGGGGGCGCCTCCGCGCACATCCACGCCCGCGACAGCCCCCTTCCGGCACAGGATAACGGTGCATCCGGTCAGGGCTTCGTCATCCTGCGCCTGACCGACTTCGATCCCGGGAACGTCGGTGATGGTGTTGTTGATTTTCATAATGGGTTGTCATTGCGAGCCGCACAGCGGCGTGGCAATCTCCTAGCTGATGTAACTTTTTGGCTCATGTTCAGGACAAGTGATTGGGTAAAATATGAGGCATGGATTTTCCAATCACAGAACTAATGGATCGCGAGGCCTGTCTAGAATGGCTAGAAGAATATTTCCATCCAGATGGGTTGAAATGTCCACATTGCCGAGCCGAACGCGACCAAGCCAACTGGTTTCGCAAAACAAAGAAGAGTGACCTGGATGTGTATCGGTGCAAAGTATGTCGAGGCATATACAACCTGTACAGTGGAACAGTGTTCGAAGGCAGATATTTTACGCCAGAGCAAACTGTTCTGTTCCTTCGAGAAGTGCTACAAGGCAAATCTTCGGCAAAAATAGCACGTGAGCTGAAGATCAGCCGTACAACAGCTACAGAAGTGCGGCATCTGCTGCAAGCCAATGCAGAACGCGAACAAACGAGCGAACCCTTGAGCGATCTGGAAGTCGAAACCGACGAAATGTTCCAGAACGCTGGGGAAAAAAGGAGAGTGGCACGCTGATCCACACGACCCACCCCGATGTAGAGCCAACAAACGGCGTGGGCGCGGCACATACGAGAATGATCGTCCTCCAATCTGTGCCGTGATTGGCCGAGAAACGCGCCAGGTGCGTATTCGTGTGATGAAGAATACCCAGGGCAAGACACTCTGCCCTTTTGTAGAGCGCTTCACTCAAGCGCAAGCCACACTCTACACCGATGAATACGATAGCTACAATCGCCTGAAGCGAATACGCCTCACCGTGTGTCATGGAAAAAACGAATGGGCGCGCGATGACGATGGAGATGGTGTCCGTGAAGTGCACGTCAATTCCAACGAAGGCGGTTGGACGGGTTTGCGCAATTTCCTCCGCCCATACCGAGGAGTGCACAAAGCTTATTTGTCTGGCTATGTTGCTATCCATGAGCTAGCAGTCAATCATAAGCAGGTTTCACCTGCTATCGTTTCTGCCTTAGTTCGTCTGCACTAGTGCTAATCATGAGCCAACTTTTTATTTCCAGGTTACTTGAGACTGCCGCGCTCGCTCCACTCGCTCGCAGTGACATATTTGTGCTCTTATTTCAGGCTTTTGAGCAACTTGGTGAACTCTTCCCATTCTTCTTCGAAGAAATGTATGGTTATGCTATTGAGTTCAATATGGTATGTGGTCTCGCCATCGGGTTCGTCGGCTTTCCAGATCATGTAGTTGTCGGTTTCGGCCAATGTAGCGGTTGTGGGTTCTTTCCCATTGTTGGTCATGAGTTTTCTCCTTCAGGTTGGTTTTCGTCGGGCAGATCGGTTGAATTTGTATCCGGCTGCGTTTTTTGTTTTTTGAACGGAAGCAGGCTCAGGGTCTTACGGATGCGCGCGGCCACTCTTTCCCTGGTAAACAGTGGTGCGGGTTCGACTTCCTTTTCAGGCCAGGGATCCTGATCCAACATCTTCCGCATGGTATAGCGCCCAAAAAGAACAATGGTCGCAAGCATGGGCGCGGCGACAATGATCCCCAGCACACCCAGCAAATCGGCCAGCACCAGCGCGGACACCAAAATCGCCGCGGGGTGCACACTGAGCGCCTGCGCCATGATGCGGGGCGTGATGAAGCCATCCAATAACTGGTCGAACAGCAGGGCAACGGCAAACACAAGGATGGTATAGGCCAGGGGGCTCATGCCAAAGAGTTTGAAGGGCTGGAAATAGCTGACCAGCCCCAGCGTGATCCAGACGATGGCCGGGCCGATATAGGGCAGGAATTTGGAAATGCCAGCCAGCAGGGCCAACCCAATGGCATAGCGCACGCCGAGCACAGAGAGCACAGCCAGATAGAAGATAAACGCCAGGCTGAAAACGATCATCTGCCCGCGCAGGAAGGCGTTCCAGATGCGCGTTAGCTCTCGACCCAGGCGTTGGAAGTCTTCCGTGTAACCGGGGATTTCGAATTTCACCAGGTTTCCACGCAAGCCGCCGCTTTCGGTCATGATGAAATAGGAAACGATCAAGATAAAGGCGCCCCAGCCGAAGAAGCTGGCCGCGCTGCTGGCGACTGTCCCCAGCACCTGGCCGGTGCTGCCAAGCACCGGCTGCACATAGGAAAGCAGTTGCTGGCCGATCTCATCCGGGTTGATAGTGCTCAGGTCTATCGGGATGGGAGAAACCTGATTGACCCAGAGCACAGCATCATTCAGCAAGGCAGGCACTTCGACAATACTGTTCTCTACCAAAGAGATCAGGCTTTGGATCTGGGGAACAAGGCCAAAGCCGCTCAACGTCACCAGGCCAGCGATCACAGCGATCAGCAAGAGGTACATCAGAGTGACCCCCATACGCCATGATATTTTTGGGATGCGGTCGAACAGGGTGGCAACCGGATAAAACAGGTAAGCCAGCACGAATGCCAGTAACAAAGGAACAATAAGCGCCTGGAAGCGTACCAGCAAAGCCGCAACGATGACAAGCAACGCCAGCGAGATGACCAACTTGGTCATTGTGCCCCAGCGTGGGGATGTGGCAGGGTTTGATTGAGTTATAGGTATATAAATTCTAGCCGTTCTGGTAAGATTTTACAATAAGAATTTCACAATTCGCGAAAAGATACCGAAAATAAGGGGGGCGAGTTACGCTCGCCCCCCTTATTTTCGGGTTTCTCCTATACAACTACATAACTCCCGAACAGGGAAACGGTCAATTCGTGCCAACAAAAAAGCCCCCGCAGATACTGCGGGGGCTTTAGAACTCTTTTTTATCCACATCCAGGGATGAATGGGAAGAACACACACCAACGATAGGTCTGGTCCACCCAGACGAAGAAAGAGATGCAGACACAGACCAATAATACTGCTCCTACAGCAATAGCTATGGGCACGGGATTGACTTTCTTAGCTGGCTCAAGCTCAAGCGGACCAGCAGGCACTTCCCCGGCATAGGCCTGCGGCAGCGGTGGAGGCGGCGAGGTAACAGGGCGCGCTTCAGGCATATTCCTTGAAGAAACCACAGTTGCGCCCGGATCAGATTCAACGGCTTCGTAGACAAACACGATCTGCTCACCCAGTGAAACCACTTCACCTGACTTCAAAACACGCGGCCCGGTCAAGCGCTGACCGTTGACGAAAGTGCCGTTGGTTGACCCCATATCTTCTAGAACATATTTGCCGCCCTGAAATGAAAGTCGGGAATGACGACGAGAAACTTCGGCGTCATTGACAGCGATCTCATTTGACGAATCTCGGCCAATGCTGATTTGGTCTGCATCGAGGGCATAAACAGTCCCGGGATTCGGCCCTGAACGCATGGTAAGTTGGTATTGACCAGGCATAAATCCTCCTCCAAATAACCGAATGATTGTGCTTAGTGTACAGGTTTAGGGCAAAAAAGTCAATTCCGACAAATAGGGGAGAAACTTCAAAAAATCTTTACAAGTGCAACACACTTGACCAAAAGTTTTCTCAACACATTCTCAATGCGAAAGTGCGTTGCACTTTTTTTTAAATTCAACTTAACTATGCACTAATTCATCTCATACTCAAAGACTTCGCCAAACGCGGAAACGATTTCCTGTTTAACCCTTTCCATGTCTGGAACCGGGGACAGTAAATCTGCCAGGCTGGCAACCGGTTCATCTGCCAGCCCGCAGGCGATGATGCCATCCCAATAAGACATATCGGGATCCACATTCAATGCAAAGCCATGACGGGTGACACCGCGCGCATCCACCTTGACGCCGATAGCGGCGAGCTTGGCGGGCTTTTGTTTATCTTCGGGACGGCATCTGGGGCAGCGCGACCACACATCCGCCTGTACCCATACCCCGGTCTTACCGGACCGTTGGCCTGCTACCACGCCCAGACGCGCCAACGCGACGATCAGCGTTCGTTCGAGCCTGCGGATGTAGCCGACATAATCGGCTTCAAACCTGACAGTTCTTCCGGGAGAGTCTTCAAGGCCAGCAGACTCTGACTGAGACCTGTCAGGTTTTATCTGTTCCAACTGAATTAACGGATATCCCACCAACTGCCCTGGCCCATGATAGGTAACATCTCCGCCCCGGTCAACCCAGTGGACGGCAACATCTTTATCTTTCAGTTCCAGTTCGTTCCAGAGTAAGTTTTCGGCTTGCCCCCGCCGCCCAAAGGTATAGACTTGTAGGTGCTCCAACAGCAGCAACGTCGGTGGGCGCTCACCGGCTGCGATTTCAGCAGCGTATTGATCCTGGAGTTTCCAGGCCTTTTCGTATTCGATCAGGCCGAGGTCTTCAACATGGACAATTGACGATTTACGATTGACGATTTTCGAACTCCAATTACCAATATAACAATTACGAATACCGATTCCCGAATTACGAATTTCCAAATATCCGGCGATACAGATCGCTTTCCAGTAACCCATCCGGGTCGGTGCGTTTTTTCAATTTCTTGAAACGTTCTACCGTCGCATCACCCAGGAATGCCCGTGTTGTCTCGGCTGTTGTCTCACTATTTTTCGCAAAGTAGAAACGTCCGCCGGCATCCAGCACCATCTGGTCGAATTCCTGTAACATCTCGCTCAGTTGGGCGCGGTTGCGGTCGGTGACCTTGAAATCCAGCGCCAGCGAGAACCCGTCCAGGGCATGGGTCAGCAGGAAGTCATCCGGGCGGTGGCGTTTGCTGACACCCAGATAGGAGGGCAGTCCACGCTTTTTAGCGGTAGCAAGCATCTCGGTCCAGGTTTGAAGCGCGGTTTCCTTCGGCAAGAACGACTGGTATTGGATCAGTCCAGTGCGTCCATAAGAGAGTTCCCATAGCGGCACATAGTCCAGCAAAAAATGGAAGGCCGCATGCGATTGTCGGAACACATGGCTGCGCAGGCTGGCAATGTATTTGGCCGTGTTGATGCCCCACACGCCCAGGTTGTTCATGAAGGGCGTCATGAAATAATGCAGCAGGCTCTTGGGCATCACACCGAACAGACGGTTGGGCAGGGTTTGAAAATCGACCTGCAGCTTGGCCGGGTCGGGGTCGTCATGGACGTAATTGGCAGCATGAATCTGGCCGTGACCGATTGTAACGGTATCCAACCAGCCCACGATGTAATCAAATTTCGGCGCGCCGTCTTCCAGGCTGCGGATCTGCTCTTCGAGTGAGCGCGTGGGCCAGGCATGCACTTCGATCAGGCCCGACTCGATCTTTTTCATCTGCATCGTGACCGTGGTGATCACGCCCAGCATCCCCAGCCCGCTGATCATGCTGTAGAACAGGTCGCCGTTCTTTTTAGGCGAGCAGGTGATCTCCGCGCCTGTGGGCAGCACGGCCGTGAACTCAGTGACGTGCTCGCCGAAGGTACCCATGCGGAAATTGTTCTTGCCGTGGATGTTCGCGCCCAGGCAGCCGCCCAGCGTGGTGGTCATCGTGCCCGAAACGACCGGCGGCCACCAGCCATCCGGCAGAACTTTGTGCCAGAGCTGCTCCAGCGTGACGCCTGCTTCGCACCGAATCGCGCCTGAGCCTGCATCCCATTCGATGATCTGGTTCATGCCCGTTATATCCAGCACGATGCCGCCGCCATTTAACGCAGGCATCGTTGTAACTGCGTCCTGCCCCGCGCAGGGTGACGGTCAGACCTATCTTTTTAGCGAGTCGGAAAGCTTCGTAAATTTCATCCGATGTTGTTGGAGTGAAGCGATAGGAAGGGGCGCTTTGCGAGTGCCCGAAGTTTTCGAGGGTGGTAAAGGATTGATTGAGTTTATTCATTATTGTTTTGGAGACCTTAGACTTTAGACATGAGACCTTGCTTATAGCTCATGTCTAAAGTCTAAAGTCTTTCATCTAAAAGGATAATCGCCGAAAAATAACCGACGGGATATGTGTCAGCACCAACATCACCCAGCGCCACAGACCGGAAACATAAGCTACCTGTTTACGGTTTTCAATGGCTTTCCAGATGCCTTCGGCGGCCTGCTCAGCCGTGACAGCCAGCATGGGCTTGGGCGCATTTGGCAGGTCAAGCATCTGCGTCTTGACCATGCCGGGCTTGATGGTAATCACGTTCACGCCGTGGCGTGTCAGCCGGTTGCGCAGGGCTTCCAAATAGCAGGTGAAACCCGCTTTGGATGTATTATAGCCAGGGTTGCCGATCCGCCCACGGTCGCCTGCCACCGACGAGACGCCCACGATCTGTCCGTCGCCCATGCTCTGAAAAACGGGAGCAACTTCACTCATCCAGGCCATCGCACCGAGCAAATTGACCTCGACCATTTTGTAGTCTTCGGTGAAGTTGAATTCATCCAATGTTGGAAAATAGATCCATCCAGCTACATAGACGAACAGGTCAATGCCGCCCAGGTCCGCGACAACTTTTCGGAAGAAGTCGGGAACTTTATCGTAATCTGTCGCGTCATGCTCATAAGGAACCGCACGCGTTTCCCCGTAGACCTGGTTTATCTCATCGCACAATGGATTGAGCGCTTCTTCGCCGCGATCCAGCAAAGCCAGCACATATCCCTCCCGCGCCAGGCGACGAGCCAAGGCTGCGCCAATCCCACCAGAAGCGCCAACCAGGATGGCTTTCTTTATCGGTGTCAGCGGGGTGGCACGTGGTATCATTTTTTGCGTATCAGGCACATCTGCCTCCAAATCTGATTTTGTCAAGGATTTTAACACAGTCTCACATGCTCTTATAACGTATAATGATTTCGAACTTTATTTGTGCCTGTTGTGACAAATGGGTCATTGTTGAATAAATTTTGCACATGGTAAAGTGTTTCGGGTAAATATGGTGGAGAAAAATTTGCGTTTCGCAGTGCTTAATCAGGCTCGTAAAACTCTGGAACAGGGGGATTTATCAAGCGCAGAGAAGATTGAACTGCTTAAACTTCTCAATGTCTTGATCCTGGCCGTCACAAAACATTCCCCGCCAAATGAATGGGAAAACGAAACACACACATTGGCTGAAAGCCTGATTTCGTCACATGCATTGCTGGCCTTGAGCAGGCAGCAGGCAGACGAGTTAGAAGCCCTGAAAAAGCTCAGTTTCAATCTCACGTCCAACCTTGATCTGCCAACCGTTTTAGATGCAGTTGTGCGAGAAGCGATGCTCCTTGTACAAAATGCCCGCGCCGCTCATATTTTTCTATACATTAACAACAAGCTTGAATTTGGTTCGGCGCTCGACACCACTGGTGAACGAAATAAAGCCCTTTCTGAGCCGCGCGCAAACGGATTGACCTACACGGTTGCCCGGAAAGGGGAAACAATCATCGTTGAAGATATGAAAACGCATCCCATTTACGAAAATGCCCCACCAGAATGGAGTGGTTCAATTATTGGGATACCATTGAAAATCAATCAAAAGGTTGTTGGCGTGATGAATGTTTCGAGAGATCGTATAGGCAATTTCCCCCCATTGGAATTGCACCTGTTGAGTTTACTTTCCAATCAGGCTGCTGTGGCAATCTCCAACGCCAGCCTGCTTCAGACACTCAGCAAAAAAGCATATAGTGACACGATCACAGGATTGCCAAACCGGCGCGCACTGGATGAACGCCTGGATGCAGAGATCATCAACGCGCGGCGCACAGGTTCATCCTTCGCAGTCGTCATGATGGATTTGGACGGTTTCAAAAGTGTAAATGATACTCACGGGCATGAGGTAGGGGATTTGGTATTACGAGCTGTTTTTAATGTGATCGCTGTCGGGATTCGTTCGTCCGATTTCATTGCCCGATACGGTGGCGATGAATTAACCCTTATATTACAACAAAGCGATATTCGTGCATCCAAATCAGTCACGGATAAAATTCTGGAAAATCTTGCAAAATTCACCTATAAGACTCCGGATGGGTCCGGAATCAAATTGGGGATTTCCGGCGGTGTCGCTATCTATCCCGCCCATGGTAGAACTGCACCCGCACTGATGCGCGCTGCCGATGCTGCCCTGTACACGGCCAAAAAACATCACCGCGGAACATTTGTAAACGCCAAACCCGCTACCGGGCCACTTGGCCCGCTTTCACTCAACCGGACAAAAAACGGAGGCAATTAGCCTCCGTTCTGGTTCTTGGGGGTTATACTTAGTTGGAAATCACGCAGTTCTCAAAAAGAGGAGACCATATGTCCCGCAGAGCCAAGATCATCCTGAATCCCATGGCCGATATGGGCAACGCATATAAAGTAGCAAATGACCTGCGCCCGATCGTCGCTGAATACGGAAACGCCGATTGGAGCGGAACAGTATACCCAACACATGCAACGGAGTTGGCAAAGCAGGCCGGGGAAGACGGTTACGATATGGTCATTGCCATGGGTGGTGATGGGACCTGCCATGAAGTAATCAATGGTCTCATGCAAATTCCGGAAGACAAACGCCCTGTTATGGGGGTTGTTCCCGTTGGCTCAGGAAACGACTTTGCACATGCGATTGGTGTCCCAATGCAATCTGACCGCGCCCTGGCACACGCTCTCAACGGCGAAGCATCTACAGTGGACATCGGCCTGATGACGGACGAGAACGGTCGCCAGGAATACTTTGACAATACCGTCGGCATCGGATTTGATGCCGTTGTCACCATTCGTTCGCACAAATTGCCTTTGCTGCGCGGCTTCCTGATGTATCTCACCGCCGTGATCCAGACAATTATCTTTAATCACAAGCCATCTAAAATGATCATCCAGGCCGACGAAGAAACCATAGAACAGTCCAACTTAATGGTCACAGTCTGCAACGGTCCGCGCGAAGGCGGCGGTTTCATGATCGCTCCAGACGCAAAAAATAATGATGGCATTTTGGATTACACACTCGTGGCAAAATGCAGCCGTCCGATGATGTTCCGTCTCATCCCTGAATTCATGAATGGCACGCACGGTCGCTTCGACCTGATCAAAATCGGCACCTGCAAAAAATTCTCGCTCACATCCGAACACCCCGTTTATATCCATGCCGATGGCGAAGTCTACACCAGTTTTGGAAGCAACCTGCATAAAGTCGATTTTGAGATATTGCCCGACGTACTTAAGATCGTAAAAGGGTAAAAACTAAAAAGCTGGAAAGTAAGAAGTGAGAGGTAAAATAAGGTTACTTCTCACTTTTTTCTTTTTACGCCAATCATGCCCGACTTACTCACCTCCCTCCAAAAACATGATCTGGGACACCTCCGCATCCTGGCCGAACTGTGGGGACTGGAACTGGATTCCACCGACATCGAATCCGCAGCCAAAGAACTTTCCGCATCTCTCCTCAACCCGGACCTGCTGGCCGAGACCCTGGAAATTCTCCCCCCCGAAGCCAAAACCGCGCTCACGGCACTGACGGATAACTCCGGGCGCATCCCCTGGGTGGAATTCAAGCGCCGCTATGGGGAAATCCGAGAGATGGGCGCAGGCAAACGCGACCGCGAGAAGCCGCATCTCAACCCAATATCTCCTGCTGAAACACTTTTTTATCGGGGATTGTTGGCACGCGCTTTTTTCGACACATCCAATGGCCCTCAAGAATTTGCTTATATTCCAGATGATTTATTTGAGTTGATAAAAGTTGAAGAAGGCAAAAAATCAACGTCAGAACCCCTGGGTCGCCCGGCCTTACCCCGCGAAAAAACAAAATCTTACCCCGCCACAGACCGCATCCTTGATAACGCCACCACCCTGCTGGCTGCCCTGCGCATGGGATCACGAGTTCTCAGAAACGGAGCCAAAATACGGGCTGGAAAAACGCTCTTTAACCTGCGCAGGTATCCTCAAAGAGGATGTTCCCCAGCCGGAGCGGACTAAAGCCTTCCTCGAAGCCCCGCGCGAAGAAGCCCTCAAAATGCTGACAGATGCCTGGCTGACCAGCGACTCCTTCAACGAACTGCGCATGGTTCCCGGCCTTATCTTCGAAGGAGAATGGAAGAACGATCCCCGCGCTGCGCGTGAATTCCTGCTAAAACTTCTGGATGCCATCCCCAAAGACAAATGGTGGAGCCTCTCTGCCTTTGTTCAGGATATTAAGGAAAAATACCCTGATTTCCAACGGCCAGCCGGGGATTATGACTCCTGGTTTATCCGCTCTGACTTGACCGGAGATTACCTGCGCGGCTTTGAAAATTGGAATGATGTGGATGGAATCCTGGTGCAATTTTTCATTAGCCCGATTTTGTCCATGCTGGGCAAAGTGGACATGGCCTATCTTGGGGAGATGGAACCCGCCAGCGCGTTCAGGGTGCGAGGCAAGTTGCCCATCAGTGTAGAACCTGAAAACGCAAAGCTGAGCATCTCGTCGCAAGGGGCTCATCCTGATACCAAGGTTATTCTCTCGCGTGGCCCGCTATCAGATCGCGCGCTTCTGCGCCTGGGAGGAGCATAAATGGGAAGATGAGTATCGCTATCGAGTGACGCCCGAATTCTCTCCAAAATGCTCAAAAGCAGGGTTTGAAAGTGGAGCAATTGTTATCACTGCTTGCTAAACATTCGAATGAAAAGATTCCCCCGGCCATGGTGAAAGCACTCAAACGCTGGGACGCAAACGGAACCGAGGCACGGATACAGAGTCATGCCGTTTTAAGGGTCAGCAGGCCCGAGGTCCTGGAAGAGTTGCGTAAGTCCAGAGCGAGCAGATTCCTGGGCGAGATTCTCGGCCCAACAACGGTGATCGTCAAGGATGGTGCTCAGTCCAAAGTATTGGAAGTGTTAGCAGAGATAGGCTTGCTGGCGGAAGATGAAACGCTACCGCCAAATCCGCCGCCTTCGGGATTGCTGGAAATTGGAGAGAAGCTCGCAAAAAAGAACAAGCAGAAAAAATAGGGCGACTGTCATATCAGATTAGTGACAGCCGCCTTTTTGTTTGAAAATGAAAATTGCTATAATAAATTTGTATTCAAATATGTCATTGCGAGCCGTCCTGAGCGGAGTGTAACGAAGTCGAAGGATGGCGTGGCAATCTCCTCGCTAACTTGAGACTGCCGCGTCGGGCTACGCCCTCCCCCTCTCGAGCCGACGCCCTCGCGGGGCGAACGGCCTCGCAGTGACACACCAACGGAGAAACGAATGTCAAAAATCGAATGGCTGCAAGAAGAGATCGACGGCCTGAAAGAAGCCGGGCTGTACAACACCATCCGCACGCTTTCCTCACCGCAGGGGGCCTGGCTGGTGGTAGATGGCAAGAAGGTGCTGAATTTCTGCTCGAACAACTACCTGGGGCTGGCAAACCATCCCAAGATCGTGGAGGCTGCCAAGGCTGCCTGCGACAAATATGGCGTGGGACCGGGAGCTGTGCGCACCATCGCCGGGACGATGGATCTGCATACCGAACTGGAAAAAAGACTGGCTGCTTTCAAAGGTGTGAAGGCAGCCATTACATTTCAGAGCGGCTTCAACGCCAACCTGGCGACCATCCCGGCGCTGGTAGGCAAGGAAGATGTCATCTTCTCTGACCGCCTGAACCATGCATCCATCATCGACGGCTGCCGGCTTTCGGGCGCCAAGATCAAGGCCTATGAGCACAATAGCCCCGAATCGCTGGAAGAGCAGATCAAAGAGAACCTGCCCAATTATCGACGTGGACTGGTCGTGACCGATGGCGTCTTCAGCATGGATGGCGACATCGCCCCATTGGATAAAATTTACGCGGTCACACAGCGCTATGACCTGCTTCTGATGGTGGACGATGCGCACGGCGAAGGCGTACTCGGAACCGGCGGACGCGGAATTGTGGACCACTTCGGCCTGCACGGCAAAGTGGACATCGAAGTCGGCACCATGTCGAAGGCCTTCGGTGTGATGGGCGGTGTGGTGGCTGGCAACGAGGTCATCGTGGAATGGCTCCGTCAGCGCGGACGCCCGTTCCTGTTCTCCTCAGCCATGACCGTGCCGGATGCCGCCGCCTGCCTGGCAGCGGTCGATCTGCTGGAAGAATTAACCGAGCTTGTAGACCGCCTGTGGGATAACGGCAAATACTTCAAAGCCGAGATGGAAAAGCTGGGCTTCGACATTGGTGTCAGCGAGACGCCGATCACGCCGGTTATGCTGGGTGAAGCGCCGCTGGCACAGCAGTTCAGCAAAGCCTTGTATGAAGAGGGCGTGTTTGGCACCGCCATCGGATTCCCGACCGTGCCGCAGGGTAAAGCGCGCATCCGTGTGATGATCTCTGCTGCACACGATCGCGACGACCTGGGCAAGGGATTGGATGCGTTTGCGAAGGTTGGGAAGAAGTTAGGATTGATTTCGTAGACGGTGGATGATAGACCGTAAACAGTGGCGGCGGCCTGTCCCCGAAAGGGGGAAGGGTGGACGCCGCTAAACGATGTTCATATCATTTTTTTCTCGCCCTCGTTGGTCGAGTACCGCGAAGCGGAGTATCGAGACCACAAATCTCAAGAGTTCTTGTGCTTTTTGGTCTCGATACGGTGGAAAAGCACCACCTACTCGACCAACAAAGTACTTTTGCAACAAACTGCTAGGTAGTTAATTTTTTCAAGGACAAAATTATGCCTCTATATCAAATAAAACAACAAAGAGTTCAGCAAATTAAGCCATCATCTTTCGGAAGTGAAAAAGAATTGCAGAAATTGTTTGAGGCGAATCTGGAAACATTGTTAGGCGTCCGGTTCATAGCCAGTGAATTTACAACTGGTGATAGGCAAAGAGGAAGAATTGATTCTTTAGGGTTGGATGAAGACGGTACACCAGTTATTGTTGAATACAAAAAGTCAAGTAAGGATAATGTAATCAATCAAGGCTTATTTTATTTAGATTGGCTGGTAGACCACAAAGGAGACTTCACGCTCGTTGCACAAGAAGCATTAGGAAACAATAATGAAATCGATTGGTCTAGTCCAAGATTAATTTTGGTTGCGGAAAGTTTTTCCGAATATGACAAGTATGCTGTAAACCGTATCGGAGCGAACATTCAACTGTGGACTTATCGAAGATATGGAAATGATTATCTTTTCTTGGATTCAATATTTTCTACTACCTCACAAAAATCATCTAAGAAAGTAAAAACGGACACCGCGGGAACTGAGGAAAAAAGAGGCTGAAGAAGAAATCATTTACACTCTCGAAGATCATCTGAAAAGCAAGTCAGATAAAGTACAGGGATTATTTGAAACTTTGCGAGAGCAAATATTCACTCTAAATGCAGATGGCGATATTTTAGAGAAACCGAATAAAATCTATATCAGCTATAAGCACGGTAAGAATTTTTGTGAAGTTCGCCCTCAAGCAAATGGCCTGAAAATCTGGCTTGATATATCATTTGAAGATTTGGACGATCCTAACGAGTTAGGTAGGGATGTTTCAAATGTGGGACATTATGGCACGGGGCAGGTAGAAACTAAAATTTCAGATCAGACTGAATTAGAAAAAGTAATGTATCTGATTGAACAATCCTATAGGCAAACGCTATAGGTCAAAATAGGAATTTGTCTTTTGAAAAGTCGCGCTTACCTAAAACGTTTTGCTTGGCTATCAATTGCAGCCGCGCTCATCACGATTGTGCTCAAAGCCGCCGCCTATTTCCTGACCGGCTCGGTCGGTTTGCTTTCGGATGCGCTGGAATCGCTTGTCAATCTGGCAGGCGCGATCATGGCGCTGGCGATGCTGTCCATTGCCAGCCAGCCGGAAGATGAAGACCATCATTTTGGGCACAGCAAAGCTGAGTATTTTTCCAGCGGCGCGGAGGGCAGCTTCATCATCATCGCTGCGGGGGGGATCGCATACACAGCGGTTGAGCGTTTGATCCATCCGCAGCCGTTGGAGCAGCTTGGGGTCGGTTTGGCTGTCTCGGCGATTGCGGGCGTGGTCAATTTAGCCGCGGCGTTGGTCATCGGTTACAACGGGAAGAAATACCAATCCATCACGCTGACTGCAAATTCCAAACACCTGATGACCGATGTGTGGACCTCCGTCGGCGTGCTGGGGGGTGTAGGTCTAGTGGCAATTACCGGCTGGGCCCCGCTCGACTCACTGGTTGCTATCGCTGTTGCGATAAATATCGTCTGGTCTGGAATTGGGATCGTGCGGCACTCCGTTTCCGGTTTGATGGACAGCGTTTTACCGGAAGAAGAATTGACACTAATCCGTAAGAAGATCGAAGAAATCCTGCCGGATGGGATTACCTACCACGCCCTGATGACCCGCCAGGCCGGAGCGCGGCGCTTCGTCTCCTTCCATGTGCTTGTTCCCGGTGAGTGGACAGTGGAACACGGCCATGACCTTCTCGAAACGCTGGAAACAGAACTCACCCACTTACTGCCTAACATGGTGGTCTTCACCCACATCGAGCCGCTGGATGACCCGGCCTCATGGAGTGACCAGACGCTGGATCATCATCATGATGATTTTATTCTGGAAAGTAAGCTTTCGCCATTTGATGAATAAAACGATCCTTTATCGGAAGCAGGCATAACGGTCGGTTTTGAAGCGGGAAGAGAAGACTGGAAGAAAACTTTTATACAAAAACGGTTCTCCAGTATTAGAACAACCCTTCCAATAGTATGTAAAATAATAAGCAGGAAATGTAACAAATAATAGCTCACAATCCGATTGAAAAGAGGGCAGCATTGCTCAACTACATCCTGCGAAGATTGATGATCTTGCCAATCATCATGTTCCTTATCACCTCGATCATTTTTTTGCTGCTCATGCAATTGCCGGCAGAGAGACGTGCCGCAGTCTATATCCCTTCTGTAAATCCCCATTTGACCGAAGCACAATATGAAGAATTGGTTCAGGCTACCATCGAGCGTTATGGTCTGGATGAGCCTTCCTATGTGCAATACGGGCAATGGATCGGCAACTTAGTCCAGGGAGATTGGGGTTTTTCACCAACCTGGAGGGAACCGGTACTGGATGGGCTGCTGCGCCGCCTGCCAGCTTCCATCGAATTGGGAATCTTTGCGTTGGTGCCATCCGTACTCCTGGCTTTTATCTTTGGGAGATTGGCAGCCAATAAGCAAGGCCGGCTTTCCGATTATGCCGTGCGCATGACTGCCTTCATCGGTTGGGCGACGCCCAATTTCATCTTCGGGCTTATTTTTATGATGGTGTTCTACGCCTGGCTGGACTGGTTCCCGGCAGAACGGATGAGCACCTCGGTTAGTTTGATCGTTAATTCAGATAGTTTCCGAAGCTACACCGGCTTTCTCACCATTGACGGTATCCTGAACGGAAACTATCCGATCACCTGGGATGCCATCCGGCACCTGATGCTGCCGGGCATGACGCTGGCTGTTTTTCAATGGGCCTTGTTCGTGCGCATTATGCGTTCATCACTGTTGGAGGAACTCAAGCAGGATTACATCACAACCGCAAGATCGAAAGGTTTATCAGAACGTTTGATTTTACAGGCCCATGCCACGCGCAACGCGGTCTTGCCTGTGATCTCAAGCGCGGGCGTTGCCACATCCATGTTGTTTGGCAATGTGATTGTCGTAGAAGTATTGTTCGGTTTCAATGGCATTGGACGCTGGGCAATTCAGTCGATCCAACGCTTTGATGCACCCGTTGCCGTCGGGTTCATTATATTGAGCAGCGCGATTTCTATGTTAGCCAGCCTGGGTTCCGACATCCTGTTCGCCATCGCTGACCCGCGGGTAACCATTAATTAGCATGAAGATCAAACGCAAACACATCCTCTCAAATTTTGAGCTGCTCCTGGGTATTTTGATCATCCTTGCCTTCGCGATCACCGCCATCGCTGCGCCACAGATCGCGCCGCCAGAAGAAGGAGAGTCGCCCTATTACATCCCTAAAGACGGATATAAGGGCTATCCGCTCCCCCCGAACGAAGCTCACCCATTGGGAACATTGCCGCGCCAGTATGACGTTTTTTATGGATTGGTTTGGGGCACGCGCATGGCCTTCCTGGTTGGGATAACCATCACCCTGGGACGCACCCTGATCGGCGGCCTGCTGGGTCTCGTCAGCGGTTATTTTGGCGGCGTGCTGGATGCCGTCATCATGCGCATCACGGATGCCTTTATGTCCATCCCGGCTGTGGCAGCCGCAGCGATCTTATACGCGCTGTTCGGAGAAATCGGCCAGATGATGAAACCTTCCGACACGCTATTTAGCAGCCGGAACGAGCAAATCATCATTGTGGCACTGGTTGCCTTTGGCTGGATGCAATACGCCCGCTTGTTACGCGCCAATGTGCTGTCGGAACGTGGGAAGGAATACGTGCAGGCTGCCACGGCGGTCGGTACACCAAGGGGACGCATCCTCTTCAAACATTTACTCCCCAACTCCATCCGAGGGCTGCTGGTTTTGATCGCATCGGACATCGGAGCCATGGTTGCAACCGTATCGGTATTTTATTTCATCGGGCTGATCGGCAATTCACCGCTTGGCTTTCTGGCTGATTGGGGCTTGATGTTAAGTGCATCGCGCGATTGGATCGTCTCCAGTTCCAATAATCGTTTCGAGTTCTGGTACACCTACCTGCCCCCCACTGCGGCCATTGTCCTTTTCACGGTTGGATGGAGCCTGATCGGCGACGGCCTGCGCGACGTACTCGACCCGCGTACAGGATAGTTCTTCCACGCATTTCAGATTTACGATTTGCGATTTACGACTGCCGCATCAACGCCACGCGATACGGATACAAAGTCGCGCGCATCACCCCTGCAACCACGGCCGGGTCATTTTCCATGATCGTTCGCGCCGCCTCTTCATTTTCCGCTTCGAAGATCGCAACCCCAAACGTGGACTTATCGTTGTTCTGTGTGCGCCCCATCAGGATCATCACGCCCTTTTCGGTCAAATCCTTCAGGTAGGCAAAATGCCGCCCCACGATCTCATCTTCATCGGGCGTGGAACCTTCAGTCAGCATTTCGAGGCGGGTTACTTTGAGAACGTAGATCCATTGGTTCATTCTAAAATCTTTCTTTGCTTATAAAATTTGCAACCCTTCCCACTCTCCCAACTTCTCATCCATTTCGTGTTGCACAGCAGCATATTCTTCACCCAGCTTTGCCACCTCCGCCGGGTCGTCAGGCGGATTCTCCAACTGCTTCCCCAACTCTGCCAATTTAGCATCTAACTTGGCAATCTGGTTTTCCAGTTCCTGCATCTGGGCCAGGCGGCGGCGCTCTTCTTTGGCTTCCGGCGATCTTGACGGGCGTACCCCCTTCTTGACAGCTTCTTCTTCGGCCAAGGCTGCCAGCCGCGCGGCTTCTTTCTCGCGCTGTTCTTTCAACTGTGAATAGGTGCCTTTGAAAACCGTCAACTCAGATTTGTCTGGGTTGACTTCCCAAATTTGGGTTGCCAGCGCATCGATCAGATAACGGTCGTGCGTGACCAGCAGAATCGTGCCAGGATACTCGTCCAGCACAGCCTGCAGGATTTCCTGCGAGGGGATGTCGAGGTGGTTGGTGGGCTCATCCAGCAAGAGCAGGTTGGTATCCTGCAAGGCCAATTTGGCCAATGCCAAACGTCCGCGCTCGCCGCCGGAGAGCATGTCAACTTTTTTGAACACGTCATCGCCAGAGAACAGATACTTACCCAGATAATCGCGGATCTGACCGGGCAGCCAGGAAGGTACAATCGAGTTCTATTTCATCCATAACCGTGTTGTTGGGATTTAACCCTTCGTGCGCCTGGGCAAAATATCCGATTTCAAGGGATGCTCCCAGCGTCACTTCGCCAGCCAGCGGTTCCAGTTGCTCCAGGATGGTTTTCAAAAAGGTGGTCTTCCCCGCACCGTTGGGGCCGATCAGCGCGGCGCATCCCAGACGGCGCAATTCGATGTCAGGTGCGGAGAACAGGAACTTATCCGGCCAGCCCACCTGTAAATCTTTCGTGCGAATGACCAGGTCCCCCGAACGTTTTCGCGAACGGAGCTGCAAATGCAAACGGGGTAACGTTCTAACGGGAGAACGGAGCGCCCGCACGCGCCGCTCAGCTTCATCAGGGCTCAGGTCACTGGTGGTGACCGAGATGTCCTGGCTGACCTCGATCCATTTTTTGTCCAGCACGGCTTCCATGCCGACCTGTTCGATGGCCTGGATGGTGCGACTCAAACGGCGCAGCCGTCCGCGCGCCTGGGTGACGTTTTGCCCGGCAATGTACTTCTTGACGTACAGTGCTTCTTTTAGCAGCTTTTCTTTCTCGCGCTGGAACACTTCCTGCCTGCGTTCGGCGCGTTCCTGTCGTTGGTGCAGGTAGGCCGAGTAATTGCCGCGATATAGCTCGTACCCGCCCGCCAGCATCTCAAATATCACGTTGCAGGCCCTGTCCAGGAAATAACGGTCATGCGAGACGATGATGGCCGCCCCGTCCCAGCCCGCGAGATAGCTCTCCAGCCATTCGACGGCGGAAATGTCGAGGTGGTTGGTCGGCTCATCGAGCAGAAGCAGGTCCGGGTCCGAGAGCAGGAGGCGGGCGAGAAAGGCGCGGGTGCGCTGTCCGCCGGATAGATGTCCGATGTGCAGGGTGTAGTCCCCTTCGTCGAATCCAAGCCCGGTCAACACCTGCTTGATGCGCGTCGGGTAGCTGTATCCGCCCGCTTCCTCGAAATCATGCTGAAGCTTTCCGTAACGTTCCATAACATCTTCCGCTTGAGCGGGATTGGCCATCAGCGACTCGAGGCGATGCAGTTCGGCCTGCCTGGATTTGAAATGACTGAAGATGGACTCGCACGACTCCCAGAGCGTGCCGTCCATGTCAAAATCGGCCTCCTGAGGGAGATACCCGATTTGGACTTTCTTTGCGCTTGCTACCGTTCCCGAAGAGGCTTCATCCTCCCCCACCAGGATGCGCAGCAACGTGGTCTTGCCTGCACCATTGGGACCGACCAGCGCCATGCGTGCGCCCTTCGCAACAGTGAAACTGATGCCGCTGAAGAGGTCGAAATCGCCGAAGGATTTGGAGAGGGAGGTGACAGTGATGAGGGACATGGGTTAGGGTTCAATAATGAATGTTCGATTAACAGCATCTGAAAAAGTGAAAAAACACGGGCAAAAAATCTTTAATCGGACGAAGAAAGCAAGTTGAAGCATTAGTATTAAAACGGATCGGACAACACCGGTTCAGAAAGTTTTAAATGGTGAATAGCCAATCGTTTTCTTGTAGGGACATTCGTAGCTTCATCGAAGTTAATCAACTTTGCGCCGGAAGTTATAATGGCCAAAGTTGCCCAAACGCCTTGATTTGATTTTGCATCGGGTACTCACTAATTGACATTCATAACCGAGATTGTATTGTCAACCAAGACCTTGCGAATAAAATGAACTTGGCCAGCACAGAGCGAACGTTTCTTTGTAGCTTTTATCAAATCTAGCGGCAATCGGTTGGGGCTTGATTGACAGCTTCTGTGGTTTGTTCGTCCAGACGGCTATAAGATCTTTTGCGATTGAGTGCAAAGAAATGTTGACCCTGTCTCTGAACTTCGTAAATATCACTCAAGTAGGTATCTTCCCAAACATATTTGATGTAATCCCGTGAAATCGTTCTACAAATCCATTGCTTTGTGCATCGCGAACGGGTGAAAAGATCAATTCGGTACCCGATTTAAGCTCAATGCAGATCACTTTTCCGAGCACATAACGATGGGTAAATCCGCCGCTGAAACAACTCTCGTTATTCACCTGGGTGTATTTAGAGATTCCCAATTCTTGCCAAACCTGGATCAAAAATTCTTCGATTTCTTTTTACTGCCGCTGGAATAAGCTTCTCCAGTCGGATAGCGTGAAGTCACATCAATGGCATTGAAACAAGCTACTCGTTCCCCGCCTTTGAGATTGTACCTCACGATATCAAACTCGATCAAGTTTTGAGAAGCTTCGATCTTAAAATGCGGATATTGACTCCAAGCATCTTTGTTCGCTGGTATGCCTTGTCAATCCTGCCTCACCAATTTTTAGCTCAATCGTTTGTATTATTAGCAATCACCGAATGCCTTTCTCCATCAGCCAAATATCCGATACCTTGCCCACAATGTAGTCAAGCTCCCGTCTGGTAATACTCTCGGACTTACAATTCAATTTTAGAGTCTTCATTTATTACTTAGACGATCAATGTCTGTCATCACGTTCTGTATTGGACTCGTTACGATCATTAAGCCATACAAGTCTTCCACCTGATATCGTTTCAGCATGTCTTACGAAACGAGCAATCATTAACTAACTTCCAACTATTGAGTTGACACGTTACCAGCTCGTAAAAATTTTATCCATTACTTCTCCTCAAGTGTATTATTTCAAAGCAACTCACAGAGTGGTTGGATATTCTTTGTTATAAAACAAGATTATAAAACAAACGAATAAATTGTAGCCCTCTTTGGCACGCTATTTTCCCCATTTTCTTGTGAAAAATAGGAAGCCTTGACAGTGTGCTACACGAAGGTCGGGCGAAGTTGGGTCATTTCACAACCGCATACAAATACGCATCGCGCGGTTCATCGCTGATGTTGGGATGCAAGACATATCGCCGTAATAAACCTTCATTTGTCATGCCAGCCTTTTCCATAACACGCGCCGAGCCGATATTTTCCACATCGCAAATGGCTTGCACGCGGAAAATATCTGGCTTTGCGAATGCCCAATCAATCACGGCGCACAGGGACTTCAGTCATATAGCCCCTGCCCCAAAAGGAGCGCGCCAGCACATAACCAACTTCCAGTTTGAACCATTTGGTATGGACTTCCAACATACCGATTGGTTCATCTTTTTCCTTACGCGTAAGAACATACGGAAAGTTGGTTCCCTTCGACCAAACATCCAGGCAACGCTGCAAAAAGGCTTCCGTTTCTCCTACATGCTTGTGTGGACGCCAGACCAGATAACGCGTTACTTCGGGATCCTGGGCATAGGATTCAAAGATGACAGGGGCATCCTCCATACGCGGCTTGCGCAGGATGAGTTGTTCAGTTTCGATCCTTTCAGGCAGGTTCATTCCGCCCCGATATTCGTCTCAGGGATGTGGATCTCCTGCTCCTTGCCCAATTCCAACGAACGCTGATAGGCTGCCCAGATCGCGCGCGAAATGGCTGTGCGGAAACCGGCCTTTTCGAGATAATATAACGCTTCAGCAGATGTGCCACCCGGCGAGGTGACCTGGTTACGCAATGTGGCAGGATGTCTCTGGGCGTGCTGGTAGTAATCCACTGAGCCGCGAATTGTCTGGAAGACAAGCTTCTCAGCAATGTGGCGCGGAAAGCCCATGTGCACACCCGCGTCGATCAGTGCCTCCATGAACATGAACACATACGCCGGGCCAGTCCCAGACAGGGCAGTTGCCATGTCCAGATAGCTCTCGTCATCGACCAACACCTCGTCTCCGAAAGCGCCCAGAATCTTGGCAGCGGTTTCTTTCTGTTCATCGCTCACCGCATCCGAAGGTATCCATACCGTAATGCCTTCACTGATCTGTGCCGGTGTGTTCGGCATCGAACGGACAACTGCCTTATGTTTGAGCCCCTTGCTTATCTTCTTCATCTTAGCGCCGGCTACGATCGATAGCACCAGCGCATGGGGTGGGATCGAACCCTGTAACCCATCCAGCACTTCGCTCAAACGCTGCGGCTTGACAGACAACACGACAACATCCGCCTGGGAAGCGGGCTGATTGTTTTCGGTAAAGGGCTGAATGCCGTATCTTTCCTGGAGTTCCTGAAGGCGTTTTTCATGGGGATCCGCGGCCATCAAATTCTGCGGCTCTGCCAGATTTTGACGCAGCAAACCGCCGATCATGGCTTCGGCCATAGCACCTGAACCAATAAAGGCGATTTTCTTATCTAACATGGATAACTCCTTAGAAAAATGTCATTGCGAGCACCGTTGGTTGAGTACCGCAAAGCGGAGTATCGAAACCATGGGGCGTGGCAATCTCAAGATTACTTGAAGCCCTGAGATTGCCACGACGCCTAGCGGCGTCTCGCAATGACAACTAGTTACTTCTGAAAATAACCCAACGCCAGGCGTAGACGTTCCTCCACATCATCGGGCGCATCTTTCGGGACCGATTGCAGGGCTGCCTGCGCCTCGACCACACTGTAGCCCAGGGCAGTCAACGCCGCGAGGACTTCCGAATCCGCATCGGACATCGAAGCAACAGTCTCCAGCGTATCGAGCGGTTTCAAGCGATCCTTTAAATGCAGGGCGATCTTCTGCGCCGACTTTTTTCCCACCCCTGGAACACGACTCAGCAATTCCGGCTCATCGCTGAAGACAGCCCGCTGCACCGCCTCGATGTTCATCGTAGAAAGTACCGAAATGGCGACCTTTGGGCCAACTCCCGCTACACCAAGCAGATGATTGAACAGGTCACGATCTGCCTGGGATTCAAAGCCGTATAGGGTCAGCTCGGTCTCGCGAACAATGAGATGGGTATAGACAAAAGCTGTTTTGCCAACTTCCGATTTTCCACGCAGGGGCGCGGGGACGTGCACGCGCATCCCAACGCCGCCCACCTCGATGATGAGGGCATTCTCTTCAATTTGGGTGATTTCACCACGGATTGTTGCTATCATGGGGTATTTTTACCACGAAGTCAGAGAGTCACAAAGACACAAATAAGTAAACCGTGTTCTGTTAAGTCATTCTTTACAAGTGCAACACACTTCATTATTGGGAGGTGTTGAGGGAACTTCTAGTCAAGTGCGTTGCACTTTTCCAAAACTCAACTTATCTATGCAATAGGATTTGTGTTTTCGTGACTTGGTGTCTTTGTGTTTAGTATCGATTGGTATTTAGATGCGTGATGGCAACTGCCAGCGCATCGGCGGCATCGTCGGGCTTTGGAATATCATCCAGATTTAATAACACCCGCACCATCTCCTGCACCTGACGTTTGCCAGCCGAGCCATAGCCTGCTACGGCCTGTTTGATCTCGTTAGGCGTGTACTCGAACACGTCCAGACCGGCCTGTGCCAGCGAGAGCAGCATCACGCCCCGCGCCTGACCGACAGCGATGGCGGTAGTAATATTGCGCTGGAAGAACAACTTTTCCACGGCAGCGGTATCCGGTTTGTTCTCCCGCAACAGGTCTTGCATTTGCTCATACAGCGTCACCAGCGTTCAGGGGCAGGGGTGTTCTTCGGGGTGGTGATCACGCCATGTTTAACGGCCAGCAGGCTTCCGTCCGGTTGGAGGCGGACGAGTCCGTAGCCGGTGGTGGCAGTTCCGGGGTCAATTCCTAAGGCAAGCATTTTCTAAAAAACAAGTGCAACGCACTTTGAAAGTGCGTTGCACTTGTTGCGCTAATAAAATCCTATTCTGCTGCGAGCGCCGCCAGGGCGTCTTCCGACATCTTCAAATTTGAGTACACGTTTTGGACATCGTCCATTTCTTCGATGTTTTCGATCACTTTCATGACCTGTAAAGTGTCACTGGTATCCAATTCCATTTCCTGCTTGGGAACCATGCGCAGCCCGGCATCTTCCGGGGCAACATTGGCCGCATGCAAAAGGTCAGCAATGGCTTTAAATGTTTCCACTGGCCCAGTGATCTCGACCATGCCATCATCTTCAATCACATCATCCGCACCTGCTTCGATGGCCAATTCAAAAGACTTATCATAATCCAGCGCGCTGGAGGGAAACGCAAAATAAGCCATGCGTTCGAACTGCCAGGCAACCGCACCAACTTCAGCCATGCTGCCGCCGCTCTTCGAAAGCGCATGCCTGATCTCGGAAACCGAGCGGTTACGGTTATCGGTGACAGTTTCGATCAGCATGGCCACGCCTTTTGGGCCATAGCCTTCATACATGATCTCTTCAAAGGCCGCACCGTCTTTATCTTCGCCAGTGCCACGCTTGATAGCGCGTTCGATGTTGTCCTTGGGCATGTTCTCTGCGCGGGCCCTATCGATAGCCAGGCGCAGGCGGAAGTTGGTATCAGGATCGCCACCTTCGCGCGCGGCAACAGTGATTTCACGTCCAAGTCGGGTAAAAATAGCGCCGCGTTTGGCATCCGCTGCGCCTTTTTTGCGTTTGATGGTGGACCATTTTGAATGTCCAGACATACGAGTACTCCTTGAAAGAACCCGCCTACAATAGAGGCGGGGGATTATTTTTTGAGAGAAAAATTATACCATGTCGCCCTTGCGGCAATCCGTTCTACCAGCAGTTCAACTGCTGGTAGAACAAGCACTAGACAAAAAAACCAACGCCCATGGTCTTTGGGCCACCGTGGACAACAATAGCAGGCGGAAGCTCATAAATGGGGATATTAGGGACGGACACACTGGATTTCAACAATTCGACGAACTGCTCCGCTTCATCCTCGGCGTCAACCTGCATCACGCATAGATATGACTCAGCGGTCCCTGGGCAATTTTCCGCCACCACTTCCGCCAGACGGGCCAATGCGCGCTTCTTGGTACGCTGCTGCTCGAACGGTTCCACCTGACCATCGGCAATCTGCAAGATAGGTTTGATCTGGAGCAGCTCAGCCACCAAGGCCTTCGCGCCGCCGATACGACCGCCTTTTTGCAGGTATTCGAGCGTATCTACCAGGAAATAAATTCGCCCGCGCGGGAATCATTTCGCTGGAGTTTGGCCTCGATCTCATCTGCAGATTTTCCTGCCTTTGCCATATCATCCGCAACTAACACCAATGAGCCAAGGTTACATGAGATGGTTTGCGTATCGATCACGCGCACATCCAATTCAGGAAATTCCTGTGCAGCGACTTCCGCCGAGCGCACTGTCCCGCTGACTTTGGCCGAAGGCGCAATCACGATCACGCTTTCTCCTTTTTCCTGTGCCGCCTTGAAAACAGGGAAATAGAGCGGTGGCTCGGGGGCAGCGGTCTTGGGTAACTCAGATGCAGATTTCAGCTTTTGCAGAAATGTATCAGTACTCAGTTCCTTGTCGTCATGATAAGAACTCATCTCCAAACATGACAACCTGCGGAATCAATGGAATACCTCGTTCAGCAAGCACATCGTGCGGCAAGCTGCAAGTAGTATCAGCGACAATGATTGTCACAAGAACCTCCTAAACTTATTTTACAATGCCCAGTAATGTTTTACCACTGGCAAGCTCGTGGTCGTAATATTCTTCCAGCGCTCCGTTCGTGCCACGCAGGCCAGCGATGACCCTTCTCGGTCCACACCAAATATTCCCGGCGGCGTTCCAGCGACCAGTGTTCGGGCGGCAAGGCCAACAAGTCACGCACATTACTGCATTTATCCGCCAGTTTAATCAACTTGGCACCATTTGACTTGTGCGGTGCGGTTTCGATTTGCAGGCGTTTCCGCTCGGCTTTGGGCAGGCTTTTATCATCGGTTACTTCCAGAACCAGGGATAAAACTTCATCTCCAAAACCATCTCGGATTTCCTCGGGGCTGGTGTTTGTATCCTCAATCGTATCGTGCAAAATGGCGGCCAACAGCACATCCCTATCGCGCACGCCACCCACATCCCATAGAAGCTGTGCTACATCAATGGGATGATTGATATAGGGCGATTTGACACTGTCCTTACGGCGTTGATTGCGGTGCTTGCCCGCTGAGAAGCGGAATGCTTTGAATAATAATCCGGTGTTATCAGAAAAGTTCATTCAAGCTCCTGGTTCATAGTTCATAACTCAATGGTGTAGGTACGGTGTATCTTGTATAAATCCATGCCGAAGTTTTCCATTTCGCGCTGCATCTTGGCATTTTCCATGCCAATCTGCACGATTTCGGCGTGGTTGAATTGACCAGTCTCAGTTGCCGATTTGAATATCTCGCTGTACAGGATAGCCGTGCCACCGGAACCACGATACTCAGGGATCAGGCCCATGCCATTGAGGTTGATCCAGTCGGTGCGCTTGAACTCGCGCAGCAGGGTGATCCACCCAAAGGGGAAAACCCGGCCTCTGGTCTTTTGCAGCGCAGCGGAAATGTCGGGATAGGCCATCAAGAATCCAACCGGCTCATCACCCTTCATAACGATCTTTACCAGGCGCGGATCGGAGAACCAGAGCAACTGGTTGGCCATGGCATTGACTTCGGCATCTGTCAGAGGCGCATTGCCGCCGGTGCCGCGCAATGCACTGTTATACAGATCCTTTGAGTTTTGGAACCAGCGCGCGCAAATCCTTGCGGGTGCGGAAACGCGCGATATGCAGTCCGCGGCGCTTGGCGATGCGCTCTGCCAGTTCATGGATGCGCGGCGGGAATTGCAAATCTGCGCCCAGGTAACCGGAAACGGCATCCCGTTCGGGTTTGAAGCCAAGGGATTCAATCAAATCAGGATAATAGGGAGGTTGTAGGGCTGCCCGAAGGCGGGACGATGCTCAAAACCTTTGACTAATAGGCCGAAGCCCTCCATCACGGTGAAACCTTTGGGGCCGAGAATTTTGGTCAGCCCACGCGCGCGCGCCCATTTGAAAGCGGATTCAAACAACACCTCGGCAATCTGCCCGTCGTTTTCACATTCGAACAAATAGAAGAAGGCCGTCTCTTCGTTGTTATATTCGTTGTAAAGACGGTGGTCCATCACGGCGATGCGGCCAACGGGGCGGGTCCCTTCATAAGCGAGAAAGAACCCGGCCTGGGAATGTTGGTAAAACGGATACCGCTTCGGGTTCAGACGGATGCGGTCGTCCATCTGCAGGGGCGGCACCCATTGCGGGGTATCTTTGTAAATGCGGAAAGGCAAATCCAGGAAATCCTTGACTTGCTTTTTGTTCGAGAGATCGATTTGGATGATGTTCATGAGAAGAGTAGGGGCAGGTCTAGACCTCCCCAGCAATTACATGGCTTCTGCGCGGGCAGCCATCTGTGCGCAGAGGTTTTGATATCTTTGTCAATTATGAATAGAGCGCCAAGGTAGAAGAAGAAGCACAACAGCCAGGCGCTGACATAAAGAACCACTATAGATGGCGGATAAACCCATATGAAGCATGCAGCAAGTTCCGCCTATGATAAGAGGAGCAAATGCCGCGCCGCTAAGTTCTCAACAAAATATTCAACAGCCTGCGCCGTGCTGCGGACTTCTGGAACGGTGATATCGTAGACTGTGGCAATGACATTGGCGGAGGATAGCGGCATAAAGATGGCCGTCAAACGCATGAAAATGAAAAACGATGCGCGCGCTTCGACCGGGGTAGTCATGGCGAGGTACAGAAATACCGCGCCCAGAGAACACCGCGCTGGATACTAGTATGCGGCCCTTTGTTGGTGCGCTTGAACAAAACATCACCAAGCGAGCCACCAACGAAATATCCTGCAGCAAGGATAAGAATAACTGGCGCCATGGTAACCAACACAGCATGCATTGTCATAGCCACGCACGATCATCAGATAGCCGAAAAAGAAATAAGTGATGACATTCCAGGGAAACTCCCGCAAAGCCTTGCGAGAAAACGAACCACATGGTTTTCTTCTTGAAGATCTCTTTTACTTCCTTCCATGAGAAGTGGAAGTGCTTCATTCTTCTCTCCCAACCCTTCAAATTCAGGCTCGGCTTTGCCACGCGGCATATCCTTGACGCCAAAATAGATGAAAAGTGCGATCACCAATCCCAGCGACCCGGTAATGTAAAAAACATGAACGCCAGCCACCGATCATCGGGGCGACCATCAATGCCAGAATCATGCCCAACAGGTAACCAATCGGCTGGGCGAGTTGCACAAATCCCATAGACCTTGCCGCGCATGTTGGGGCCGAAATAATCAGCCACCAGAGTGTACAGGCCGGGATATGAAGAATCGTCCACGCCGGTGGAGGCACGAGTGATCAGAAATTGCGGGTACGTTCGGACAATCGAACTCAACCAGGTGGTTGCACCCCAGATGGCAGAGGCCAGTGCCAAGCAATTTGGCACGTGCATAATGGTCGTAAAGGTAACCCCAGATCGGATATAGAAATGTTGCGACAATCAGCGCGACAAAATCGATAAGTCCCCATTCCGGAATGCCAATTCCAAATGTCTTCGCTGATGGGGACCTGTAGCGAGCCGATCATCAATTTGTCGGTCTGGTGCAGCAGCATGAAAAAGAAGAAAATGGCGACTACGAACCAGCGGTAACGCGAACTTTTTTGTGTCATAGTGGACCTCGCAAAGTGAGATTAAGAGATAGTGTATAACAGAAAAAAGAGCGAGTCAATCACTCGCTCTCTTCATCTCCTGCCAAAATTTCCTGCGCCAGTTTTTGTAATTCTTCGGCATCCTCCGTGTGGCTGGCCTTCCAATATTGATCCAGCAAATCCAGCGGCGAAAGGCTGCTCACGGTCTGGTCGGCTGGCAGGCGGATGCGCGCCTCCACCTGCGGGCGCTTGACCAGATGGAATTCAAAGGCGTTTTCAGTGTGCTTCCGCAAAGCGCCATCATCGATCAACGTGTCCCATTCGCGGGGATATTCGACGGTCAGGCGGACAATGGCGTCATCCATTTCTCCTGGATCGGGCAAGGCGGACTTGAGCGTTTCGGTCACGTTCTCCCCGGACTTCCAAAACTGCCCGGCGGTCTATGAACGGTCTCACGCCCTCCAGTTTTCTCCACTCTACCTGCGTCTCACCCTTTTCCACTTCCGCGATGACGAAGAACTTATCATCTTTTGCTTCGCCAAAATCCACGCGCTCGATCGAGCCGGGATAGATGACCGGCGGATGCTTCCCCTCGTTCAAATCCTGCGGCTTATGGATATGACCCAAAGCCACATAATCCAGCCGCTTGTCCTTGACCAGTGAAGCGGGCAGCACGAAATCCGACCCAAGCATGACGGTCCGTTCTGAGCCATAGGCTGCGCCCTGCACCGAGGCATGTGCCGTCAGGATGATGGGCAGGCTATGATCGGCATTTTCCAGCCATTCTTTTATCAAGATCAGTAAGCCGCTGCTCGATCTCGTTGTAGACTTCAGCCCTGTCCACCCCGCTGACTTCCAGCGCTGCCATCAAACCGGAGCGAGAGATGTAAGGCATGGCGATCAGTTGCACGGGCAAGCCTAACTCGTCCGCACTCAGGAATTCCGGTTTTTGCAGCACGCGCACATGCGGGATTTGCAGCGTGTCGAATTCCTGAATGGCGTTTGCGCGTCCCGCTGCGGGGGACATATCGTGGTTGCCAACCAGCAAAAAGGTTGGGATACTGCCTGAGAGAGCCGCATAATCCGTCGGCCCCACTCACGCTGAAAGGTAGGAGCAGGCGAACGGTCCTTGTAGGCATCGCCCGCAAAGATGACCATGTCCACTTTTTCGGAGATGGCGGCGTCCACGATGGTATCCAACGATTTGAGGAAGTCCAGCACGCGCAGGGGCAATCCTGTCTCTGGGTCGTGGCGGCCGTAGTTGGCCATGTCAATGTGGGCGTCGGCAAAGTGGAGTAGTTTCATAAAAGTAAACTCGTTGATTGAGTAGGGCTGAGCGGTTGTTGCAAAGCCCGTACCGAAACCAACAATTAGAAGCAGACGTGAAATTGGTGGTTTCGATACGCCCCAACGAGCATGGGGCTACTCAACCACCGGTTGCTTTATGGTTGCACTCCCAAATCCTGCAAAGCCTGCACAGCAGGCAGCCAGTTGGGGTGGACTTTGAGCGCAGCGCGGTAATCATCGATGGCGTTTTGAGTTTCTCCGGCCATGTAGTACGCCCGTCCGCGCCAGATCAGGCTCTCTTCCAGCACCGGCTCGCTGATGGTGTCTTCCAGCGTGGTGGTCGCCAGGTTGATCACATCGGAGAAGCGGTTGGAATAATAATAGGCAAAATATGGCCCGGTCTGGTACCACATCATGCGGTAGGGACGGATGCTGTCATCCCCGGAGAGGCCTGCGTAGAGTTGGAAAGCGTAATCGTAGGCGTAGGTTGCGTCCCCATATTGACGCAGGGCAACGTGGCTTGTGCCCACGTTGAAATATGAGAAAAAGCGGTCGATGCCACTCAAGCGCTGGCTTTCATCTTGCGCCACAACCAGAGCGTGACGTGCGGCATCATCTGCATTTGCCAATGGGCCGAGCAAATTCAGCACTTCGCTTTCACGCTCAGTCGGATAGACCACCACGAATACATAATTGAATGAGCGCCAGCCTTCCATGAATTCATCATACGGGATGGGGAAGTTTGGACCATCCAGGTAGGTATCCTGGGCTATGACCACGCCATTTGCATCGTCATAGCCAGTGACGAATTGGTAATGCCCCATCCAGCCCATCTTGCCGGTGTAATCGCGCTCGTAGTATCCTTTCTCAGCCACCACCGGGAAGCCAGCGGAAACCAGGCGCTTGAGCGTATCAATGTCGCCGCCATAACGCATGGCCGAACTCATACCGGGTACTTCGTCAATCACGAAATCCTGCAACTCGTAGGGCATGACATTCTTGTCTTTGTCGCTGGGTTTGATGGCCTTGCCGATCACATCGCGATTCCCATCCCAGCCCCAGTAGGTGAGCGCCATGGAAAAGTTGGCCGGGCCGCAGTAGTTCCAGCGGTTGTGTTGGTCTTCGTATTGAACCCCGTCCAGTCTAACGGTAGCAGGCAGCGGCGTGGGTGTGATCGTAGGTATGGGAGTAGGACCAGGTTCAGGCGTGTAAGTTGATTCCGGAGTGAGTGTATCGGAATACTCTGCACGTGTCGTCGCCAACACGGATTCGAAGTCATCTTGCCCTTCGGGTTGAAACACGGCTTCATCAGGCGGATTGAAAAAATAAACCACGCGCGCGCGCAGATTATCGAGCCGCCAGGACAGGCGGGAATGGACAGGGGGCAGGTAGTAGATGCCAATTCCCACGATGAGCAAAACAGGGAGAATGATCCAGATACGTCTAAATTTTTGTGGCATGGCGGGATTATATCACCGGCAGGAATTGCCTCTTGACAAAGGTGAAAAAGAAGTATAATATTTACAAATAGCTTTGAAAAACAAAGCACTTTGCAAATAAATAAAAGGAAAGTAACATGTCACAACTATTCACACCCAAAAACGCTGAACGAAAAATATTCCAGCTGGCCATCTTCCAGGATGGCATCTGGGATATGCAGATCGGGGGCATGATCATGCTCTTCAGCTTCTATCCTGTCACCCGCAGACTGCTGGGACTAGGCTGGAACCTGTTTCTGATCTTTGGCCTGCTGGCTATCCTGCTGTTTATCGGCGCAACACTCAAGCGCACCGTTTCCAATCCCCGCATGGGACTGGTCAAATATGGAGAAAGCCAGAAATCCAAGCTGCGGACGATGCGGTTGATCATCTTCGGCATTTTCCTGGCTTCCAGCGCGCTGGCAATTGCGCTCATCACTGCAAGTTTTCCGGGAGCCAAACTGGGGCGCAAATACACCTGAATGGCTCCAACTGCTGGACATGGACATCGTATTCGGCACTGTTCGTCGTTGCCATTTTCAGCCTGGTTTCGGCTGTCTTCAAAATGTGGCGGCCCTTCATTTATGGCCTGCTGCTTGGGGGTGGACTGGTTGCTTCAGGAGCGTTGTCTGTCTACCAAGGCCCGGAATTCCAGTATCCGTTTGCCATTGCTGGCGGCATCATTCTGGCAATCGGGACTTGGCTTACTGCTGCGTTTCGTGCGCACCTATCAAATCCCCGCTGAAGAGGCATAACATGGCAGACACCGAAGCACAAGACACTGAACTTCACCCCCTCGCAGACCTGGACCGGGTAATCCACTCCCCGGCACGCTTGATGATGATGACCTACCTGTACATGGTCGAATCCGTGGACTTCATCTTCCTGATGCGCCTAACAGGATTAACCTGGGGCAACCTATCATCCCATCTCAGCACGCTGGAAGAAAATGAATATGTGAACATCGAGAAAAAGTTTATCCAGAAGAAGTCGCATACCATGGTCACTCTCACCAAAAAAGGACGCCAGGCCTTCAGGGATTACAAACAGCTTTTGTTGCAAGTGCTGACTGACTTGCCCGATTAGCTAATAAAATTTCCAAATCAAAATGCCCATCCATAAAACGGATGGGCATTGTTTGTTGAGGAAAGTTCTCCCCAGCAGTTCAACTGCGGGACGAACCAGCTTTTACTTACGCGTCACTGACTTCGCCGTCGATCACATCTCCATCAGCACCGCTGTCATCTTGGGGTGGGACGGACGGGCCGCCCGGCGCTTCAGGCTGCGGCTGTTCCTGCGCATATAACTGCTGGCTGAGCGCATGGAAGGCTTGCTGGACTTCCTCGGTCAACTGTTTGATCTTGGCAGCGTCATCACTTTGGGCGGCTGTTTTGAGTTCTTCAACCTTCCCCTGGATGTTCTCCTTCTCAGCCGCAGGGACTTTATCGCCCAATTCATTCAGCGTCTTCTCGGTCTGGTAAGTCAACTGGTCGGCAGTGTTGCGCGCATCGATCAGTTCGCGGCGTTTCTTGTCTTCGGCCTCGTGCTGGCGGGCTTCCTGCACCTTTTGTTCGACTTCATCCTTGTTCATATTAGTTGAAGCCGTGATGGTTACCTTTTGCTCTTTGCCAGTAGCCTTGTCTTTGGCAGTCACGTTCAGGATGCCGTTGGCATCGATATCGAAGGTCACCTCGACCTGCGGGATGCCGCGCGGAGCCGGTGGGATGCCGTCCAGGCGGAAGCGGCCCAGGCTCATATTGTCAGAAGCCATCGGGCGCTCGCCCTGCAGCACGTGGATGTCCACAGCCGTCTGGTTGTCAGCAGCGGTCGAGTAGATCTCGGTCTTGCGCACCGGGATGGTGGTGTTGCGCTCGATCATGACAGTCATGACCTCGCCCATGGTCTCGACGCCCAGCGAAAGCGGGGTCACGTCGAGCAGCAGGATGTCTTTGACCTCGCCGCCCAACACGCCGCCCTGAATGGCTGCGCCGATGGAAACCACTTCGTCAGGGTTGACGCCCTTGTGGGGCTCTTTGCCGTTCGTCAGTTTGCGCACCAACTCGTGGACCTGCGGCATGCGTGTCGAGCCCCCGACCAGTACTACCTCGTCAAGTTTATCGGCAGACATGCCGGCATCTTTAAGCGCAGCTTCGAAGGGAGTCTTGCAGCGGTTAAGCAGGTCTTCGGTCATTTGCTCGAATTTGGAACGCGTCAGTTTCAACTGTAAGTGCTTGGGGCCAGATGCGTCCGCAGTCACGTAGGGCAGGTTGATCTCGGTTTCCATCACCGTGGAAAGCTCGATTTTGGCCTTTTCAGCTGCCTCGCGCAAACGCTGGAGCGCCTGGCGGTCACTGCGCAGGTCAATGCCCTGGTCTTTCTTGAACTCGTCAGCAGCCCAGTTGACGATCTTCTGATCCCAGTCGTCGCCGCCCAGGTGTGTATCACCGTTGGTGGACTTGACTTCGATCACGCCTTCACCCACTTCCAGGATAGACACATCGAACGTGCCGCCACCCAGGTCGAACACCAGGATGGTCTCGTCCGTTTTCTTATCCAGGCCATAGGCGAGGGCAGAAGCGGTCGGCTCGTTGATGATGCGCATTACTTCCAGACCAGCGATCTTACCCGCATCTTTCGTGGCCTGACGCTGGCTATCGTTGAAAGTAAGCTGGGACGGTAATCACGGCCTGTGTGACCGTTTCCCCGAGATAGGCTTCGGCATCCGTCTTGAGCTTGCCCAAAATCATGGCAGAAATTTCCTGCGGGCCATACTCGCGACCGGTTACCGGCACTTTGACTTTAACATCGTCCGCATCACCCTTAACTACTTCAAAGGGCACCATCTTACGCTCTACTTCGGTCTCTTCATAGCGGCGACCGATGAAGCGCTTGATAGAGTAGATTGTGTTTTCCGAATTGACAACGGCCTGGCGTTTGGCGGTTTGCCCCACCAGACGTTCACCATTCTTATTAAAGGCCACCACAGAAGGGCATAAACGCCCACCTTCTGCAGTCGAAATCACAGTTGGCTGACCGCCTTCCATGACGGCAACCGCGCTGTTGGTGGTTCCTAAGTCGATTCCAATGATCTTTCCCATAGCAGTACTCCTGGCATTTAATTTGATTCTTTGGGGTTTTCTGTGAAAAGCTGATGAGGTCCGAACTTCTTACAGAGAGCCATAATTTCTATCTTTTATAGGATACCGTATCAGTGCAAGAATTCGTTAACATGATGTAGAAATTGCGTCGATTTTTGCCCCCTCCCCAACCCTCCCCCATTTTACGCGAACCCCAGCGCAAAATGGGGGAGGGTGCCCGACGGGCAGGCGGGGGTTATGGTTCACTCACTTTCACCCAAGCAAAAGACAAAATAACAGGTACTTCTTCAAAGGACGCAAGAGACAAACCTATTTTGCCCTCTGTCAAGCCGATGTGTGTCACATCTATCTTGCGGAAGAGTTTGCCGTTGATATAGAGTTGCAAGATGTTCTCAAAGCAATCCAGACCAATTTCGTTCGCAGTATTTCCCGTTTCGATGCGCTCAGATATGTCGTTCAGGATAGGCGTATAACGGGCAATCCCCTCAGCCAGCCACTGACCGTAGAGCAAGTTATAGGTTCCATCGCTGGAGATGTTGAATTCGTACCAGCCAGCCTGCTCATCATAATGACAAACCAGTCCCATTGCGTTGATGTCACTACCATGACTCTCAACCCTGGTTTCAAGGTGGACACTTTCATATTCAAATGCCCCGTAGATGGCATAAACCCAGGCGTTTGAGTTATAGAGTTCAAAGGTCAGCGTGCCGTCTTTGTTGAGGATATCAACGCGGCTGGTATCGCCGGATGCATACAAAGTAGACCAGTGGGCCAATGGGGTGTTGAATTCTTCGGTAAAGTAGCGCTCGGGGGGCAAGGAGGTGGCCGTTACAGTTGGGGGTGGAACAACGGTCGGGGTAACGGTAGCAGGCACACTGGTCGGTGTGATGCGCATGGCGGTGGTTTCGGGCGTGAACGCAGGCTCAGGAGTCGCGCTCATGCCCCCTGAAGGGGACAGGCAGGAAGTCAGGATTAAAAGTCCAATTAGGAGAAGTTTTTTCATGGTTAACAAGTGCAACGCACTTCAATATTGAGTGTGTGTTGATGGAATTTCCAGTCAAGTGAGTTGCACTTGTAATTATAGACCCTAAAGGTTTTTGAAACCTTTAGGGTCTATTCAGGTGGAGATGGCGGGAATCGAACCCGCGTCCGAAAGATTCGCGCCTCGGAAATCTACGAGCGTAGCCGGTTGAAAATGGTCACTCAGAGCGTCTCAACTGGCGCGAACTACTCTGAGCCAGCCGCAAAATCTTTCGCGCGTGTAGCGGCGTAGTGCGCGGCACTCCGTACCTTTGTCTCGCCCGGGCCTGCCCCTGGCAGAGTTCGGAACAGGGGGACGGGTCTCAACTGTGGAGACCAACCGTTATGCATATCGCTTATGCAGCGAGGGGCATAGCAGCGTAGGAAGTGCGTTTGGCACTTAATGTTTTGCGCTGAGTTTACGAGTTCGGCGCCTCTCGGCTCGCATTCCGGGAACAGCCTCTCCCGTCGAAGCCTGTCATCCCCGAATAGGAATTTACTCCTTATTAAAGTGGCAAAATCCCATTTTCTTGATTATAACACGCTGAATTAGGATACAATAATAAGATGCGCAGTTAAATCAGAGAAGCCCGCTCTCCTT
Organism: uncultured Chloroflexia bacterium; assembly: GCA_963791785.1. GTDB lineage: Bacteria > Chloroflexota > Anaerolineae > Anaerolineales > Villigracilaceae > JAABUE01. Next base: position 218,160 of record CAWBTW010000005.1, on the reverse strand, counting down.
TTAGTTTCAGTACCTTTCCACAAACTGCGTAAGCTCTAAATGTGCTTGATTGAATAAAGTCTTTATGCTAGACTTTGATAAAAAGTCCAAGGGATAAAACTATGGCTGAAACAATATTAGTTATCGATGACGATCTTGATACCCTGCGCCTGGTTGGTTTGATGTTACAGCGCCAGGGGTATCAAATTTCCGCTGCTACAAACGGACAGCAGGGCCTGGAAAAAGCTTTTGAGGAAAAACCCAGCCTGATCCTATTGGACATTATGATGCCCGATATGGACGGGTACGAGGTTGCTCGTCGGCTGCGCAAGAACCCAATTACAGTGAACATCCCAATTCTAATGTTCACTGCAAAAACGCAACTGGACGATAAGGTGGCCGGCTTTGAAGTTGGCGCAGATGATTACCTCACCAAGCCCACCCACCCATCAGAATTACAGTCGCATGTAAAGGCATTGCTGGCGCGTTCGGCAAAACCATCCGAGGAAACAATGATCGACCAGGATGGGCCGCGCGGCTATGTGATTGGGGTGCTGGCTGCGCGCGGCGGTATGGGTGTCTCAACGTTAGCATCCAATTTAGCAGCCAGCCTGTACAACAAATTCCAGGCAGATGTTATTCTGGCAGAACTGACACCCGGGCAAGGCAGCCTGGTGCTTGAATTGGGTGTCGAAAACGAAAACGAACTCGCAGAAATCCTCAGCATGGCTCCTGCAGAGATTACCTCCGACAGTGTTTCCAAACAACTCTTTCAACATGATGCCGGGTTTAAAGTTCTGGCAGCATCCAATTACCCACGGGACTTCCAACTGAGCAATCAGTTAACGCAATACGAGAATCTAATCGCACGTATTGCGGCGCTGGGACGCTTTATCGTTCTGGACCTGGGGATGGGCCTGCCTCCATTTGTGCAGCGTCTGCTACCCCAAATCGACGAGTTGGTTGTATTGGTTGAGGGCGTTCCTAACACGATTGTCCATACCCGCGCTTTGATCGACGATCTGACCCAGTTTGGCACAGACAAAAATCGCATTACCGCTGTCTTGAACAACCGTGTCCGCTCTGAGAGCCAGATCGCCTGGACAGAGGTACAGAAGCAATTGGGGCACTCCATTGCAGCTACGTTCACACCTGCCCCGGAATTGTTCCTGCAAGCCTCACGCCTGAAAACACCTGCCGTGCTCTGCCAACCAGAAAGCTTGACAGCACAACAGGTAACGAAATTAGTAGAACAGATTTCAGAGTACGAAACACAGGAAAAATGATCGCCTCCCCCAGTCAGACCGTGACCAGCATTGAGTACGTTGCCGAGCTTTTGCACAAGGCCAAACATGCAGTGGTTTTGACTGGAGCGGGTGTTTCAACACCTTCGGGCATTCCCGATTTCCGTTCCGAGGGAATAGGCCTATGGTCCAGGGATGAACCGATGGAAGTGGCATCACTCAACACCTTCCGCACGGACCCGGAACGTTTTTTTGTCTGGTTTCGTCCGCTGGCAAGCCTGATCTTCAATGCGAAACCCAACCCCGCCCATATTGCGCTGGCTAAATTAGAAAAAGCCCATCACATCCACAGTATCATTACACAAAACATCGATGGCTTGCATCAGAAAGCAGGCTCCACAAACGTGATAGAGATGCATGGCACGTTACGCACCCTATCCTGTACTCAATGTTTTCATAAGGCGGAAGCGCAAATCTATTTGAAAGCATTTGTCGAACAAGGCGAACTCCCTTATTGCCCTGAATGTAACAGCCTGATGAAGCCGGACGCGATCCTGTTTGGCGAGCAATTGCCCCAGCAAGCCTGGTACGACGCCCAACGCGATAGCCGCCAGTGTGACCTGATGTTAGTAGCCGGCTCTTCATTGGAAGTCTTACCGGTTGCGGGCTTGCCCATGCAAGTCGTTGACCGTGGCGCGCACCTGGTGGTTCTAAATAATACTTCCACCTATATTAATGTCCGAGCCGATGCAGCCATACAGGAAGATGTGGCTGAAATTATCCCCGCAATTGTGGAGCAAGTACTCAATGGCTGAAATCAAAACAGAACGACTGGGCAGTTACCTGCAACTGATCGATATTTCTCGTGATCTTGCCTCAACGCTGGACCTTGACGAGTTGCTGGACCGCATCGTTAACGCAGCCGCCGATATTACAGCAGCAGAAGCTGCCTCCATTTTGTTGTACGACAACACCGCGCGGCAGCTCTACTTTCAAGTTGCTACCAATATAGAAGAACCAACCCTGCGCGGCCTGGTCGTGCCGCTGGAGGGCAGCATTGCTGGTTGGATCGTAACCGAACAAAAACCACTGCGCATTGATGACGTGAGCGAAGATTCACGTCACTTTGGCAATATTGAACAATCAACTGGCTTTTCCACCAAATCCATACTGGGAATTCCCCTGATCACCAAAAACAAAGTGGTCGGTGTACTAGAAGCTCTGAACAAGAAGGAAGGAAAATTCACATCCGGCGATGAGAATTTGCTCTCCGTGTTGGGGGCACAGGCAGCAGTGGCAATTGAGAATGCGCGTCTCTTCCAGCAATCCGACTTGATCTCCGAATTTGTCCACGAGCTGCGCACACCACTGGCCTCGCTTAGCACAGCCACCTATTTGCTTTTACGCCCTGAGATGTCACGTGAACAGCAGGAGCAAATTGTCAACAATATTCACAACGAAACCTTACGCCTGAATTCGCTGGCTTCGTCATTCCTGGACTTAGCGCGGTTGGAGTCAGGGCGCGTGCAATTCCGCAAGTCTACATTTGACATTATGGATTTGCTGCATGAATGCAGTGATGTAGTAGCATCCAAAGCCGAAGAAGACAACATCCAGATTCGCGTGATCGAACCCGAAGGCCCTTCAATGGTAGACGCCGATCGCGACAAAATCAAACAGGTAATTCTAAACCTGCTCAGCAACTCTCTCAAATATAATCGTCCTAACGGCTCGGTAATTCTGAAAGCCATTTCCAGCGAAGGACAAATACAAATTTCAGTGCAAGATACTGGCATAGGTATCCCAGAAGATGCGGTGGGACACATCTTTGAGAAGTTCTACCGCGTCCGTGATCATGAAACAAAAGCCTCTGGCACGGGCCTTGGTCTGTCCATCTGTAAAAAAATCATTCAGGGACACGGCGGCACAATAGAAATCAAAAGCAAATTAGGGATAGGAACAAACATCATCTTTACCTTGCCCCGCGATAGTAAAACCATACCCCGCTAAAAACATAACGCTCCTGTAATACTCAAAGGAGCGTTTTTCTTTTTAGAGCCAGGGCTGCAAATCCCGGGTTTTTACGCCACCTGGAGCAAGCTAATTTGTTGTTTTTTTAAGAGATCTACTCAGAAACAGCCCAACGGTCACGCCCGCCATTTTTGGCTTCATAAAGCGCCATATCTGCGCGGCTCAGACATTTCTGCCAGTTTTCCTCGCCATGCTTGTATTCTGCCACGCCAATGCTGACAGTTAGATTGATCTTTTCGCCAACATCAATGCTCGTCTCTCGAATAATCTTGCACAAGCGCGCGGCCAGTTCACTGGCTTTTTTTAGTTCGGTGTTGGGCAGCAAAATCAGGAATTCTTCCCCGCCATAACGCCCGACCATATCAAACTCGCGGACGCCTTCACGCATCATATCTGCCAACTGGATCAGTACATCATCGCCAACTGTGTGCCCGTAACTATCATTGATATTCTTGAAGTTATCAATATCCAGCATGGAAATCGATAACGAGGTCTTGTATCGTTCAGCGCGATGGACTTCTTTTTGCAAACTATTGATAACCTGGCGACGATTGGGCAAGAAGGTCAGGGCATCCGTGTGCGAAACTTCATCGGCCTGGACAAGGATAGCCCTTAACTCAATTTCCTTTACTTTGATGGAGCGTTTCGCTTCTTCCAGTTCTTGCCTGGCCTTTTTAAGTTCTTCATTCAGACGCTGAATTTCAGCATTCGGGTTTTCGGTCAAATTCACTTCCTTTAGCGAGCGCCTTTCCTGCCAAACTGGCGCTCCAGCATATCCACAGAAAGATGGATCATGGTTGGTCTGCCATGCGGACAGGTGCGCGGCGAATCACAATTTTCGAGATTGGTTATCAGGGCACGCTGCTCATCAGCTGAGAGCGTTTGCCCGCCTTTAACCGCCATCCGTTTACAGACACGGGCCGCAATGCGCGCCTCGAGCTCCTCCTGCAACGGGGCTTCGTCCTCTTCAAAATCTTCCACCAATGCACGCAGCGCGGAGGCAGCATCGCTGCCTGAAAACAAGGTCGGCATGGCGCGCACCTGGAATGTGTTCGGCCCAAACAGATTCCACCTGGAAGCCAAAACGATTCAACAATTCCAATTGTTCTTCCAGCAGCGTGGTTTGCGCAGGCGGCAGGGTCACGCTCATCGGCTCCAGCAAAGCTTGGGACGGAATGTCGCGCTTATCATATTGGAGCATCAACTTTTCAAACAAGACCCGCTCATGCGCGGCATGTTGGTCCACCAGGTACAACCCATCTGGACCTTCAGCGACCAGATAAGTCGCACCGATCTGACCGATCAAGCGCAGGAGCGGCATATGCCCAAACTCAGACTGCTCCGCTTCTTTTTCAGGCCCGGTGCCTGCTTCCGTTCCATCAGCCTGCTTCACATCCTGGGCCATGCTCCAATCCAGGCCAGTTTGCTTTGGTTCGGGCGACTGGTTCCCCCACAAAGTTGTTGGCGGCACGCTGGGAACGGGTGTGTGAGCCAGCAAGGCGCGCCGCACCGCACGCTGCACGAAACTGAAAGCTTTATTCTGCTCCCGAAAACGGACTTCGGCCTTGGCCGGGTGCACGTTGACGTCTACCGCTTCGGGATCGACTTCAAGAAACAGCGTTGCCAGCGGATAACGCCCCACCATCAGCATGGTGTGATAGGCCTGCGTTAGTGCGGCATTGAGCGGAATATCCTGCACCCAACGGCCATTGATGAAGAAGGTCATCTCGCGGCGGTTGGAGCGTGTGACCGAGATCGGGCTGATGAAACCTGACAACTTCAGGCCTTCATCTTCGGCAATGACTTCCAACATCTGCTTGGCCGTGTCCACGCCGTAAAGTGTGGCCAGGATCGCGCGCCGGTCGCCGTCACCGGATGTTTGCAAAGTGACCTTTTTGCCCTCGGTCAACTTGAAGCGCACATCCGGGTAGGCCAGCGCATAGCGTGTGACAAAGGTGTCAATGGCGCGGCGCTCGGTTGTGTCCGATTTCAGGAATTTCAAGCGCGCCGGGACGTTGTAGAACAGGTTCTCCACTTGAACCACCGTGCCGACCGGCACACCAATCTGCTCTGCCTTCCCTTCACTCCCGCCTTCCACGCAGATGCGCGCGCCAACTTCAGCATCCGCCGCGCGGGAGGTGATGGTCATGCGCGAAACGGAGCCGATCGATGCCAGGGCCTCACCGCGGAATCCAAGTGTGGAGATCGAAAAAAGCTCTTTGGCGGAAGCAAGCTTGGATGTGGCATGACGCGAAACTGCCAGGGCCAGTTCATTAGATGGAATGCCGGAGCCATCGTCTGCGACTTCGATCATGCGGCGCCCAGCTTCTTCTATCTTGATAGAAACGGAGGTTGCGCCTGCATCCAGCGCGTTTTCGACCAGTTCTTTGACAACCGAAGCAGGGCGCTCGACAACCTCGCCAGCGGCGATCTGCGAAGCGACTTCGGATGAGAGTATCCTGATAGGCATGGAAATATTATACCGCCTGCGAATATAATTGCGTTTCATGAAATATACACTCCTGTTAATGGTACTTTTGGTTGTTTTTCTGCCTGCTTGTGGGGAAGATATACATGTTTCACCGACAGAGACTCCTTCGGAAACCCCTACGCTGACACCATTGCCCACCCCCAGTGTTACGCCAACGGCCACATCCCTGCCTACATTGACGCCTACACCCGAGCCATATTGGGAATACAGTATCGAACACCTGCGCACACGGGCATATGGCGGCGGGACAATCGAGATCACCGAAATCCTTGGGGCAGAATAGCATATTTGCACGTCACTATTTTCGCTACAACAGCGACGGGCTGAGCATTTACGGATTTGCCAATGTACCGCATGGCGAGGGGCCATTCCCGGTGGTCATTGCGCTGCATGGCTACATCGATCCCGAGATCTATCAGACACTGGATTACACAACCCACTACGCGGACGCGCTGGCCAGCGCCGGGTACCTGGTGCTGCACCCCAATCTGCGCGGCTATCCACCTTCGGATGTGGGTGACAATCTCTTACGCGTGGGGATGGCGATTGATGTGCTCAACCTGATCGCTTTGGTCAAGGAAAATAGCGGCCAGCCCGGCCTGCTGCAAACGGCCGACCCAGCACGCATCGGGCTATGGGGGCACAGCATGGGCGGCGGGGTCAGCACGCGCGTGTTGACCGTCACCCAGGATATTGATGCAGCGGTGCTGTATGCTGCCATGACAGGTGACGAGAAGAAGAACTTCGAGGCCATCTATCGCTGGTCAGATTACACCCGCGGATTGGAAGAACTGTCCGTCCCGACCGATGCCTTGCAGCTCATTTCGCCGATGTATTTCTTCGAAAAAATCACAGCGCCGGTGAGCATCCATCACGGATTGGAGGATAAGCTGGTACCAGTTCAGTGGTCCATGCAAACCTGTGAACACCTCAAGGCACTCGGCAAAGATGTTGAATGTCACTATTATGAGGATATGCCGCACACCTTTTATGGGCCGGGGGATAAGGAATTCATCCAGTACACCATCCAGTTCTTTGACCGGTATTTGAGTGGTCCATAAGACAAGATATCATTCTGCCTGCACTTGTGTTGCGGCACAGGTGAGTAACCAACGGGAGCGAAGAATCTCCCATTTTTATCTGAACTGTTGAAATTCTTCACCACTACGCGGCTCACACCGTCCCGGTATCCTTCGGGAGAATGACAACCTGAAAACTCAAACCCACCCTTTTAGCCTCTCTCTTGCAAGTAGGCATCGAGATGGTGAGAACCGACACAGTATAATCCCCATCTCAAATTATTTATCAACACGATATAACCCATGCGAAGAAAAATACTACTGGTTTTTTCCTTGATTGTTATAGCAGCTGCTTGCATGCCGTTAGGCCAACCCGCGTTAGAAGTAAAACCAACTTCCACACCATACCAACCTGCTGTCACCAACACACCTGTATTTACTCCTACCTCCACGTCAACGCCAGTTACACCTACTGCCACTCCAACACCGGTTCCGCCCACTGTCACGCCGACTACACTTCCGCCCGTTTCAGAAGAATATTTGCCGTATACTATTATTTACCTGCGAAGTCGCTCTTATGGTGGCGGTCAAATTGAAGTGTTGAAGATTATAGAAGAAAGGGAAAACTTCACACGTTACCTGATCCGTTACCCAAGCGACGGCCTGGACATCTATGGGTATGTGAACGTTCCAAAAGGTGAAGGACCGTTCCCATTGATAATTATGATACATGGGTATGTGAAGTCAAGCAATTACACTACTTTGGGTGATACAGATATAGCCGATGCATTTGCAAATAATGGATACATGGTTCTACACCCAAACATGCGAGGCTTTCCGCCATCGGATAATGGCGATAATCTCTACAGAGTAGGATTGGCTGTAGACATTCTAAATCTCATTGCACTTGTCAAGGATCAGGCTGACCAATCCACCTGGCTGGCCGGTGCCGACCCTGCCCGTTTGGGTTTATGGGGACAGAGTTCGGGGGTGGAGTGGCCCTACGAGTAGCTACCGTTAGCGAAAATATTAAGGCTATGGTACTGTATTCTGCCATCAGTGCTGATGAACTCAAGAACGCTGAGCTTTTCTATGAACTCACGGATGAGCAGATCTATCTAACTGAAATGGAAACCCCGCCTGACGTGATGGCGTATATCTCTCCCTTGAATTACTTTGATAGAATTAACACCAGCGTCAAGTTGTACCACAGCACCACTGATGATGTTGTGCCGTCAGCCTGGGCAACCGAAACCTGTGATGAATTGAAGGCGAATAACGTCGATGTCGATTGTTTCTACTACATCGGTGCCGATCACACATTCTCTTCTGAGATTCCAGACAGATTTTCGCGATACCATGCTTGATTTTTTTGAAATCAAATTGAATGGGTTGTAAACCATCAGTGTAAGGTAACAATATCCTGTGAAATATACTACTATTTTCTTCGACCTGGACGATACCCTGTATCCCACATCTACCGGATTGTGGCATGCCATCAAAGAGCGCATGAATATCTATATGCGCGATCACATGGGCTTTGACCCTGCCGAGATCCCGCGATTGCGCGAGAAGTATTACCTGCAATTTGGCACCACCCTGCGCGGACTACAAGCCAATCATGAAATTGATGTTGAGGACTTTCTGGCCTTTGTGCATGACCTGCCCCTGGGCGATTACATCCAGCCAAACCCGGCTCTGTGCGAAATCATCGCTTCGCTCGGGACCCGCAACCTGGTCTTCACCAATGCAGATGCAGCCCACGCCCGAAGAGTGTTGAAAGCGCTTGAACTGGACGACTGTTTCGAGAACATCGTGGATGTAAACGCCGTCGAGCCGTATTGCAAACCCATGCCTGAGTCCTTTCAAATCGCGATGGTTATGGCAGGCGAATCCGATCCAACTCGCTGTGTGATGATCGACGACCTGCCCCGCACCACACAGGCCGCCCGGGATGCTGGCTTGTTCAGTATCTTGTTCGGGCAAGACACACCGCACCCGGATGCAAATGCTACCCTGACCAACTGGAAGGATCTCTCCGCTATTTTGAATGGAAGAAATGCATGAACACAGATAAAGTTTATATCGTCATCTTATTGGTGATTGGTATTGTTGTGCTTTCGAACCTGGTTATGTTCGCGATGGTGCGCGGCTCGAAAAGCATGAAGTTTGACTGGTTCAAGAACACCGGGAACACCCTCAACCAGCCATTCAAAAAAACAGATGATGAACTGGGTGAGTTACGGCAACGAGTGGGAGAACTTTCAGAGCAAGAGAAGCAGGAAAAAGAATAAATCGATGTCACTGCGAGCGACCGTAGGGAGCGCGGCAGTCTTAGCTAACCATAAAGATGAAATTGCCACGCTCTGCTTTGCAGGGTCTCGCAATGACATCTCAAAAACCTCTAACAAAACGCTTACACGTTTCATACAAACAGGGGATATAGATTTCATCATTCTTTAATAACCTTGTGATAACCTTTATTAGGTTTGCGTAGATCGCGAAAAGACACCGAAAATAAGGGGGACGGGCTACGCTCGTCCCCCTTATTTTCGGGCTTCCCCCATAACTGCGTAACCCCTGTCTTTATATTTACTGGAGTTTCCAGGAGGCTTTTGATGGACAATAAATTTATGCGCGGCGCACTGCTTGGCGCTGTGGCCGTGATCATGTTACTGGGATCGTTCTCCGGCGGCTTTTTGGTCGGCCATTACGTGCCGATTGGCAACAGTGAAAGCATATCCTTACCATTTGGCACCACTGACGAACCACCGACAATCTCTACTGTTTCTCCCGAGCAGCGGGACATCACCCCGGACGAACTGGATACCCTTTTCCAGCCATTCTGGGAGGCGTGGAATATTGTCCATGAAGAATTCGTCGAGCAGCCGGTAGACGATCTGGCCCTGATGCAGGGCGCCATCCGCGGCATGATGGATGCGCTGGGCGATGAGCACAGCTCCTACATGGACCCGAAAACCTACGAAGATGCCAACGCCGGGCTGGCAGGCGAATACGAAGGCATCGGCGCCTGGGTAGATACCACTGCCGATTACCTGACCATCATCAGCCCCATCCCCGGCTCGCCAGCCGATAAAGCCGGCATTAAACCCGGAGACAGGATCATCGAGATCGACGGTGACGACATGACCGGTATTGACGCCGAACTGGTGCGTCAGCGCGTACTCGGCCCGGCCGGATCAACAGTCATTTTAACGGTGGCACGCGAGGGTGAGTTCGAAGCGCTGGATTTTTCGATCACGCGTGAGAAAATCGTCATAAAAAGTGCCACCGGTGAGATGCTCGAGAACGACATCGGGTATGTCCAGATCACCACATTTGGCGATAAGACTACCCCCGAATTACGCGCCGCGTTGGAAGAGTTGATGGCGCAGAATCCTAAAGGCCTGGTCATCGACCTGCGTAACAACGGCGGCGGTTACCTGCAAACATCTGTGGAGGTGGCGTCCGAATTCATCGGTGAAGGCGTCATCCTTTATGAGCAATACGGCGACGGCGAGCGCACAACGTACCGGGCGCTCGAAAACGGCCAGGCCACGGAAATCCCGTTGGTGGTGCTCATCAACGAGGGTACGGCTTCGGCTTCAGAGATCGTGGCAGGCGCTATCCAGGATTATGGACGCGGCAAGCTGATCGGTGTTACATCTTTCGGCAAAGGCTCGGTGCAAAACTGGGTGCCACTCAATAATGATCAAGGTGCAGTACGCGTTACGATTGCCAAGTGGCTGACTCCCAACGAACGCACCATTTCCGGAGAAGGACTGCAACCGGATGTGGAAGTTGAGTTCACGGAAGAAGATTTTGAAGCCGACCTCGACCCACAACTGGATAAGGCCATCGAGATACTTCTCGATGAAATTGGCGGCAGCGCATCACAATAAAGCTTTATATACTAACCACAAAGTGCTCGTTCCGGATGCAGTTGCACTGCATCCGGCTCGCAGTACAACTGCTCGCGAACATTAGTTAGTGTCTTCGAGACTTGGTGATTTCGTGGTATCCGTTTCAAGATTTTCTATCTCTAACGAGGTGAACCATGTTTTTCTACAACCCGACATATCTACTCTTCATGGCCCCGGCATTCATCCTGATGATGCTGACGTCATGGTACGTCAAGCACGCTTACAACAAATGGAGCCAGTGTGGGTGCCAGCAGCCGTTTGACCGGCGCACAGGTTGCTCAACGCCTGATCAACTCCTCCGCCTATGTGACAACGGGAGATGGTCGCGGCCTGCTTGACGTTCAAATCCAGGGGATTGGCGGCAATCTCTCTGACCACTACGATCCGCGCACAAAAACTCTGCGGCTTTCGCAGGGTGTCGCCAACAGCAGCTCGGTGGCAGCCGTGGCGGTGGCCGCGCACGAACTCGGCCATGCCTTGCAAGATGCCGAGGATTACCTGCCGCTGCGCTTCCGCGCAGCGCTCGTCCCGGCGGTCAACATCGGTTCGTGGCTGGGCTGGATCCTGATCATGATCGGCCTGTTCCTGAACATGACAAACCTGGCCTGGCTGGGCGTGCTGATCTTCTCCGGTGGCGCAGTCTTTGCCCTGGCAACCTTGCCGGTTGAGTTGAACGCTTCGGCACGCGCCAAACAATTGCTGGCCCAGACCGGTATCATCCAGACCGAGCAGGAACGCCGCGGCGTGAACAACGTGCTCAATGCCGCCGCGTTGACCTACGTGGCATCATTGGTGACAGCCGTTTTACAACTGCTGTATTTCGCCAGTCTGCTCACCGGTCGACGCAGATAGCTAATCGTTTTCCAATCATAAACCCTCCGAGATTTTGAAAATTTCGGAGGGTTTTTCATGTGTATAATCACTCCCATGCGTAAATTCCTGGTTTTGCTCATCTTGTTCCTGGGGGTTGTTTTTGTTATCTTCAGCTTTAGTGAATTGGAACACACTATAGCGACACTGCAGCAGGGTAATCTCTGGTATATCCTGCTGGCATTTCTGATTCAGATCGGTTGGTTCTTCCTGGTTGGTATTACGTACCGTTCTCTCTATCGTTTGCTTGAAATGAATGAATCGATCCTGAACCTTACCAAAGTTGCTGCCGCAGCCACCTTTGTCAACGTGATTATGCCCACGGCAGGGGTCGGGGGGATTGCCATTTTTGTTAACGCCGCAAAAAAAGATGGGCACCCAACCGGTAAAGTGACTCTGGCGGCAGCTCTATTCGTGCTGTTTGACTATGCCGCCTTCCTGGCCGTACTGGCTTTAGGGTGGGTCGTTCTCATCCGCCGCAATGACCTGACCGCTGGTGAAATTACCGCTTCGCTAATTTTGCTGGCTATTGCTTCGATCCTGGCTTTCACCCTCTATCTCGGTTCCCGTTCCGCTGATGCGATGGGAAACTTCCTGGCACGCCTGGCGCGCCTGGTAAATGCCATTTCAAAACCAATCATCCGAAGGAACTACCTGCGAGAAGAACGCGCGTACGAGTTCGCGCATGAAATGGCTGATGGCTTATCATCTTTGCCCAACAGACCGCGCGGCCTGCTCAAGCCATTGTTTCTGGCCTTTTTGAATAAGGGCTTGCTGATATGTGTTTTGCTGTGCTCATTTCTTGCATTCCAAGTTCCTTTTTCCGGCGGAACCATCATCGGAGGTTTTGCGATAGGGTATCTGTTCATGATTGTCTCGCCTACGCCTTCAGGCATCGGTGTGGTAGAAGGGGCGTTACCCCTGGCGCTCAAATCTCTGCGGGTAATCTGGAGCCAGGCAGTGATCATCACCATTGTGTATCGAGCAATGACCTTCTGGGTACCGCTGGGTATTGGCGCACTAGCCTTCCGTGCCCTACATCTGGGGGATAACAAGCAGACATAATATTTTGAGTTATCACCCCATCTATTTGAGATACATAACTGTGCAGAGCGAGGAATTAAGAACATGACCAATCACATCGACCAGACTATCCAATTAGATGATGGGCGCACCCTAGGGTTTGCGCGTTATGGCATTCTGGCCGGGAAACCGGTATTCTACTTCACAGGCGGGAACAGTTCCCGCCTGGAGGGCATGTGGTTCGAAGAAGCAGCCCGGCAACAGGGCATTGACCTGATCGTGCCAGACCGCCCGGGGTTTGGCCTGTCTGACTTTCAGCCGGGGCGCGAGTTTCTGGATTGGCCGGAGGATGTGGCTCAATTGGCAGATTCGCTCGGCATTGACAAGTTCGCAGTCTTCGGACTTTCGGGCGGGAGTCCGCATGTGGCCGCAACCAGTTACAAATTACCTGAAAGAGTGACTCGCGCGGCCATCGTCAGTGGGGTGGCTCCGCCGGAGATGCCAGATCGTTTCAAAGGCATGTGGCCGCCAATCCGCCTGATCTTTTACACGGCCCGTTATCTCCCCGGCCTGAACCGCATGATGCTCAAAGGCATGGGCGGGTTCTATGCAGACAAAGAGCAGATGCTGAAACGTATGAAACAAGCCCTGCCTGCTCCTGATGTAGCGCTCATCGAGGCGCGCCCGGAAGTGATCGATATTTTCTCCACAGCCGCGAAGGAAGCCCATCGCAACGGGCTGGATGGCGATGCCTGGGAATGGCGCCTGTATGTGCATCCCTGGGGCTTCGACCTGGGGGAAATCCAGACCGAGATCGGCCTGTGGTACGGAGAATTCGACCAGAATGCACCTGTCGGTATGGGGTATTATCTGGCAGAGCAATTCCCCAATTGCCACCTGACCGTTGTTCAGGATGGTGGGCATTTTTCAACCATCAATAATCACATTGGCGCGATTTTCGATTATCTGGCAGAATCAAAATGAAATGGAAAAATCTGCCAAAACATACCTTGTAATCAAAGGCTATCAATCCCCCTACCCTGACCCGATCATTTTCCACGAGGGGGAGATGGTGACCGTTGGCAAGGAATTCACCGATGACCCCGATTGGAAGGACTGGGTTTGGTGCGAAGGACAAAATGACAACCGGGCCTGGGTTCCAAAACAGTATCTTGAAATCAAGGAAAATACTGGCAAATTCCTCACCGACTACAATGCGCTGGAGTTGAGCGTTGTAGTCGGTGAAATACTTTATATCCACGAAACGGTGAATGGGTTCGGAATGGCCGAGAAATTAAACGGCGAACGCGGCTGGGTGCCCATGAAAAATCTCCAAATGGAAGATATATGACCTTTGTCAGGCTGATGGAACTGAGACCAAATAACTGGTACATCAACCAGGCGAAACTGGACAGCGTGCGCGAGGCATGGAAAAATGGCAAAAGTGAGAAACTCCCGCCTGTTCTGGTTACTGAGATTGACGATGAGTTAAGTTTGATCGACGGCCACTCGCGTGCCTTTGCAGCCTTCGAAAACGGAGAAACTCACATCAATGCGGAATTCTGTAAATTAAAAATGATCGAGGGTTCAACAGCATTGTACAAACACATCCATCGTGAAGGGCCAAAACAGGGAATAGAAACGATAGCCGACCTAGGAAATCGTATCGTCTCGCCCGAAGAGCATAACCGTCTATGGATTGGATACTGCAACGCCTGGCTCAAGGATAACAAAACCCCATCGGATGATAATAGAAGGGAAAAAGCATGAAATTCTATAAGAATGTTTCAGAGATGATCGGGAAGACGCCGCTTTTACGTTTGGAGCGGTTTGCCACGGATGCAGAGATTATATGCCAAATGCGAGTTCATGAACCCTTTGAGCTTGAAAGACCGGCCTGTATTGCAAATCATCCAGGATGCGGAAGAAAGCGGGGAACTCAAGCCGGGCGGCACATTGCTGGAAGCCACCAGCGGCAATACGGGCATGGCGGTGGCATCCATCGCGGCTGTGAGAGGCTACAAGGCTATTTTGGTGATGTCGGAAATCCAGAGCCTGGAACGGCGCCAGGTGCTCAAGGCGTTGGGCGCGGAACTTGTCCTGACACCCGCATCCAAAGGGACGAAGGGGGCCAAGCAAAAGTTGCAGGAAATCCTGGATGAGAACCCGGATTACTTCTACGTTGGGCAGCATGTCAATCCGTCCAATCCGAAGGCGCATTACAGGACGACGGGGCCGGAGATCTGGGCGGATACGGATGGAAAAATCGATATACTGGTAGCAGCTTTGGGGACGGGAGGAACGATCTGCGGGGCCGGTCGCTATTTGAAGGAGCAGAATCCGGATATCCAGTTGATTGCGGTCGAGCCGAAGGAGTCCCCATTTATCTCACAGGGAATCTTCAACCCGCATCGCATGATGGGCACTGCGCCAGGCTTTGTGCCGGAGACATTGGACCGGGAAATCATCGATGAGATCCACCTGGTGAGCGAAGACGAAGCCTTCGAAACCTGCCGAACTCTGGCACGAACGGAGGGCATCCTGGTTGGCATTTCATCGGGGGCAGCAGCGTTTGGAGCCATGCAAATCGCAAAGCGGGATGAGAACCAGGGCAAGGTGATTGTTTGCGTTCTGGCCGATACCGGGCAGAGATATTTGAGCGTGAAAGGATTATTTGATTAGTGAGAGAAAAGAGAGTACATTTGAGTGGTTACTAAAACGTCTCAAACCATATATTGTTAACCTGAAACTAATCCTTCATAATTCATTTTTGTTTGGTGTTTCAAATGAATAATTCAGAACTTATTAAAAGCCCACAACTGAACCGTTTGCAGCAGGAATTGAAATCCGGCAATGCAAAAGCCCTGAAACTCTTCTGGAAGTGGATCAAAGAAGAGGGCACGCCTTTGGTCGAGGAGTTCGAAAGCGACATCGAGGAACGCCTGGTGACCTTCCTGTGGAAAGCCAGCGGGGAGCCAAACGGCGTTTCCCTGATCAGCATGATGACCAACCCGACCACTTATCCGATGAGCCGTCTGCTGGATACGGATTTGTGGTACCTCACCCTGCAATTGCCATCTGACCTGCGCACGACCTACCAGTTCTTTCCGGACGATCTGCCTGCTTCCGCCAAAGGGACCTTTGAGTCGCCCTGGGAACATTACCGCCAGGACCCATTCAACCCCAAGACCTTCGCCTTTTACGCTGACGATGAAGACCCCACCGGCGTGAAGCTGACCCGTTCGGTGCTGGAACTGCCAGACGCGCCATCCCAACCCTGGATAGAACCGCAGGATTACGTAAGAAAAGGCAAGGTGCAGCTTCACCAACTGCGGAGCAAAATCCTGGGGAATGAACGCCGCGTCTGGTTGTATTCACCGGCAAAATATACAGCCGGCCTGGGCAACCCCTATCCGCTGCTGGTGCTTTTTGATGGCTGGGCATATGCCAAGCTGATACCCACATTTACTATCCTCGATAACCTGATCGCGGACAGGGTCATACCGCCCCTGGTTGTAGTGCTGGTGGACAGCCTGGATATGGAAACCCGGATGAAAGAACTTGGTCTTTCATCAGGCCCTTCAACCATTTTCTTGTCAGCGAGTTCCTGCCCTGGGTGTTGACCCAGTTTGCCATCACGACCGATCCGGCAAAGAGGATTGTCGGCGGCTCGAGTGCCGGAGGCCTGGCCGCAGCCTATGTGGCTTTCGAGCACCCGGATGTATTCGGGAATGTGCTTTCCCAATCAGGCGCATTTACGCTATTGCCCGAGGGAGAAACCGAAAGTCATTGGCTCGCCCATCAATTTGCGGAGCGGGAAAATTTGCCCCTGAAATTCCACCTGGATGTCGGCACGCTGGAAGAGAACAGCTTCCGGGACCTGAAAGGCCGCCCGAGCGCGCTGGCCGGGAACCGTCGCATGCACGAAGTGCTACAGGCGAAGGGATATAAGGTGCATTACACTGAATTCCGCGGCGGACATGATTACATCAGTTGGCAGGGCACGTTGGCAGAGGGATTGATGGCTTTGCTGGGATAGGTTTTACAACAAAGGGAGGAAAACGTCTTATTCACTCACCGCACAACGAAAACCAATCTTCGATGAGTGCTCTCCAGCCCGATCTGGATCGTCATAGCGCGCATCCGGGTCGGGACCGAGGGCCGAGCCCCGTTTCGAGACGCGCAGGTCGATCCATTCATCCTGGAAGGAGCCTCCTCGGATGACGCGCAGGTTAGTGCTTTTCGATTTCTGGGCCAGTTGGATTGTGCTCTGGGGAAATACTGTAATACTCGATTCCATATAAATCTGCTACCCACTCCCATACATTCCCAGCCATATCCAGCGCACCAAAGGGACTCGCTCCAGCGGCATACGATCCGACCCGGCTGGTATCTCTCACCAGACGATCGAAGTTGGCATAGCGTTCCGTAGGAGGCTCATCCCCCCAGGGGTAGTTGCGGAAGTCATCACCGCGCGCGGCACGTTCCCATTCTGCTTCGGTGGGCAAGCGACGTTCTCCCCAGGCGCAGTAGGTGACGGCCTGATCCCAGGTGACGTGTACAACAGGATAGTCTTTATATTCTTCATTATTGAAATAGGATGGCCGCCTATCTGAAGCCCAATCTTCGGGTGGCGTACAGGCTCCTGCTTGTACGCATAGCATGTACATGGCATTGGTAACTTCGAGCTTGTCTATCCAGAAGGCATCCAATGAGACATCATGAGCAGGCAGTTCGTCCCTATCATCGGCATGCACGTCCAGGCCGCCCATGCGCACGGTCCCGGCTGGCACGTAGACTTGTGGCATCCCGTCGATGGGGGAAGTGCGTTCGTTGGGTCGGAGAACAGCCGTTTCGGTAACAGGAACGGATGTCGGTGCGGCTTTGGTGGGGAATGTTTCAGGAGGAGTATCCGTTGGAGTAGCGGAGGCAGGCAGGGGTGTGGCAGGAGGCGTAGGAGTGGCCGTAGAAGGTACACAAGCCACGAGAATAAATGTCAAGAAGATGAGAGCGATAAATTTATTTGTCATTGCACATACTGAAGGGCGTTGCGGGCGTCCACATAAATGGATTCGTTGATGGAGAGCGCTTTTTCCCAGGCGGCTTTGGCGCCCTTGAAGTCGTTCTGGCGGTAGAGACCCCAGCCATACCATAACCAGGCTTCTTCGGACATCTCGGTAACGCCGCGCGCGTAATCGGTGAGCACGAGCAGGTCATCGTTGCGATTGGATTGGAAGTAGGCGATGAAGGGGCCGAACTGGTAGCGGAACATGCGCAGGGGCAGGCCAATCTCGCGGGATCTGTCATAGGCCAGGGCGGCTTCTTCGTAGCGTTCAAAGTAGACCAGGTTGCTGCCCAGGTTGAACCAGGCATAGGCATCGTTTGGATTGGCTTCAGTGGCAGCCTGGGCGCTCTCGAGCGAGCGCTGACGGTTGACATCGGGATCCCAATCTGTGCCAAGCAGGGACTGGAGTTCGGCTTCATTTTGCGGGAAGTAGAGCACCATGTACAGGTTGTTGAAGGGATGCCACTCGGCCTGGAGTTGCTCGTAGGAGATGGCCAGGTCGGCGCCGTGATAGGAATCCTGGATGGTAAATGTTTGAGTTGTATCGTCGTAGCCGGTCAACAGCAGGTAGTGGGCGGCCCAGAGATCGTCGTTGGGGCCAAGGGCGTCGTTGGGGTCAAGCCCGGTAACGCTCTCCACGATGACTGGATAGCGCGCGGCCAACAGTTTTTTGAGTGTAGTCAGGTCACCCGAGACACGGTATTGCACATTCAGCCAGCCGGCATTGGTGCGAACGTAATAGGCCATTTCTTCGGGGTTGACGTTGCGGTCTTGCAGCACGGGCTTGATCTAGGGCAGCGATGTCGGCCTGGTCGCCTTCCCAGCCGTATAGATGCAGCGCCATCGAAAGTGTGGCCGGGCCGCAGTTGTTGGGGGTCTGCTGTTCGTAGGGCGGGCTGGTGAGCGAGACTTGTGCGGGCAGCGGCGCACGCGGTCGCTGTGGGAGGCGGGGTGGTAGTGGGCGTTGAGACTTCCGAGCTCTAGAAGACTTCGGAAGTCTGCGTTGGCGGTACAGGCGTAACCGGTAGGGCAGTTGGCACCGGGCCGGGTGGATCGATGACATTTTTGACGTACAGGGTATATTTCTCGAAGCGCCAGGCAACGGCAGATTTCACAGCCGGGATTTGCAAAACTAAAATTGCCAGCAAAATCAACCCTGCCAGTGCAGATCAAAATGGCTTTGGTTCGTTTTGACATGCGGGGGAGTTTATCACGAGAAGATGAGTTGATGATAAATAAACACAAAGGGCACGAAGGTCGCAAAGGTGAAAGGGAACAAGGATATTTGGGCCTTTGTGTACTTGGGGCCCTTCGTGTTTAGGTTTTCCCCGCTTCCCACTCTTTGACGCGCTCGAACAATTCTGGCAGCGGCTTCAAATCTGCTACGGGAACGGCCAGGTTTTTGGTCTTGGTTTTGCTGTATTGGAACACGCGGCTGCCGGGCGCGATCTGGCTGCTCTTTTGGCGGAACTCGTCGTATGGGATGTAACCAGTCAGGATGATGTCCATGCCGTAGAGCCAGATGTTACCCCAGGCAAACGGATCAACGATGTACGGCTCGCGCATATACGGGCTGTGGATGCCAACTCTTGCGCCAGGTAATTGGTCGACGTGGATGGAGGACACCGCATAAAAATCATCATCCACTATGACACGTGTACGCGGGGGAAGCTCCACCGTGCGCGTCAAAAATTCTCGACCCGCGGCCTGCCCGCCGATTTCAACGGTGAGAGTCTCGTCTGATTCGGACTTGAGCGTCAGCGGATTGATGGGCTGCCAGTTCGCATGGCTTTGACCAGGACTTGTCCATAGCGTGGATGAGATAGATGGGCTGGCCTGCTTCCAGGGCTTTGGCCAGGTCTTCCTGCGAAGCGGCCATCAGACCGGTCAGGAAGGCGAAGAGATACAGGTCGTCGGCGCGGTGACCGTCTGCAACGTGCTGGTCGGATGGAACCAGGGCCGGGGCTTTCAGGAGCAGGTCTGGTTGAGTCCGAAGCGAGGAGATCTGGTCACGGCGGGAGATGATGAAGGACTTGATGTCACAGCGATGGCCGCCGAGCGAGACGTCGTATCTGTCCGGGTCGGTGAAGGGGGTGGCGCCTTTGACGTCGAAGGGGATGTCCTGCTCGCTGAGATGACGTCGGAAAGCCAGCTCGACAGCCACGCCCGCCACGATGCGCCGCAGACGGTTGAAGGGCGAGCCGCCCATGCGGTCGTAGGTGTAGGGCAGCGAGCGGATGGCATAGGCGATGCCGCCTTCGGTCAGGTCGGGGGTGTAGGGCAGGTGCAGGAAGTCGGAGGTGAGTAATCATTTAATTTTAATTTCTCTAAGCAGCGTACCGTGCCGGTATCCTTCGGGAAAGGACGCAAAGAAAAAACCTTTATAAATCTTCGCGCACTTTGCGCGCTTTGCGGTTCATTTCAGGTATGTCGCCGAGGCGAGATTGCCACGGCAATCTATCCAAATCTACATTGCCACCGGACAGGATAACGCCCACGCGCAGGCCGCTCAGGTCGATCTTGTGCTCCCACAGCAAAGCAACTGGCACGGCAGCCGAGGGTTCAATGATAATCTTAGCACGCTCCCAGATGAATTTCATCAACTCGAGGATAGCCGCTTCACTGACCGTGACGATCTGCTCCACATTATGTTGAATGATGGAGAAGGTCAGGTCGCAAAGCGATGTCAGCAGGCCGTCGGCGATCGTTTGCGGATTTTCGGAGGGGATGATGTGCCCGGCCTGCAATGAGCGATAAGCATCATCGGCCATTTCGGGCTCGGCAGCGATCACGCGGATATTCGGCGAAATCCCTTTTGCGGCGATGGACGTACCGCTCAACAGTCCGCCGCCGCCGACCGGCGCGATGACCACGTCCAGGTCGGGATTTCTTCGAGCAGTTCCAGTGTAGCGGTTCCCTGCCCGGCGATGACTTGATGGTTGTTGTAGGGATGGATTACTGTTGCGCCAGTTTCCTCCACCACCTGTGCCAGTCGTGCTTTCGCGGGCTTGCAGTGTTGGCTCACAAAAGGTGATCTGCCCGCCATAGCCAGCCACCGCCGCTTTCTTGACCGCCGGGGCGTTCTCCGGCATGACGATGTAAGCCGGGATACCGCGCAGCTCGTGCCGCCAGTGCCAGCGCCTGGGCATGGTTGCCGGAGGAGTGAGTGGCGACGCCGCGCGCGGCTTCTTCGTCCGTAAGCGAGAAGACGGCGTTGCAGGCCCCGCGAAACTTGAAGGCGCCCACCTTTTGCAGGTTTTCACATTTCATGAAGACCTGCGCGCCGACCTGCTCGTCGAGGCTGGCGCAGGTCAGGACCGGAGTGCGGTGTGCGTAAGGCCGGATGCGTTCGGCGGCCTGGCGGATGTCGGTGAGTGTGGGGGTAGGCATGAGTTTTTATGTAGGACGTGAAATTCAATTTTTATCTATTTTTCTTACTTTTCTTCATTAACCATTGAACGTCGCAGAAGTACGATAATGGTGAAGCAGAAAGCAATCCAGGCGATTGTCAATAGAATTACTTCACGATTGGAATAGCTTAGTTCGAAGGAAAGAGCCAAAAATATCGTTAGCAACTCTGTAATTTAAAAAACACACCAACTGCAGTAACCCCCAAAGGCAACTTACTAAATAGTTTTGCTTGATTATTCTGATGAATATTATGTTTCCTACAAAGTTTGATAATCCCTTTGATGCTTGGATTCGATTCTGCTTTTTCTATGTATTGTGCTATATCCCAAATATCCGCATATCGTTCTGAAGTTCCAGTACTGCTAGCCAAACACAGAGCTAAAACAGGATATAAGAGCAATAATCAGATGACTAGCGCCATATTGTATCTAGCATCATAAGGCCTCGTAGAACTGACAAGTTAGCATTGTACACTGCAAATTACTAACAGTCTAAATTAGTCATGTTTGTGACGCATGTTCAAGTAAGTTTCTAGAATTTCATGACCGTTAACGCTAACATATTCAACTAAAGTGTGCTCACTTGTGTTTCAGCATGTAAGTTTTGAATGCATACTTCAAGAATTTTATTGTGTTCGAACGCTAATGGCAACGAACGGGCTTCTTCCAAGAGAACCAACCAATTTCGGTACTTCTCTTTCTTGAGCAATTTCTCCTGTTCCCGGCCTGTAAATACCAATAACTGACTGCATGAATTCGCGTTCGGGAATGATTTCATCAGAATAACGTGAAGAACTTTGGATCGAAATCAAGGCCGGTTTCTTCTTTCACTTCTCGAATAACCGCATCTTAAATGTTTTCATTTTGATCAATATGCCCACCAGGAAGCACCATTGATCTTTGAAAGGTTCCACATTTCGGCGCGTAAGCAGGATTTTATCTTCATCATTTTTGATGATGGCAGCTACTGTTGTGTTTGGCATATTTCCTCCTTTACATTTTCCGAAGCCTCTATTCATTCCTGAACTGCAAACAATAATGATGGAAAGTATTGCTGACCCAGGCGCTGTTCATCCCGTAGGGGGCCAGGCGCTGGTTGTCCTGCAGCCAGATCTTCTCATCTTTGAGCGTGTAGGTTTTGCCGAGTTCGCGGCCAATGTCCCAGGCCAGGGGGTAGATCTTCCCGCCCTTCTTGACGTTCTTGACGATGATCGTCAGGTAGGCTTTTTCCCGTCAGTAAGGGTTTCAAGCCTGCATAGATGCCGACCAGCTTCTCCAGAAACTCTTCGTAATCGTGCATGTTGCCCACATCGTTGGGATCATCCGAGTAGAAGACATCCAACTCTGTTGATGTGCGGCGTTTCTTCTGGGTCTCTGCGCCGCGGGCATGCAGCATGTCCCAGTAGGGAGGGGAGGTGAGCACATAATCGATGTTCGGGATTTGGTAATCGGTGGCATGGGTCGCATCGCCATTGATGATTTCGGATTTTAGATTGGCGATTGACGAGCCGAGGGATTCGCGTTCTTCTGCGATGATCTGTTCCGCGATTTCGGCGTATTTGGGGTTGAGTTCGATACCGTAGGAGTTACGTCCGCAGCGCAGGGCCGCCACCAGTGTGGAGCCTGTGCCTGCCATCGGGTCGAGGACGGTTTCCCCTTCCTTGGTGAAGAACTCGATGAATTCCTGCGCCATGGTTTCCGGGAATTTGGCCGGGTGCACGAGCACGCCTTTCTTGCGCGGCGGCGGGTTGTGGATGAACCAGGATTTCTGGAATTTGAGCCAGGATTTGGGGTCGAGGTTGTTGAGTTTGTTTGGGCGTGGCATATCTCCATTATATCGTGTCGTAGGGGCGATCCTTGCTGGTCGAGCAAGTTGAGAGCCCTGTTATTTGAACTAGTCAGGCAATGTGCTGAATGAATCCAGGCGGGTCGCCTTTACGGAGTAGGCTCTGGTGGAGTGTAATCCACGGAACGCACGACCAGGTCTGAGAAGGTGACGGTAACAGGCGTATCCCCTGCTGCGCGGGCAAAAACGCCCACCGTGCCAGACGACAGGTTTAGGTCGCTGATGCTGAATTGGAAGCGGCCGTTCAGGAACAGGCGCAGTTCCGGCCCGGCAGCCCAGACCCCAATGCGGACTTCCCCCGGCGCGCCGGGCGGCACGTCACCGCTCAAGACGGGTTCGTGCAGGTCGTGCCGTTCTTTCAGGCTGATGCGCTCGGCGTGCGCCTGTCCGTTGCAGGTCAGGGAAAAGCGATAGTAAGTGACGGCGTTGGCGCGCACCAGGAAACCGTATTCGTCCTCGCCGCGGCACAGGCTGGGACGGGCGGTGATCTCGGCGTAGAAATCCCCTGCGATGATGTTTCGTTGCAGACTGGTCATATACACGCCGGGCTGGACAGCCAGGGTCAAACGGTCACGGCTGATGGAGGCTGAGCCCTGATCGGAGGAGGCCGTATCCCAGGTGGATGAGCGGCTGAAATCGTCGCTGGCGATAATGCTCCCCAGACCGGTCAACATCTCAGGGGTGGCGACTTGGGTGCGCACCTGCTGGGGCGTAGGAGTGGCTGTTGCCGGGAACCAGACCGTGGTCGGGGTCTGAAGCGGGGTTGGCGTGGGCGGTCGGGGCGTAGCGGTGACGGAATCCAATCCGATACCGGAACAGGCCGTGAGCAGTAGTCCGACATGTGATGATGAGGAAACGGGGGAAAGTCATGCGCATTTGATGACAAAAATCCGACGTGGGATGTTGTACAATAAGACAGCAATGGAGCAAATTGCTCGCTGGTGACTCGTATCCGCAGGTTGTACGGTTAAGCGCAGAGAAGCTGCGAGAATGCCGTCCTATCTGCGGATATTTTCGTCGTCCATTCTAGCACAAAGGAGAAAACTATGACTGAAACACAAGTCCTTGTAACAGGCGCGTGTGGTGAGATCGGGCAGGCACTGGTGCAAGGGTTGGCGCAGCGCGGAGGCTATCGTATTGTTTCCGCAGACCTGGCGCCGCTGCCAGATGCGATCGCTTCTCTGGTAGATGAGCATGTGCAGGGGGATCTGGTCAACAAGGTCAAATATTTTCACGATTACGATTTCGACGTGATCTTTCACCTGGCCGCTTCGCTTTCTTCAACGGCCGAAGAGTCTCCTGAGAGGGCCCATCGCATCAATGTGGAGGGGACGATGCAGATGCTGGCCATGGCAGCTTATCGTTCTGAGAAGTATGAAAAAGAAGTCAAGTTCCTGTTCCCCAGTTCGATCGCAGCCTATGGATTCCGAGATTTGGCTGAGAAGACAACCGCTGGGCAGGTCAAAGAGGATGAGTATAACGCGCCGCAAACCATGTATGGCTGCAACAAGTTGTATTGCGAAAAGCTGGGCGTGTATTACAGTAAATTTTTAGGACAACGCCATTTAGAACCGAATCCGCCTACCATGCTGGACTTCCGTGCCATCCGTTTCCCGGGATTGGTCAGTGCGTTTACCATGCCCAGCGGCGGGACGAGCGATTACGGCCCCGAGATGCTGCACGCCGCGGCTCAAGACCGCCCCTATGCCTGCTTCGTGCGCGAGGACACGAAAATCTCCTTTATGGCTATGCCGGACGCGGTCAAATCGCTGCTGATGCTGATGGACGCGCCGCGTGAGAATTTGACCTGCCCTGTCTACAACATCGCTGCCTTCAGCCTGACGGCGGGCGAATTCCGCGATTGGGCGGTCAAGTCCTTCCCGGGTGCACAGGTCACTTTTGAGCCGAATATCCGCCGGCAGGGTATTGTCGATTCGTGGCCGGAAGATCTGGATGATTCCAAGGCGCGCGAGGAATGGGGCTGGAAGCCGGATTACGATGTGGACGCTTCTTCAACGAGTATTTCCTGCCGGAGATCAGGAAGCGGTATCAGTAAGAATGTCTCGAAATCGCGGACTAAGACACGGCCGTTCACTGAATGGCCGCTGGTTTCGTTCGGACAAATCCTGATATAATCCGCGTACTTATGAACCCAAAGCGATTTTTTGTCGTTTTTTTGTTGGTATTGCCGCTCTTGCTCTTTCGGCATCATGCTGCCCGCACAGGCATCCCCATCCGTGCAGGAGTTCCCTTCCCCTACACCCGGCCCTGATGGACGCATCCTTTACATTGTCCAGGCCGGGGATAGCTGCTATCGGATTGAGGCGCTGTATGGCATAACAGTAGACCAGCTGCAAGGTTTGAATCCCCAATTGGATGAGAACTGTACTCTTGCAATCGGAGCAGAACTAATGCTCGGTATCGGCGGACCGGCGGCTCTTTCACCAACACCGGGACCGTCACCCACGCTGGAACCGCCCACGGCCACGCCCACGCCGCCCGCTGGAACAACCGAAATCTGTGTACTGCTCTATGAGGATGTAGAACGGCGACGCACTGCGCCAGGAAACCGAAATTGGCATCGCAGGTGGCGCTGTCAGTGTCAGCAATTCGGCCGGCACTTTTTCGGAGACGAAAACCACCGTCTCGGAGATTGACCCGGATACAGAGGAACCGTTGCAGGTCTGCTTCACGGATGTGCCGGAAGGGGAGTACAACGTCAGCCTGGCTGTGCCGGAAAACTACAATCCGACCATGGAGTTGACCTCTACCTTTACGATCAAAGCAGGCGACATTGCTCTGTCCCATTTCGGCGCACAATCCCAGACAGAGACAATTGCTGAGCCAGCCCCTGAAAATGGCGGGCGGCGGCACTTCGCCCATCTTTGGCATTTTGGGCGGATTGCTGCTGCTCGGTGGGCTTGGCCTGGGTTGGTATGCTTTCAGCAACGCAAACCGGCCAGCAGGCTCAAGGGCGGCGGGTTTAAAAGATAAACAGCTGAACGTAAAAAAGATTAATAAATTTCTGAGTGTAAGTCCTTTTTGGTTATAAGATTATTACTTGCAGAGTGAAGTCTGCGACTGCAGGCGTAGCTTGAAAGAACATCAATTGGCCGTTCGCCAAATTAGCGACAAGCCATTGTTCTGCTCAGGGTCAGAGCTTGTTTACTGCGCAGTTGGAATTGGCCCGTAAGTGGGCGCACAGACGATATCGTAGTACTCCAATTCAATCGCTTTGTTCTGCTCGGCGTATGCAGCGGCATCATTACCCATCACACGGATGGTGTCCAATTGCGCCAACACCTGTGTAGGCCAGTATCGCGGCAATGTCAGCCTCGGATCATTTGACGGGCCTTCAGGGATGTAGTAAGGGCGTTGCGGGTCTTCCGCATCTGCCTGCGGAACCCAGTTATACATGATAGGGCCGCGCGGATTGACGGTAAACCCAACCCGGTAGCCGACTTCGCGTGCCACCTGCGCCCCACGCGGCGTAAATCCGCCGCCGGGCCAGATGTAAGCAATGGGGGTTTTCCCAAAGTATGTCTGGAGATTGTCAATCGACCCCTGGAGCTCGCTGAGAATAAACTCATCCGTTGAACTTGGCACAATGTTGATGTTGTGGACAACGCCATGCGCTTGATAATCCATCCAACCTTCTGCAGACAGGGCCACATTTTCTGCCAGGAATTGGTCATCGCCACCAAAGGCGCTGATCCAGCCATTGATCACCGGCCAGCCCCATTGTTCTGCGTAAGGACGGAAATGCTCATACGCTTCAGCCCGGTGCCGGTCATCGTAAGTCAACACCACTGCGCGGCGGGGGATCATGGCGTTGTAATCCATGAAGTCTGCCAGTTGGGTGGCATTGATGGCTTCAAATCCCAGCTCTTTCAGGCTGTTCATCAATTTCTTGAAATCAGTTACGGTGATGTCGTTTGGATCTAAATTACTGGCGTCTTTGTTGATGCCGTGGAACATGATGACCAGCACGATGGTTCCTGGCGCGGCGTTGTTCGGATTCCATTTATCTTGCAGGTACTGGCAGGTATCGGCCACGTAGGTGTGGGGCGTATCCAACGGATTAAGAACGCTGGTTGTGAAAGTTGGCGGCAATGCAGGCGGGGTGCGCGGCGGCATCGTTGCTGTCGGCTAGCGGCGTTTCGGTGGGGAGCGGGAGTAGGCGTGACCATACCAGCCATCGCAGTTTGGATAGCCTGGGTCATGACGCGTCCATATCAGGGGTAGGGGAAGCGGGCGCGCAGGGCTGAGCACGCAGTCAAAATAACGGCCAGCAGGCCGAGGCTTAGAAAGATGCGAGAAGGTCGAAACATGAGATGAATTTTACCAATAAGTCGATAATGCCTTGTTCAGTGCAGCAGTGTAACTCGCCCCTGACAAGAGCAAAGTCTATTCGTTGCTGTCGCCCTTGATGAAGGCTTCTGTCATCTCAAGGCAGACGTTATCCCTGAACTGTTTGGGCGGAGTCTTGAAGAAATAGGATGAAGGGCCAATAATGGGGCCGCTCAGTTTGCGGTCGAGGGCGATCTTGGCACAGCGCACGGCGTCGATCATCACGCCTGCAGAGTTGGGGCTGTCCCACACTTCCAGTTTGGTCTCCACATTGAGCGGCACGTCGCCAAAGGTTGTGCCTTCCATGCGGATGTAGCACCATTTGCGGTCGGTCAGCCAGGGCACATGGTCGCTGGGGCCAACGTGCACATCGTCTGCGCCCATCTCGTAAGGGATCATGCTGGTGACCGCGCCAGTCTTGGAAATCTTCTTGCTCTCCAGGCGCTCGCGTTCGAGCATGTTCAGGAAATCGGTGTTGCCGCCAAAGTTGAGCTGGTAGGTGCGGTCGATGCTGCACGCCACGGTCAACGAACAGGCTGGTGATGGCGCGGTGCAAAATCGTTGCGCCAACCTGGGACTTGATATCGTCGCCCAGAATGGGCAGGTTGGCATCACGGAAGCGCTTGCTCCAGTATTCACTGGAAGCAATGAAAACCGGGATGCCATTCACAAAGGCACAGCCTGCTTCGATAGCCTGTTCCACATACCACTTGGTGGCCATCTCAGAGCCAACCGGCAGGAAGTTGAGCACTACATCGGTTTTGGTCTCTTTGAGCAAGCCAACAATGTCAGCGGTGGGGCCAGGGGCTTTTTCGATCACTTCAGACAGATATTTTCCCAGACCATCGTGGGTCATACCGCGTACAACGGGCACGTTCATTTTGGGCACATCGGTGAATTTATATGTGTTGTTTGGAGAGGCAAAAATAGCTTCCGATAGGTCTTTCCCAACCTTAGTGACATTGATATCAATGCCGATTGTGAACTCAATATCCCTGATGTGATACCCGCCCAGATTAACGTGCATCAAGCCAGGGACGGTGTCGGTATCTTTCGCATTACGGTAGTAATGGACACCCTGCACCAGAGACGATGCACAGTTCCCTACGCCGATAATGGCGACACGCACTTTTTTACTTGCCATGAAAAAACACTCCTTACAATTTGGATTTCAATTTACTGACAGAGATAGATTTGAATTGACAATACTACTTATTGCCCTGTATTGTATAATGATACTACTTTATTCTTTGAGACTTGCCATGTCATCGCCTAAACAAGCCCCAAACCTGGAACGTCTGCTCGCGGTCACTCATGAACTTGAGTCTGCTACCGATATGGAACAATTGGTACAGCGCCTGAAAGTTGCCGCCAGCAATCTGACAACAGCGAAGCTGCATCTATCCTGGAGTTTGATGAAACATCGAACTCATTGCGCTTTGTTGCAGCATCCTGGTTCCGTCAGCAATCTCTAAAAGATATTGTGGTGCCCTTGGAGGGCAGTATTGCCGGGTGGGTCTTTGGCAACAACAAGCCCCTGATCGTTCAGGATGTAGACGAGACGATCCTCGCCATTTCAAAGGGGTAGACCAGGCAATCAATTTTACGACCTCTTCCTTGGTGGCTGTCCCCTTGACATATCAAGGGAATACGATTGGCGTGCTCGAAGTGGTCAACAAAGCAGACAACGCACATTATACCGAGGATGATGTCACAATTCTAGAGATACTGGCTTTATATGCCGCTATGGCGTTATGGAATTCCAATCTGGAAACGCGCATCCAGAACACGCATGACGAAATGACCGAGCTTGACCGATTGAAAACCGATTTTATTGCCATTACCTCGCATGAACTGCGCACACCGCTTGGTTTGATTCTGGGACATGCTACTTTCTTGAAAGAAATGATCCCGGAAGAACACCATGAGCCAATGGAAATCATCATTCGCAATGCCACCCGGCTCAAGGAAATCATAGAAAATCTGACAGAAGTCGATAACTACGAGACTGGTGTTGCCCGTATACGGCAACGGTCGATATCAGTCTCACACATTGTAGAAGATGTAATTTCCTCTTTTCAAGATATGGCGGCCAGCAAAAATATTACTTTGCAGGCGGATATTTGTGAAGAAGAACTGCCTGTGGAAGCCGATGCCAATAAGATCACCGTTGCCATCAGCAATTTGGTGCGCAATGCCATCACATTTACAAATGAAGGCGGGCAGGTGCTTGTCAAAGTGGAGCCGATGACCGGGCACGCACAGGTATCTGTGTCAGATAATGGCATCGGCATCCCTGCCAAGGATCTGCCCAGGGTGTTTGAGCGTTTCTTCCAGGTAGAATCACATCTCACACGGCGTAACACTGGTATGGGCCTGGGGCTTTCGGTTGCCAAGACCATGATCGAATTGCACGGTGGCCGCATCTGGGTGGAAAGTGTTGAAGGAGAAGGCAGCACGTTTACATTCCTGCTGCCTGTGCGACCCGTGCAGACCCATGTCACCAAGCAAGTGTTTAAATCCTGACCAGCATGGAACCGCGTTTTATTGTTGCCGGTCTTTTGCGCCGCGAATACCTGTTGCCGCCTGTAGGCCACCCTTTGTTGGATGCGCCGGGCGGCAATCTGCTATACGCTGCAGGCGGGTTGCGCGTTTGGGAAACAGAAATTGGACTTGCTGGGGCGCGTTGGAGAAGACTATCCCTTTCAATGGCGGCGAGATTTTGAAGCGCGCGGGTTTGATACCCAGGGCCTGAAGATATTACCCGGAAGTCTCGATTTGCGCAGTTTCCGCGCTTACTCTGAGAATTTTGAATTAAGCCGCAACAATCCTGTTTCACATTTTGCGCGCAGGGAGATGACTTTCCCAAAAGCGCTATTGGGGTACCAGCCACCCTCTGAAAACAAGGAAGACCCGCGCCAGCCGCACCCGCACGCGCCTACGGTAGGAGATATCCCGAAAGATTATCTGGATGCCAGCGCAGTCCATATTTGCCCTATGGACTTTACCAGCCAGGGACAGTTGCTGGCTACCTTCAAAGCCAAATCAGCCACCACGGTCACGCTGGACCCTGAGCCTGCCTACATGACCCCCGGCTTTCTCAAAGACCTGCGTGAGCTGCTCAACGGGCTGACAGCCTTTCTGCCTTCCCGGGAGGAGTTACAGTCTTTATTCTGGGGCAAGACCAATGATCTATGGGAGATGGCAGAAGCGTTGGGCTCCTACGGCTGTGAATTCATCGTCATTAAGAGCGGCGGCCTGGGGCAGTATTTATATGATGCAGTGGGAAAGCATCGCTGGGAAATTCCGGCCTACCCATCGCGCATGGCTGACCCAACCGGCGCAGGCGACGCTTTCTGTGGCGGCTTCCTGGCTGGCTATCGCAAAACGTATGACCCATTGGAAGCAGCATTGCATGGAAATGTATCAGCTTCGCTTACAGTGGAAGGCAGCGGCGCATTCTATCCGTTGGATGTGATGCCAGGGCTGGCGCAGGCTCGCCTGGACACATTACGGGACCTGGTGCGCAAGGTATAAATATGAAATCATTTGTGAAACGCTTGCTCGATCTGACGGTGGAAATTCAGCAAATTCCTGCGCCGACTTTTGCAGAAACGCAGCGAGCGCAGTTTGTACAGGGGTTGTTTGAAGCAGAAGGCCTGAATGACATCTCGATAGATGCGGTTGGGAATGTGTATGCCTGCCTGCCAGGGAAAGGGAAAGGCAAGCCGTTGATTGTCAGCGCGCATCTGGATACGGTTTTTCCCATCGAAACAGATTTGGCTGTTTCACCCAAAAAGGATCGCATCGTCGGGCCGGGGATTGGCGACAATTCTCTGGGCGTGGCATCGCTGCTTGGCCTGATATGGTTGCTGCGTGAACGCAGACAAAGCTTGCCAGGCGATCTATGGCTGGTGGCAAACGTCTGCGAAGAAGGCTTGGGGGATTTGCGAGGAATGCGCGCTGTAGTAGATCGTTTCAGGGGGGATGTGCAGGCCTATCTTGTGATCGAGGGGTTATCGTTGGGGTATATCCAGCACCGCGGGCTGGGCGTGCAACGCTATCGGATCACGGCGAAAACCGCCGGTGGACACTCCTGGTCGGACTATGGGCAGCCATCTGCTATCCATGAACTCGCTGCGGTTATGACAAAATTGACCGCTATCCTTTTGCCCGAGGAACCACGCACAACCATGAATGTGGGACGAATGGGCGGCGGCACATCGGTTAATGCGATCGCGGCAGACGCCTGGCTGGAACTGGATCTGCGCTCGGAGAGTCCGCAAGTTTTAACGGAACTGGCACAAACGGTGGAGCAATTGATTGAAACGGCTGGCAAGCCTGAAGTCCGGGTAGAGGCGGAAGTGATCGGGCAGCGCCCTGCCGGGGAGTTGCCCGCGAGTCATGCCCTGGTCCGGTTGGCCGAGAATTGTCTCAAGGAGCAAGGCCTGGAGCCAAGGCTGATGATCGGATCCACAGATGCCAATGTGCCGCTCAGCCGCGGCTTTCCGGCAGTGGTGCTGGGCGTGACGAACGGCGCTGGCGCGCATACGACCAGGGAGTTCATCTATACCAAGCCGGTGGAACGGGGAATGCAGCAGTTGGTACAGTTTGTGAGCAGGGTATGGGAATGAACCGTTATGCTATACTGCCACTATTACTTATCCCTTTAGGAGAAACCGGTGGAGAAAATCCGCATCCTGCTGGCTGACGACCATACCATTTTGCGCAGCGGTATCCGCTGCATTGCTCGAAGATGAGCCGGGACTGAGCGTGATCGGCGAGGCCGAAGATGGCCGCATGGCAGTGAGCATGGCCTGCAAGCTAAAACCAGACGTGGTCATTATGGACATCGCCATGCCGCTCCTGAACGGGCTGGAGGCCACACGCCAGATCAAGATACAGTGCCCGGATGTGAAGGTGCTCATCCTGAGTATGCACGACAACGAGGAATACATCCGCCAGGCGCTGGAGGCCGGGGCGATGGGCTATATCCTGAAAGACGCGGCAGCACGCGATTGATCAGCGCCATCCAATCGGTGTATCGCGGGGAAGCAGTTCTTTCCCCGGCTGTGACGCGCCTGGTGATCGAGGATTACCTGCGCTGGGGTGGGACTCGTCCGCAGGAGGAGAGTGATAGTCTCAGCCCGCGCGAGCGCGAAGTGTTGCAGTTGATCGCCGAGGGGTACACCAACAAGCAGATTGCCGAGATATTATCCATCTCGATCAAAACGGTGCAGGCGCACCGCAACAACCTGATGCAGAAACTGGACTTGCACGACCGGGGGGAATTGATCAAGTATGCTATTCAGAAGAAGATTATTGAAATTTAGTTACTGTGATTTACCAATAAAAACTGGCTGACAGTTGCTGTCAGCCAGTTTCGTATTTACAGGTTATTTCAGCATTGTTATTCCAAGAAGGGTAAGACAAATGCCTGCACGTTCTCTCTATCCATGCGGAAAACACCACCGGTTCCGGCACAAGTAACATTCATCCCGAAGGATGTCACACCAGCAACAACATTGCTGTCACCCAGGAAGTTGGGGCCGCCAGAATCGCCATAGCAGGTGCCACCGGTCGTGTGGTTGTTCGAGAGCAGCATGGAGAAATCTCCTGTCATGCCCGGCGCATTGAGTTGGAGCAAGTGGGGATAAGCCACCATACGGATACGGTCGGCCTGAGTCTTCCAGTCGGCACCATCCGGGAAGCTTGCCTGGAGACCATACCCAACAGCGGTAAATTCGGCCTTTTGTCCCCGGCTTGGCATGAGCGCATCAAGCTGATCCACTTCAGGGAGTACACCAAATGTGTAAATACCTTCAACGGGCTCATCCAGAACGACAACGCCAGCATCATGCACATAAAAAAGGTTATCGTCGTATTCCGGATGCACATAGGTTGCACCTTCATAACAGGTATATGGACCGCAATCGGGATAAGGATATTCGAGTTCCATCAGGTCGGCATCGAACAATACGCGTGCTTTCGTTGTGCTATAGGTGCAATGTCCAGCTGTTAGAAAAACGGCATCCGAGAGCAGGGTGCCACTGCAACGCCACATGTACTCGTCGTTCTCATCGTAAAACAAAGCCAGGCCTACGAATGGATGCCCTTCCCCATCCGGTTCCCCATCCGTGATTGCGCTGGCAACGCCAACAACACTGAGTAGCAGCATAAGCGTAAGGGTCCATGCAAGTACAATTTTTTTCATTTTTCTCTCCTTGTTTGTCGTTGATACAGGAATTTGGGGAAAATATTATGAGTTATTTTGCATGCGCCTCCTTTTTTTGAAAAAACAAAAAACTGCCGAAGAAACAACTCGGCAGTCTGGCAGTCTGCGACCATTGTGCTCACAGACCCATAACTTTGCGTCCCCGTCTCGCGGTGGGTTTGCCTTTATCGAATACAAAATAAACCCGACAATTTTGTCTGGCATCATTTATGACGCATGAACGGGCAAAAAGGTACGGGTACTATAAAATAGGTGACTGGCAAGAATCTGATTTCTTTGAAAAACTGGTTAAATAAAAACTGGCCGACAATTACGTCGGCCAGTTTCTAGTCATTCTTGAAATTACTTCAGGTATTTGCCAAATTCTCCGTGGAGCCAATCCAGGTCATCGGCACGATCTACGCGATAAACACCGCCAGTTCCCGCGCAGGTGGATTCATCCCGATAGGATGTCACACCAGCAACAACATTGGTGTCTACAAGAAAGTTCGGACCGCCCGAGTCGCCATAGCAGGTTCCGCCTGTTGCGCGTTGTTGGACAACAGCAAGGAGAAATCGCCTGTCATTCCCGTGTTGATTTGATTAGCTTGGGATGAGCCACCATACGAATACGGATGGCTTCTTCTTTCCATTCGGCCGCAGTTGGGAAGGCTTTTTGGAGGCCATAGCCGACTGATGTAAATGTGATGTCAGGATTGCTGACCTGGGAGGCTAATTCATCCATCATGTTCAGTTCAGGCAAAGTGCCGTATTCCTTCATTTTCATGCCACCCTTTTCAAGGACAACGACGCCCAGGTCGTAAAGGAAGAAGGCGTTCGGGTCATATTGCGGATGTACATACGGAGTTCCGCCAATATCGCCGTCAAACGGATAACCATTTTCAGGCCTGCCATTTTCCACATCAGCATCGAACCAGATTTCCACATGCGCTGCGGGAGCTTCGGTGCAGTGGCCAGCAGTGAGGAAAAGTTTGGATGAGAGCAATGTGCCGCTGCAACGCCACAGGGGATTGCCGTCAGCATCCTGAGCAACCATCAACCCGACGTAGGGGTGTCCATCGCCATCCAATTCACCATCGGTGATCGCGCTGGCAATGCCAACTGTGCTAAGAATCAGAACGAGAGAAAGTACAACAGCTACTGTTACTTTTTTCATTTCTTATAATCTCCTTTGATTTTGTGCGATATGTATTTTTGTGAAGGGCATATTTTCCGTATCTGTCTGGTAAACACCCCCTTATGTAGAAAACAAAAAACTGCCCAAGAAAAAATCTTCGGCAGTCTGGCGGTCTGCACTCACTTGACTTATTCGCAGACCCATGACTTTGCGCCCCCGTCTCGCGGCGGGTTTGCCCTTTCGGGAATAAAAGACCTTATTACTATATAACAAAAATAAGATAATTTCAAGTATATTTATGAGATTGGTCAATATTTTAAGGTTTGTTGAAAGTCATTCTCCCCTACACATGTTCGCAATACTGCAGCGACGAAAAACCGCTTCGTGCTGACCTCAAGCCTGCTTCCACTTAAAAACGGAGTATTGGGCTGGAGAACATTTAACCACAAAGAACGCAAAGGAAATTTTATATCCTTTGCGTTCTTCGCGCGCTTCGTGGTTCAAAAGAAAAAACTGTAGAGGATTGAGTGAAATCTATTGCTCGCTGAATGCCAGTTGAGCCGCCAGCACCGCAAAAATGACCGCGAAGGAACGCTGGATGCGTTTGATGGCTTTGGGCGAGTTGGTCAGATAGGTGCTGATCCCGCTGGCCAAAATCCCGTACAGTGCGAAGATCACAAAGGTCATCCCCATGAACACAGCGCTGAGACCCAGCATCTGCTGTGTGGGAGAAGCTGCATCTGCCGAGACGAACAGCGGCAAAAAGGCGAAGAAGAAGATGGTCAGTTTTGGATTGAGGAGATTGATCAATATCCCCTTGAGCGCGATTTGGAAGGCATTTCTCTTCTCGACAGAACGGTCGATTTTAATCGTGCCCGTGTCCCGCCACATAGACCAGGCCAGATACAGTAGATAGAGTGAACCGGCGATTTTCAACACCTGGAACGCACGCGCGCTCATATGCAGGATAGCCGACAGGCCCAGGATGCTGGCCGTTAGATGCGGGAGAATGCCCAACGTGCAGCCAAAGGCCGCCGCGATGCTGGCCCGCTGACGCAGGACCAGCCCGGTCGAAACGGTATAGATTACACCTGTTCCCGGAATGAGAACAACGACCAATGAAGTTAGAAGGAATTCTGTGCTGAACATTTATGTCTCGATGTTGGGTCTTACCAGCCTATATGTAAGTCATTATGAGCTATTGTTGTATGCGGATATTATTGACTTTTCTGAAGTCAGAACTAATTGTTCATCTTTGACTGATCTGGACTATAAATTCAGCTGTATCATTATTCGTAACACTAGTTCTATCATATGTTTTCTTATTAATTTCAAAGCGATTTCAACTTCATAGATATCTATCGCATTTTCGATCTTGTGACCAGTTAAGAGTTGATCAAGGTGCCCAAACCTCCGAAGATGTTGCATTACGCTCATTGGAGAGCATAATTTATTTGTTCTATCTACCGAACAATCAACAACGGAGGATAAATGACGGGTTGAAGTGGTCCGCTTCCAACGTATATAAGAACGGATCACAATCAAACCCAGGGTGTGTCTCGCTAGATTAGCGCCTTTCCAATAGCAAAAATAGTTGAAGAGCAATCTTAGCTATCTGCTCTAAAAAGATTAAATCAAATCTTCCTTCAACTTCAATCTCCCCACGCGCCTTCATTTGGCTCAAGAGTTTCTGCATCCCCCCAAGAAGCAAGGGTTATGCCTTTTTGTAGCAAGAATTTCCTTTCTGCTTGCTCTGGAATTAATACCGATCGACTATAACTGCCATTGCGCCTAACAAATCAAAACCCTTTTCATCAAGTTCTGATTTATATGGGATCTCATCTAGGAAGAAATATGAATGTTGCGCGCCTTTTTGGGATGATAAAAGCCAATTTGCACTGATAGGGCGAGATCAATGAAGTTGACCAGTATCGGAGTGAGTGGACTCAAGATATAACAAATGACATCACCTTTTGAATTGACCTTCATTAACCCTGATTTTTAGGCGAGACCTTTGACCTAAAGACTTGAATTCACTAGGCTGCTTTTACTCCGTGATTAAGACGGGCTAAAACCCTGAAAATTTTTAACCAAATTGATCTCAAGAATTATCCCCAAACATACTGGTCTGCAATTATCACAAACATGCCGATCAGAGTGTCAAAATTATTCGTAAACATACCAAAAGATTGCGGAATTACATGTTCCTTTTTCGAATAATCAGATTTAGGCTTGGTTTGTTTGCAGTAAATGCATTCAATTTCTGTCATCTATAATTCTTCTTAGGAAGTCTAACAACCTTTAACGAGACAGTCAAAAAATAACTTGTGTGCGGACGCCGTATCGGGTTCATATATTCAATCCTGTAATTATAAGTTCTCCATCAAGCTGTAACCGCATTTTCAAGGATCGCAAAGCGTTGGTTCTCACAATCTATCTCGGCCTGGATACCATATGGCAATACAAACATCGGGTCGGTGTGGCCGAAGTCCATGCCGGTGATGATGGGCAATCCCGTCAGGCCTTCTTCTTCTGAAATTACCTGCAGCAACACCTTATCATACTCGGCGTGCGGGTCGGTGTGACCAAAATCCATGCCGGTAATGATGGGGAGATCCGTCAGGCCTTCTTCCTCCGCAACGACCTGGAACAATACTTTGTCATACTCGGCGTGCTTTTCGATGGGGATTTGTCCGCCGGGCCTGCCAAATAGGATTCCCGATAACTTATCCAGGATGCCAAGGGCAGCAAATGCCCGCAGCCCATATTTAACGGCTTTCTGGCGGGGGCGCTTCTTCAGATGTTTCCAGGAAGAGAATGGCATCTTTCCCAAACATCATCTTCGGGCCAAAAATCTGTGCCGCGCAGCCAGTCAAACACTTCGAAGCAGCCGCCGATGAGGTTTCCTTTGTGAAGGCCCTGTCCTTGCAGAAAACGCCAGCCTGTCGAAGCGTTCAGTTTTCGCCGTTTGGTTTGATTGGCAGGCTCGGCCCAATCAAGGATTTCAACGGTCCATCCGTCAGTGTTAGGTGCAATCTCCCCTATCGTCTCTGAAGAAAAAAGTGTCTTGCGGACCGACTCGACCATGTAAGGGAACATACCCCCGTTTTCACCAAATCCAGCCATGATTGCCGGCCCATAAAATGTGACCAACCCGGCCTTGTGACAGGCCAGATGCGTGATGGTGGTGTCGGAATATCCCATAAACACTTTTGGATTGGAGCAAATCACGTCCAGGTCGAGATATGGCAGGATGCGGATCGAAGTCATCCCCGCCGATGGTAGAAATAATGCCTTTTATCGTCGGATCGGCAAAGGCGGCCATCAGGTCATCGGCGCGGGCCTGGGGATTGCGATGTAGCCAATCTGCATCGCTTAGCGTATGGGGCATCTCTACTACGACCAGGCCAAATTCATCCTGCAATTGTTTTTTACCGGCTTCATAACGATGCGGTATCGTCCCGGGGCCTCCCCAGGATAGTGAAACGGTAGCAACTTTATCACCGGGTTGAAGTTTTTGTGGTTTGATCATTTTCAACTCCTATGCAATCCCTCTTTACTAAAACAATCTTTCCTGACGCACCTCATCGCCTGGGTCGGAACCGCTCCAACCAAACTCCTTCAAATCGATACGCCCCTTCTCGTTGAATACCACTCCTTCTTCCAGTAAAAATTCCTTCTGGCGCTGTGCCCCCGGCCGTTGGCTGATCTCACCTTTCGAATTAATCACGCGCTGCCAGGGCACATCATCGGGACAGTTGGCCATCGCGCCGCCCACCCAGCGCGGCCCAAAGGCACGGTAGGCTTCGAATTCCACACCCTGCGGTGGCGGCAGCATCTTGGCGATACCCCCGTAGGTAGCGACTTTGCCCTCCGGGATTTGCCGCACCAACTCCCAGACCATTTCGTAGTAAGCAGACTGATTTGGTGGGGATGTAAAGCGCATAAGTTCCTTTCTGACCGTAGACGGTGAACGATGGACGGTGAAAAACGGTCCTCGGTCAACCGTCTATCGTCTGCTCGACAAACTTCCCGCCGCTGATCTGCTTGTCCTTCAACCTTCGCGAGCCATCGAATTTCAACTTCACTTCCATGTGATGCAAGCAGCGCCCGCTACTGCCTATCAGCACCTTGCGGACGTAGAACCCGCCCTCGTCCGCCATGCTCAGGTCATTAGCCATGCTGACTTTGCCTTCCATGGTCTCGCCGCAGCGGTCACATTGCGCATTGAAGGTGTAAAAGTCACTGCCTGTCGATGTTCCCCCGCTACCAAACAACTTTTTGAGAAAACCCATAGGGTACTCCTTTCATGAAATCAGATATTTTCTTCAGGAATCACACAGTTACACTTCTTCTAACCGCCAAGTCGCAAAGAGCGCCAAGACTCTCTATGACGCCAAGCATTCTTGGCGATCTTTTCAATCTCCTTGGCGATCTTGGATTCTGGCGGTTCAAATGCGTAAGTCCTATCTATAACACAAAATGGACGATGCGATATTTTTCAGTCTCTTCGTTCAGAGCGACATCATCTATTTTGTGGGGGTTGATACCGCCAAAGGTATAAGCGGCAAATCCAGATGAGATTAAAACTTCTCGGATCAGAAGCAGGCGTTGGGGCGAGTCCGATGCGTCTTCTGCGCGGGCGGGAAACTTTCCATTCGGCAGCCAGAGTTCCACATCCGGCAAGTCCATCATGTTGCGATACCAATGTGTGCGGGCACCAAAGGCAGCCACGCAGTAGATCCCTCCATCTACGATCGCATAGTTGACCGGGACGAGGCGCTCCAGCCCGCTTTTACGGCCAACGTGCTTGATGACCATGATGCGCCCGATGACAGCCGGCCAGATATTGATCAAGCGCCCCATGTGCGCCTTCCACATGAAGATCATAAAGCGATTCATGCTCTTGAAAGCCTGCCGCATACGTTCTTCGGTTTTTGGATCCATTTGGGGCATCTTCCCTCCGGGTTATTTGTAGATCAGACGAAAGCGCTCGCACACCAGCGGCATATCTTCGCTGAATTCCTTACCGATTTCCGCCAAGGTGCGCGAGAAAAAGTTTTTGTGCGCTTCCTGCCAGTATCGCAGGGACAGGTCGCCTTCGCCCTCGTCACGCGCAAAATCAGCCTCCACTTCATTGTACTTGCGGATGGTGACTTCTGTCGTCTCGACGATGCCGATCGGCTCCCCGCGTCCATCCAGGACAATGGTAACTGTTCCCGTTTCAGGGGGCGATTTGCCCTCCGCTTCCCATTCCCATACCGAACTGCATGTGGCCGTCTTGGTTCCGTTTACGATCAACGCCCCCAACTCATCGGCCATTTCCGGGCCATCTCCCCAGCCCTCTGCGATATAAGACTTGCCATGATAGGGCGAATCGGCGGGTAAAGTTGCAAGAAATTTTTGCCAGTATGCTTCAACTGCATCTTTGTTCATCGTTCTATCCTTCCAGGATTTTGTCAGGGCTTCAACCACCCCAACGCCTAATACAACAATAGCAATGCCCCAAAGGAAAATCGCCCCACCCGGGGACAAATCCAAATCTCCAAACAGCAACCAATAGACGAGCGCCCCGCCCCCGCAAAAGTTTATGGCAATCGCACCGCCAATTCCCAGGCCAGTAATTCCTATCTTCCCGGTGAAATATTCTAACAACAACGCCAGCCCGATACCAAACAACACCGCCCCCAGAATGTTGACGTAGAAGTACGTTTCAACCCCTGGCAAGTCAAGTGACACCATAATTTGGGCGGGAAAGAACATCAACAAAATGCCCAACGCCAGATTGACGATGCCATCTACAACTAACAAGAGATGTTTCTTAGACATTTAGAATTTCCAGCTTTTCAGTTTCTCCATCGCTTCACGCGCGGTCAAATCCAATTGCAGCGGCGTGATCGAGACATATCCCGCCCGCAGCGCGCCGAAGTCTGTGCCGGGTTCGTCCACGCCGGTGGGTTCTTCACCGCCGATCCAGTAATAAGGCTTGCCGCGCGGGTCGATGCGTTCATCCAGTGCATCCCGATAAACACGCAATCCCTGGCGCGTGATCATATAACCCTTGAGCTCATCTTCCCCCAAATACGGCACATTGACATTCAATAGCACACCCTCGGGTAGGCCTTCTTTTATTACCTGTTCTGCTACCCGTCTTCCAACCGCAGCCGCCGTAGAATAATCCAACTGGCTGTGATTATTTCTTTCCGATTCTAGCGAAACAGCGATGCCCGGCAAGCCCGCAATAGCCGCCTCCATCGCGGCGGTGACCGTGCCAGAATAGGTCACATCATGACCGATGTTTTCGTTGGGATTGATACCCGAAACCACCAGGTCGATCTTCTCCTCGACCAGACCCAGTATCGGTAATGCCACGCAGTCCGAGGGAGCGCCGTCCGAAGCGAAGGCGGGGGAGCCATCCGCTAATATGGTTTTGCGCACGCGCAAGGGACGTTCCATCGTTTTGACATGTCCTGAAGCCGACCAGTTTTTGTCTGGCGCAAAGACAGTCACTTTGCCGAGTTTTCGCATCTCCTGTGCCAGGGCTAGTAAGCCGGGGGCCTGTACGCCGTCATCGTTGGTAACAAGTATGTGCATAAAATCCTTAGTGAACGTTTTTTTGATTATAACGCTTGTATAATTCATCTATGGACACCACCACAATCATCGTTTTCATGGAGGGCATGAAATGAAATCACAATCACGCATCGTCTTGGGAATCCTGATCCTGGGGGCCGTATCGTTGGCTTGCAGCCTGCTGACCACGCCATCCGCGCCGCCACCGCCGGACGTACAGCCTCCGACGCCTACCGACTGTGCCAGATGTGCAACCCACTGCCGAACAGCCACCACAACCGGCAGAAACATCCAACTTGCCCGCAGGTCTGGCGACTGCCAGGGATAACACAATTTCATTCTTCGATTTGAACGGCACGCAGATTACACAGATGGAATTGCCCCAGAACACCTATCTCTACCGTAGACCGCGCCCACATTGCCGGGAAAATTCCTTCCAGCGGAGAGGCTGTGCCGCTGCTCTATTTTTCATTTGATAATGGGGAAGCCCTGCTCTTTCGGGATGGCGCGGGACAGATTTTTGCTTTGCAAAACGGAACCAGCTTCATCGGTCTGACAGGTGCGCCGGGGCAACCAATTGTGGCGTTTTCGCAAATCGAGTATCTGGATTTAGCCCTGCGAAGCAAAATCTATGTCGGTTCGATCCAAAGCCTGCCATCGGCTGCGCCAATCAAAGTGATCGATGATCCCGAATCCTGGGCCATCAAACCGATCCTGGTACAGGCCGAGAACGACCTGCCCACGAAAGTATGGTACACGCGCCTGGCATATGGCATTGGCGGCGACATCGTTTTCGAACCGCGCAAAAGTTTGTTCGTCTTGGATGTAGCGACTGGCCAGGT
Organism: uncultured Chloroflexia bacterium; assembly: GCA_963791785.1. Lineage (GTDB taxonomy): Bacteria > Chloroflexota > Anaerolineae > Anaerolineales > Villigracilaceae > JAABUE01. The sequence goes on along the minus strand of CAWBTW010000005.1, from coordinate 176,142 downwards.
GGACACGATCCTGAATGACGATGCGTCGCCCTGGGAAATCTCCCCTGACACAAATTGGGTGGCGTTTTCTGCCGCTGGTTCGCAGAACAACTCCATGTGCCTGAAAAACCTGGGCACCGGGGCAGAATTGTGCTTCCCAGCACTGCCTGCCAGCGAGCCGCGCGGCGCGGGGAATGCTCATCTTTCACCGGATGCCCAATACATAGCCTGGATGGAAGGCGACGGCTGGCAAATGGCCGAAGTTCCCAGCTTTAAGGCCACTGTCCGTATCGGGCAGAACAACGGCGCAATCGTCGCAGACCTGCCAATGAATACTTTCGAAAGCGCGGCAGGCGTTGGTTCGATCAGCCACGCGGAGCCTGTTGGCTGGTTGGATAACCAGGCGCTGATCATTCAGGCACGCGGACCAGAATGGGACCAGGTTTCTTTATTGCGCTACAACGTCATCAGCAAAGAGATCACCTACCTGGCGCCGGGTGAGTTTGTCGGGTTGTTGTATCCGTAAAATTGGTGCTTATTTCATCCCATACCATTCGCCGCCATTGAAATCATCGAAGAAGATTTAACGGTCTTCCTCGTCCTCAATGGCTGCTCCCGCTTTATCAGCCATGGCTATGTATTTATCCGCTTCCGTTTGATTTCCTGACAACGCCTGGGCGCGGGCCATACACTCATAGGCAAAGGCAAAGTCGAAATCGGAGAGTTGGTCTTTGTACTGCTCGGTCAGTTCCAGACAGCGTTCGGCATATTGGAGGGCCATCTGTGGGTTGCCGAGCACGGTATAGACCCGCGCCAGCATCCATGCGCCGCGTTGAGATGAACACCTGTCCCGGCAGCGCGCCAGTGCGCCAGGGACGCGTGGGCATAATCTACCAGTAATTCATTTTCCTCCTGCGTGCGCTCCTGCTTATCGAGTAGTTCCCAGGTTTTGCCGTTGAAATCCTTTGGCAAAGTGAAGTTGGGCTTCTGCTTCGGTAAAACGGTTTTCTTCAGACATTTCTACCTCCAAAAGTAAACTTCTAAATCGTTAACTCGCCTCGCAGCACAGTGACCGCGCTGCCACCTACTTTGACAGTTTCAATATCATCACGCGGCCCAACCACTTCCACGTAAGCCTGCCCGGGGCGGCTCATCCAGTGTCCCTGCTCGGCGATGAAGGTGGATCATTCTATCAGCCCATGATGCCAGAGATAGGCGGCCATGCCGCCGGTGGCCGAACCGGTGAAGGGGTCTTCCATCGTGTCAGGCGGGACGCCGAAGTGACGGGCAAAGGTATCGCCGTTTTCAACTCCCTGCAAACAGAACAAGTGCGGGCTGAAGAAGTCGCCCTTTTCGCGCAGGGCGGTGTATTTTTCGATGTCGAGGATGGCTTTGCGGAGCGAGTCGTGACCCTTGACCGGGATCATGATCTGCGGCGTGCCCGTGCTGACGGTCTGGATGGGAGCGCCGGGGAGCAGGTCAAACTCGTCTAAACCGAAGGCAGGCATCACGTCCGAGGCCTGATGCGTGGACAGGAACTGCGGTTTCCGCTGCGACATGACAATCCTGTCAACTACTCCGTTTTGGGCGAAGATTTCCACATCCACCGGCCCATCACGCAGTTCGAGCGGAATTTTGAGATAGTCGCCGGGTAATTCCAGTCGTCCCGAATCGACCAGCGCATAGACGGTGGCGATGGTGGGATGCCCGGCCAGCGGAATCTCCTCGGCGGGAGTGAAGTAACGCGCGCGGAAGTGGCCATCGGGCTTTTTCCAGACGAATGACGTTTCGGAGAGATTCATTTCCTTGGCGATGGCCAGCATGGACTCGTCGCTGAGATCGGCACAGTCGAAGATGACGGCACAGGGGTTGCCGCCAAGGGGATACGTAGTGAAGGCATCGACCTGGTAGAGAGAGTAAGTGGGCATGGAATGCTCCTTTTAGCTTTATTATAAAGTCAACCCTGTGGCAAGGGCCACAGGGTTGATTATGGTCAGGTAGGGGTAAGTTGTTTTTACTCTTCTTTCACATTTTTCAGCAAAATGATAGCCATAACCAGGTTGAGCAACGTGATGACTATAAAAGGAATCAAGATGCCCAGGCTATCGGGTACTCCCTGCAAAGCCATGTTGATGCCCATCGTGCTGACGGCGATACCCATGGTCATGCCTTTCATCAATGCCACGGATGCCAGCAGGTAGCCCCATGCACTGCGGCGCAGCAACAGGATGCCACCCAAAACCGCCAATGGCAAAATCAAGCCCAGGTCCATGGCCTGGATGACCATCGTGGTCGCATTTTCAAGCAGGGGTGTCTGACCCTGCAAGGTGGGCGGCAGAATGCGCCCGAGCCAGGCGAGCAACAGGAAAGCGCCGATGAAGAAGAGCAATCCGGCGATCCAGCGACGAGGCAGGCGCTCGGAAAATCTCCCTGGCAGCGTATCCAAATCGAAAGACATCATGCTCAAGATGAAGGCAAACATGGAGAGCGAGTAAAGCGTTGTATAGACCAGGAAAAGCGCGTTGAAGGCAGCCAGGAAAACCATTGAAATGTAGGTGTACAGGATAAAACCCAGTGTGCCGGTCAGGAGCAGGCGTCCGCGCAGGGAGCCGCGAAAGGCCAGCCAGGTGGAAATCACCAGTAGAGGCAAACCCAATACTAGCATAACCAGGTCATTGGCTTTAGCCTGAGCCGCGGAGCTGACCGTATCATAGGCGTAGATTCCCTGCCCGTAGATGGTGACTTCTTCGCCGCGATGGCTGGTAAATGGATAGGGCTGGCCGTCCGTCTGGTAGAAGAGGCCGGTTCCAGCGGCGATGAGTGCCAGAATCCCGATCAAGGGGATGAGCCAGCGGAGAGTGGGTTGGTATTTCATTGATGTTCTCCTCATATAAAGAAAATGTACAGCAATTATATAATACGAGTAATGATGAAAATAACTTTCTCGAAACATTCTCTTTCAAGAAGATTTGTTGTATAGTGAAGTTGAAAAGGAGATATCCATGACAGAATTAAACGAAAAACCCAAAACCAGTAAAGAGGCGATGACCGCTATCATTGTCACAGGCATTGTTGCCATCTTCTGTATCCTGGCATGCACAGGGAGTGGCAATTGCGTTTATCCTGAACGCGCCCTGGTAGAGTAAAAATGAGAAAGAAGCTTGGGAAAAATCACTGCGATTTTTCTCATCATCAACTATTCTTTCTGCCTGTGGCAGGGTTGAGCCATCCATCGTTGTTACAACCCCAGTTGAAGCAACGCCTGGGCCAACCCCGGATGTGGCTGATATTGCCAGGGAGTATCCGCGTGTAGATGGTTCTACTTCAGCACATCCATTGCAAGTGCTCGTAGCCTGCAAAATCTTGGATGTCACCTGCGAATGGACGCAGCCACCATTTCTGGATCTCTTTTCTGAGCGTAGAATCGGCCCTGATCTCGCAGATTCGGTCACCGAGACAGGAGAAATCGTTACCGGCATCTGGCACAATGGCACACATTCTGCTTATGTGAATTTGATCAACAAGGATGCAGACTTCATCATTGTGGCGCGTATGCCATCTGATGATGAAATCCGCCAGGCGGGAATTAGAGGCGTAAAACTGGATATCCGACCGGTTGCGCTGGATGCCTTCGTGTTCCTGGCGCATGTGGATAACCCGGTCAAGTCGCTGACCCTGGATCAGATACGGGATATTTACACAGGAAAAACCACAGAATGGGATGAACTGGGCGGCATGGGGAGGATCAACGCTTACCAGCGCAACCCGAATTCAGGCAGCCAGGAGTTGATGGACGATCTCGTTATGCGGTGGAAGACGCATGGTCGATGCGCCAGACATGATCTTTCCGGGCATGATGGGGCCGATCAACGCGATCAGCAGTGATTCCCAGGGAATTGGATATTCCGTGTATTTCTACGCCAGCTATATGCTACCGGACGAGAATGTGAAATTGCTGGGGATTGAGGGCGTAGATCCAACTTCTGAAACGATTGCCAGCCGCGAGTATCCATTGGTGACCGAAGTCTATGCTGTGGTGCGTGCTGACATGCCAATAGACAACAGCGCGGTCATGCTGCGCGATTGGCTGCTCACCGATGATGGGCAAGATGCGGTCAAGGAGAGTGGGTATGTGCCGATCAAATGAATGGCGGAAAAATGTTTCAAGATACCGATGAGTTTAAACAACTTGTGAGCATCTACACTGGGGATAATACCGATGATTCCATCGGATTGTATCTTGGAGCAGGTGTGAACCTCCCAACCAAACAGGTCAAAAAGCTGCACTTCGACACCTATTCCTGGGAGGAATTACTGCGTGCAATCTATAACCGGAATTTGATTCAATATTCTGATTCTTTTGAAAAAATGAAAGATAAATACAAAAGTGATTGGCCAGGATTGGCTGAAGCTTTGGTTGGCAAGATGGGGGTTGAAAAATTAGTAGATGAAATCGACCTGCTCTTTTACCATTGCCTGCCACGGGGAGATAAATACGGGCGCTTGAGCAAGAGAATGCTGGATCAAGCTCCAACGCTGCATGCCACCATTTGTTTTACGGCGCGCATAAAAGAAAAATGGACGTTCGAACGGAATCCGAAAATTCGTACCGTCATCACCCCCAACTATGATTTCTTTTTTGGCGCGGGTTGGACGCGTTATCAAACTTTTTCGGATCACTGGAAAGTTATGACACCGTTCAGCGAGGAAGAACCTGACCCATCGCAACGAATTATTAACTACATCCACGGTTATATTCCATACAAGTTAAGTCATAGAAAAGAACTCGTTCTAACAAAGGATAGCTATAAGAAATACTACAAGAAGGATGGTTTTGCCCGAGATGTGCTTGAAGAAGCAGTTCAAGAATGTAATCTGATCTTCATCGGTACGTCATTCAGCGACGAGCCTGTCAACCAAATTCTTAAGAATCCAAAAAAGAAGAACCATGGGAAGCAGCACTTTGTCATCGAGAAATCTCCGAACCCTGAGAGACTTGCGTTTTTTGAGGAATTGGGAATCACTCCAATCATTATTGCAGATTATGCTGAAATAGCTACTGTGCTTGAAGAACTTTACTACGCAGGTTTCGAAAACAGTGGCTGGGAGAAATTTGAACTTGACAATGCCGCTTATTGGGAAAGATTGAAAATTGGTCCTGAGAAATAAGAATACAGGACTTACGCACTTGGGGCTCAAAGCCGGTCTCAGACCGGCGTGTTTGCCAAAAAGCGGCGGTCAGAGACCGCCTGAGAGCGTATATATATGCGTGAACTGCGTAAGTCCTAGAATAGCTATCAACCAAAACAGCGAGACTGAAACAGCCTAAATGCTGATATATTTATTAATGTTAGGTTATCGGAAATATGTAATTCTGAAATGGTAGGAGAAAAAATGAGCGGCATAACAAAAACCATCCCCCAAAAAGACGGGGTCGAAGCAGTTGAAGCCTTATATGATGGACGCGTAGGGGAATTTGAATTTCACATGGCGGGCAAACCATCACGCCTGAATGTCGGCGATTACGTCTACACCATCTGGCAGGATATGTTGGTAGGACGCTGCCAAATCACCCGTATTGAGTTTGGCGCTGTCAACCCCAATTCCGGGAAACCCCGCAGCTTAATTTTTGTAAATACGCCCGGGGAAAAGCTCGAAAAACCATATCCCCAAAAAGGCCACCGCGGCACCCGTTATTATGATGGAGAAGGTTGGGGAAATTCCTAAATCCGCATGGCGAAGATCGATTTGCCCGCGATGGAAGCGCTGGCCGATCAAACGGAGGCAAAATAGATTTAGTTCCCATAATTGGAACACAAAACACCTGTACGACCTAAATCATAAATAGTATCAAGCCATTCTTGAAAACGCGGGATCATTTGGCTCACATAATTCAGTGTTTTCAAAATGAAAATCACCGATGTTTAGGTTCGTCAGACTCATTGGCAGAGCACCTTCAAAGGAATTGTCAGGAATGGACAGCCACCGAAGTCTGGTAAGTTCCCCCAGTTCTTGCGGTAGTTTTCCGGAGAAGTTGTTATGTCCCAAATCTAAAATCGATAAATTCTTAAGTTGTCCGATTTCTGGCGATAAGCTGCCAGACAAGCGTGATATTGCCGTTTAGAGCAAGAACATCCAACTGCTCAAGCATATAGATTTCGGGAGGAATTTGCCCACTCAATTGATTTGTCTGCAAAGAGAGAGTTTTTAATTTTGCCAAGTTTCCTATCTCTGGAGGAATTTGCCCGCGAATCAGGCAGATAATCAATTTGCAGTGTGATTAAGTTAGACAGTTGACCTAATTCTGGGGGCAGAATACCGCTGATTTCGCTACCGCCTCCATCGTGTGTTGACAGAATCAGATGCTCCAGGTTGGACAGGTTGCCAATTTCTGGAGGAATTTCTCCTCGCAATTGCGTATTCCCATCGAGTAATAATGATCTTAGATTTAACCAAATTTCCAACTTCAGGAGGAATAGAGCCATCAAGATCATTGTTGGAAAGATTAATTTCAACAATAGCCCCTTCAACACAGGTGATTCCATACCACTCACATGGTAATTTTTCGGAAAGCCAACCATCATTTTGCTTCCAATGAGCCCCGTTTGTTGCGTTGTAAATTGCTTGTAATGCTTTCAGTTCTTCTTCCGGATTACTGCTTATGAGCGGGAGAAAATCAACAACCTCTTCATCTTGCGATAAATCTAAAGAATTTGTACTGCTAACGTTTTCAAAATTCTTTGTGAGTACCCAATCATTATTTTTAGTAAGAAGAACGAAAGAAGAAACTGCCAAAGCAAAAAATGCAACAATTGCAGAGCCCATAAGCCATTGTTTGGATGATCGTGGAGAAATCTTTTCGGGTTTAGGCAATAAATCTTCTTCTTTACTGTCAGGTTCTGTCGAGTGAAAATCTCCAAGCTCCCATTCTTTAATTTGTTCGAAAAGCTCAATAGTTTCGCTGGTTGGGGGAACCCCCAATTCATTATCCAGCATTTCCACACAGTCATGATATTGCTTGAGCGCAGCACTGCGCTTGCCGCTCATTGCCAGCAAACGCATCAATGTTCGGTGGCTGCTCTCATTCCAGGGTTCAAGGGTAATCAATCGTTCACCGTACGTGCAAGCCTGTTTATATTCTTTTCTTCGCTCATAGTATGAAATTAGGTTTCTTAGTACATCGGACATCATGCGCTGATACGCCTCGCGATTAACGATTACCCATTCCTCGAGTTCCTGACAATCTGGGAGATAAAATCCAGCCAAAAAATCGCCCCGGTATAAATCTGAAATCTTCATGAGCTTCTTCGCACAGGAATCACAGGTATCAACACTTTGGTGTGCATGCTTATCTACGGCTTCAATAGTATTTTTGAATTCGTCGATATCCACCCAGTAGGAACTGTCCGCATTGAGATGTACATCACGATTACTGGTGAGTAAAAATGGCTCTTTTGAATCTCTATCCCTCAGCGCTTTTCTAAGTACGGCGAGAGCTTGTTTGAGACTGTTCCTGCCATAGCCTTCTGGTTTATTTGGCCAGAACATCTCTGCTATTTCAGCCCGACGATGGGCTCGATCAGCTTCAACCGTAATGTAAATCAATAGGGCACGCGCTTTTTCAGATTCGAGATTTTCAATGATGTTCCCATCCAAGCGCATTTCGGGCTCCCCCATTAGCGAAAGATCTAACCTCATCAGAACCCTCCAACGATGTAAGCAGACTGCAATTCTCTCTCGGCAATCACATCTTATCACATTAGAGATTGGTGTCAGAAGCACGATTTACGTTTGTTTTACGCTGTGTTTACTCATGAATGCTAGCATGTGATAAATGAAATTATGGCTGACACGAATTCTGATTACCGGTCTTTTTTACTCAGACTATGGATTGAAAAAGTAAATGGTGGTAAATGGCGTTTTTCGCTTGAAGATACGCGCACAGGAAAGCGAAAGGCCTTTGCCAATATCGAGAAGTTAATCGCGTATCTGAAGGAAATAATAAAAAACGAAAAACAAAGTCAATAAGAAGAACAATGATCTTGAAATTCAAATTGAAATAAGAAAGGAGCAAAAAATGATTTCAAGAAAGAACACCAGAATTGGGTTGGCAATCGCTATTATTATCAGCATACTAGCTGGCTGCGGGCCATCCCCTGAGGAACAAACAGCAACATCAACTCCACTTCCTTCCCAGACCCCTGAAGAGCCTTCCATCATGTATGAACTGCAAAGCAATATCGACCCACCAGAATCGGGATCCGTTCTTCCAGCGAGTGGACAATTTGAGGAGGGGGAAACGCTAAACTTGCATGCAACACCACATAATGGATACGCATTTGACCATTGGTCTGGTGACATTTCTGGCGATACTCCAGAGACAACAATCATCATGGGTGCTAATAAAACAGTGACAGCTCACTTCATCCGCATTCCGATGCTGAAGCAATTTGATCTGGGTGAAAAAGCCTATTTAGCACATCATTCCGGCAACTTTTTGATGGATTTTGATTCCGATGGCGATCTTGACCTGATCTTCAGCCAAATCGATTGGCCGCCGCCGCAAGAACCGCAGGCAGTCCTGGCTTATCAAAACGACGGGACGGGGAACTTTACCAAAGCGACCAAAGAGATATTTGCAGATATGTCCGTGGTGACTACGCACATGAGAGATTGGGCCGTTGAAGACTTTGACCGAAACGGTCGTGATGACCTGTTCATCGCAGATCCGGGAAATGACGCTCAGCCATTTCCCGGCGGACAAAGCCTGATATTGATCCAGAACGAGAAGGGACAACTGATCGACGAAACCCAGGCGCGGCTGCCGCAGCAGTTAGCCTTCACCCACAGCGTAGCAGCGGGTGACATAGACCAGGACGGCGATGTAGACATCTATATGGGCAATATAAATAATTCCACGCAAGTCGGACCGCGTTTCTATATCAACGATGGGAATGGCTTCTTCAGTGACGATACCTCGCGTATTCCAGGGGAAATAACCAGGTTGGAGAGGCAATTCATCTCCAGTTTGCTGCTGGACGTAGACCAAGATGGTGACTTGGATCTGGTGTTGGGTCAACACGGTCAAACTAGCGCTAAAGATGTCATTTTGCTGAATGATGGGTCCGGTATGTTTTCTTATGCTCCAGAAGAGAGCATGCCGCCCCGGTTGGGAGGATCAGGTTTCGCAACAGTAAAGATCGTATCCGCTGATTTCAACAAGGATGATTGGCCCGACCTGCTTATGGCGACACAATTTTTATATACTGACCCCAATATGCAGTTGCTTCTAAATAATGGCGACGGAACATTTCGCGACGAAACCTTCCGCATCGAGCAGGATTGGTCTGTTTACAAAATCCCGGACCCGGAGATGTGTGGGGGGACGTCGTGGTTGTCACAATTATTCATCGCAGATGCAAATAATGACACCTGGCCGGACATTCTGGTTCAGGGAACTGATTGCCTGCATGGAGCACTTTTACTTTTTTCGAACGATGAGGGTAAGCGCTTTGTGGTTACTGAAAATTACCAACACTTAACAATCAATGGAGTAGGTCCCGCGTTTTTAGTGCCAGGTGATGTCGATAACGATGGAAATCTGGATGTTGTCTTGAGGTATCCATCTATGACCCAGCAAGTTTACTTACGGATTCCTTCTTCGGAAAAACAAGTCATCGATACTTCCCCAAGCCCGCCAACGCCGGCAGCTAGTACTACACCGCCTGAGTTGTCACTCCAGGATGAATTTGAATTCCTTCCTGTGCTCGGAGTTGAAGCAGATAAGACTGCCATCGATCAGATGATCGCAAATACATTGGATGACGATCCCCTTAATACATGCCCGGTTGTTCGTATAGTTGGAAAAGCCGTTGACGCGATCAATCCAGCTTATCTGGTTTTCATCAGCGCTGCACCTGGAGATTCTTTCCTGGTTGTTATCCACACAATCGATGCGGACAGTGAACCTTATGGCTCAGCGCTGTCTGGAACAATATTGGAAGATGGAAATGGCAATGTGGTCGTTGTCGCTGAGTACCCGGTTCCTGAAGGGGAGGCTCCCCCAGGTGAGCTTAATATCCAGGTGATTGGATCTGGCTGCGAGATATTCGAAGAGACTGTTAGCTACGGAAAGGCTTCTACTTCTCAACCCGCCTCGCCATTTGTTGGTGATTGGATATCCACCGATCCTGGGGATGGAAGTAATCAGCAGCTTTCGATCAGTGAAAGCAATGGAAACTATAGCGTAAGCTATGCCGATGATGTAGCCGCATCCTGCGGGCGAGACGAGGCAGGAAATGTGGTCGCAGTTACCGGAATAGGGTTAGGCACCGTTACAGGAAATGTGCTGGGTGTAGATCTTTCGTTTTATTGTATGACTGACCCACAAAGTTTTTTGGCGTCGGTCCCTGTCAATTATACATACGACGAGGCTACCGACACCATGGATCACTATGGAACCATCTGGAGTCGGCCCTAAGAGAAAAAAGCCTGCCAACCAAACTGCCCCACGATTTTGGTGGGGCAGTTATTTTTTTGAATGTTTTCTATCCTAAATATGTATCGCCGACCCTTCTGCCCCACGCGCCGCTTCCATCAGCGCTTTTGGTCACTTTGGGTGGGGACAGATCAAACTGCAAGTGTGCGCAAGTACTATTTCTCGATGACAGGCATCAACAAGTTCACTGCGATACTGTGCCGATGAGTGGATTTTGCATCTTACCCATGGTGCTTTCCTTATAGGTGAAGGGCTGGTTGACTTTCACGCCGCTGATAAAGTAGCGTCCCTGCAAGACCAAGCGGAGTTCGTCCCCTTTGCGGAAGTAGGTTGCCGAGGGTTCGAGTTGGAGTTCCATTTTGGCGACTTCGCCCTTTTGGAGCGGCTTGAGGGTGTCAAAGTCATGTTCGGGGGAATAAGGCGTGCTCAATTCTTCGTTGACCATTCGCAGGGCAACTCGTTGGGCGGTTTTGGTGACGATGTCATTCGGGAAGCCGTAAGTGCCGTCGAAGTTGACTTCCTTCCCGTCGTGGAATTTCTGGATGCCAGCAAAGAGATTGGCATCGTCACAGCCTTCAAGTTCGATATAGAGGGTCAGTTTCATGGGACCGACAATCTCGGTATCACGCTCAAAGATATAGGAGTATTGGAGGCTGTCTTTGGCCAGATCGAAAGTTGGCGTCAGAATCGGCAATGTGGTGGACGTATAGACAGGGACTTGTTCTGCCCATCCAGATAGAAGGGCGTCCAAACGACGTTTTCGGGCGGCAATTGGTTCTCGTAGCGGACTTCCTTGACTTCATGCGCCAAACTCACGGATTTCAAGACGCACTTTGGGATGTTCCATCATGCCGTTAGTCGATACCTTTTAGGAAGTGGTCGAAAAACTTCGAGCATCAGGGCATTCACTTCGGTGCTGTAGTAGGCGGTCCACTCGCCGCCTCGATGGGTATACAGCCATTTGTGCTGCCGACCCAGCCCGTTTGTACACTCGGTCGCTGCCACGGGTGTGCATCATCTGCGAGGCAAAGCTGATGCAGTTCAGCATCGGGAGGGTGATCTTCTCAAAATCCGCTGACAAAGGACTGCCACCATTCATCTCGGGTTGGGTGATCCGCTTGTTCTTTGCCCATATCAAAGCCATCGCCAAAGGTTTGCAGCCGGCTGAAGAGAAAAGGCGTAAAGCCGACTTCCTGCACGCCACCGGGGTAGAACCAATCCTTGTAGAGGTCGGAGACGCCTTCCCAGGGAATGATCGCTTTGAGATGGGGCGGGTTCATGGCGGCGACTTTATATTGGTTGATCGCCAAATAGGAAACGCCGAGCAAACCAACATTGCCATTTGACCAGGGCTGCACGCCCGCCCACTCGATGGCGTCGTAAATATCTTCGATCTCTTCCTGCCCAAAATAGACTTGCGGTTCTTTGGCTTTTGGCGAAATCCCAAAGCCCCGTTTGTCGATATTGATGACGACATAGCCATTTGATGCCCAGAAATCGGGATCGGGGGCTTCGAAGCTGGTTTCATCTGAAAACGTGATCTGCCCAGGCTGGCGGGCAAAACGGAATTGGATGTGCATGTATCCGTCTTTGCAGAGAACATCTTTGCGCCCGGGATGCAGGGAGATGATGACAGGGAAAGTGCCTGCTTGCGAGGGCATGTAGATATTGGCGCTCAGATAAGAGCCGTCACGGGTCGGGATGTGGACATCCCGCAGGATTTTGATGCTTGGAGCTAATCTCCTTGACCTGCACGTTGGGCGGATTGATCAAGCCCCTGAGTCTTGCCGAGAATTTGTTTGGGGGAATTTTTCTTTTCGACGTACATTGGATTTTCTCCTTTGCCGATTTAGGCGGCGAGTGTGCGTAGATGTTGTTTATATTTCACCAGACCAATCACGGGCAACGCCAAATTGAGACCCAGCCCAATAAAAAAGTGAGGGTTCAGAAAAATATTCGGGAGCAAACCCTGCTCCACGAGATAAAGCACCGACCAAGCTCCCACAGGGATATTCAGCAAAAGACTGACAATCAAACCGGCGTTGTAGCGTTTGCGGGCTTTAATCCCCAAGGCGATATGCGAAACGCCGGCAAAAAATGAGAAGTAAGGCAACCAGAGACCATATTGATAATTTCGGGCAGCGAGCAAACCAAAGGTCGGCAGGATGATCCAGATCAAAATGATGTTGATAGAGAAAATGAAATTCTCGTCGAGGGGTTTATCCGGTGTCTCGAATTTCATAATATCCATATTGAAAAATTTGCCAAAGCCACCGGGGAAAATATATTCTTCGGCTTCGTGGAGCAGATAGAGGGGCGTTTGCAAAAGCAGCAGGAAGAGGACAAAGTCACTGTCCTTGACGATGACAAAGAGAAAGGCAAAGAGAAAGATAGAGATAAGCAGCCCTGCTTTTGCCCAATCTCGTTTGAACCAAGCAAAATATTCTTTGAGAGTCATTTTATTTTCCTTTTCTGTGTCACTGGAGGAGGGCATTAGCCCGACGCGGCAGTCTCTGAGAGACAGGAGATTGCTTCGCTTCGCTCGCAATGACAAAATATTAAGATAGTGCCGCGAAGAAGATACGCACGAATTCATTCGTCATATCTTCGACGGGAATCTCGGCAGGCAGCAAGTCCCTTACGGGGTGCATCCCGATGGCGTAACCAAAGATCATGCTCATGAAGGACTGCGCCGTGACTTGTGGATCGACCACTTGCAATTTGCCAGCGTCGATTTGCTTCTGGAAATAACGAGCCAACAACTCGATCATGCCACTTGGGTTTTGCGCCAGGGCTGCTTTCATCTCCGGAAAGTGGATCGATTCGAACATCAACATGCGGATCGCATCCTGCTGGGCGAGGAAGAAACGCAGGGTATGTTGGCTGATCAGACGCAAGTCCGCTTCAAGATCGCCACTAAGTTGCGCTTCAAGCAACTCAAAATTCACACCACCGCCGATCTGCTGGGAGAACGCTCTTGAAAAGTTTCTGCTTATCACCAAAATGACGAAAGATGGTCACTTCCGCAACGCCAGCCTTGTCTGCAATCGCCTGTGTAGTAGTGCGGGCATAGCCCAGCGACCGGAATGATTCTGCCGCCGCTTCAAGGATGCGTTGGCGGGCTTTCTTTTTTGGGGTAGGGGTTGTGTTTGTCATAAGATTTAAAATGTAAGTAGACACTTACATTTTATTCGTTTTACGGAGTTTGTCAAGAGGGAGACACCCTGCTAACAAAAACAGCCCCGTGACTAAAATTCACAGGGCTGTTTGCTAATTGCTGAAAGCTGATAGACGGGGCCGAAAAGACTTCCGAAGTCTTCAAGACTTCGGAAGTCTGCAATTAGATATGTATCGCTGCGCCTTCAGCCCCATGCGCAGCCTCCATTAAAACTTCGCTCAAGTGTCGGGTGGGCATGCACGTTGCGGGCGATCTCGGCCGGGGTCAGTTCCATCATGTGCGCCAGGGTCAGTTCGGGCAGCAGTTCGGTCACTTCGGGGCCGATCATGTGCGCGCCCAAGATCTCGCCATACTTCTCGTCCACCACGATCTTGACCCAGCCGGCGTAATCGCCCAGCCCGAGCGCCTTGCCGTTGGCCTGGAAGGGGAAGCGCCCCACCTTCACTTCGTAGCCGCGCTCCTTTGCCTGCGCTTCGGTCAGCCCAAAGGAGGCCACCTGCGGCTGGCAGTAAGTGGCGCGCGGCATCATCTCGTAATCCAGCGTGACGGTCTCCGCGCCCGGCGATGTTCTCGGCACACACGATCCCCATCGCCGAGCCGACGTGCGCCAGCATCAGTTTGCCGGTCACGTCGCCGATGGCCCAGATGCCCGGCACGTTGGTCGCCATGCGCTCGTCGATCTCGATGAAGCCGCGTTCGCGTGACCTTGACGCCGACTTCTTCCAAACCCAAGTCAGATGAATTGGGACGGAAGCCGATCGCCACGAGGGCCTGTTCCGCTTCGAGGGTCTCTTTCTTCGCCTTCGGCATCAGACACTTCGACTTTGACGCCCGATTTGGTTGCTTCCACTGATTCGACCTTGTGCCCGGTCAGGAAGTTGATCCCGTTCTTCTTGAAGGCCTTTTCCAGTTCGACGCTGACTTCTTCATCTTCCAGCGGCACCAGGTGCGGCAGCATCTCGACGATGGTCACATCCGCGCCGTAGGAATTCCAGACGGTGGCGAATTCCACGCCGATCGCGCCCGCGCCGATGATGATCGCGGACTTGGGCAGTTTCTCCTGCAGGATGGCTTCCAGGTAGGTGACGACTTTCTCGCCGTCCACCTTCCAGGCCGGGGGCACCATCGTGGAAGCGCCCGTCGCCACGATGATGTTTTTGGCGGATAAGTCTGTCGTCTTGCCTTCGTCGTCGGTAACGGTGACAGCATTCGGCCCGGTCAGACGCGCGGTTCCCATGTGAACGTCGATCTTGTTCTTCTTCATCAAGAATCCGACGCCCTTGACCAGTCGGTTGGAAACCTGTCGGCTGCGCTTGACGGCCACGCTGAAGTCCAGGTTCAGGTTATCGAAGGAAAATCCAAATTCCTTGCCGCGTTCGCGCAGGGTGTGGGCCACTTCGGCGTTCTTGAGCAGCGCCTTGGACGGGATGCAGCCCACGTTCAGGCACACGCCGCCCAGCCACTGCTTGTCGACGATGGCGGTTTTCTGCCCAAGCTGCGCCGCGCGGATGGCGGCCACGTAGCCGCCAGGGCCAGCGCCGATCACTACTACATCATAAGTTTCAGTCATGTTTATCTCCGTTTAGAGTTCTAGCTTATTTCATCCTGAACGAAGTGAAGGATCCCCGCGCTCTATGCAGATTCTACGCTACGCTCAGAGTGACATAGTTCTAATTAATTTTTGTTCTTGTAATCGCTTTATTTTACTATGCCTGTCTTTTGAACTGCGGAGGACGCACACCGTCCCGGTATCCTTCGGGAAAGCGCGCAGATTTAAATGTTTTCTTTGCGACCTTAGCGTGCTTTGCGGTTCAATTTTAAGCCCAATTCTCCAGCGTCTCTTTGACCTTCATCAAGAACCAATCCGCAGATGCGCCATCCAAAATGCGGTGATCGAAGACGAAGGACAGATACACCATCGGGCGAATGGCGATAGAATCGTTGCCGTCCACATCTGTGACCACGACCGCGCGTTTCTCCATCGCGCCGACTCCCAGAATCCCGCACTGCGGCTGGTTGATGATCGGCAGGGCGAACAGCGAACCGCTGATGCCATGGTTGGTGAGCGTGAACGTCCCGCCTTTGACATCGTCGGGATTGAGTTTCTTCGAGCGGGCACGGTTGGCGAAGTCATTGACCGCGCGCGCCATCCCCAGCAGAGACAATCCATCTGCGCCCTTGATCACGGGAACGATCAGACCTTCCTCGCCGAGCGAAGTTGCCATGCCAATATTGATGGCTGAGTGAATCAGCAGTCCTTCATCCGTCCAGGAGGAGTTGACGTTGGGAAAGGCTTTCAACCCCGTCACGATGGCCTGCATGAAATAAGCCGTGAAGGTCAGCTTGACGCCATCTTTTGCGAAAGTCGCTTTGTTGGCCTCCCGATGGGCGACAACCTTTGACATGTCCACTTCCATCACAGTCAGCACGTGCGGGGATGTGCGCTGGCTCATCACCATGTGCTCGGCGATCTGTTTACGGATGGTGGAGTGTTTGATGAGTTGGTCACCCTGGGCTGGCGCGACGACAGACGGCGGACGACTGACCATGGTCTGTGGTCTATGGTTTGTGGTCTGTTTTCCACTCTCTACGAACTTGAGAACATCATTCTTGGTAATGCGTCCATTCAATCCCGTGCCAGTCACATCCTGCAAATTGACGCCATGCTCGGCAGCGATTTTGGCAACGACGGGGGAGATGAAGCCTAGATCAGTAGACGGTGGACGGTGGACGGTGGACGGTGCAGTCGGAGCTCTCAGTTTCTGGCTGCGGTGCTAAGGTCTCAGGTCTAACGTCTATTGTCTCTTCCACTTTCTGGTTCATGGCTCATCAGCATCTTCTACCGACTCCCCTGCAGCCCCAATCACCGCCAACACCTCACCGACTTTTGCAACCGTGCCCTCTTCCATTTGCGATTTTGAGCACCACACCTGATGCAGGCGCAGGAATTTCGGTGTCTACTTTGTCGGTGTTGACTTCCAGTAAAGGCTCCAACTCATCGATCGAGTCGCCTTCCTGTTTGAGCCATTTTGTGACGGTGACTTCTTCTACGCCTTCGCCTAATAGCGGCACTAATACTTTTGTTGCCATAATTGCTCCTTTTTTCACCGCAGAGACGCGGAGAGCGCTGAGTTTTTTATTCTTTGAGTTTGTAAACTAAACGTTTGATACCGTATTTCAAGATTGGCACATTGAAGTTTAGCAAAAGCCCAACATGCCAACCGCCTAATTTCATGTATGTAAGTGCTTGCGCTTCATGGATTGGCAAAAGCTTTTCCACTGTCTTTAGTTCAACCACAACTTCATCTTTGACAAGTAAATCAATTCGATAGCCACAATCCAGATTTTTCCCTTTGTATGAAACTGGCAAAGGGAATTGACGTTTGAAAGGAATCTTACGAAGCGTTAACTCTTCACAAAGACATTCCTCATATGCAGATTCCAGCAGGCCTGGTCCAAGGTGGCGATGCACTTCTATCGCCGCGCCAATAATTGCTTCGGTTGTTTTGTTCACATCCAGAACGGCTTGAACCCCTCTCATAGTTTCTATCTCCTTTACAAGAATCTCCGCGTACTCAGCGTCTCCGCGGTCCATTATTTCAGAATCGGAAACGTCCCAGGATCAACTTCATGCATCATCTCATACACCGCATCGAAGATCGTCTCTGCATTGGGTTTGGACCAGTAATCGCCATCAGAGCCATAAGCCGGGCGATGCTGGGTGCCGGTCAGCGTCTTGGGAGCAGAGTCGAGCCAGTAGTAGCCGCCCTGCTTCTCGATGACTTCCTGCAGCATATAGGCAGACGCGCCGCCGGGCACATCTTCGTCCACGAAAATGATGCGGTTGGTTTTCTTGAGCGATTCGATGATCATCCATGAATGTCAAACGGCAGCAGAGAACGCACATCGATCACTTCAACTTCGATGCCGACTTCTGACAGCTTATCCGCTGCATTGCGTGCGATACGACAGGTCGCGCCATAGGTTACCAGCGTCACATCCGTGCCTTCGCGGATCACTTCCGGCACGCCCAACGGAGTGGTGTATTCGCCAATATTGTCGGGCAGTTTCTCTTTCACGCGGTAACCGTTCAGCACCTCGACCACAATCGCCGGTTCGTCAGCCTGCAACAGGGTATTGTAGAAACCCGCCGCCTGCACCATGTTCCTCGGCACCAGCACGTACATGCCGCGCACCAGATTGATGATGCCCGCCATCGGCGAGCCGGAATGCCAGATGCCCTCCAGTCGGTGTCCGCGCGTGCGCACGATGACCGGCGCTTTTTGGCCGCCAGCGGTGCGCCAGCGCAGGGTCGCCAGGTCGTCGCTCATCAGTTGCAGCGCATACAGCAGGTAATCGAGATACTGGATTTCCGCAACCGGTCGCAGCCCGCGCATCGCCATGCCGATGGCCTGCCCCAAGATCGTGGCCTCGCGGATGCCCGTATCGGTCACGCGCAGCGCGCCGTATTTTTCCTGCATGCCGCGAAAGCCCTGGTTCACGTCGCCCAGAAATCCCACGTCCTCGCCAAAGGCGATCAGGCGCGGCTCCTTCGCCAGCAACTTGTCAAAGGCGGCGTTCATCATTTCGAAGCCCATCACCGTTGGCGAATTCGCCGAATAAACGGGCTGCACTTCCGTCACAGCCAGCGCCGTTCCGCTGTACAGGTGCGAGCCGTAACGCTCGTCGTTGACTTTGTCCTGCTCGTTTTTCCAGTTGACCAGGATTTGCTTGACGGGATTTTCGTCCCGACGCAGGATTCGCAGGGCTTCATGGACCGTCATGTGGACATCGCGCCTCGTCACCGACGGCAGGCCTGCCAGCCGTTTTTTGAGTTTCTCCAACTCTGACGCCTGTGCCGTGCTGCCGCCCACTTCATCGAGCATGTCCATCACCTGGGCGCGCTCCTCCAAAAACGGGCTGAGATACGCCTCCCAGGCGGTTTTGCGGATTCCTTCCACAGCCGCGCGGTCGGCATCTTCAACGGAAGCAAGCTCAGGGTCCGAGATGATGCGCTGTTCCAATATCCATTCGCGCATCTTTTTGATGCCGTCGAACTCTGCTTCCCATTCCAGTCGTTCGGGCGTCTTGTATCGTTCATGCGAGCCGGACGTGGAATGGCCCTGCGGCTGGGTGACTTCGGTGACGTGCACCAGCGCGGGGATGTGATATTCGCGCGCGATCTCGGCGGCGGATGCGTAGGTTTCGAGCAGGGCAGGATAATCCCAGCCGCGGACGGTGTAGAGATCGTAGCCGCGGTCGCACATGTCGGCTGGGCAGGCGTCGCGCTGGAAGCCGCTCAGGATGGCGCCGATGTTTTCCTTGACCATCTGGAACTGGTTGGGGACGGAGATGCCGTAGCCGTCGTCGTAGATGGTGAGGATGGCGGGGGCTTGCAGCACGCCGATGGCGTTGACCGACTCCCAGAAGATGCCCTCGGCGGTGGAGGCGTTGCCGATGGTAGCCCAGGCGATCTCGTCGCCGTTGTGCGAGAATTCTTGAAATTGATGCAACTCTTCGTTGTTGCGGTACACCACCGATGCATACGCCAACCCGACGGTGCGCGCCATTTGGGTGGCGGTGGGCGAAACATCGGCAGCGACGTTGTAGGTCTGGGTCTGGTCTTTCCAGCGGCCATCGGGATAAAGATAGCGGGTGGCAAAATGAGCGTTCATCGAACGGCCAGCCGTGGCGGGATCGTGTTCTACGTCGGCGTGCGCATAAAGCTGGGCAAAAAATTCCTGGATGCTCGTGGTTCCGAGAGCGAACATCCAGGTTTGATCGCGGTAGTAGCCTGAGCGCCAATCGCCTTTGCGAAAGGCGCGCGCCATAGCAAGCTGGGGGATTTCCTTGCCATCGCCGAATATACCGAACTTGGCTTTACCGGTCAGCACCTCGCGGCGGCCAATGATGGATGTCTGCCGGGATTGGTAGGCGAGGCGGTAGTCTTTGATGATCTCTTCGGGAGGAAGATGGAGGTTGTTGGAAGGTTTCTTTTTGGGCATTTTTTCAGACCGTAGACCATAGACCTTTGACCGTGTTTTACCGTCCGCGGTCTATCGTCCATCGTCTATTAAGAGTGGTTCGGTCTGATTATAACGGAAAAGGGACAGAGGAAGTTAAGGCGTATTCGTCGGCTCTGGCGTTGGGGAGGGTGTATAGGTCGCGGTTGGAGTTTTCGTCGGGGTAAACGTAGAGGTTGGCGTGGATGTCGGAGTATCCGTGGGTGTGGACGTCGGCGTGTTGGTAGGTGTCCGAGTAGGAGTTGGCGTGGATGTGACCGTGAAGGTCGGCGTGATGGTCGGGCTGGGCGTGATCGTAGGGGTAGGAGTCAGCGTTATGGGCGGCAGGAAAACCCTTGCCAGCATATCGGGATCGAAAAGGTCTTTGCGAATCCAGCCACCTTCGTAGGGTTGAAGTTCGGGGTCGGTTTGGTCATAGGCGATCATCAGCCAGGTGTCTTCCTCGTTGTGCCCACCGATTAAGGGGCACTTCCCTACTTCTATTGCAGGGGCATCGGTCAAGACACCCAGATCTGTGCCCGGGCCTGAACGCACGTTGACAGAATAAACATCAAACGCCGGTTGCACACAGACAGTTGGGGGCACGAAGTTGACCGGTATCGGAGTCCGCGTGCGCGTGATGGTGGGAGTAAGTGAAATCGTGGGCGTAAAAGTTTGGGTTGGCGTAGCAGTTTTGGTGTCGGTTGGAAGCGGCGCTGTCTGTGTTGCGGTTTGACTGGCTGTTTGTGTAGGTGTGACAGGCGGTGTGGGTTTGAAAATCCAATACAGTCCGAATGCCAACAACAAGAATAATACGATCAGGATTATGGGAGCGTATCTGGCAATTGGCGGCGGCAGTTTCTTGAGCAGCCTTTCCGTACTCGATAGATGAATATCGGGCTGTGGCGTCCCACCAAGTGCATCCAGTAAGTTGTTTACGCCAGTAGCATAGTCAACATTGATAAAGTCAACATAATTGATCGTGTGCAAAGCAAATGGCACGATGCAATATTTGATCATTGCTGGGACGATCTTCTTACGATGCCGAATTGCATAGCTATATTCTTTTTCCACCCACTCGGATTTGATTGAATTCGGCGAAAGCAAGATAACGAAGTACTGGCTGGCTTCAATCGCTGCCGGGATGAAGCGCACCCAGTCGTCACCGCCCTTGAGATCGGAAACATCCCACCAGACGTCAAAGCCGGCCTTTTCCAGGTCACCGGCCAGACGGCTGGCAAACTTGATATCTTTGCGCGAGTAACTGATGAAAACCTGTGTCATGGTGTCCCAATCTGCCAATTTGAGTCGTTCATAATTATAGCCGCATTATGCTGCCTAAGCGCCCTTTTCACTTCCAATAATCCGCTAGACGTATGGAATATCTCAATTTTGCACGCCAAACTATTGAATCGCGCACCAAAAAGTTGTATGATGAAAGTGCACTTTTAATGGTACGAGTAACTGCTTTAGAGGTGCGGATCGCAAACCCGAAAAGGCAAACCCATCGTGAGGTGGGGGCGCAAAGTTATGGATCTGTCCGCATACAGACCACACCATTACATTAGCCAGACCGCCAGACTGCCGAAGGTTCTTGTTCGGCAGTTTTTATTTTGAGCAAGGAGGTAACATCGGATAGAAAAAAAGGAGAATCCAAAAATTCTTATTCGGATAAAACGAAAAAGGAGATAAAAATGAAAAAGATTGTAATTGCATGGATCCTTGCACTTACATTGGTGCTAAGCTTGGTTGGTGTTGCCAGTGCTATTACTAATGGTGAGCCAGATGGGGATAATCACCCTTACGTTGGGATTGCATTGGGAGCTGCAACCGGAGGTGGCTATTGGGTTTGTTCAGCCGCCGCCATCTCACCTACCGTGGTGGTTACAGCCGCACATTGTTTTGAGGGACCGGATGTCTGGGTTACCTTCGATGAAGTTCCCGACTTTGGTTCTCTTCTTTCTGGTCCGCCTAATGGGAAATGGTATCCCGACCCTGAATGGTGCATTGGGTGTGGAAACGGGCTTCCGGGTTTCGATTCACATGATGTAGCAGTCATTGTCCTCGACGAGCCAGTGACACTGCCAAGGTATGCTCAACTACCAACAGAGGGGTTAGTTGATACATTAGGGATGAAGACTGATATTGATTCGGTCGGCTACGGGATTCAATTTGATCAAGGCGGTGGCCCAAGGTATCCCGAGGATGGGGCTTTTACCCGCTACTATGCCCATTCACAATTGATCACCAGCAAACACGTGCATAGCGATGAGTACATCAAACTGACCGCTAATCCATCACAGGACAAAGGCGGAACCTGCTTCGGCAACTCAGGCGGCCCGAACCTGCTGGGTGACACAGACACTATCCTGGCTGTCAACTCGTATGTGACCAATGGAAACTGCGCTGGCGTGACGTATTCAAATCGTATCGACACTTACGCGTTGGAATTCATCAACTCGTTTATTACAGACGTTACTGGAACTTGGAGAGGTGAGAGTGGACTTGCCGGGACTATGGGATACTGGTTTGACATGGTTCTCACCCAAGAAGCAGATGGGAATGTGACGGGTACAGTTAATTATGATATAGGAATCGTGAGGACTGTGACTGGAAGTGTATACGGTAATATGTTTACATTTGTAACCCATGACAATCCAACAAACCCCACAATTCCCTATTGGGCCGATTGCGCACCCTGTTCTGTTTCGTTAGATGGAACCTACTTCCATGGTTTTGGTACCTCCAGTTCTAACCAAAACATAGAATGGGAAGCCAATAAACAATAAACTAACACCCATCTTGTAATACAAGGAGGGGCTGTCCAAAAAGATGGACAGCCCCCATTTTATTTATGGGCAAGTTGGCCTTTGAAATTCGGTTATTCACAAATGGCTCAACAAAAGTTCTCAAAGTAACAAACAGGTAATAAATATGATTTTAGAAGTCGCAAAAAGCTAGCTTTAGTCGCAAAAACATGAGTGAATATCATTTTTTCATAGGATTGTTCCCAATCTATTGATTTACAAGCTAAAAGTTGTATCATTATAATGTTACTTTAATGTTACAGATGGTTGCTTTAGAGAGTGCGAGCTACATATCCCCGAAAAGGCTAACCCATCGTGAGATGGGGGCGCAAAGTCATGGATCTGCGAGCGTAGCGAGTGCACAGACCGCCAGACTGCCGAAGGTTTTTTAACTTCGGCAGTTTTTGTTTTCCGCCGAAGAAATCCATTGTTGCAAACACAGGAGGTGACCATCGACGAATTTTCCTAACATCTATTCCAAGTCTACGAAACAAAATCAAACAATGAGGAGAAATATTGATGAATACAAAGTTATTCCGCACATTTTTGGTTGCAGCCTTGTTGCTGACAGTAGTTGTTTCAGCAGCAGGTGCCGCACCTAGTTTCAAAAGCGAGCCTGACCTTGCTGGACAAGTAGATTATCGCATGGACCCCTTACCAGCGCAGCAGGCAGAGCAGAAAGCAGCGCCATGGACGCTTAACTAAATGGCAAGGCTTATGGCAAGACCCATGAAGTGGCCAAAGGTCAATATGTCGAGCTCGCGCGTGAGGGTGAAGACCCAGTCTGGACCGTATTGGGTGAATTCGCTGACTTACACCCACAATAATATTGATCCTGAACCGGATCGCTCTGTTGATAACACCACCATCTGGACAGAAGATTTCAGCCGGGATTATTACCTGGATATGCTCTTTGCTGAAGGCGAAGGCGTCAACTCAATGCGCCAGTACTATATCGAGCAGTCATCCAACCGCTATACGTTCTATGGCGATGTGACCGATTGGGTTCCATAGTTTCAGGCCCCGCCTCGTGATTATGACGATGGCGATCCGGCATCCGGGTGGCAATCGCTGTCTGGTATTTCTTGGACGAATCGGTCGATGGCTGGTACAGAGCATGATCGATGCAGGCAAGACCCCTGACGAGATCAATGATTACCTGAGCCGAGTTCGACGTTTGGGATCGCTATGATTGCAGATGGCGATGGCATTTTCGATGAGCCGGATGGCTATATCGATCATATGCAGTTTGTCCACGCTGGTGAAGGCAATGAAGCCGGCGGCGGCGTTTTGGGCGACTGCGCCATCTGGAGCCACAGTTGGTTGCATGTACTGGCGCTCAACGGCCCTGACGGCCCGGCGTTGACTATTAGCGGTGGTCATCCAGATTGGTGATAGTGACTTCTGGGTAGCGAAATACACCATCCAGCCCGAGAACGGCGGCGTGGGTGTCTTCGCACATGAGTTCGGCCATGACCTCGGCCTGCCAGACCTGTACGACTACACTGGCGAAAACAGCACCGGCTTCTGGACCATCATGTCCTCCGGTTCCTGGCTCAGCCAGAACGATTACGATATCGGCTCCCAACCCAATCACTTTGGTGTCTGGGAAAAATTCCAGCTTGGCTGGCTGAACTACGAAGTAGCCTACGCTGGTGAGAAATCAGAACACAAACTTGGCCCGGCGGAATATAATACCAAGCAGGCCCAAGGTCTGTTTGTCGTGCTACCCCCCAAGGATGTTACCGAGCAGATTGCTGACTCCATTCTGAGGAGATTACTTCTACTACAGTGGCGCAGGCAACGATCTCGACAACTACATGTATAAGTCCTTCAACCTGGCAGCTGGATCGACGCTTTCCGCCATGGTGAATGTCCAAATCGAGTACGACTGGGATTACGCTTATCTGGTTGTTTCCACTGATGGCGGTGACACCTGGGCATAGCGTTGATACCAACCTCTCAACCACTATGATCCCAACGGCCAGAACTTTGGTTATGGTATCACTGGCAATTCACGGTGGCTGTGTGGATGCCTTTAACCGCTGATCTCTCGGCATACACGGGTGATGTATTGCTCGGCTTCCGCTATTGGACAGATGGCTATGTTGTCGAACCTGGCTTCATGGTCGACGACATCGCTATCACCGGCTACCCGCTGGATGATGCCGAAAGCGATGCAGGTTGGACCTTCGAGGTTTCCGCCGGACCACCGGCACCGAGTCCGCTTTCTACAGCAACTACTACGTAGCCGAATTCCGTCAGTACCGCGGCTTTGACGCCGGTTGGCCAATGCCTACAACTTTGTGGGTGGCAACTGGGTAGAGCACTTCCCCTACCAGGATGGTTGTTGATCAGCTACTGGGATAATTCATTCACAGACAATAACGTTGGTGCAAGCTGCGCCGCCGGACGCTGTGGCGGTTTGCTCCTGCCGGTTGATGCACATCCCGAGCTTTGCTTTGTGCTGACGGCAGTGTCTGGCGCAACCGTGTCCAGACCTACGATGCCACCTTCGGGCTTGAACCAACGGATGAGGTCACCTTGCATTGTCATGGAGATCGCTTCTACGCACCCGAGCCTACCGGCTGTTCCGATCTTCGATGACAACAATAGCTACTATGATCCTGTGAATCCGATGGGCAGTGTGATCACACCCGTGACCGGTACGCAGATTCGCGTCAAGAGCATCAGCGCTCAAGGCACCTTCATGCAAGTTC
The DNA here is from genome assembly GCA_963791785.1 of uncultured Chloroflexia bacterium. GTDB lineage: Bacteria > Chloroflexota > Anaerolineae > Anaerolineales > Villigracilaceae > JAABUE01. The sequence goes on along the minus strand of CAWBTW010000005.1, from coordinate 150,958 downwards.
AGGTGCGCCCTTCAAAATAAACTAATACATTGCGCTGATAGCTAGCAACAATGGAGCCCGCCATGATGGCGGGCTCTTTCTTTACACGGAGGTGTTATCAGATGATTTCAACGCCATGACCCATCAGATGAAGTCGGTTGAATATCTGCAAGGATGCCATGATTCGAAACGATGGTGAATACCGTTGAAGTGTTGAAATCACTCCCAACTTGCTTGAACGTCCGGCTTTCGCCTGGGAGTAGATTAAAAGCTTCACCATCATACACAAGATTTAGCATCCCTGTTTCGGCATCAAATGCTGAAATCTGAATCAGGGCAGGTTGCGCAGACGGATATTGGAACAATGCTCTTTTCTCATACACCTGACCGGGAGTTTGGAGAACGGTATTCACCCCAACAAGCAATTCAGTTGCGGGCACTAACGTTATTGTTGAGTGCAGCATTAGGGTTTTACTATCCGGGTTATAAAAATAAACAGTAGGGCCAACACCAATAGTCGGGCCTTGGATAGAGTCTGTTTTCATGATAGTCGTTTGGGTCACTTCCAGGAAAATTGGCATCTGGTCACTCTCTCGCGTGTCAGCAGGCACATTCGTAACAGGGCTTTCCAATGCAGGTTGAGACAAGGTCTCCTGGGCAGGAATGGCTGTGGCAGTTTCAACCGGATCGGTCGGGGATTCATGTGGAGTGGATGCAAGCGCAGGGGAACTCACATCATCTAAACTGGCGGGCTGGCAACCAGAGATACAGATTGCCAGTATCAACATAATCAATATTTTTTGCATGGTTTCTATTCTTATTATAAGACGTGTAACGTGAAAGAAATGTTCCAAAACACCCAGGGAGTGGCTAAAAGGATAGGCTTGAAAGTTTTTCACCACGAAGTCATAAAGTCACCAAGACCTAAAAGAGGAAAACTTTGTGTCATGATGACTTAGTGGTGAAGTTTTCAGACATTCTCTCAGACTAGGGACGGGGCAGAGTGAGTCACAGCGAGCGACTGGCTGACAAACGGGAGCAGATTTAGGCCCGGTGCGAGGCGGGATCATATGCTTTAGCCCGATGTGATATATTAGTATTATCACCATTGTTACCGGAAAACTCAAAACATACTTCAATGATTTCATCTGACTCGAATGAACTATTTCATCAATTAACGACGGTTCTGGATGACTTGCCATCCAACCGATTGGGATGATATTAGCAATCTCCTCAACCAAATTAGAAATCAAAAGAAACCTTTACCAATCACTCATGGTGAAGATGCCCTAAAATTATTTTCCAAAGGCGCAGCCTTTATCACCTTCAGTTACGGCATTGACGGGGTTTCGATAGAGATATCGAAATATGCCCAGATCCTAACCGATCTCTTTGCCCCTTTCGGGAAGGCTTCGATCCACATCATCGGCGGGAAATTCTATCCGCCAGCAAAATCGGTTCTGAGTTCTGAATGGCACAGATTCGAAATGAAGGGGATAGACGGCTGGGACAAGTGGGATAATGGGAAATGGTTTGACGCTCTGTTTAGAGAAACATGAAACCAAACAGTGCAGAATCAACCTTTCTGGCAAAAGAAATCTATCAGCAGGCTGTTTCCATCGCAAAACGTTTGGGGGAATATTTTATTGATAATCAAATTTCTCTGGTGGTTCCAGTGAATGTGGCCTCCAACCCGGGGAACATAGCACTCACGCTCGGTTTGGTGCTGGTCACTGAATTCTTTGGGATTTACGTGTTGAACTCCAATCACGATTTTTACTGGGAGGCCGGGAAGCCACCCGCCATGAGAGAAGCCGGGGAAGATCCCGGTGTTCGAGATCATTTCTTCCGAAACATGGACAATAAAACTTTCTTCTCCCTGTTTGAATCTCTTTATCCCTGGAATGGAAACAGATGGTTGCAAATCAACATCAATGCGCGTCAGTCCAGGAAATTGATCAAGGAAATTTGGGTTTCCAAAAGAAAAAGTATTCGAGACTTTCAACCTGCATCTCGCGACATATTTTCTTCGAGCCGTACAGCAGAGAAGATGTGTTGGATATCAGGCTGAGAATGGGCCATATCTTGTCGGATGGACATGCCATCATGCACCCGGTTTCGATTGACGAGCATCTATCCAAGCTTGATCAGTGGATGAAGAAACAGCGCCCGGTCATTCTCGCTTCTCGACCCGGACTTTCAGTTGCTCCCGTTTCCGACGATTTGATCGTTCTCCTGCAACCCACTCGCGTTGTCAGCCGCAAAAGGATTCCAAAGAATTTCAGGTTGATCGGCACACTCTTGCAAGAAGGCGCTTTAAGGGAAGAATTTGAAAACAATCCAAACCGTCAACTGATCCTGCACATCACCGGCCCAACGCCGGAAGAGCATCAAGAAGATCTGGTCAAGGTACTCCTGGCTTATAAGAAAACGGTCCGCAGCTTACCAAACTCCCTAGCTGACCGGATATTTTTGGCGTTTTCAGTAGGCCGGGGGAACCATGCTTCCTTTTGCAGAAAAAGGGTTTGAACCCTTGACGATAGAAACTATCTACCGCATGGCCGACGCGGTTGTGTTCCCAAGTCAAACGGAAGGGCGAGGACTTCCTATCATCGAAGCCGGCGCCAGCGGAACCCCTATCATTTGCAGTCAATATCGCCCTAAAGAGGTGTTCAGAGATGTGATCGGCGAGAAACTTCCCGAAGAATTGCGGATTCGCTATACTCGATTCCTCGGAGGTAAATTCCATCCGGCCTTTTTGTCTGAAGTAGCCGATTTATTGACTAAATGCAGAGACAAAACAAAATGTCATTCTTCATAACAGGGAAGCTGTCCGTGCCAGGTATAGTACCGAAACCTTAAAAAACAAATTTGAGCGATTGTTAAGCAATTGTATGAATTGTAGGGCGGGTTTTGAACCCGCCGATTTTAATTTGTCGGGCTTATAGCCCGACCTACAAATAATGGAATTTAGGAGTAATCTATGCATATCGGATTTATCGAAGATACTCATCTGCACGGCGGCACACAAATTTGGGTTGCAGAAGCCATACAAGCCTTTATCGAGCAAAATCAGGAAGTCTACGCTCATGGCTCCTGAAGGCAGTTGGGTTGTTGAACAATGTCGCGATACAGGCGCACACATTGCCACCTATGATTGGGATGCAGTTGTAAAGGAAGATGCGCAGAATCAGGAAATCTGGACCGATGCACTAGCAAATGTGATGTGGCGATTTGTACCGTCCACCCGCCGAGGGATGGATTTTCATTGTTCGGTGTTTGCGGCTCATTGCATCAAAGAGGGAGAGCTGGAAACCCACCTGATCCCAAAAACCGGGACGATCGTGCCCGAGTATCTGCGTGAATTCTACTTGCCTGATGAGACAATAAACTCCTCGGTGATTGCCATCACGGATTTCACGCGTCAGTATTTGATTGAAACCTATAAGATCCCAGCCGAGAAAGTCGCCCTGGTCTATCAGGGCACAGAGACGGAAAGATTTCAACACTCAATCGAGGCCTGGGAAGAAGCACGAGGACGCTATCCCTTGCCTAAAGATGCTGCACCAGTTCTGGGAAGCATCGGTTCTTTCGAACAACGCAAAGGGCATCCCGTTCTGTTTGATGCGCTGAGTGAACTGATAAATGGTCCACTTCCCAATGCGCATTTGATGATGGTGGGCGATGGTCCAGACGAAGAAATGTTGAAGGAACGGGTGCAGGCTCTGGGACTGGAGCGAAACGTTTCCTTCTTCCCCTTTACGAATGAGCCTAACTACATCTTCGAACGAATCGATATGACCGTTTTGCCCAGCCTGTATAAAGAAGGTCTCCCGAATGTGCTCCTGGAATTGATGGCAATGGGTGTGCCGGTTGTTTCATCCAACATCGGAGGTGTTTCCGAAATCATTCTTGATGGGGAAACGGGATATATGGTCGAGCCGGGAGACAAGTCTGCACTTGCAAATGCAATAATAAAAATTTGGGAAAACCAGGAAACTTACCGTGCGATGAAAAGAAAAGCTCGCAAGTTGATCGAGAGTCAATTTGATAAGGTAACTCAGTTTGAACGCTTCATTTCCCATTTTCATACGCTAAAGTCTGCAAATTGAGTAACAATCCAGCCTTCCGAATTTACAATGGTGTGGGATAATCGTGCAAATCTCAAAAATGATGCGCAAAGATTCAAAATAACTTAGAGGCAGCCATGGCCAAACCATTAAACAGGTCGATCAACATTGGGTTCATTTCGTTCCGAATTCAAGGAACAGACGGGGTTTCTCTAGAAATATCCAAGTGGGCAGATGTTCTGGAAGAGATGGGGCACAAGTGCTTTTACTTTTCCGGCTTATCCGATCGTCCATCAGATCGTTCCATGGTGGTAGAAGAAGCCCATTTTCTTGAGCCGGAAAATCGCGAATATTATCACAGGTTTTTTAATTCAACCAAACGTACCAGAGAGGAAACAAACTGGATCCATGCCAGGAGAGAATTTTTCAAGGAACATATTTACGCATTTTTAGAAAAGTTTGAAATTGATTTATTAATTCCCCAAAATTTATTGTCTTTCCCACAAAACATTCCGTTTTCAATGGCGCTTGTGGAGGTGATCGCTGAAACGAGTATTCCCACGATAGCCCACCATCACGATTTCACCTGGGAACGAAAACCGCTCCTGGTCAACTCAATCTGGGACTACATTACAATGGCCGTTCCCCCGAATTTGCCATCTGTTCAACATGTAGTTATCAACTCCTCGGCCAGTCACCAAATGGCTCGCAGAGTGGGCGTTAGTTCGGTGATCATTCCAAATGTGATGGATTTTGAAAACCCGCCTCCTGATGAAGATGAATATTCATCTGATTTGCGCGAGGCGCTCGGCATCGAGCCAGATGAGATTTTTGTCTTGCAACCCACCAGGGTGGTGCAACGCAAGGGCATTGAACACGCCATCGAGTTGGTCAGCCGCCTGGGGAGAAAAGCCCGTCTTGTCGTTTCACATGCATCAGGGGATGATGGATATGATTATGAAGCCAGGGTGGCTGAGTTTGCAGAGCAGATGGGGGTTAGGACAATTTTCTCTTCGGAGCGGTTCAGTGAAAACCGGGGGATGACCGAGGATGGCAGGAAAATTTACAGCCTTTCGGATGCGTATCCTCATGCGGACCTGGTTACTTATCCATCCCTGATTGAAGGGTTTGGGAATGCATTTCTAGAAGCCCTATATTACCGAAAACCGATTGTGGTTAATAATTACGCGATTTACGCGACAGATATCCGGCCAAAGGGTTTTAAGGTGATCGAATTTGATGAGTACATCACAAAGAAAACCGTGCAAGATACTCTTAAATCCTAGATGATCCTGCATACCAGGCAGAACTATGCAGCTACAATTATGAACTTGCCTTGCGTCACTTCTCCTATAAAGTTCTGCGCAGTCAGTTCAAAGTGCTGCTGGCAAACGCTTTTGGCATCAATAGCGAGTGATCCTATCGCATCCTACTGACCCTGATTTGCTTGAGAAAAGTTATTTCCTCGTTAGCTCCACTACCAGTGTGTCCAGCGCCAGTTCCAACGAGAACTGCCCGGTCTTGACCCCCTCGTCAATTTCCAGCAGCTTGTGATAGATTTTCTCCAAAACGGACACGGTAAACGCGCGTGCCTGCCCGGTCGTTTTTTCGGCCACGAACGGATGCACGCCCAGCGCCTTGGTCACCTCGTCCTTGCCACCGCGCGAGTCCAGCACTTCGCGCGCCATCAGCAGCAGGCGGAACTGTCGGATGACCATGCCCCATAATGAAAACGCATCATCATTTTCCAACAAGCGATGCAAGAGACGCTGCGCAGATTTGCTGTCACCGCTTGATAAGGCATCCACAAAATCGAAGACACTCTCCTGCGCCGTGACAATGCTAACCGCTTCCACATCCCGGACCTGAACCTGCCTCTCCCAATTGACATACGCCAGCAGTTTAGCGATTTCCTGTCCCGCCTGACGGGTATTCACGCCTACCATTTCGGCCAACCTGGCAGCGGCAGGTGGTTCGATCTCGCCCCCCTGATTTTTGGTCTCGTTCGACGATCCAGCCAGCCATCTCCCATTGCCGCGGCAGCATGAAAGCCTGGGTTTTGATTACCTTGCTGTTTTTCCCAGCCCAGGTCACCAGCCAGTGTTTATTCACATCTCGGGGCTCCATTGTTTCATGGATGGCCAGCCGTGCCGTCTCAGGGACGTTTTCGATAAATTCTTTGAATTTCTTGCGTTGGTTGGGTTTGGTGTACTTCCCCGAAGGATTTGCCAGTGTAACCAGTCGCTTTGGTGCCAGGAACGGCATGGCGTTGACGGCATTGTTCAACTCATCCGAGCCCATCGTGCGCGCATCCAGGTGCGCGGTGTTCATATCCGCGCTGGTGGGATCGGTGAAATCCGCCTCGAATTCTTTCAGGCGGCGGGCAATGGCAAATTCGTCGTTGCCGTAGAGAAAATAAACGTTGGGCATAGGATAAATTTACCGCGAAGGGACGAAGAGCACGAAGTTTTTTATTTTTTCTTCGTTCCTTCGCTTCTTCGCGGTTCAACTCCGGGTAATTATTCGATGAACAGCTACCCCTCGCTTACGGACAGGGGTGACACTCTCGATTTGCATATCACCCAAGTCCGCTTCGGTGGTGACTTTGGCTTGCAGAATGGGTCCCAGCGGCTGGCTGAGCACATAGCCCAATACGCCAAATGCCACAGCAAAGGGCAGCAGCCAGAAGCGCCGTCGCATGGATTTATCTCCGCTTAACGGGAACCAGGCCAGGCTCCCGGCCAGAAGCGCGGTGGTTGCAAAATTCGTCCCGCAACCGGCGTGGATGGCGAGTTCGCTTTCGCCCGCGCGTAGACGCGTCCAGGCTTCCTTTACAGCAGATTGCAGATCATCGGTTGTGACATTGCCGAGGATGAAAAATCCGGTCGGATTGGAGTGCCCGGCCAGGTGCCGGTCAGGGTATTTGGCTGAAAGGATATGGATGGTGGCGTGCTCGAGCGCGTGGTTGCGGCGGGTTTCGAGGATGAGGGGCAGGTTTAGGATCATGTTTTGATTATAGCGTTAAAACCGTAGAGACGCGGAGAACGTAGAGAGTTTTTTTCTCGGCGAACTCCGCGTCTCTGCGGTTCATAAGGAGAATACTAATCTGCAGGCGCGGTAGCCGAAGCCGTTTCACCCATCGGTGTGGTGGCCCGCAGAAAGCCCAGGAAAAGCAGGATCACCCCGAAAAACTCGCCCAGATATAACGCACCGGGAACCTGCAAACGGCTGAAGAGACCGCCAAAGGCTGGCAGCATCGCACCGGTCGCGATCAGAATGTTGCCAATGGCACGGTGTAATAATACGCGCTTGCGCCAGAAGATGAAAGCCGAGTAAGCTGCGCCACCGACCAGCGCGACCGTGCCGTATAGATTGAAGAAAGGCGTCAGCACGCGCACGCCATCGGTGACGATAGCATGTCCGCTCAATTCTGCCCCGGTATGACCGGAGCCGATCATCAGGCTGGGATCAAGCTGGGCGCTGAATATTTTGTATGTGGCATAGAGCGAGCCAAGTACCAGAATGACCGTCAGGACTTTGGCCCATTTCTCTTTGGCAAGCAGATACACAGTTCCCTGACCGAGCCAGGCGGCAACCAGGATCGCGCCGAACAAATACCACAGGCGATAAACCAACGCATTCCAGCCGAAGGCACCGTAATAGAACTCGCAGAAACCACCGATCCCGTAGAAGACCGTGCCAAGTCCCCAATATAACAAATAGGTGCCTTTACGTTCTACATAACGCTTGAACACAAAGAATGCAAAAATGAATGAAATAATGCTTGAAGATAAGGGGATAATTGTGTTTGAGCATAGAACCTCTATAGGAACGCACTTCAAAGTGAGAGAAGAAATTAGCGTGCATTTCGGTGCTAGTCTATCACCAGCCGCAGGGCGACAGCAACGGTTATCACCAGTAAGGCTGCAACCACAATCCCAAGAAGGCCGAGAACAACGGGAAAAACTTTTTCATAAAGAGGCGGATATTGGCGGGGGGATTTAGTTTTTTCCATTTGAGTTTGTCTCCAAAGCTTGATACGTATCCAATAAGCTGATCAAAATCTGGTCGGTAAAAGTGTGCATTTTGTGCAGCATCTCTTCCCAGGCCTTGCCGGAAGGGATATTTGCTTCGCTATAAACTTTCATCACAAATTCGATCAACACATTGCGAAAAAACATAAAGGCCCGGGCTGCATCCACATAGCTCAGGTTGTAGCGACGGGCGCGCGAAGCATACTCATACCCCACAGCAAAGGCCTCGGAAGCTGCATCTTCATTTGTAGAGGCCAGATAGGTCATCAGGCCCTGAAAGAGCGAACGGGAACTCTGACGATATTGGGCACGGGCATCTTCGTCCAGTTTTTGGTACCAGACTTCGGCTTCCAAACGCCCTTCGGTGATTTGCATGCGTACGTTCCGTACTGCCGACTGCATCATATCTTCCGGCTGTACCGTGCGCACTTCCCGTGAAGTCTGCGCCCAGAGCAGCACTTCGCTGCGTTTGTAGCGGCGATGTCCGCCTTTGGTGCGATGCACGGGCAGCAAGCCTTTATCTGACCATAACCGCACCGTGCTGGGATGTACTCCCAGCAACTCAGCCGCCGCGCTCAGGGAAAGCCATTCGCTCATGGATTTACTCCGCCGCCAGGGCGACTTTCTCCACGAAGGCTGGTTCAGCGGCTTGCTTTTTGAAAGCGGACACGTCAATGCGTGACAGTATGACAGCAGCGGCGGCCAGCATAGCGGCCTCGATCCCGAAGACGACGAGATACCCGCTCAAAGCCTGACCTGTGGCCTGCGTGACCCCATCGCGCACGATCCCGCCGAGCAGCGATCCCGTTAACCTGCTCATCGCGTTGGAGAATCCCCAGGCACCGATGTACAGCCCAACGTTACCAGCCACAGTCAGATCAAACATCAGGGAAAGATTAGCGACGGTAGATAGTCCCGTGCCGATCCCGAGCAGAGTCACACCGGTGTAGAAAATGCTCAAGCTGTGGAAGAATCCGCTCAAGACAATGATCACGAATCCAGCCAGCGCGACCGAGATTGCCAGCCTGCGCTACGATGCGTTTATGTACGCGTCCTTCCAGGATGCCAGCGATGATAATCGCGATGAGGACGAAGGTTCCCCATAGGGATGTGATGCGCGTGGTCTCTGTGACGGACATGCCAAAGGCTTCGGCGGCGAAGGGTTCGAGCAGTACATCCTGACCCAGCAAGGCGGCCAGAAGGAGCAATAAGTAGATGAAGAAGAGTTTTGCCACCGGGTTATCCAGGATGACGGAAAACATCTGTTTGAGGGTGTAAGTTTCAGATTGAGCTTTGACGGTATCCGCTTTGGAGCGGGGTTCCAGCCAGAGCAGGCCGAGCAGGCCCAGGGCCAGGGCGGATGCGCCCACGATCTCAAAGGCACGTATCATGGCCTCGGGGGTGTACGGGTCCACCATGTGGCTGATGCCAATGGCCGTCCCGATGATGCTGACGATCATCATGAACCACATGGTCGCGATGGTCTTGCCGCGCCCGTCTTCACCGGAGAGTTCGGTTGCCAGCGAGAGATAGGAAACACTGGACAGGTTGAAGCCCATGCCCCAGGCGCCAAACGCGCCGATGCCGGCCAGGATGCCCAGGCCCATGTTTTCGGACATCAGGAAGGCTACTTGCGGGGAAACCACCACACCGATGACACACAGGATCAAACCTGCGAGAATATAAGGCGTGCGCCGTAAACCGAAAATCGGATGGCGGTCGGAGTAAGAACCGATGGCGACTTGAATAGGGGAGAACAGATAGGGGAGAGATGCCAGCAAAGCCACCAACGTGGCCGAGATGGCTAGCTCTTTGATCATGACGCGGTTGAGTGTGCTGTTGATGGGCACCAGCGTCATGGCGACGGCGACATGGATTAGACCAAGTTGAATACGTTTACGCAGCATGAATAACCTTTGAAAAGGTGAGTTTGTAGTGTTATTGTACGGCGTGATGGGAATACGTCAATGTAGATTTACGTAGAATTTTATCAGGGGAAGATAAGAGTAAATTAAATAAAAATCAGCCCTGGAATGTGCTGGTATCCCCACATATCCCAGGGCTGACCACGTGGATCCCTGCTCCCCAAGGCCCTCCACGTGCCGGATGGCTACGATATTTGCTTTGCAGTATCAATGTACCATTCGGGCGAGGACAAAACGAAGACAAATTTACGTGTTTCCGATTGTTTTCATGGATTTGTAGTACTTGTTCCATGCATTTTCATAGGGCATGTCAACTGCACGGGGAGCGAGTTCTTCGAGAATAGTATTCAGCCGATCCACTTCTGCCCTGCCGGGAGAGATCCCTGTTTTTCTTGTAAATGATCAAATCTCGCAAAATGCGCGCTTCAAGCAGAAGATCTGACAAACGAGATGCACCTTGCAGGCTTTCGTTCATCTGTTTGATGAAATCATCCGGGCGTTTACTTACTCGCCCAAAGAGCACTTGAAGTATCACCACGGCCTTATTTATGGGATCGACTTTTCGCATCGGCCAGGGCCTGTTCAATTTCTTCCAGTAAGCTGCTGTTGTTAACATTATGCAAATGCTGGGTGAAAAGTAATATGCTGCGAGCATACACGCTGATTGACCCCAGATGCAGTTGTGAAGCGGTTTCATATGCTCTTGTAAGATACTCAAGACCTTCTTTGACCTGCCCGATGGCTGCTAATGAATATCCCAATAAGGTCATTAGCTCCAATGCCACATAATGTTCACCTGCAACTTGAATACCTTTCTGGAAGTATTCAATGGCAGATTGATAATCTCCCAACTGCATATAGGTGTTCCCGAAGGTGCGGTAGGCGAGGGCAGAAATTTCATAATGGCTGTAAGTTTGACCGATATTGAGCGCCTGGTTTGCGTGTTCCCAGGCTTCATCCAGCAACCCCAGATTATGTCGCGTTGAGTGCACTATAAGCATATGCATACCCCAACATGCGCTGGTACTCTAATTTCTTCCCAATTTCAATCGCCTTACAAGAGGCTTCATACCCGGCCTTGAATTCACCTTTTATATAATATGCCAGCCCTATTGCCGTGTAAGTGAGCATCACTCCAGATGACACAGGATTATTTCCCGAGGTTCAATTGCCTGGTTTAGAAACTCAAGACCTTTGGCAGGGATAACCCGTCAAGAACCTCCACATCCCTATCTGATAGTGGAGGTAGACTGTTCAACTTTACAAACGGATGTGTTACTGTCGGTCGGCATTTGTTCGAGAACGTTGTAAAGTGATTTCCCGCGCATCGGAGAAATTCCCCAGCATGTACAGAAATATCCCGTGGCGCATTTGGGAGTTCAAAAGCTCGTACAAATTCTCGGCATGTTGCAAATGTGGTATTGCCTTCCTACAAACTGAAGACCTTTTTCGAATTGATTGGAAGTGAAGTATGCATCGCTCAAACCGTCATATGCGGTGCCGATCAAGAGATCGCTGTTACGATCCCGCCCGAGAGAAAGCAACGTTTCATTAATGCGGAAGAGCGTTTCCTGGTTGTCGTTTTCAAAAGCCATATCTGTCCAACTGGCGTAAAGTTGGTATAGTTGATCTTCAGATAAGCCTGGTTCGCGCGGAATAATGCGCTCTGCATTTGAGAAGGCATCTGTCGCCTCCTGAATGGAGAATAGACTGTATGCATGTTGAGCTGCCTGTATCCAAAACTCAAAGGCTTTGAGCAAGTTCCCACTCGCCTGATAGTGATTTGCAATCCAGGCAGCCTGTATTTCCGTGTGATCTCCCAGATACTGTTCCAATGTACCTGCAATTTTGGCATGCAGCAGACGTTTGCGGGCAGGGCTGATGTCGAACAAAATACTCTCACGGATTTTCTCGTGGATGAAAGAGTATAAAATCCGATCATCATGCTGGCTGCTATGAACGAATCTGGCAACCTCAAGTTCTTCAAGTGCTTCCTAGCACATCCACCGTTTCTTCTTTTATGATTTCCTGTAAAAATGACAAGCTAAATTCCCCGCCCGTAAGCGCCCCAACTGACAATATCTCCAGGGCCAAACTCAGATAATGTCTGCATGCGCGCCTGAGTCAGCATGGTGAACACTTGGCGCCAATGGGAATATTTATGATTTCCTCCATATCCTGGCCGTGGCCTGTCTGAAGCATAGCTTGCAGTGTTTCCAGCACGTATCAAAGGATTACCGCCTGTCTCCTGCGTAAGCCGTTCGATAAATTCCTGTGGAGGGGATTGTCCAAGTACATATTGGACCAAATGCGCAACTTCCCCAACTCTAAACTTGGCACCTCGATCTGACGCATTCTTTGCGATGGCGTATTCAGGAGCAATTTGTCCAGCCATGGATTTTTTTCCTCTGTCCGGGCAGTCATCATCAGGAAATCGCGTCCATCGTCAAAAAATGACTGTTTCAGCAGGTATGACAAAATGGCAAAGGGATGATTCATCCACCCAATGGACATCATCTATAAATAATGATAAGCGGGTATTCATTTGCCAGCAGACACAATAGTTGATGAATAGCTTCCAAGAGAACTGTGCGCGGATGGTCAAGGTTGGAAAGATCCTGTGGTCTGCAACTCATGGTGGATTTCTTTGAGTTCAGGCAGGATTATCGTCAGCGGGGCAGCCCAGGCGGGAGAAAGTCGCTGCCATTCTTCCGGCTCAATAGCGTTCCGCAATATATTGATCCAGGTATAGTATGGCAGGTTGCTTTCTGTGGAGTGACCTGTTCCTATCAGGAGCCTGGGTTTTGTTTCACGCCTTTGATAACATTCCTGCACTAAGCGCGTCTTTCCTGCCCCAGCCTCCCCAAAGATAACCACGCCGCTGCTGGTGGAGCAAATCTTATTAAGTTGTTCTAAAATCTCCTCTCGCCCGACGAAGGGAGTGTGGATATTGGAGTGGGTACGGCCACTTCAACGGTGGATTAACATCTTGAGCCGAAGGCTGCGTACCGAAAATTTGATTTTGCAACAATAGAATTGATTCGGGGAGTTCGCTTTTCAGTTCATTTTGATATAGCGTTTCTATTTCCTGATAATGTTGTTCGGGCTTCGTTTCCGCCGATTTAGATCCAAATAGGTCTTCAAAAGAACATGGTGCAGGTACTCATCCAAATCGTCAAGCTGCAATGCCATGAGAACCCAGTCAACCACCTGCTCAAGGTTCCCAATGGCAGTTTCATGGTCGATCAAGCGCACTCAGAATGTGGTGCAATTTGTGTTGGATTTCGGTTTCTTTGGCACGCTGCCAATCATCCAGCGATGCGGATTCCGGCCATTTCAGCCCGGCCAGGAAACCTGGCCCGCGCCAGAGTTTGGCAGCGCTCGCGAGATCCTGGTATATAGCGGCTGGCAGCGGATTTTCCGGGGAAAGCTGCCAGGGGAGTTGGCCCGTTCCATCGAGCAGGTTGTTGAACGCAAGCAATCCACCTGCACCTGATCCTGTGCAAGCATAAGGGTATCGTCAATGGTCTGAAGCAGGTTTGGGTCCGGTAGTGAGGCGCGTAATTTTGTCAGGTTATCGCGCAAGCGGGCGCGTGAAACCTCGTCGGATTCATCCGGCCAGAATAATAGTTGCAAACTTGCCCCGTGAAACTGGTTTCCCCTCAACAGCCAAGTAGTATAAGATAGCCCGTGGAATGCGACGGGCTATGGTTATCGGTTCCTCATTCCATAACAGATAAGGCGTACCTAAAACATTTACGTGCAACATAATACCTTGATGCTTGCCTTAAGGCTTCAAAATGATGGGACGCCCCCAGCTCCATTTGAGTTTTTTGTTTCCAGAAAAACCAATAAACTTGGGTAGTGGTAAAGAAGTAAGTGATGTCATTGCGAACGAAGCGTAGCGGAGTGTGGCAATCTCCTCGTCAAAAGGGAGACTGCTTCGCAAAAAGATGCTCGCAGTGACATGTTAGATAAGCGCATCACTTACTTTCAACCACCATCAAAACTTGTAAGCAGCATCGACTTTATGTTTTGCTCATTTCTTTTGCTGTCTGCAAAATTTCATGCGCAGAACGCAGCGTGCCTTCACCAACTTCGCCAAGCATCTGGGCCAGTTCCAATAATCGCGGCTCACCAGTCACCGGCTCGACACGAGTCAGTGTGCGCTTATCTTTTATAAGTTTTTGCACCTGATAGTGCTCGTCACCAAAGGCGGCCAGTTGTGGCAGGTGCGTGACGCAGAATACCTGGTGGTTGCGGGCCAGATTCCACAGTTTATGCCCGACTACCAACCCAACGCGCCCGCCGATACCCTGGTCGATCTCATCGAAAACCAGGCTGGAGATTTGGTCAGCGCGGGCCAGCACGTTCTTCAAGGCCAGCATCAGGCGCGAGGTCTCGCCGCCGGAAGCGATCTTGGCAAGGGGTTTGAGTCCTTCGCCCGGGTTGGGAGCGACCAGGAATTCAACGATGTCATAGCCGTTGTGGTCAAAGGCCAGTTTTTCGTCATCCGTTCACCGGGATGCCATCTGGGTCGGGTTTGGTCTGGAAATCCACTGAGAATTGGGCTTCGGCCATGCGCAGATCGTTTAGTTCGGTTTCGATGTTTTTCCCAAGCTCAGAAGCAGCCTTTTGGCGTTTTTCAGAAAGTACGCTGCCCCGCTCGGCCAGCTTTTTCAGATAGCTTTTCTCTTCCGATTCAAGTTCCTCGATGCGTTCCGACGCATAGCTGATGTTCTCCAGTTCGCCTCGAGCATTCTTCACCGGATGTGATCACCTTCTCAATTGAATCCGCCATATTTACGCATCAGGCTTTTGATCAGATCCAGCCGTTCCTCGACCTCATCCAATCGCTTGGGGTTGAACTCGATCTCTTCCAGATAATCGCGCAGGCTGTGGACAAGCTCCGCCAGCATCTCATCCAGACCCGTGGCCTGCTCCGAAAGCTCAGAGCGGTTGGCGTCGATCTTGGCCAGTCCCATCATGGCCTGGGCAGCCTGCCCTACCAGGTCACTGGCAGCGGGCGATTCGGGCGTGCCTTCGTCAAGGGCAGTCAAGGCTTTCTGGGCATATTCGGCCAGCGATTCGGCGTTGGCCAGCCGGTCACGTTCTTTCTTCAGTTCTTCATCTTCGCCGGGTTTGAGGCTGGCCGCTTCAATTTCTTCGGCCTGATAGGTCAGAAATTCGATGCGGCGTTCGGCGTCCGTTTGGGCCTGGCGCAAATCCTTCAGTTCGCTGCGCACGGCTAACAGCTTGTGATAGCTATCCCGGTACTCTTTCAAGGCACCACCCACGTCTGCGTAACGGTCAAGCAGGCCCAGGTGCGCGTTCGTATCGAGCAGGGAGAGATGTTCCGATTGGCCGTGGATGTCCACCAGCAGCGCACCCAGTTCCTTGAGCAGCGACACGTTCACCGTCCGGCCGTTGACGCGTGCCACACTACGCCCCTCGCGGCGGACTTCGCGAGTCAGCGTGACGTAAGTTTCGTCATCCAGCAATTCTTCCCGTTTCAAAACTTCGTGCACCGCTTCTTTTTCCGGCCCCTTGAGGCTGAATACGCCTTCGACGAAGGCATTCTCGGCTGCAGCACGGATGAGGGTGGTTTCGGCGCGACCACCAATGAGCATGGTGACCGCATCGAGAATGATGGATTTGCCTGCACCGGTCTCACCGGTCAGGATGATCAATCCGGGACCCAGCTTGAGTTCAAGCTGGTCAATGATGGCAAAATTTTGGATGCGAAGTTCAGTCAGCATAGTTTATTTTGTCAGACGGATGCCAGAAAACTGAGAATAGACCACTGGCACAGATATGAAAAGGTAGACAATGATCCAGACCACAGGCAGGAGTGACCAGATGGAAAAGCCCTCCGCACCATAGAAATTCATAACAAGGATCAGGGATGTGATCTGAGAAATGATCGCTGGAATAGCGCCAACAACCACGCCTGCTGATATCGTCATGAACAAAGCACGGGAGCGGCGGCGGCGTAATACAGCCTGGAGAATGCGAGCAATAATTGTCCCGGCTGCGGGCGCAACCGCTAAAACGATCAATCCGAAAAAGAAACCGCTTATTAAAGTTACGATGAAGGCCGCTACAGAAGATAAAATGGCGGCCAGGACAAAGCCAATCACGTAATCGTGCCAGACCGCGGTGTCAAACTTCTTTTGATGAGAACGGACACATTCCTTGCAGGAGTAACCCGTTGGCGTATGCACGGCACAGGAAGCGCATATCGGCTTCTCGCAAGTTTTGCAACGCAGGCCTGTTTCACGGTCAGGATGCACGTAGCAGTAAAGCGTGGTGATTTCTTCAGTCATCGAGACATTCCTATAGCAGGGTTTTGGTTCATGTGTGCGGTCAGGTTTCGATAAAAATAGCCCGGGTCGCCAAAGCGGACAAATTGAGCAGTATATTCCGCCGCGCGGATGTCTACGCGGTCATCTTCGGCCAGGCCGGTGGGGACTGCCCCGTCAACGCTGAGAACAGCGTTCTCGCTCTTCACATCAATGCTGATGGATGAACCTTCAGCCAGCACCACAGCCCGGTCTACGGACAGATGCGGCGCGATCGGGACGATGAGAATGTTGCGCAGTTCCGGCGGCAGGATCGGGCCCCCGGCAGCCAGCGCGTAAGCGGTTGAGCCGGTTGACGTGGCAGCGATCAGGCCATCTGCCATGTATGTGGTCAGCAGATGACCGTCGGCGCTGGCAGCCAGCTTGACAGGGCTCAGGTATTGTCCGCGACCGACCACGGCTTCATTAAGCGCGTGCCACGAGCCAACGACCTCGCCCGCGCGTAAATGCTCCACGCGCAGCATCATGCGGTTTTCCATCCAGGCTTCGCCTTTGAACAGGCGATCCAGCCTGTCGTGCCATTCGCTCTGCTGAACCTGGATGAGGAAGCCCAACCGGCCCAGGTTGATTCCCAAAATAGGGATACTGCACGGGGCGCACAAATGACCGGCTCGCAGCATTGTGCCATCGCCTCCGACAGCGATCAGCAGGTCGAACTCTCCGTTTTTGATGCGCTTGCGCAGGCCTTCCTCGAATAGCGATCCATAAGGAGCATCCAGGCCTTTTTCAGTCAGGTAGGCAGCAATGGCCTCTGCCTCTGCAAATGCAGCCGGCATTTTGGGATAGGCGGTTACGACCGGGTGCTGCGGGAGGAAGGGGTCGGACATAATGGAACAATTATACCTATAACCACAAACATTAGACCAAACTCTGATCGCAAAGGTTTCTGAACCCACAACTTGCACAGCGGGCGGTATGTTCGTGCGAACGCTCTACATCATTCTTCCGTTCATCGCGGCGCATGTCGGCCAGCATTTCCATCAGGGCGAATTCCAGTTCGGGGGTGTAGTCGATGGCGAAATCATGGTCGCTGTAATGGATGATGCCATAAGGCGGACGTTTGCCGTATGTTTTTTCCACCAGCAAGCAGTACGAAGCCAACTGGAAGATGTGCGAATCATAGGGAGATTCGGGCGCGCGCCCGGATTTGACTTCCACCGGGATGACAATTCCGTTCTGGCGCACGAGGTAATCGGGTTTGCCGGTCAATTTTAGAGGCTGATAATAAAGCGGTCTTTCAACCTTTCCCCAGCCATCTGTATCAGAATAGATGACGCGTCCGCCGGGCAGGCCAGCCTCGCGGCGCTGTTTTCCCGATTGCCAGAAGAAGATCAGGGCGAGAAGAAGCAGGAAAAGGGCGATGTAAAATGTCATGTCCAACAGTATTGATTGGTGCTCAGGAAAGAAGTTGGGAGGTGCAATAGGTAACAAGCAGAACAAGCGCCACAAGCATGATAATAAAAGCCAGCGTGCGATAAATTCCTGAAGCCAGCACCTTACGCCCATGCGCCCGATGCAGTTCGGTCCCGCTGGCAAGTTCGGCCTGGTTTTCGGATTGGAATCCCTGTTTGCGATACCACCAGGCGCGGCGACAGTACAGGTAATTTCCGATGTCGGAAGAGCGGATTACTTGCATGGCTAGAGTATAGCACATTTATTCTACACTTGATGTATCATTGCCTGCACCGCCCGTTCCATCCGGCACGGATGGTATGCGCAGGCACGTGTGCGAGGAGCCGCGGAGCGGTGACGCGGCAATCTCGTGTTCTCCTGAAACCAGAAGTTCAATAGTTACATGAGATTGCCACGCTCTGGTGGTTTCGATACGCCGCTTCGCGGCACTCAACCACCGGAGCTCGCAATGACACATCCAACGGTATAATTTGCCCCATGTCCGAATTCCGCTTCTTCCACCCCATCGAAGTCCGCTACGGTGACCTGGACCCGCAGGGACACCTGAACAACGCCAAATACCTGACTTATTTCGAGCAGGCGCGCATCCAGTATTTTGTTGAATTGGGATTGTTTCAGCCCGGAGATTCCTTCATGGATATTGGTGTCATCATGGCCGAAGCCGGGGTTACCTTCCATGCCCCGGTGGAGTATGGAATGCCTGTCAAGGTTGGTGTGCATATTTCCAGGCTGGGAAACAAATCTATGAGGGTGGAGCAGAATATCGTCCACGCAGGAGAGCGGCGAGGTGCTGGCTTCGGGATATGTCATCCTGGTGGCTTATGACTATCATGAGAACAAAACCATTCCTATCCCGGATGTGATGCGGGAGAAAATATCTGAATTTGCAAAAGTTCGAACAAGTTTATACAGGTCTAATAAGTCTGACCTATCAGACTTGTTAGACCGCTAAGACAATAAAAAGGAAATGACATGCCCCTCCCAAAAATTGATACCGAGTATCTGACAACATTTTTAGTTGACCTATTGAACATCCCCTCCCCGACCGGCTATACTGAGGATGCGATTGCTTTTGTTGAGAAGGAACTCTCGGCCTATCCCAAACTGAAACTCCAGCCGTACGCGTAAAGGAGCCTTGGTGGCAACGTGGGAGGGCACATCAGCCGATTCTCCCCGTGCGCTGACCGCCCATGTGGATACGCTCGGCGCGATGGTCAAAGAGATCAAATCCAGCGGGCGGCTGGCGATCACGCGCATCGGCGGGCTGATGCTGCCAGCCGTCGAAACCGAGGGCTGCTGGGTGCATACATCCAAAGGCGAGAATATCCGTGGTTCGCTGCTGGTCAATACCGCTTCGGCGCATGTGCACGGCGTGAAAGCGCTGGAGACCAAACGCGACGAAGATGGCATGGAAATCCGTTTGGATGCGAAAGTGTCCAGTGTGGATGATGTAAAGGATTTGGGGATTCAGGTGGGCGACTTCGTGTCCTTCGACCCGCGCGTGGAACTGACAAACGGCTTCATCCGCTCGCGCTTCCTGGACGACAAGGCCTGTGTCGCCGCTATAGTAGCCGCGATCAATTCCCTGGCGGATTCCGGTAAACCCCGCCGCAGACGACCTATTTCCACTTCAGCAACTACGAGGAAGTGGGACACGGCGCATCCGCAGGTATTCCTGATGATGTAACCGAGTTAATTGCCGTAGATATGGCCGCCGTGGGCAAGGGCCAGGAATCGGACGAGTTCCATGCCACCATCTGCGTCAAAGACAGCGGCGGGCCGTATCATCACGGGCTGTCGAATAAATTGCGGGAGTTGGCTGACCAGCATGAAATCCCCTATAAAGTGGACATCTATCCCTACTACGGCTCGGACGGCGAGGCCTTCTGGCGCGCGGGCGGGGATGTGGCCGTGGCGCTGATCGGCCCGGGGGTGGATGCATCGCACAACTACGAGCGCACGCACACCGAGGCGCTGGAAGCGACCACGAATTGGATTTTGGCGTATTTGCTGAGTGATTAGTACGAAGGACAGGTCTGATAGAGTCTACAAGTGCACAATAGGCCGGGCATGTCAGACCTTGTGTAGCACTCGCTTAGAAAGGAGACTTCTCATGAAATTTGACGCTGCATTAGCCCCCATGCACCTGACGGATGTCCCGGCGGTGGCGAAGGCTGCCGAGGAGATGGGCTTCGATTGCCTGTGGACGTCCGAAACCCAGCACAATCCCTTTTTGCCCTGCACGCTGATCGCGGAGCACACCCAAAAGCTGAACATGGGAACGGCCATCGCTGTCTCGTTTGCGCGCTCGCCCGCGGACCTGGCCTACACGGCCTGGGACCTGGCAGCCCAGTCGCAGGGCAGATTCATGCTGGGGCTCGGCACGCAGGTCAAGGGTCATATCGAGAAGCGTTTTGGGATGCCCTGGCCGGAGTCGCCGGTCAACAAGCTGCGCGAGCAGATCCAGGTCATCCGCGCGTTTTGGGATTGCTGGCAGAACGATACCAAACTGCGCTTTGACGGGGAGTATTACAAGATCAAGTTGATGTCGCCGTTTTTCAATCCTGGGCCTTTGCCCCACCCTTAACCCCTCCCCCGCAAGCGGGGGAGATGGGGAGTGATTGATCCCCATCTACATCGCCGGGGTCAACACGGGACTGGCGAAGCTGGCCGGCGAGGTGTGTGACGGGTTCCACGCGCATCCGTTCAACAGCCCGCGCTATTTGAGCGAGGTGATCCTGCCAGCTATCGAGGAGGGCGCAAAGAAGGCGGGACGGACGCGAGAAGATGTCTCGGTTTCAGTGACGGCTTTTGTGGCGACCACGCCCGAGGAAGAGAATTTCGCGCGCGCGCAGATCTCGTTCTATGCCTCCACGCCGTCGTACCGGCCGGTGTTTGCGCTGCACGGCTGGGAGGATGTGGCCGAGCAGCTTTCGGCGCATGCAGCCAAAGGGGAGTGGGGCGAGATGTTCGGCCTGGTGACGGATGAGATATTGGAAACCTTTTGCCTGGTGACGGATGCGGAGTCGCTGCCGTCCAAGTTGCAGGAACGCTATGCCGGCATCGCCGACCGGTTGACGCTGTATACGCCGTTCGTTCCGGGTGAGAAGGATGATTTCTGGAAGATGATGGTGACGGCGTTCTGATTTACCGCGAAGTGCGCAGAGTTCGCTGAGAAAAAAGTACTCTGCGCTCTCTGCTTGCTCTGCGGTTAGATTATATCATGAAACCCTACGACGAACTCACCTTCCGCGGACAGATCCTGCGCCTGCGCCAGTTGTGCATCCAGGCGCTGGAAGATTACCCCATCGACGTGGCGCGCGTGCGCTACCTGACCACCGAGAGCACGACCATGTTCCGCGTGGATGCGCGTGACGGTCAGAAATACGTCATCCGGCTGTACTCGGAGATGGATTCGAGCCTGGCCGAGAACCAGACCGAGATGTTCTGGCTGAGCGCCCTGGCACGGGACACCGACCTGCGCCTGACCGAGCCTGTCGCGCGGACGGATGGCGGAGCTGATCACTTTCATCAGCATGGACGGCGTTCCCGGCGAGAAGCGCTGCGCGCTCTACAAATGGGTGCCCGGCGTGCAGCTCGCGAAGCAAGTCAGCCCGCGAACCTATCATCAGTTGGGCGCGATCATGGCGAAACTGCACAACCACGCCGAGACCTTGCACCTGCCCGATCACATCAACCCCAAACGCTGGGACAATGTTTTCTACTACCCCGGTGAAGTGGCGGTCTATAACACGCCCGAATACAGTCATCTGTTCACGCCGGAGCAGGTGAACATCATGGACCGCGCTATCGCGCACGTGAATCCGTTTCTTGAAAAGCTGTATCGCGAAAACGGAGGGCCTATCCTCATCCACGGCGACCTGCACTTCTGGAATGCCCACATCTACCGCGGACAGATTTACGTGATCGATTTCGAAGATGTGCTGCTGGGCTTCCCCGTGCAGGATATTGCCATCTGCCTGTACTACCTGCGGAATTATGAGAACTATGACGAGCTGGCCGAAGCCTTCCAAAGCGGATACGCGACCGAGCGCGACTGGCCGTCCTTCTCCCAAAGCGACCTGCATACCCTGTGGATGGGACGCATGGCCAACTTCGCCAACTACGCCGCCCAGGTAGATGAGCCGGACGGCGCCCGGGAGTTTATCAAGGCGCGCTGCGAGGAGTTGGAGCAGTATTTGGCCTAGAGGGTGCCTCGCACCTATTTCGACAGGACTATTCTGGTCGACGCGCTGATCTCGGTTATCGGTCAAACCTGTCCTTTAGGTGCAACGCACCTTACAGCAAAACTTGTAAGTAAGACCTGACAGGTTTCCCGTAGCGCCTGACAAACAGGGTTCTTCGCTCGCAATCAAGCATCGGGAAAAACACCTGTGAAAACCTGTCAGGTCTACAGAATGTCACTCAAAGAAGGTGGTAAATCGAGTGACATTCTGTTATTTAGTGGGAAAATTAACTTGATAAGGATGTTTTGATGAAAAGATACGTTGTTAGCAAGTTTGATGAAAACACTTTTGTCATTATCGATGTGAAAGAAAAAAGAGAAATTTGTATTTGTGGAAACTACGATGAAATTTTCAATGCAGAAGATAGGGCTCAAAGGATAGCTCTTCTACTCAATGAAAATATGAATTGGCAAGATAAGTAAAATGAAACTTATAATAAGATGCGAAATCATTAACCTTGATGCGGAAGATGAAGAATTCAAACGGCCACATGACTTCATTGGTAAAATCTATTTTGAGAGAACTGGAAGAATGCTTGGTTGTCAGAGTAAAAATCACACACAATGTAAAGGTGAACTGTGGACTTGCGAACGATGCGGGATAAGAATATGTTGGGAAGAAGGTTCGGTAGATTTGCCTGAACTTTGTGATAATTGTTGGTTTGATGTGAGACAATTGGGTCAACCTTGGGAAGGAGCCAACGAGGTGGATTTATGAAACAGTATGAAGCAGTCATTCTCACACTTGAAAAACTTGGCGGGCAAGCAACGCTTGCTGAGTTGTATCGGGAAGTAATGAAAGTTGAAGATTGTGGATGGAAAACAAAGACCCCCTTTGCATCTATTCGCCGCATTGTTCAGCAACGAAAGGAAATCTTCAAAATTCGTCCCGGACTTTGGGCACTATGAATTACACCGAGAAAAATTGGGAATAGATGAGATTTCAACAAGATTTTCCAAAAGCACAAGTTGAAGATCACTCTTACTATCAAGGAGTACTTGTTTCTCTTGGCAATCTCAAAGGCTTTCAGACATTCGTACCGCAACAAGATAAGAATAGAGCTTATGTTGGTAAGCCACTGAAAGATATTCGAACATTACAAGAAATTCCATCCTTCTCCCATGAAAACCTTGTCAAACGTAGTTCAACAATAGATGTAGTTTGGTTCAACTCCCGCATGATGCCAAGTAGCTTATTTGAAGTTGAGCACTCTACAGACATTCAAAACTCTCTTCTAAAATTTGTAGACTTGCAAGATTTTTATACAAGAATGTTCATTGTTGCAGATTTAAATCGTAAAGCTGAATTTGAACATAAACGAAAATTCCAGGCATTTAGTGATATTTCCAATATAGTTCAATTTCTTGCTTACAATTCATTGGTCAAGCAATATGAAAATGAAGTTGAAAAATCCAGTCAGGAGCAAATACTTTAGAGCCATGAACTTCAACGACTACCAGAAAAAATCCCGCAAAACCGCCGGTTATCCCGCCATCGGGCATCCGGTTATTTATCAGAGTCGTTGGTAAAAAAACAACCCTTCCCCCGAATTGGGAGAAGGGCAGTTGAGGAGGAGAAGGGGATAAAAGCGCTTGGATTAATTCCCAAACCACATACGTCCCAGCAAATGGTCCCTGCGGATGAACTGGTGATACAGCGCTGCGCCAATGTGCAGCAGGATGAGGGCCACCAGGAAGGTCCAGCTCAGTCCGTGGATGGCCTCCCAGGGAATACCGCCACGCTGGAACGTCTGCGGAACGCTGCCGATGCCGAACAACTTCGCGAAAGTATCCGCGCTGCAGCGACATCACCAGGCCCGAGATCGTCATCACAAACGTGAACAGATAGAGCGCGTAGTGGGTCAATACCCCGACCTTATCGAGCAGCGCATTTCCAACCGTGGCCGGTTCGGGATCCTGTGTCACAATGCGTGTGATCAAACGGAAAGTCAGCAAAACCAGGATAACTGTCCCGATCAGCATGTGGATGCCGACAATCGGCAATCCGAACAAGGTTTTGGGAATCAGCCCGCCCGGTCCCTCGGGGGCGAAAGCCAGGAAGAGATTGGTGAAGATCAGCAGCACGATGATCCAGTGAAAAGGAACCAGCGCTGGATGGTATCGTTTGGGGGCTTCGAGGGTCATAGATTTGGTAGTCATAATTCATATACTCCTTTGTGTCGACTAGAAGTGTAGGACTCCAAAGTGAAAATAAGATGATAAATCAGGGGGAAATTGTGTGAAAATTGTGAAGGTTTTAGTGCTTTGATGCGTGCTTTGTGGTAAAAATACCCATCCTGTTCCTCTAATAGGCACAGTATTTAAATTTCATACAATCGGGTATGTCGTTGCGAGGGAGCGTTCCCCAGCGACCAAAGCAATCTCACGATAGTCAGGAGACTGCCGCGTCGGCCTTTGGCCTCCTCGCAGCGACATATTGTGCGATTTTTATCTAACTTCTCTATAAGGTGAATCCATGAACTTCAACGACTACCAGAAAAAATCCCGCAAAACCGCCAAATACCCCGCCATCGGGCATCCGGTGATTTATCCCGCGCTGGGGCTGGTCAACGAGGCCGGGGAAGTGGCCGGCAAGATCAAGAAAGTCTTCCGCGATAAAGATGGGGAGATCAACGAGGAGACCCGGTCCGCGCTCAAGGCTGAACTGGGCGATGTGCTCTGGTATGTGGCGCAGGTCTGCACCGAGCTGGGCCTGTCCACTGGATGAGGTGGCGGAGTACAACATCGACAAGCTGTATTCCCGTCTCGAGCGGGGGACGATCCGTGGGGATGGGGATGATAGATAGGGAACCGAGAGTAGAGATAAGAGAGCAGAGAAGAACAGTTATAAAGCATAGTCTGCGCTCCTGACTTCTCTCCATTCCCTACTCTCTAGCTACTACTAACCCCGTAAGAATCCCTCCCTCCTACCAGGACTAGAGTACATAAAATTCTAATCATATTCATACGAAACCACCCTTCCCTTTTTGGTACAATCAAATCCAGACTATTCCTGTCTGATTGAGTGCAGGGTGCTGTGTACATACCCGAACCAGCATCCCGGTTTTTAGAAGGCAATTCATTTGCTGCATGTTCGGGTATATGTGCAAGAATTTGTAGGAGATAAAATGGCTGGTATGGAACGCTTTACACAGCGTGCACGTCGGGTGCTCAGTTTGGCCCATCAAGAGGCCGAACGCGCTCGCAAAAATACAATTGGAACCGATCACCTGTTGCTTGCTTTAATGGAAGAAGAAGGTGGCGTTGCCGGGCGCGTCTTGCGTGACCTGGGCATGGACGCAGACCGCATGCGCGAGATCGTCGAACGGATTTCGAAGTCTGGTGATTATAGCGGTGGCAAGATCGAGCTTGCGCCCGAAACGCAGAGCGTCCTCGAGCAGGCCGTTGAAGAGGCCCGTCGCCTGGGTCATCACTATATCGGTACAGAACACATCCTGCTGGGGCTGGTGCGCGGCGAAGGCACCGCCTTGGACGTGCTGCGCAAGCTGGGCGTCACCCCCGACCAGATCCGCCGACAGACTCGCCGTGTGCTCAACGAAAGCAGCTCGTCGCCCACCCCCTCTGCACCTGGCGGCAGGCGCGAGCCTAAAAAACAACAACAGGCTTCTGGCAAGAATTCCCCGCTGGTGGACCAACTGGCGACCGACCTGACCGGTCTGGCAGAAGACAAAAAGCTGGATCCCGTTATCGGGCGACAGACAGAGATCGAGCGCGTCATCCAAATTCTGGCGCGCCGGACGAAGAATAATCCCGCGCTGATCGGCGAACCCGGCGTTGGCAAAACTGCCATCGTGGAGGGACTTGCCCAGCGCATCATCGACGGTGATGTGCCTGCTCCCCTTATGAACAAACGCCTGCTGCAACTGGACGTTGGTTCTCTCGTGGCTGGCACCATGTACCGCGGCCAGTTCGAAGAGCGCCTCAAACGCGTTATCGACGAGCTTAAGGCCTCTGGTGCAATCCTGTTCATCGACGAAGTCCACATGCTGGTGGGCGCTGGCGCGGCTGGCTCCTCCGTGGATGCGGCCAATATCCTCAAGCCCGCGCTCTCGCGTGGTGAATTGCAGGTCATCGGCGCCACCACATTGGATGAATACCGTAAACAAATCGAGTTGGATGCCGCGCTGGAACGTCGCTTCCAGTCCGTGCTGGTGGAAGAACCATCCGAAGATGAAACCATCGATATCCTTAAAGGCATCCGTGGCGCCTACGAAGAGCATCATCACCTGGTGATTTCTGATGAAGCCCTCGAAGCCGCTACAGAACTCTCCTCCCGCTATGTGACCGAGCGCTTCCTGCCCGATAAGGCCATCGACTTGATCGACGAATTATCCTCGCGCGTGCGCATGTACAAGAGTCCCGCTGCGAAGGAAGCCAAAGACCTGTTCAGCCAACTGCGCGAGGCGCGCAACAGCCGCACACTGGCGCAGGAAGACGGCTCCCCGGAAGAAGTCAAAGAGTGGGAAGAGAAAGAGATCGAATTAGAAGCGAATCTTGAACGCCTGCGCACCGCCTGGGACAGGGCCACCAGCCCGACTGTCTCGGCAGAAGACATCGCCGAAGTGGTCTCCATGTGGACCGGCGTGCCGCTCATGCAACTGGCCGAAGAAGAAAGCACCCGCCTGCTGAAGATGGAAGAAGAACTCCAGGAAGACATCGTCGGCCAGGATAACGCCATCGACGCCATCTCGCGTGCCGTGCGCCGCGCGCGCGCCGGGCTGAAAGACCCGCGCCGCCCGATCGGCTCGTTCATCTTCCTGGGCCCGACCGGCGTTGGCAAAACCGAACTGACCAAGCAGTTGGCCAAGTTCATGTTCGGCAGTGAAGACGCGGCCGTGCAACTCGACATGTCCGAGTTCATGGAACGGCACACAGCTGCTCGCCTGGTCGGTGCGCCTCCCGGGTACATCGGCTACGATGACGCCGGTCAACTGACCGAAGCGCTGCGCCGCCGCCCGTACTCCATCGTCGTCTTTGATGAAGTGGAGAAGGCGCATCCCGAAGTGCACAATATGTTGCTGCAGATCATGGAAGAGGGCCATCTCTCGGATGCCCGCGGCCGCAAAGTGGATTTCCGCAATGCCATCATTGTGATGACTTCCAATATCGGCGCAGACGTGATCAAGAAGCAGGGTTCGCTCGGCTTCCAGTTGAAGCGCGACGAAGAGACCGAAGAGCGCCTGTCGTATGAAGATATGCGCAAGAAACTGACCGAGTTGCTCAAGAAGGTCTTCCGGCCTGAGTTCATCAACCGTGTGGACAGTGTGGTGGTCTTCCGCGCCCTTAACAGGGAAGACATCCAGAACATCGTCACGCTCGAACTGAATAAGGTTTCTGAGCGTTTGCAGGAGCACAATCTGACCCTGACGGCCACAAAAGAAGGCCTCGCGTTGCTAGGTGACATGGGCTACGATACTGAATTCGGTGCCCGTCCGCTGCGCCGCGTTATCCAGCAAAAGGTGGAAGACCCGCTCTCCGACCGCTTGCTGGCAGGCGAGTTTGGCGAAGGCGCTACCATCCTGGTGGATGTGGATGAGGATGGCGGGATCATCCTGACGCGCAAGAAAGAGAAAAAGAAGAAAGAAGAAGCGCCCGCGCCTGCGGCGTAAGGAACAATGCAATGCCTCGTAGCGGGTCTCCTGTACTGGTACACACACCGTAGACCCGCCCCTACGTTTTTTTGTAACCATTTCTTAATACTTTTTTTATCGGCACACATCGTCTATTGGTATGAAAGGAGCAATTATCATGAATACACAAATTGCAACACTGGCTGGCGGCTGTTTCTGGTGTCTGGAAGCTGTTTTTGATGAAGTCAAAGGTGTGCACTCGGTTGAATCCGGCTACGCAGGCGGACATGTGGAAAACCCAAGCTATCAGGCTGTTTGCACCGGCATGACCGGACACGCGGAGGTGGTGCAAATCACCTTCGATGCAGATGTGGTCTCTTACAAAGACCTGCTGCATGTCTTCTTCGGCATCCACGATCCCACCACCTGAACCGCCAGGGCGCGGATACGGGCACACAATACCGCTCGGCCATCTTCTATCACGATGAGGAACAGAAAGCGATTGCCAAAGAGGTTATCAAGGATTTGGAAACACAGGAAATTTGGAGTAACCCCATCGTTACCACGCTGGAGAAAGGGGATAAGGTTTACATCGCCGAGGATTATCACCAGGAATACTTTGCTAATAATCCCAACCAGCCCTACTGCGCGGCTGTCGTTGCGCCCAAGGTAGCCAAGTTCCGCAAGCAGTATTTGGAGATGTTGAAGAAGGAACAGCCAGCATAGTTCTCGCTGCCTGCACCTGTGGTGCGGCACAGGTGAGCGGAGGCCGCATTGCCCTTGAAGGGGGTAAACCGCAGTCGAAGCGTATTTGTTGATGAGAAAATCGCTCTTTGACTGCGCTCCGTTCAGGACAAGAGTTTTTTATACATGATTTACCCCAAATTTAATCTTTCGAGGGCGATTCGTGTTTTTACAGAAATAGGACGCTGATTTACGCAAACAACGCTGATTTTTTCTTTTTTATCCGCATGAATCAGCGTTCATCTGCGTCCTAAACTCGGGGGTAACTATGATTTGAACACAAAATTTTCTAATCCACTTTATAATCCCCCCGCCTATAAACCGCCTTCTTGTACTTATACTCATCCACCCCCAACAAATCCATCACCCTGACCGGTTCCTTCTTGACCAGATTCCGACAGGCGCGATAAGCAATCCAGTAAGAATGCTTGTCCCCGCTGGTGACCAGTTCTTCAACCAGGCCATAGACCAACTCCGGCAGTCTCCTCGCCAGGTCACTCAGATTGTTCCCCACCGACGTGCGCGGATAGGGGGCACTCTCCCTGAACAAATGCCGTAAAACCGTCAGGGAATATTCGGGGTCTTTGTAAAACCAGCGATTCTCCTGCACGGGTCGCATCGTCTCGCTGACGAAGCGCCGCAGGTTGGGGTCTTCTGATTTGACCAAGCGAAGCAGGAATTCCTGCATTTCAGCAGGATGTGCCTTGATCAATCTGCGGAAGAACATCTGGGCGTGTTCACGCAGTTCCCATTCTTGCGATGCGGCAGCAGATTCAAAATAGGGCAGCACGGGCTGGTAATTTGTTAATCCCATAATCAGCCAATATGCCAAGCGCTACCCCCTTGCTTCAAATCTGTTTCGCTTTGCTCAAACAGTTGCGAGCCAATCTCAAATACCGGAGCATTTTCTTCAGCTAGATGGGTGTAGAGATACTTCGCCAGCACCTTGATGGTATGCACCCGACCATAGGAAATCCGTTTTTTGTCCGGGATATTGGCGTAGAGTTCCTGTAAGACAGGATCGATATTCTTTGCCGCTAATTCATATTTTCCCCGCAAAGCCGGAGCCAGAATATCGTTCTGGATTTTGGCTTCCAGTTCACTGGTTAGCAGGTTCATCGATTCTCACGTTCCCAGCGGCGGATGGCATTTTGCAGACAAGTCATCCGGGTAGCATCTGGCCTTCGATCCTTTTCGTGCGCAATCAGGCGCTCGACCACAGCCCGTTCGCCGCCGACCTTGCGCAGCAGATCATCGTACAGCGCTTTCTCCCTGAGTGCGCCTTCGAAAAGTTCCTCGGCGGGATGCGGCTCGCCAAACAGCCGACGCAGGGAGCGTTTGAATTTCTCCCAAATGCCAGTGCGAAAAGGAGATTCGGTAAATCTATCATCTTCTGGCTCGTACAGGTTGACCCCGCAATTGGGACAGCGCGTCAGGCTGATGTGCACGTACGCGCCACACTGGGCACACTCGAATTCATCTTCGGCGGGGGGAGGCGTGACGCTGGTGGGCATGGATTTAGTATAGCATCAGAATTTATTTTGTTATACTGTGGGAACTTTATTTTCAACTGTCATTGCGAGCCCCGCAGGGGCGTGGCAATCTCATATTTTCATGAAGCCTTGAGATTGCTGCGTCAGGCTTCGCCCTCCTCACAATGACATATAGCACATACTTTTATTGGTAGCAGGAATAACCAACACGATGAACCAACCAAAAACAACCCCCACCTTCCACGTCGGCGAGATCCCGATCTACGGCGATATCATCCTCTCGCCGATGGACGGCGTGTCCGACTGGCCCTTCCGCTCGATGTGCCGCCGGGCGGGCTCGGCCATGTCGTACACCGAATTCGTCCGCGCGGAAGATGTGCTGGAGGGGAAGGCGTCGGTCTTCAAGAAATTGACCTATGACGAATCCGAGCGACCCGGTCGCCTTCCAGATCTACGGCCATAACCCGAACCAAATTGTTGAGGCTGCGCTTCGCATCCGCGACCTGGGGCCTGATACCATTGATTTGAACATGGGCTGCCCCTCCAAGTCCATTGCTAACAGCGGCGCGGGCGTGGGCATGATGCGTACCCCGCTCATCATCGCAGAAACCTTTCGCAAGCTGACGGCTGCGCTCGATATCCCGGTCACGGGCAAGATGCGCCTGGGCTGGAACGATTGCCGAACTTATAAAATGGTGGCACGCATGGTGGAAGAGAACGGCGGCGCGCTGATCGCACTCCACGCGCGCACGAAGGAACAGGGTTACGGCGGGGTTGCTGACTGGGATGCGATTGCCGAAGTCAAGGCCATGGTCAAGATTCCCGTGGTTGGGAATGGGGATGTCAGAAAGGTAGCGGATATTAAACGGATGCAGGCCCATACCGGCTGCGATGCGGTCATGGTTGGGCGCGGGTCGCTGGCCAATCCGTGGATCTTCTCCGGTCGTGACCGAAATCAGATCCCTGCCGGATGAAGTCCGCGAATTCATGCGTGAGCACCTAAAACGTAATATCGAATTTTACGGGGAAGACGATGGGCAGCGGCTGTTCCGCAAGTACGTGGCGCAGTACCTGATGCTGAAACGACACCTGACGCGCGAAGAGCGCAAGAACATCCTGAGCAAGAAGCCGCCTGAGAAGTTCCTGGCGGTACTGGATGAAATCGCCGGATGATGGACGAAATCAGAACATAAATTCTGTTATACTGTTAAGCCCCCACCCGGCCTCCCCCGCTTGCGGGGGAGGAGAAAGTTCTCCCCCCGTTTACGGGGGGAGCTAGAGGGGGGCCAAAAAGGATTAGTATGGCAAAAACCAAAACCCGATTTGTCTGCCAGCAATGCGGACGTGTAACCGCCAGCTACATGGGCAAATGCCCACAGTGCGGCGAGTTCAACTCGCTGGTGGAAGAAGTCATCCACGAAGAGAAGGTATCCAAGAAAAAAGCCGCTGTGCGTGGCCTGACCGGGCGCTCCGAACCGCAGCCTATCGGTAAGGTCAGTGGCGATGGGGAAGACCGCATCCATTTGCCGATTGGCGAGTTCGCGCGCGTGCTGGGCGGCGGGATCGTGCCCGGCTCGGTTGTGCTGGTGGGCGGTGACCCTGGAATTGGCAAGTCCACACTGATGCTGCAAATGGCACTGGAGATGGCCGGCCAACAAAAGCTGTTGTATGTTTCGGGCGAAGAATCCGAACGGCAGATCAAGATGCGTGCCACGCGTTTGCAAGAAGGGGATAAAAAATCGAATTTGCCGAATGATTTACTCTTAGTTACCGAAACCAATTTAGAAACTATCTTCAACCATGTTCGCGAAACCTCGCCGACCTTGCTGGTGATCGAACTCGATCCAGACCATGTATCTCTCCGAAATGGATTCTTCGGCAGGCTCAGTTTCACAGGTGCGCGAGTGCTCGTCGCAGTTGCGCGAGCTGGCCAAATCCAGTGGGATTTCGGTCTTCATTATCGGGCACGTCACCAAGGAAGGCACCATCGCCGGGCCGCGCGTGTTGGAGCATATTGTTGATACAGTGCTGTATCTGGAAGGCGACCGTTTCCAGGCCTACCGCTTGCTGCGCTCGGTCAAGAACCGTTTTGGCGCGACCGCTGAAGTAGGCGTCTTCGAGATGCGCGGCAGCGGTCTGACCGAGGTAGTCAACCCATCGGAGGCTTTCCTGGCGGAACGCATGGTCAACGCGCCGGGTTCGGCCATCGCTGTGACGATGGAAGGCACGCGTCCGCTGCTGGTGGAAATCCAGGGGCTGACCAGCCCAACCCAGTTCGGCAACGCCCGCCGCACCCCCAACGGCGTGGATTTCAACCGTCTGCTGCTCATCGCGGCTGTGCTGACACGCCGCGTTGGAATCAAACTGAGCGAGCAGGATATTTTCGTCAATGTGGTCAGCGGCCTGAAAGTGGACGAACCCGCCGCAGATTTGGCAGTTGCGGCTGCCATAGCATCTTCGTGGAAGGATGTGCCTGTCCGCGCAGAAGCGGTGCTGATCGGTGAAATCGGCCTGGCAGGCGAACTGCGTATGCCCGGGCAGATGAATATCCGCTTGCGTGAAGCTGCCAAGCTGGGCTTCAAAACTGCCATCGTCCCGAAGGCCATTCGCAAGATGGATGACTGGCCGAAGAACATTGAGATCATCGAGGCGCGCTCGCTCAAGCAGGCCTTGGATGTGGCCTTTGCGGGCGGGAGCCCATCGAAGGGACGTAAGGTGGCGTAACCCCTGGCCCTCCTCCCGGCCTCCCCAAATTCTTCGAATTTAGGGGAGGAGTTTTTTGCAACCCAATCTCTCCTTACCCGTATATCTTCCCAGAAGGAGAGCCCCCATGAAATATCTATTATCTTTTCTTGCAATACTAACTTTGGCAACGATGGCCTGCGGGTTTACTGTCAACATCCCGTCAGTGCCCACGCCAGGGCCGGAAGTGACTGACGAAATATCGGTAGCCGTTTCGGAGTCCGAAGAGACGCGCCTGAAGATATCGTTCGGAGCCGGAGAGCTAACCCTGTCCCCCGGCGCAGATGACTTGCTCGTCGAGGGCACGGCCACGTATAACGTCCCCAATTTCGAGCCTGAAGTCAACATTGACGGTGACACCGTTGAGATCAAACAAGGCGATTTCAAGACCATCAATGTGACCGACCTCAAGAACGAATGGGATTTGATGCTGGGCGATGCACCGATGGAACTGGAGATCAATGCCGGAGCCTACCAGGGGAGATATGAGTTTGGTGGGCTGGCGCTGACAGACTTGACCATCAAAGACGGCGCATCGGATGTGAAAGTTTCTTTCTCCGCACCAAACCCGACCGAGATGTCTGTATTCCGTTATGAAACGGGCGCTTCCAACGTGGAGCTATCCAACCTGGCAAACGCCAACTTCTCGACCCTGATCTTCAATGGCGGCGCTGGTGACTACACCCTGGACTTTAACGGCGACCTCCAGCAGGATGCCACCGCACGCATAGAAACCGGCTTCGGCGACCTGAAACTGGTCATCCCCGAAGACCTGGATGCGCGTGTGACGGTTGAAGGCGGCGCGATAAACGTCAACCACGATTCTGGCTGGGGGCAGAGCAACAGCACGTACACGCAGGACGGCTCCGGCCCAACCCTGACGATTATCGTCAAGATGGGCGCAGGAAATGTGTCCATTACAGATTAGTTGAAAGCTGAACTTAACAAAACAATCCCTCTCAAATTTGTGAGAGGGATTGTTCTATATTAAGATTAAAGTATCTGGTCTTTACGGGCGTTTCCCCAATGTTAGCGTAACATCCACCTGCTCTTCATCGCGCAGCACGGTCAGCACAACCGCATCTCCCGGAGATTTGTTGTTGATCAGGTAACGCAGCAGGTCATCAAAGCGCTGAATAGACTGGCCATCAATCGCGATAATCAGGTCGCCGCCAGCGGGAAGCCCTGAACTGGAAATTTCCTCGCCAGCGCGGAGGCCTGCCTGGTCAGCCGGGCTGTTGGGCGTGACACTGGTCACATAAGCGCCAGTGAAGGATTGTAGTCCCAGCGCCTCGATCTGCGGCAGGCTGAGTTCGTCAATGGATGAGATGCCCAGGTATGGATAATCATATTTGCCTTCAGCGATCAGCACCGGCGTCACGCGTTTGACAATATTGATCGCAATTGCAAAGCCAATGCCAGAGTTGACCGGTTCACCGGTCCCGGTGTAATTGGTGGTGCGGATGGCACGGTTGACGCCGATCACTTCACCGTTCAGGTTGAAAAGCGGGCCGCCCGAGTTGCCGGGGTTGATAGCCGCATCGGTTTGGATGATGTCGCCAGCGGTGAAGAATCCGCCGCTGGGCGCATCGTTTTGCGATTCGAGGGTGCGCCCCAGGGCTGAGATGATACCAGTGGTCATGGTCCCGCTCAGGCCAAAGGGATTACCAATGGCGATAACCGTTTGCCCGACTTTGAGCGAGTTTGAATCGCCCAGGGGCACCGGGTGCAGTTCGGAAGCGGGAGCGTTCACTTTAACGACGGCCAGGTCTGAGTCCAGATCGGTGCCGATGACCGTCCCGTAGATTTTGTATCCAGTTGTGAAATCCACTTCTACTTGCGTAGCGCCTTCAACAACGTGATAGTTAGTAATGATATGACCCTGAGTATCATACACAAAGCCGGAACCCAGGCCACCGCCCTGTTCGCCAACGGTTTGCAGGGACACGATGCCCGGCATGACGCGTTCATACAGGCCGACCAATGTTTCCTGCTGCCCGGCGGTATCAATATTTACAGGAATAGGCGCCTGGTTAACCACCGGAGTGGGTGGAGGCAAGTCAGGCGCTGCAGGTACGGGGGATGCTGTGCCGGGAACCTGGCAGGCCAGAGCTGCCAGAACCAATACCGATAAAACAATCCAAATGCGATGTATTTTCATTCTTTCTCCTTGCTCTATACAAAATAAAATTTCTTATTTGAGCTCACGCGTTTCGCAAAAAGATACCGAAAATAGGGGGGCGGGCTTAGCCCGCCCCCCTATTTTCGGGCAACTACGTTCAAATGCAAAACACTTGCTAAAATTTCAATTTGGAAGCTTCGTCCAATAGCTCCCTTTGTTTAGACGACAGGTACTTCGGAATTTCTACCTTCAAACGCACAAGCAAATCGCCTTTGGTGTTGGGACTCTTGAGATGGGGCATACCACGATCAGCTAAACGAAAAACCTGCTCCGGTTGCGTACCTGCCGGGATGGACAGTTTGACTTTTCCTGTCATGGTTTGGACTTCGGCTTCGCCACCCAGGATAGCCGTGAACACACTCACCTTAGCAGTGGTATGCAGGTTATTGCCCTTACGCTCAAAGCGTTCGTTTTCTTGCACCTGAATGATCAAATACAGGTCCATACCGTTCGGGCCTGCGCCCGCAACGCGCACCTTGGAGCCGGTGCGCACGCCTGGGGGAATTTTCACCTGCTTGCGTTTGCCGCCCGTCTGGATTTGCCGGATTGTGCCGTTGAAAGCCTCTTCCAAGCTGATTTCCACTTGTTGTTGGTAGGCCGGGTTTCTCTGCTGCGCAGCAGTTCTCGCACCTCCCATGCCGCCAAAGATGGCACGGAAGAAATCTGAGAACAGGTCATCACCAAAACCGCCGCCAAAATCTTCCACATTGACGCGTGTGCCACCCGGAGCGCCGCGCGCCCACTGATCCCAGTTGAAGCCGCCCTGTCCGCCGCGCTGCTGCCAGTTTGAATAGGCGCTGCCCACGCGGTCATAATGTGCGCGTTTCTGTGAATCGTTCAGCACCTGGTAGGCTTCATTGATCTGCTTAAAGCGCTCTTCGGCCTGCTTATCACCGGGGTTGCGATCCGGGTGATATTTCATGGCCAGTTTGCGATATGCCTTGCGGATGTCATCATCACTGGCATTTCGCGATACGCCTAAAGTTTCGTAATAATCTTGATAATCCATCGTGATTTATTCTATGCCCAAACAGAACAAAGGTACAGGCCTGTGAAAGAGAGTTTAATATAACTCTAATTGATTCTTCACATTTTCCAGTATACTACTTGGACACATCTTTCAAAAAGTGGCAGGATACGAACTATGAAATCAATTTGTGTTTATTGTGGATCATCGGACTCGGTCTCTCCGGACTATCTGGCTGCTGCCCGTCAAATGGGGCGGGTGCTGGCCGAACGCGGATTCCGTTTAATCTATGGCGGCGGCAAGACCGGGCTGATGGGGGCAGTCGCGGATGGCACATTGGAAGGCGGCGGGGAGGTTATCGGTGTGATCATCCTTTCGATGCACACCGATCCATTGGCACATAGCGGTCTGACAAAAATGGAAGTGACCCCCGATTTACACGCCCGCAAGGCCCGCTTTCATGAATTGTCTGACGGGTATATCGCCTTGCCCGGCGGATTTGGCACCTTTGATGAACTGTTTGAGACCCTTACCTGGGGGCAAGTTGGCGAACACAAAAAGCCGGTCGGTTTGCTGAATGTGAATAATTACTATGCCGCTTTATTGGCAGCATTGGAACATGCTGTGGGAGAAGGGTTTATTTTCCAGGAGCACCTGGATGCGCTGGCCTGCGAGACCAACCCTGAAACGCTGCTGGATGCGATGGAAAACTATCAGCACCCGCATGATGCCGTCAAAAAGTGGATGCGGGAAGATTAGGAGTTGTATCTTCCTGATTCTAAAGTTTGCGAGTAGTTGCACTGCGAGCAGGATGCAGTACAATCGCGCAGCATCCCTGTGGGACTGCATCCGAAACAAAGTTTAGCCGTTTGAAACGGCCAGGGTATTTTCTAAAACTGGCAGGGTGGTCGGGAGCATCGGGTTGAGATTACGCTTCTTCCCCCAGCGTGCGCGCGTTTGCTCATGGATGTGCCAGATCTGTTCTTCAGTAAGATTTCTTGAAATCACAGATGGGAAAGCTTCCTCGAAATATGTATAAGGCGGGCGGTTGTCAATGTTGGCAGAGTGGTAATCCAACTCCCTTTCCTTTTTGTGCAGGTGAGTAATCTCGGTATTGGGGTGATAGGTCAGGATGTTTGGACTGGCGATCATGATCAAATCTTCGGCTAGTAGTTCCTCGACTTTGTCGATAGTCTCTTCGATAGTTTCCTGTGTTTCCCCATCCAACCCAAACAGGATGGACGAACCCACGCGGATGCCCGCCTGACGCGATAGCCCCAGCGCGATGCGTACACGCTCACCCCAGGGCTGCTTGCGGATAACGTTTTTATGCACGGTCGCGATCACCGTTTCTGACATACTTTCAATACCGATATACAGGTATGTGCACCCGGCCTGTCGCATCGAGGCGAGAAGGATCATGGCAACTTCAGGTTTGCGACCTGCCAGGAAATCAACCGTCAGCTGTGCGCCCCATTCCAAATCCAATAGTACCTGCCTGTCCACGGTTCTGCCCAGCAGGGTGATTTCCGAAGAACTCTCTCGTGAGGCTGCCTCGCGGATTTTGATCCACTCGCGGCAGAAGTTAATGATCAGGCCAAAATTGCCACCCCAGAAGATGGAATCATCGAAGAAAACGGCCTCCGCGCCATACTGGATGTATTCCAGCATGCGGTCAATCGCCTGGTCGAGGTTGGAGTCCTTGAAGGAGTTGAAGCTGCCAACCACGCTGACGCCCTCGGAACAGTAGAGACAATGGTACGGGCAGGCGTTGGTCACCATGAAGTGGGCTGTGCGCGCGATATGCCCGTCCGTTTCGAAGATGGGGAAGCGGGCGCGAATGGCAAAAGGTTTGTAGGGTGAAGGCAGGGCGCTCAAATCGATCTTGTGTCCACTGATAGGCCAGAGATGTATCGTTTCGGAGCGAGGAGCGGCAATTAACGCCTGACCAGGCACAGGTCCGAGAAGAGGCGAGTAGTTTGTGAGCACATCTATAACTGAAGCAGCATCCGCTGTTTTGGTGGGGATGTCCATCGCCAGCGAGATGGCTTTCATCAGCACATCGAGCGCGTAGTACCCTTCGCCAGAGAGGATAAAATCGAAAACCGGCTCAATGCTTCCATCCATAATTTTTCCAAGCGGGCTGGTGGGCTGCAATTTCAGTTCGTGCGATATCGGGTCAAGCTTAATGGTTTCGTCGGCATGCCGTCCGCCCAGGACGATCAGGCTGTCGGGCAGATATTCTCGCACAGTGAGAGCAATGTCAATGGCGTAACGATGCCCGGGAGAAACAGCGCTGATGAGCACCACTTTCGGGCGCACTTTTTCGAGCACCACATTCACAAAATAATCTTTGATTTCATCGTTCCAGACGCGCGGGTCGAAGACGGTTTGGTCGGTGTTCAGGATGGGAGCATCATACTGGCGGATGCTGTTGTCATCCACATTCTGGCGATACTCGTCAGAGGGCAAATAGCCCCATTGCGGACACAGGTCGTTGTAGGGTGACTTGGGAGTAAGGCCGCGCTGCCGGGACTGGAGGCCTGGTCGATGGCGTGGCTCAAGGCCGTATACAGGATCATCGGATCGCCCGGGAACTCGATCTTGTCCTCGTTTGTGGACATGACCGGGGCGAGAACAGCCAGCACCGGATAGGAACGCGCCAGCCATTCATTTTCTTCATGGTTCAAGGCGGGATCATCTGGCCGCTGCTCAATGCATTGGCGCAATTCTGCCTGCCTGTCTTCGAGATTTTGCTTGAGTTCTTTGGAAAGGCTCTGGGGATATTGCTCTACATGTTGATATTGAAGATGTCGCATTATATGCATTTGCATAGGTTTTCTCCGATGTGCGGGAAGTATAGCACTCCATCCAACGATAGAGGCCTTTATAAACCGGGTCTTGCGGATTTGTCGGCTGGTTGTAAGGGAACAGCAAAGCCCCAAAGCGTCATTCCTGATGTTCCGTGGCCTAAGTGAAATTTTATAAGTAGGAGTTACGCGGTTCGCAAAAAGATACCGAAAACAAGGGGTGCGTGCTCCGCACGCACCCCTTGTTTTCGGACCTCCTCTATTCAAACACGTAACTCCTAATAAAATAAACTTAATATCTATCCGAAAATTGTTTTGTAGTAACGGCTTCAGCCGTCTAAAATGCGACTGAAGTCGCTACTACGGTATTTTACGGACAGGCTTTTAGATAAAAGTGATTATCTCATCCAACGGCTTCTTGCTGATATATCGGGTACGGTTGTCCCTTCGGCTGGATAGCCGACCACCAATACAAGAAAGGCACGTTCACCCATTTCTTCTATAGGATACTCACGATAAGCAGGCAGGGGAATGAATTTTGATTCTGTCATTCTAAAGTTTCCTGTTGATGATCAAGCACATACTCTAAATGAATGTCTTTTGGCTCTAACTCGAAAAGTTCCTGGTCAATTTCCGTCGCCAGGACGCATCCCAAATGCATGTAAAAGTTGACCGTGTTTTCCGATGGCGTAGCAGAAACATACATCTTCTTTGCCTCAAGTTCGATGGCTTTCTCAGCAGCAAGCAGGAAAAGCTTTTTACCCAAGCCATGCTTACGGAAATGGTTGCTGACATGCAGGAATTTCATTTGGAGCGTGTCCTTTGCGCTGCCGATAAAACGGTTTTCCAGTACAACCACTCCGATCAACAGGTCACCTTCAAATGCGCCCCAGAAATGGCCGCCACGGTCCAAGCAATCCAGAAGGAAAGGCGTGTAATGTTCCGGCTCGCCGTGCGGCCAGCCACGCATATCGTAATGTTCAGGTTCGAGCACCAGCTTTCCATCCCGCAAATAGTAGATATTATTGATGATTTCACTGCGGTCGATTTGCCAGACATACGAAACTTCAGCGCGGCTTAGATGGCGGATTTTCATTATTCTCCAAAGCTTTCAATATTTCTAATGTTTCCTGTTTGCCCCCTGCCCCATTCTCTCCGCCCGGCCCCACACAGGATGGACAACCGTCCAAGCAGGCACATTGCCCTACCAGCTCAAGCGCGTTTTGAATCAGTTCATCGTGTAGTTCGAACAACTTCTCACTAAATCCAATCCCCGCTGGAACCAAGTCATATAGTACCACAGCAGGTTGTGGAAAGTCTGCCGTGCCGACCGGCTCGATGTGTGTGCCCAGGTCGCCGGGATCGCACATCAGGAAGAGAGGGGCCAGGTTGCCAAGCACATAACTCAACCCTGCTAGCCCCGAACGGACGCGCACGGCTGTTTCAGCTTTTTTGTGGCATTCCGGGCAGAGCGTTGTCAGGTTATCCAATTGGTTAGCGCGTTCTCGAAGGAGTCCAAAGTCTTATCATCCCCGAAGGGGACCCGACTTTGATTTATAACGTCTGAATACGTTGGACTCCGTTGCAGGAACATGCGGAACGGGATTTTGTGATGCACATCATGCTGACGCTTCCCCTCAGGCTTTCCGCACGATGTGCATTTATGCCCATCTCGTGCCCGCACGCGCTCACGGATCTTCTGCCAATTCGGGCCGTAATCATTGGGCGCATTTGTCCACATGCCTTCCTCGATCAGGGTTTTAACCGTTTCATCCGAGATTGAGATCCAATAGCCGGTGGTCTGTAAATCCTGCGGCGGAAGATCGAGCGGTTCACCGCTCAGGGTTTCGTGGGTGTACCAGCGGCGTTTGATGTATCCCTTCACGCGGGTGGTGACCTGCAGTTCTCCCCAGGATTTCTCGCAGCCCGCTATCTTTGCGCCATTCTCCCAAGGAGAGAGGCGTCACGTTCGTATCGCGTAGGGGTTCGGTGTAGTAATCGCTCAAGGCTGGTCGCAGCAGAGCCAGCTTCTCGTCCAGGTCGAGGCGCTCCACAAAATAAGACTGGGCCTCGTGCAGGTAGACCGCGCCGGGATGCACCATCCAGGCCGCGCTTTCGCCGTCCACTGTGCCAATTGTCCTTGGCGAAGATTGATCGTCCATGATTTGCAGCGTGACGCTTTCGGGCGAGGCCGAGCGCAGGGAAATATCGGCAGCCGGGTATTTGTCGGCCATCCAAAAATACTTGTCGTTAGAAAGATGCGCTTCCCGGTTAGACACCAGAAACTCCAGAAACTCATCCACGTCCAAATGCCCAAAATAATCCCCCCTGGCAAAGGGCAACTCGAACATGGCGCAGCGCAGATGCTCGAGCAGGATGAGCAGATGGTCGGGGTTGACCAGCGCCTGTTCGGGCGAACGCTCAAGGAAGTATTCGGGATGATGCGCCAGGAACTGATCCAGAGGAAGTGCGGAAGCGACCAGCACAGCCGCAGCCGGGGCATCCCCGCGTCCCGCCCGCCCGGATTGCTGCCAGGCTGAAGCGACGCTGCCCGGGTAACCGACGAGGATGGCCGCACCCAACCCGCCGATGTCTATGCCCAGCTCGAGGGCGTTGGTGGCTACAACGGTGCGGACGGAGCCATCTCTAAGGCCCTGCTCTATTTCTCTTCTTTGTGAGGGCAAATAGCCGCTACGATAACCGCGAATTTTGGAATCGGGATTTGTGAATCGGGATTCGTTCTCATCCCATTCTCCAATTTCCAATTCCCGATTCCCACCTTGAAGATACGTCAAAATAATCTCCACACTGCGCCTTGACCGGGCAAAGACCACATTCTGCACCCCAGCGGAGAGCACATCTTGCGCCAGGCGGACGCTTTCGAGCAGGGCGCTTTTGCGCAGGCCGAGTGCTTCGTTGACGATGGGCGGATTGTAGATCAGGAAGTGGCGCGGGCCGCGCGCCGAGCCATCGTCGTCGATCAACGTGACGGGGGATTCGGTCAGTTTCTCGGCCAGTTCTTTGGGATTGCCAATGGTCGCGGAGGTGAGAATAAACTGCGGGCTTGCCCCATAAAAAGCAGCCACACGCTTGAGCCGCCGAATCACATTGGCAACGTGCGAGCCAAAGACGCCGCGGTAGGTGTGCAATTCATCGATGACCACGAATTTCAGCTCCCGGAAGAAATCCGCCCAGTTGGTGTGATGGGGCAGGATGCCGGTATGCAGCATGTCTGGATTGGTGAGCAGGATGCGGGCGTTCTTTCGGATAGGCGGGCGGTCTCGTTTGGGAGTATCGCCGTCGTAGATGGCCGTTGGAACGTTTAAACGTTTTCCCGTTGTCCCGTTTTCAGCCAACGGATTAACGGGAAAACGGGATAATGTATCTAACTGGTCTTGCGTCAGTGCTTTTGTTGGAAAGAGGTATAACGCCCTTGCTTCTGGATTCTCCAGCAACGCCGCAAGGACGGGCAGGTTATAGGCCAACGTTTTCCCCGAGGCCGTGCTGGTAGCCAGGACAATATTCCTTCCGGCGTGGGTATGATCCCAGGCCCGGGACTGGTGGCTGTAGAGCGAGGAGATGCCCAGGGCAGACAAGGCGTCTCGAAGCGGAGCAGGCATATCGTCCGGGAAGGGATGCGTGACCGCCGCGCGCGCGGGAGTTGTCCGCCATACCACAATGTTCTTGGCAGTCTGCGGGTCATATTTCCAATGGTTGAGCAGCGCGTTCAGGGGCATGGGAGAGATTATACCTGTCCATCTAGCTGGCTATTCTTTTGATAAATTCGTTTGCAGATTGTATGTGAAATTTGTTACAATAGAAGTGGTCACCAACAAGGTCGGAAAATTTGGCACGAAGAGAGGATACACGATGGAAATCACTATTTCACGAATAATTAGCCAACTTAGATAGGTTGAGAAAATGGGTAGACCGGCCTGGTCTGCCCGTTTTTGCCACACATTTATGAAAAGCATCTATCGTACGCCGGAGGGGAAAGCCGTTATTTACGCCTTGTATGACAGGCATCTGGCAGCGACCGGTATCCAGACCGAAAGTCGGATGGTCTCAACCCGCTTCGGACAGACGCATGTGCTGCTGGCTGGACCCGAAGCCGGTCCGCCGCTGGTGCTTTTGCACGGCGGCAATACCATTAACCCGTCTATGCTGGCCTGGGCCAATTCCCTGGCGGGAAAGTATCGCCTGTACGCGCTCGACACCATCGGCCACCCCGGAAAAAGCGACCCAGTACGCCTGTCCCCGCGCGATGACAGCTATGGCCAGTGGGTTGTGGATGTGCTGGACGGCTTAGACCTGGAGTCACCGGCCTTTATGGCCAGTTCGTATGGCGCGGGAATCCTGCTGAATGCGGCTGGGTATGCGCCCGAGCGGATTTCAAAAGCAGCTGTGTTGATTCCATCCGGGCTGGTCTCGATCCCCTGGTGGACCATGCTCTTCGAACTGCTGCTGCCTTTATTGGTTTATCGCCTGGCCCCGAGCCGGGACAGGTTACTGCGCGTGCTGCGCCCCATGTTTTTGGAGAACCCGATTCCCGAAGATGTGATCGAGATCACCGAAGCGGTCTTTGAGCATGTGTATATCGAACCGGAAATGCCCCGCAACGTATCCCGAAATGAAATGACCGCGTTCAAGGCCCCTACCCTGGTGATAGCCGCTGAAAATGACCATCTCTTCCCGGCGCGCAAGGTGGTGGCGCGAGCAAAGCAGGTCTTTCAGAACCTGGTTGCGGCCGAGATTATCCCGGATTGCCCCCATTACATCCCTGACCGGTTTTTGCCAGCCGTCAATGAACGTATCGACAAGTTTCTGACGGAAACTATTTAGGGGAAATGGATATGTTCGCGGCGTTGGGGTATGAGTGGGAAGTAAAAAGTAAGCAGTGAGTGGCAAGCGACAAACTGCCTTAAAATCACGTATAATCTAGATATGACCACGCAAGCTGTCTTCCAGGTGCCGCCGT
Source organism: uncultured Chloroflexia bacterium (assembly GCA_963791785.1). Taxonomy (GTDB): domain Bacteria; phylum Chloroflexota; class Anaerolineae; order Anaerolineales; family Villigracilaceae; genus JAABUE01. The sequence continues at coordinate 107,422 of CAWBTW010000005.1, read as the reverse complement.
TAAAAGAGCGTACACGCATTCCAATGAAGACCATCCGCGCTATCGCAAAACGTATCGCGGACGAATTCCACCCGGAGGAGATCATCCTCTTTGGCTCACACGCCTACGGTAATCCAACCGCCTGGAGCGATGTAGATTTATTGGTGGTGATGGATACGCCAGAGGGGGAACTGGCAGCCATTCTGGAAATTGCAGATTCCCTGCCTGACTTATCCTTCCGTGTTGACATCGTCGTCCGTTCACGGGAAGTATTAGAAAAGCGGATAAGACTGGGGGACTGGTTCTTGCGTAGAATCACCCAAAAAGGGAAAGTGCTGTATGAACGAACTGACAGCTGAATGGGTGCAGAAAGCTGAGCAGGATTTTTCCAGTGCGGATGTTTTGCTCCACGCGGGGGAAGTTCCTCTTCCCGATACAGCTTGTTTTCATTGCCAGCAATGTGCGGAAAAATATCTCAAGGCGTTTTTGCAAGAGCATCAAATTGAGTTTGAACGCAGGCACAACCTGATGCCACTCTTAGATTTATGTGTTTCTATTGACGTTGACTTCTCTAGTATCAAAAGTGATTTGCAAACCCTGGATCGTTACGCCGTGATTGTACGCTATCCGGGTATTACGCTTAATGTGGAAACCGCTGAATCTGCACTGGATGCAGCCGAAAGAGTGCGAATTTTTATCAGAAAAAAACTCAACTTGAAATAATACGGCGGGGTTGGGATATGGGTAATTATCCGGATCGCTTCATCTGTTCGTAGATTTGAGCAGCATAGGCGGCGCTTTCCGAATCGTCTGTAAGGAATGTGATTTTATCCGGGCCGTTGATGCCAAGCCCAAGCTCTACTGCCCGGGCAATCTGTTCCTGTGCGAATATCGGTCCATTCGCAGCTTTCCCTGTGTAACCCAGATAACATAGCAACGCCAGGCCGACAGCATCCAACGCCACCCGGTCGGTGCCGGCCATGATGACATCCCCCCAGACCTTTGTGCCACGGTCAGGCCCTTCGTCGATGAAGGCTTCGACCCCATCGAGAACGACCAGGGCGGGTTCATAAAATGTATTGGTCTCCGCGATCATCAGGCGCTGGTGCAGTGATGTGTGCAGTTCGGTCATGTAATTGTGTCCGCCGCTTCCCATGAACTTTCCTGCCATCCCGACCGAATTCTTCAATGACATGGTGAAATGGCCCCCATAGCGATGTGGTTTAAGACAACAGGTTTGAACGATCGCATCCGCCTCTAACAATTGACGGGGGACCGGAAACCCATTCTTCCAGTGGTCATCATCATTTTTGACCAAGACCCAATCTTCTGGATCTGTCAATTCGTCGAATGCCAGGGTGTCAAATCCCAGTTCACTCCCGAGATCGTATACGCCAAGGTTTTCCATTACCCGGCGGGTATCACCCATACCGCTGCGATCAGCAACGGTGATGGACCCCGCGCCCATTTCCTGCAATGACTCGACCATCGCCCGCAGGGTATCCGGGTGAGTTGATGCCGGCGCTGGATCGTCGCTGTTGAAATTGGGTTTGAGAAAAACCTTTTTCCCACTGACAGTATTTTCGCCCAGCAGGGAAATCGCCCGGCGGACTCCTTCCTGGCGGTCACGCGTGCGGACAAAGGCGATACCGGCATTTCCATCAGGTACGGATGGAGCGCCCTGGGTTGAGAGAACTGCTGTAGGCGTGGATGTGCTGGAACCTTCAATCCCTGGTGTGGATGAGGGGAATGGTGTCTCGGTCGCTTCGATCAAGCCGAGCTTCTGGCAGGCCCCCAGGATGGGGTTCACGATGAGACCCCCAGCCAGCCGCGCGGACAGGCGTAAAAAATCCCTACGATTAAAACGAACATTTTTATCAGACATGCTTACTCCTGGATTAAACCGATAATTTACCTATGATAGCACGAATAATTGTTCGGGCCGCACGGTTGGATGGAATGCCCCGGGGGTATTTTCATTGTCTTCTTTTGCGCAAAAATCTCCACCAGAGCAACCCGCCAATGAGGGCAACCGCAATCAGGCCGAAAATGAGACCTATGCCAGGGCCACGAGAAGGTTCGGGTGCGGAAGCAGACGCAGTTTCCGTTGGAGGCGCTGGCGTCATGGAGGGGGACGGGGTGACCGGGGCCGTGGTCGGGGTGAGGGTCTGCGTGGGGGTCGGCGTAGCAGGCGGGGTCACGAGAAGAAGCAATTGTTGTCCCGGGCGGATGACGGAGGCGTTGTTCAGCCCATTCCAGGCCATCAGGTCGGCAAGCGGGACCTCGTACAGTCCAGCGATCCACGAGAGCGTTTCGCCGCTCTGGACGGTGTGGTAGTAGCTGCCGTCTGCTTCGGGGGTGAGCTTCTGGATGGCGCTCAAGGTGGGACTGGGGGTGATATTCCCCGCGGAAATGACGAGCTTCTGGCCGATTTGCAGGGGCCAATCCGCCTGCCATCCATTCAATGCCAGGATCCGGTCTACGGATACCTGATATGCTTCCGAGATTGTGTACAACGCCTGGTACGGCCCCACTTCATGCACGATCCGGCCATCTGCATCCGGAGCAGCGGGCACGATCATGCCGTAGGGAGTCGGTGTGGCGTAGCCCTGCGTATCCTTACCCGGGATGAATAAGCGCTGCCCGTTTTGCAAGGGCGTATCACGAGACTGATTGTTCCAGGTCTCCAGGTCGTTGATGGTGATCTGGTAGGCGATGGCGATCGACCAGAAGGATTGACCCGCCTGGACGACATGATAGATCTCCCCGTTTGCATCCGGCGTGGCGATCTTGACCGGCACGATCAACTGCGAAACCGGATTCGGAACCTCGCCCGGCTTGGGATGTGCCTCCTGAAGTGGACGGCGACGAAACCGCCGCACTCCTGTCCGGAAACGTAGGCCGCCTGCAAAATGTAATAGTATCTGCCGTTGGAGGCCTGCGCCACGCCCGCGCCCACATGACAATAAGCCGGGTTGACCGCCGGGCGCATATGGTCCGGATCGGCCCAGGTGGCCATGATGCTGTCGATGCCCGTGCCTTCGCCCCCCACGGCAAAGTTCTCCGTGGCCCAGACAGTGCCGCCAGCCCCGTACCCGGCAGCAGCGATGCGGCCGCGCACATCCCCGATGTGCCAGGACATGTTGTTGGCGGCCATGATCTGCGCCGTGGATTGGGCCACGGCGTTGACAATCGGGTCTTCGATCAGCGCCGGGAGCCCGCTCGAAACGCGCAGGGTGTTCATCGCGATGATCAACTCATAGGCGCTGACCTGAGCGACCGGCGCAGGCTGGAGCTCATCCGCCTGGACAGCACCCGGGCGATAGAAGCTTCCCAGCCCGAGTACGATGAGGGTCAACCAAATAAAGAATCGTTTGAAACGCATTCGGTTAATTATAAGTCTATAGGTTAATTCAATATTAGGAACCCGTCACACTTGCCTCGCCGGTTTTTGGGGGAGATATGAAATTGCGGAATGAACTTCGCCGGGGACTTAATCCGAAGCCTGCTTTGCAGGCTAAGTCCCCGTAAGGGGATAAGCCGCTGTAGGCGGCTTCGTATTAATAGCCCAGACGTTTATGTCCGGGCGGCTAGAGCGGCTTGACTCCCAACTCAAATTCCTGTACAATGATTTCAAAGTACTCTTTAAAAAAGAGTACTCTCTAAGAAATAGCACAAAAGGAGCTAATCATGTCACAACAGATCAGCTTGAAAGATGCTGAGCGGAAGGTTTTCCAATCTACATTTGCAGATGGATTATGGGACGTCTTCCTCGGCTGTTCGTTCCCCCTGCAATTAGCCATTGGGCCCTTCCTCAGCCGCAGCATGGGAGATTTCTGGAGTTCGGCCGTCTTTCATCCCCTTCTGGGGGGCTGTTTATCTGGTCATCTGGGGCATCAGGAAGAAGGTAGTCAGACCGCGCATCGGGAGGGTGGAATTCGGCGCAGCACGCAAACACAGGCTAAAGAAATTCAACGTTGCGCTGTTGATCGTCAATGTGATCGCGCTCATCCTTGGTCTCATTGCGGCCCTGCGCTTTAGGGACCTTCCAATTGGAGGGATTCCCATCGTCATGGGGCTGACCCTGCTGATCGGGTTCAGCGCTGCGGCATATTTCCTGGATTTCCCCCGCCTGTACGCCTACGGATTGCTGGGCGCGCTGGCACCCCTGATCGGCGAATGGCTGTACCAGAACATGGGCGCCTCGCACCACGGATTCCCGATCGTCTTCGGGACCCTGGCTGGTGTGATGATCCTGACCGGCCTGGTGACGTTCATTCGTTTCTTGCAGAACAACCCCCTCCCGGCCGGGGAAATGTAAGATGAGCGCATCGCAGCCGACCCCGGAACTGCATCCGCTGGCGGACATCGACCAGGTCATCCACGCTTCGGCCCGTTTGATGGTGCTGACCTACCTGTACGTGGTCGAAAGCGCGGACTATGTCTTCCTGACGCGCATGACCGGGCTGACCTGGGGCAACCTGTCCACGCACATGACCCGGCTGGAAGAGGCCGGCTACATCGAAATGCTGAAAGAGTTCAAAGGGAAAAAACCGCATACCAAGATCCGCCTCACCGAGCAGGGACGCGCCGCCTTCCGCGCATACAAAAAAAGCATGCAGCAGGTCTTGGATGATCTGCCAGACTAAAGCTTGGCGCGCATAGACGTTGAGGCCCCGCTGGTTACTGGCGGGGTCGCGGCGTTGCGGTGTGAGTAGTCAGTGAATCAGTTAGACCCTAAAGGTCTGGCCCCCTACACTCCGCTACGGGGTGCTTCGCAAAGACCTTTAGGGTCTATTTTGAAATATGAAACAGGGCGGCCTGCCGAGATGTAGGTCGCACTGTTTTTTGTGTGAATTTACTATTTCTTACGTGTATAATTTGTACTTGGAATTTAAACCAAATTTATGGGAAGCTAAAAGGCTCATAATATGCAAAACAAAGAGGTTCCTTTCTCACATCGGCTTTTGGAGTTAATATTTCAGCCTAATTTCATCAAGTTTTACAATATACTGAGTGAGCCCAATTTTTTTACTATTGTTGGAAGAACACATTACGAGCGTTGGCACTCCAGTTTCTATGGTTGGTTGTTAGATGCGAATGGGTCGCATCTGATCGGGGAATATATGTACTAACAAGATTTTTGTTACTTATCTACGATCAGAATGCCGAGCCTTAAGCCATCTTCTCACGATAGTAATGGAACTGGTTGAAACTTATTGTTGAATGATCTGGCGTAAATTGATCATAGCAAAGGCAATAAAATGTGCGCCAAGAAAATAAACTTCACGTTGCTCATATCTGACAAGCAAAGCCCTGAATTTATCAACCCAAGCAAAAGTGCGTTCGCTGGAAAAACGATGCTTGTAGATTTCTTTTTTGAAGAAACGCTTCGGTCCTGGTTTGGGCTTTTTTCGATTGCGCTTGTTTTCATCAATATTTGGAATGACGCCATGATTGAAACAAGTTTTTCTCGCATCTTTGGTATCAAATGCAGCATCCGCATTGAAATAAGCGCCAAAAATATCAAGCCCAAGTCGCTTCAGAAACTTGAAAGCTTCTTGTAAATGTGGTTTCAAATTGAAGGCATCGTTGTGATTGCCTGCTATCAAATCGGTTGTTGTGATAATGAAACCCCGAGCATCAGTGATTGGTAAAATATTTGTCGTCCTGGCTTTTTTGCGACCTTGATAGGTAACTAATTCACCACCTTTCTTGGCGATGGCATGACTGCCGTCCAGATTGAGTTCAGATAAATCCAGATAGGGAAGAACCCGTAAAATACTGGCTATCCAGATCTTTTTCAGGCTACCATCCCTACTCCACTTACGAAAATGATAGTAAACAGCGTGATAACTGATTTCCTTTTTATCTGAACCATCCCCTAGTGGAGCGATAGGAAGTTGATACCACTGGCATCCTGTGTGAAGGCGATAGAGAATGTTGTTGTATATCTTGTATAGTGGGATTTTGCTTATATAACCTCGCTTGGCTACTGAGAGATAGGGTAAAACATGCTCATTAAAGGCTTTTTCGGTTAGACTAACAGGGATAGTGCTCATTCGGGAACTCCTTTTGAAACAAGGTTTCCCATAATGATGCACTATCATTTCCCTTTATGTTAAAGTTTCAACGAGTTCATGGGCTATCAAAAATTTTACCCACTATTGAATTTTATGATTTAGAAGTTACTCCAAACGAGTTTCTTTCATCAGAGATTAGCGTTAGAGATTTGGGACGATTTGACATATTTCTGACTGCCAAGTATAGAACCGTCTCAGGAATATCAAACAGACTAAACATAATTTTTGAATTAAAAATTGATAGCAATGTTAATGCAGAACAATCTAAAAAATATGCTGATTGGTTGCTAACCAATCACCCTAATGACACGAATATATTTAATCTATTTACTTCCAAAATTACTTACAAACTCGCGCTCTACAGTGGGTGATGAGAGATGGTATTGCATAGGATTATCAATTGCTAAATGACAAGCTGCTCTTACCAATTCTTGAACACCCGAATTTGAACCAAAAGGTGAAGCCTTTTATCATTCAATACATAGAAATTACAGATTCAGACACAAGGGAGTCAAAATGGCTATTACAAATGAAGAAAAGAAGCTTGCTTTAGATCTATACAAAAATATAATGATGTGTTTCACTCGATATTTGATGCTCTGCAAAATCTAATGCAATAGAATTTAGCACTTCAGACATTCCCGTCAAAGGAAGACAATCCGGTCGATTGGCGGTGAAAATAAACAATAAAATTATAGAGGGAGATATTGTTAGAAATTTGTTCAAAAACGTATTAAAGTATCTTGTTGATAATGATTTACTAGAAAAAGTTCCCTTGCCTTGGGGAGTTGGGAATACGAGATATATAATCACAAATCAGACTGAGCTAAAGCATCCAAATGGAAAAGATTTCTTCTATCCCAAATCCTACAAGGGCTACACCATTGAGAACCCACTATGCAAGAGACAGGGCGCTTGTGGTTCTGGATAGCTTATGTAAAAAACTTGAAATTGAATACGAGCCAGTGGATGTGTGATTATGAAAGATAATAAAATTCTATATCAATTGACAGCGGAAGATTTCCAAAATGTTGCTTTTGAGAATTAAAATCGAAAACTATCCAGTGAAGAAATCCAAATGGTAGCAGATTGGGTAGCTGAGAGAATTCCATGGTATGAACTTATTGATAATGGAATTACGGAGATAATTGATCCTAATAATTCTCTTTAGCTGAATGGGGAAATCAAGATGACATATATTTTAAGTGGTAGAGGGCAATGTATACCGGGTTCGTATCAACACAAACAATTGGGATTTAGAAAAAACCTACAAACTCACATTTTTTGAAAAGGTTTTAGACATTCACTCAGATTGAAATTAACTGGGATATAGGAACATCCTACTCTACGACTACCGGAGCTGCCAATTTCTTCACGCCCCAAACGCCGTTGATGAACCAGTAAACTCCAAAGCTCAGCATGAGCGCGCCCATCAGCAGGATCAGGTCTTGCAAGGTAAACCCGGCAAAGGCATCCAGCAGCCAGCCGCCCAGGCCCGAACCGATCGCGCCGGCCAGGGTGAGCAGGGCGAATTCGGTAATGATAAAGGAAGAACTCCGAGGCAATGGCTCGGAGTTCTTGTCTTTGGGCATCATATTTTCTACCCCGCCAGGGGCGAAACCTGGTATTCGATTTTTCCTGGCACATTGACCCGCCGGGATGCATCCAGGATTTCTAAAGAAACGAGATTTCCATCAGCATCGTAATCCAAAACAATGCCGGGTTTATCTTCATCACTTTCCACAATGGGGATTTCAGAGAAAATGACAGTTAATAAATCTGTGTCGCGATCATAGATCACTTTCATGTTTTATCTCCAATACTTTTCAATCTTGCTGGTCTGGTAAGCAGTTACTACTTGTGGTGGATCACGGTCAGTATCAACAAAGACACGCAATATGTATTCTTTCGGTGGCTCGCCAAAACTTAATTTTGATTGATATACCGTTCTTCCTTTTCGGACTGATTCAGATTGCTCGGGTTTTGCAAGCACTGCTGCAACCTGATCTTCATTGATTCCACGCCGAGCCATTTCGGAAAGCGCATGCTCAGTAAAAACAAAATGTCGAACTGGTTTCGGTCTAGGCATCTCTTTTCAGAGTATAGCATGATTTAGTATCGAATTAAATTTCAAGTTATGGTTGCATTCGATCCATATCAGCATGTAATTTAGAGCAGTTTTTATTCTATTTCTTCTCCTGTAATGGGGCAGAATGGAATTATTGTTGAACAGACTTACTCTACCGGTGCTGGAGCTGTCAATTTCTTCGCGCCCCACACCCCATTGATAAACCAGTATACCCCGAAGCTCAGCATGAGCGCGCCCATCAGGAGGATCAGGTCTTGCAAGGTAAATCCAGCAAAGGCATCCAGCAGCCAGCCGCCCAGGCCCGAGCCGATCGCGCCGGCCAGGGTCAGCAGGGCGAATTCGGTCCCGAACACGCGTCCGCGCACCCGGTTGGGCAGTTTCTTGAGCAGCAGGGTGGTCGAGAACACCCAGATGATGGCGACGCCAAATCCGCGGAAGAATGCGCCGGTCAGCATCATTCCCAGGCTGTGGATCGGGTACATCAGCGTCAGGCCGACCAGCGTAACTCCGTACCCGGCGGTGATGGCATGCCGCAGCGCGCGCTCGCGGTCACCGGTCACCCAGCGGGCCAGGATCGGGCTGACCCCGGTCCCGACTCCCACGATGGCGTACAGCCATCCCAGGCTGGTGCTGCCCCCTTCCCCGACCACAAAGACCTTGCTGGAAAGCTCCACTTGCAGCACGTCATTGAATCCCGAAACAGCCAGCATCAGCGAGGCCTTTTGAACCGCGATGATGAAAATGTCCTTATGTTTGGATAAATAGCCCAGTCCCCGAAAATAACCCTGAAAGACTTCTGTTGGCTTAAGACCCCCTTCCATTTTTTCCGTCGTCTGGGTATAGGCCATTCGCCCGATGAACCAGGCCGAGAGCAGGTAAGAGAGCGGCATCCAGCACGATGGCGGGAGCGATGCCCCAGGCCCCGGCCACCTGTCCGCCCAGGAATGCGCCCAGCGCCAGCATGGTCGACCAGGTAGTGGAAGTCAACGCGTTGGCGGTGCCGATCTCCTCCTCTACGACCACATCCGGGAGGATGGCATCCTTGGTCGGGAAGAAGATGCCGCTGATGCCGAGCTGTAGCGCGGAAAGCGTGTACAGCAGCCAGATATGGCTGGCATCCTTGACCAGCAAGAATCCCAACACGATGACGAAGCGGGCGATGTCTGCCCAGATCAGGATCCATTTACGGTTGAAACGGTCGGCCAGCACGCCCCCGAACGGACCGGTCACAAACTGGGCTAACGCGCGGATGACGAACAGCGCACCGACCGCCAGCCCGGAGTTGGTCAGTTTTGCGACGAGGATAGCCGTGGCGATGACATTGAACCAGTCCCCCATCAGGCTGACGATTTGTCCGAACCACAGATTGCGAAAATTCCTGTTCCCGTTGATCAGGCCCCAATAGCTGACCGGGCGAGTTTGTACTGTCAAAAGGCTGCTCCTATGAATTAAGTCGCGAAATTATACCCCCTAGAGCAAAGACTTCCGAGATTTTAAGTTTTCTTGAAGACAATTCGTCAGATGCAAGTTCGGGAAAATATACAAGAAGCGAGTGATTGCAAGAATGATGATTTTCCTGTTTTCATGAAACCCTCCAACACCGTAAGAACTCGCTGGATCTAGAACTGCTGCAGGAGAATCACATACTGCAAACGCATCCAAAGATGTGGATCAAACTATTATCTGTCATACATTGGTTTGATTATAGCGAATCAACTTCCAGGTGCCATACTCCGGCTCGTACTCGAGTTCGGTGATTCCGCAGGTGTCCGCGCGAAAGCCCCAGCGTTTGTAAACCGGGATGTCCATCACATAGCACATCAGCGAACGCAGCAAGCCGTCATGGCAAACGGCGATGACGTTCTCATCCCCGTGTAACTTCCGTTTTTCCTCTAAAAATTCGACGACCGCTTTATGCGCTTCGCCCAGACTTTCACCCTCGGGAAAACGGAAATCGCTGTCTCTCTCGCGATAGGCCTGCCACTCCGCCGGGAACTTTTCTTGCACTTCCTCTTGCGTGGCCCCTTCGAATAACCCGATATTGATCTCATTCAGGCGTTCGTCCACTACGGGCTCAGCCCAAATTGCTCGGCCACATAGGCGATCGTCTGCCCCGTGCGCTGGTACGCGCTGACGTAGATGTGCGCGATCTCTCTGTCTGCGAAAAAGTCCCACAACTTCCGCGCCTGCTCCTGTCCCAGTTGGCTGATGGGCTGGTCATTGAGCGGCAAATCGGGATTCCTGAACTCGCCTGCTTCCTTGTCTCCGTGGCGGAGGATATACCAGGTCATTTACTCTTCTCCTATGCACACCACACTCACCGTATCGGATGTGTTTTCGTATAAACCGGATTTTTATGCCTCTATTATGGCATAAAAATATCAGGATTTACGCCTTTGTAATGGAGAGACCCGAAAATAAGGGGTGCGTGCTCCGCACGCACCCCTTATTTTCGGCATCTTTTCACGAACTGCGTAAGTCCAAAATATATTGATGGAACGGGTTCTAATCTTCCTGGAAACTATACCCGCCCGGCCAGGTCTGGATCAAATTGGTTTCCCCCGCTTCTTCTTCCAATTTCTTCCGCAAACGATAGATCATATTCTTGAGCAACGACTGGTCATTCTCGCGCTGTGAACCCCACACCGTCTGGATGATATCTTCGCTTTTGAACACGTATCCCGGCCTGCTCATCAGCAGATGCAGCAGGCGGAATTCCAGATTTGTCAGGCGCATGTCCACGCCGCTTTCGCTGACCGCAGATCGGCGGGATGGGTCGAGGCGCAGTTTATTCGTCCGGCGCGGAGACATGGGCTCGGACCAGCTACGACGCGACCAGGCAGCGATCTTCGCCAGGAAAATGGACGGGCTGATCGGTTTGATCACGCACTCGTCCACACCCGCATCGTAGGCTTCGAGAATTTCGGCCTCATTATTTGCTGGCAAGAAAAGCAATATCGGGCTGGAACTTAAAGCACGGAACTTTTTGCACAGGGCAATCCGCTCCTGGTGGGAGGCGTTCACATCAATGATGATCAGGTCAGGAATATCTTCCACTGCTCGACCCATGGCACGCTGGACAGATGTTTCCAGGATCGCTACCAATCCCTTTTCTCGAATCATATATCCCCAGATAGGCGCGGTATCCGTCTGGTCACAAACGATGAACACGCGCAAAGCAGCTTGGGAATTGGACAGATCAGTATTTGTCATATGCTCCTTTCTAACACATTTGTAATGTTTCGCTCCTAGTATTATATGCAAGAATTGGTAAAATTGGTAACAGAAAGTCACAAAATAGTACCAATATATTACCAATGGGTGATACAGAAATTATTGCCCTGCAAATATACTCAAGAAAGATATAGCTTTAGGAGGCTTACTATGAAAAAATTATTCCCCATTTTGTTGGCAGTGGCTCTGTTTAGCACCGCCTGCCAGTTGGGTGGCGGATCGGCAGAACCCACACCAATCGCACTGCCCGACGCCGGTCCCGACAGCAACACCTGTACCCTTAAACCCCACAGCCGAACCGGCATCTGGCGATACAGCAGCAGGCTCCGAGCGTGTCTCACCCGCTGATGGCATGATCCAGGTATTTATCCCGGAAGGCGCTTTCCAGATGGGCGGCCTTGATCCGGCTGCATCTGAAGATGAAAAACCTGTCCGCAAAGTTACCATGCATGCGTTTTGGATGGACAAGATTGAAGTAACCAACGCAATGTACGCCGATTGTGTCCAGGCTGGAGGCTGCGACCTGCCGTACGCCTTCAAATCGGAAACGCGCCAATCGTACTTCAACAATCCTGAGTTCGCAGATTTCCCCGTTGTTTATGTAAGCTGGGGTGAAGCTGATGCCTATTGCAAATGGGCAGGCCGCCGCTTGCCAACCGAAGCAGAATGGGAACGCGCCGCTCGCGGCGATGATTTCCGCACTTTCCCCTGGGGCGATGATCGCGCCACATGCTACATATGCCAACTTCAATTACTATTTCGGTGATACAAACCGGGTGGGCAGTTACCCGGCTGGCGCAAGCCCCTTTGGTGTGTTGGATATGGCTGGCAATGTTGCCGAATGGGTCAATGACTTTTACGATGCTGAATACTACAGCGCGGCCATCAATAACAACCCTACCGGCCCCATTGCACGCAGCAATTTCTTCAAGCGAGTGGTGCGTGGTGGCTCCTTTGCAGATGATGAGTCTTATATCCGTGTATCGAAACGATCTTCAGTGCTCGGACCAAATCTCAATGCAGACCTGGATTCTCCCGAATTTGTCGGCGAATATGCTTCCAGAATTGGTTTCCGCTGCGCATCGGACAATTAATCAACACCTTTGATAATCAGCCGCCGGGACATCCCGGCGGCTTATTTTTTTAATTGACGCCTCCTATTGACTGTGGTATTATCCCGCCACAATTCAATAGCCCCAATCGGCACTCTTATCCAGAGAGGCGGAGGGACCGGCCCTGCGAAGCTTCAGCAACCTTTCATCTAGAAAAGGTGCTAATTCCGGCAGATGGATGTTTCTGGAAGATGAGAGGGCAGCCAGATTTGTACGCAAATTGCCCTTTCCATGTTTTGCCAGAAGGGGCAATTTCATTTCTAAAGAGGTGCAACGAATGAGTACTACTTTTATGACTTCCCCGAAACTGATGTTTACATCCGAATCAGTGACGGAAGGTCACCCTGACAAGATGTGTGACCAGATCAGCGATGCCGTGCTGGATGCCTGCCTGGAGCAGGACCCATATTCGCGCGTGGCCTGCGAAACCGCCACCAAGACTGGCTATGTCATGCTGCTGGGCGAAATCACGACAGAAGCCTTTGTCAATTTCGATGACCTGGTCCGCAAAGTGGTTATCGATATTGGCTACGACCGCGCCAAGAAAGGTTTCGATGGCAACACCTGTGGCGTGCTGTCTGCCATTGCCAGCCAGAGCCCGGACATCGATATGGGTGTTAGCAAATCCCTGGAAGCCAAGGGCGGCGACGAGGCCGAACTGGAAGCTATCGGCGCTGGCGACCAGGGCATGATGTTCGGCTATGCCTGCAACGAAACCCCCACCCTGATGCCGATGCCCATTTATCTGGCGCACAAGCTGACCCTGCGCCTGACTGAAGTCCGCAAGAACGGCACGCTTGATTGGCTGCGCCCGGATGGCAAGAGCCAGGTGACGGTTGAATATGCATTTGGCAAACCCAAGCGTATTGATACCGTTTTGATCTCCACCCAGCATGCCCCGGATATATCGCAGGAAGATATCCGCGCGCAATCATCGAGCATGTTATCAATCCAGTTCTGCCCAAGGACATGGTAGATGATGACCTGAAGATCTATGTCAATCCCACCGGGCGTTTCGTGATCGGCGGCCCGCAAGGTGATGCAGGCGTGACCGGGCGCAAGATCATCGTCGATACCTACGGCGGTATGGGACGTCACGGCGGCGGCGCTTTCTCCGGAAAAGACCCCACAAAAGTGGACCGCTCCGCAGCTTATGCTGCGCGCTGGGCTGCCAAGAATGTGGTCGCTGCCGGACTGGCCGACCGCTGTGAAATCCAGGTGGCTTATGCCATCGGTGTGGCGCATCCGCTCTCGGTGAACGTGGAAACATTTGGGACCGGCAAGATCGCTGACGACAAAATCGCCGACTTGGTCACCGAACACTTTGACCTGCGCCCCGGCGCGATCATTCGGGACCTGGACCTGCGCAAACCAATTTATCGAAAAACTGCCGCCTATGGTCACTTTGGCCGCGAAGATGTCGAATTTACCTGGGAACGCACGGATAAGGCTGAAGCTCTGAAAAAGGCTGCAGGGCTTTAGTTTGTAACATGTAAAACGTAATAAGTGAAAAGTAAAAGCGCCTCTGAATTATTCAGGAGGCACTTTTTGCTTCTTTCTTTTTACTTTTTACGCTATTACTTGATTTCAACCGTATAACTCCCCACTTCACGAGTAAAGCGTGTCGTGCCGCTCACCACCAGCGTGACGCTGTCCACATCACCACCAATCGAAAGCGGGATTTCAGCGGTCTGGTCTTCGCTGACTTCGATCATCTCAACAGTTGTGGTTGAGCCTTCTTTGATCAGCGCCAGACGGAAGGTCTGCGGGAGCGCGTTTTGCACGCGCACGAAACCATCTGCCACCCAGCCGCCATCGTCAGATTCAAAATCGCTGAAGTAGTTGACCGCGTCCACAGACACATCATCGATCAGCATACCTTCGCCGTTGACGGCAGCATCGGTCACGTATTCGAAGCGCACAAAGATCTTCTTGCCCGGCATATTCTGACAGGTCGATACTCTCTTCGATCCAGCCGTTCGTTACATCGTTGTAGGCCCAGCCATAGGAGTTGCCGGAGGGATCTTCAGCAGTGCCGGAGGGCGTGGTAATGATTTGCCAGTGTTCGCCGTCTTCAGAAACTTCGAAGTACACATAATCGTAATCTTCTTCGATGTCGTACCAGGTGCGGAAGGAGAAGTTGATCTCGCCCGTGACGCCCGTGAAATCGAACTCACGTGTCAGGGTCATGTCCGATTCGTCGCCCTTGTTGGACCAGAAAGCATAGGAACCGGAATAAGGATCCTCGGGCAGCAAGCGGGCTAGAGTCGAGCCTTCGAAGCGCAGGGTGTAGTCGCCTGAGCAGTTGATCTGGATGTAATCCACTCCATATTGCTTGACTGTACGTCCCATCGAATCCGTTGGACAATCATACACTGATTCTGTCGGAGAGGTTTGCGGGGCGCTGGGATAATTGTTGTAAGTGTAACGCCCATCCGCCACACTTTCATCCAGAAGATAGTTGGCTGACAACCCAATCCATAAACAGGTCATCGGCAGCGATGGGCTGACCGGTGTGCGGATCGGTGGCATCTGATCTGCTGCAACACGTTGTCCACACTATCCAGGCCATTTTCCGGGTCTTTGACCAGCGCCTTAGTGGCTTCTTCGCCAAAGCGGTCGAGGAAGTATGTCAGATATAGGAAGCCCGCACCGTAATGAGGCCCGGTGGCGCTGGGATCGTTCGGCCAATCATTCAGCTGCAAATCGGGATTTGGTGCTGTACAACCAATCTTTACCGCCAACTGTATAGCCGTTCAGGAAGGCAGCCAATTCCGAGAAACCTTCATTCAAGTAAGATGTCTCGTTGCGATCCTGATACCAGTGGATCATGTGCTGGAACTCATGCGCCAGCACGCCATAGGTGAATTCTTCGCCCAGATCTGTGTTATCGGCGTTGAACAGGAACATCTCATGCGCATTGGAATATTCATGCGCCAGTGGATGGGTTTCATCTGCCGAAGAGAAATATCCAGCAATTGAGAAGCCGATGCCGCGCGCATACAGGATATAGATATGCTCATCACCATCAATGCCGGGACTCCACTCGCTGCCAAAGAATTCGCGATTGGTGGGATACATTTTATTCTTCGAACGCATCCACCAGGGACTTCATCTCGCCCTCGTCAACATCTGACTCCTTCCTCCACCCAGAAATAAACGTGGGGGGTGACGTACTTCAAAGTTGCATTGACTCTGGAAATTCTCATTGGTGTCTGACATTGGTTACCCAAAATTTATCCTGCTCGCCCACCTGACGTGGACCGGGAGGTCGGTGCCATACTCTCCGGGATATCACATTTGCCTTCCAGGCGGCAGGCCAGCTCAGCAGGGTTGTTTTCCGGCACGATTGTGTTTTGAAGCGTTTCGAGCGTGTCCACCGGGACATCTTCCACAGGCGGGCGCGTTACCTCCACCACTGGAGTTGCGGTAGGAGGCCCAATGGGGATATCTGATATGGGCGGGATTTGCTGGTAAAACTCATACGCCACTACACCCACCGCAACCAGGATGATGACACAACAGCACAGCACGACAAGCACAATTGCAATAATGATGCCAGTTTTATTTTTCGATTTTTCCTTTGGTTGTTCTTCCATGAAATTTCCTCCGTTCCCAAAAGGGAATGTCAATAAATTCCACCAATCTTACTCTATTACACTAAGAATAAAATAAGAAATAAGTACAAAACAAGATACAGCTTCCGCTCACAGCCAGAGTCCCGCTGGCACCCCACAGGGATGCTACGCATAGATGCCAGCTTGAGCATTTTTTGGATAACTACCAAGTACAAAAGCAAGAGACGGCAACATGTGCCGTCTCTTTGATATTATGCTTCGACAGGCTGTTCCTGTTTGCCTTTGAGGCCGGCTTCGCCGTTATCGAAAACCAACTTGTTTTCCTTTTCATCCACATCCACTTGCACGGTAGCGCCGTCCTTGAACTTGCCGCCCAGCAATTCCACCGAAAGCGGACTTTCCACATATTTCTGGATGGCGCGTTGCAGCGGGCGAGCGCCAAAGGCCGGGTCATACCCTTCCTTTGCCAGCCAACCGCGCGCTGCCTCGGTCAGTTCGACGGTGATACTGTGCTCGCTCAAGCGTTCCTGCAATTCTTTCATCTGCAGGTCGACGATTTGTTCCATCTCTTCAACGCTGAGCGGCGAGAACATGATGATCTCGTCGATGCGGTTAAGGAACTCAGGCCGGAATGCGCCCTTGAGCGCCTTCTCGATCTTTTCGTGCGACTCGCGCTCCTCATTGTCCGTTTTTGCTGGAGGAAGCCCAAGGTGCCGCCTTTTTTCACGTACTCGGTACCCAGGTTGGAGGTCATGATCAGAACCGTGTTGCGGAAGTCCACCACATTGCCCTGACCATCCGTCATGCGGCCATCATCCAGGATTTGCAGCAGCGCATTCCAGACTTCGGGATGCGCCTTCTCGATCTCATCAAAGAGCATGACGCGATACGGGCGGCGGCGGACGGCTTCGGTCAGTTGACCGCCTTCCTCGTAGCCGACATATCCTGGCGGCGCACCGAACAATCGGGACACCGTGTGCTGCTCCCGATATTCGGACATATCGATCCTGACGAGGGAATCCTCGTCATCGAACATGAACCAGGACAGCGCCTTGGCCAATTCGGTCTTGCCGACGCCTGACGGGCCGATAAAAATGAATGAGCCGATGGGACGAGCCGGGTCTTTCAAGCCTGAACGCGCGCGGCGGATGGCATCCGAAATGGCGTGGATGGCCTCTTCCTGCCCGATGATGCGCTCATGCAGGCGTTCTTCCATTTGCAGCAGTTTCTCTGATTCGCTCTCCATCATCTGCGTGAGCGGGATGCCGGTCCATTGGTTGACCACCTCAGCAATATCGTTGACCTCTACAACTTCATCGAGTTGGTGTTCGGTTTCCCATTTTTCGCGCTGGGTATTGAAATCCTGCTCGATGCGCAAGCGCTCGGCTTTCTTCTGGGCAGCGCGTTCGTAATCGCGCTCCAGGCCGGCCTGTTCCTCTTCGGCGTGCAGTTTCTCGATCTCGTTCTTCATCACTTTGAGATCGTCTGGCAGGGAATACAGCGCCACGCGCAGCTTGGCAGCGGCCTCGTCCATCAGGTCGATAGCCTTGTCTGGCAAGTGCCGGTCGGTGACGTATCGGTCTGCCAGCCGCGCCGCAGCCACCAGAGCCTCATCCGAAAAATGGACTTTGTGATGCGCCTCGTAGCGGTCGCGCAGACCCTGCAAGCATTAGAATGGTATCTTCGACGCTCGGCTCATCCACGTATATCGGGGCAAAGCGGCGTTCCAGCGCAGCATCTTTCTCGATATGTTTGTGGATACTCATCCAGCGTGGTCGCGCCGATGCATTGCAGTTCGCCGCGCGCCAGGGCCGGTTTGAGCATGTTGCGCGCATCCATCGCGCCCTGGGCTGCTCCCGCCCCGACGACCGTGTGCAGTTCGTCGATCATCAGGATGATCTCACCCTGCGCACGCTGCACTTCCTCGATAGCCGACTTCAAGCGTTCCTCGAACTCGCCCCGGAAACGTGAACCGGCGATCATACCGCCCAGATCAAGCGCAACGACTCTCTTGCCCGCCAGGATTTCAGGGAATGTCATTGTTGGCAATCTTTTGCGCCAGTCCTTCGACGATGGCGGTCTTGCCGACGCCTGCTTCACCGATCAAAACCGGGTTGTTCTTGGTGCGGCGGGACAAAATCTGGATCAGACGTAAAATCTCCGTATCACGACCAATGACCGGGTCCAGCTTGCCTTCGCGCGCCATTTGGGTCAGGTCGCGCGAGTATTTTTCCAGGGTCGGTAGCGGGCTTCAGCTTGCGGATCGGTCACGCGCTGTCCGCCGCGCAATTCCTGGATGGCATCGTGGACGCGGTCACGTGTCAGCCCGGCGGACTCCAGAATGCGGGCCGCGGGTGTATTGCGCTCGGTCAGGATCGCCAGGAAAATGTGCTCGGTGGAAATATATTCGTCCTTCAGACGGTTGGCTTCTTCATTGGCCAGGTCAATAATGCGCTTCACACGCGGCGTAATAAAAATCTGCCCCGCACCGCCGCCAAAGATGTTGGCCTTGGGGCTGGCCTTGAGTGTCGAGTCCAGGCGCTCGGTCAGGGCCGATGCGCTGACATTTAGCTTTTCCAAAATCTGGGGAATCACACCACCCGGCTGCTCGATCAATGCCATCAGGATATGTTCTGTATCGATCTGGTTATGGCCGTAGCGCTGAATAATCTCCGCAGCGCGTTGGGCGGCCTCTTGTGCTCTCTCGGTAAAACGGTCAAATCGCATCATAAGCGTTAATCCTTTCGCAAAACAGACCCTAAAGGTCTGAGAGACCTTTAGGTCTCATGATGAGATTATAACAAAACCGGATTTATGATTTGCATACGGGGCATAAGAGTTATGTTAGATTCCAGCCTTCCCTGAAAAAGGTATAATCTTCACTCATGCCCAAGCAAGTAAGGAGCAGGCAATGGCAAAGATACTTTATATTGAAGACATCCCGGATAACGCAACGCTGGCGCAAAAGCTACTCACCAGTCGCGGACACGAATTTCTCTGGGCGAAAAGCGGTGAGGACGGATTGGCGATGGCATTGGAGAATCAACCAGACCTGATCCTGCTCGACCTGGGTCTGCCAGATGTAGATGGGCAAACCTTGTCTGTCTGGTTGCGAGGCGAGGCAACCCTGGAAAAGACCCCCATCGTGGTATTGACCGCCTGGCCGGAAGATGTGGCCCGCCAAACGGTCGAAGCCTACGGGTTGAACGGGTATCTGTGCAAACCATTCAAACTGGATGCGCTGATGAATATTATTAATGCCAACCTGGATGCTTGAATCATTATGTCCCTTGAAATAATCCCTGCTGACAATTTCACTATCCATGAACTTGTTGATCTATATAATCAGACACGCGTTGATTACCTGGTTCCTATGCCCATGAACGAGGAGCGACTGGCAGAATATATTCACACATTTGATATCGATCTCCACGCATCCGGCGTGGCTCGCACTGACGATGGCCAGGTGCTTGGCCTGAGCATGCTGGGTGCCCGCCCGCCCTGGGCATGGATTACGCGACTGGGTGTGATTCTCTACTATCCGTCGCAGCGGTGCCGGGGCTGCCTTGATGGATTTCATGCTAACCCACGCGCAGACCCTGGGCATGGAAGAAACCCACCTGGAAGTTATCAGGAATAATGTGCCCGCGCACAGGCTCTTTTTGAAGAAAGGCTTCAAGGAAACGGACGAATACCTGGTCATGCGCCGCGCACCCCATGCTGCTCCCGAACCGGTGCGAGGCAAGGCCACCTGGCTGGATCGAGAGGCTGCTCTGGACATTTTGGAAACATATCCGCAAACACCTGACCTGGATCACTGCACTCAATTCGATGCGGAACACGCCGGACATTTTGGGGTTGCGCGTGGAGCTTGAAAATAGTGGCTCTGGTTGGCTGGTCTTTCGTTACCATAAATTCTCCCTCAGCCATTTGATTTTTCATACGGAGCAGGGTTCGCCTGTAAAGGTGGGGATTTAACTTTTAGTGAACCTGTACAGCCGCTATCCACGTCACGACACGTATGCCGAGAATATCCATGTGGAAGACCCACACCTGCCGGCCTTGCTTGGCTTGGGTTATTTCGCCAACTTCAGGCGCATCGAAATGCGCCGGAAGATGTGATTTCCCGTACAGCGAGCGAGTATAATCTTCACCCATGTCCAAACGTTTAATGTTATCCATTATTCTGGTGGTCGCCATCGTGGGCGGCTACTATCTGTATCGCATCTACCGCCCCGCCAGCGAACGGCTGTTTACCTTTCCGCGCCTGGATGAATAACCCCTCCGCCCACCCGGAGTGGAGACTGACGGCTGGCTCGCGCTGTGGGGAGGCCCCGTTCATTTTCCCGACCAATGGCATGGTCGGCTTTCTATGGGACGATTTTTCCGCCCCGGCCACCGCCACCAGGGCCTGGACATTTTCGGCGGCGAAGGCATGGGCGTGACGCCTGTCGTCGCTGCCTACCCCGGCTACCTGACCCGCCTGCCGGAGTGGAAATCATCCGTCATCGTGCGCATCCCATCCGATCCGCTCAAGCCCAGCCGCCAGATCTGGGTCTACTACACTCACATGGCAACCAAGGATGGCACATCCTATATCTCGGACGAATTTCCGCCCGGCACCTATGAAAAACTCATTGATGCAGGCACTTTCCTGGGTTATCAGGGCAATTACTCCGGCGATCCGAACAACCCGACCGGCATCCATTTGCATTTCTCGATTGTCAAAGATGATGGGCAGGGCGGCTTCCGCAACGAGTTGGAAATCAGTAACACCTATGACCCCTCTCCCTACCTGGGCTTGCGCGTCAACGCCAACGAAAACCTGGATACTGTACCGGTGTGTGAATAATGACAGATTTCAAAGGAAAAGTTGTACTGATCACTGGCGCGGGCAAAGGCGCTGGCCGAAGATTGGCCGTAGCTTTTGCAAAGCATGGCGCAATCGTCGCAGCCAATGATATTTCCCCCATCAATGTTGAAGAAGTGGTTGAGGAGATCAACGCGGGTGGCGGGAGTGCCAGGGCCTACATTGAAGATGTTGCCAAGAAGGTCGGTGTCCAGGCGCTGGTCAAGGGTGTGGAGGATGACTTTGGCCGCATCGACATCCTGGTCAACCATGCCGCGGTTGAACCGCATTCCCCGCTGCTCGATATGGATGAATGGGACTGGCACCGCACCCTGGATGTCAATCTCACCGGCGCGTTCCTGATGACCCAGTCCGTTGGGCGCGTGATGCGGGAACAGGGTGGGGGCGTGATCATCAATCTAGTGATCGGAAGCAGGCCGTGATGAAAGTCCGATGCGGGCGGCGTTCTTCGCCAGCATGGCCGGGCTGGAGGCCTTCAGTCAACAGGCTGCGCGTGAACTTGCGCCGTATGGCATCCGCGTTCATGCGGTGAAAACAGACTTGCTAATGATTGAGAACGCATCTTATAGATTTGTGTAAATAATGTAAACGGGAGTGACTGAAGTCACTCCCGTTTCCTTATCCGTAAAGTGCTCTCGCTGCATTTCCCGAGCGGCGAGGACGCCACCTTGACTTCGGGCTTTAGGTTACCACAGCGGGAACCAGAGCCAGGAACTGACCCAGGTCAGAAGCGGGGTATAGACTTCTAATCCAATAATACCTATAACGATCCCGACAATCATGCCGGCTACGATGTCGGAAACATAATGCACGCCCATCGCGACGCGCGCCAGCGCGACCAGCGGCGCCCAGATCCATAGCATGATCCCTGCCCAGGCGGGACCAAGCCCGGCGGCTACAACGGCGATCAAAAACGCGCGCGCGGCATGCCCGGAGGGAAAGGAATGCGGGTCGGTGTTGCGGTAGATGCCGCCCCATTCGCCTTCGGGCCTGCGGCGGCGGATGAGAAACTTGAGCGACATGACAATCACCGCCAACACCGAGATACCCCCAAACAGCACCACCGCCCATTTTTTCCAGAAGGGATCTTTTGCAAATACCCATAACAAGATCAGTGCCAGACCCCAGAACCATGAGTCACCGGAATGGGCAAAGAAGACGGAAATATTTCGCAGCAAGCCGGGCTGTTCGGCAACACGCATTTGATTGGAAAGGCGGGCGTCGATTTCTAAAATGGAACGTAAACTTCATGCAGCGTTGACCTTGTTCGTTATGCTTTTTTATGTAGCTTTTCCATATCTTCGCGCAGGATTTCAAGCTGATGTGGCTTGTCCACGTCCATGCCGGGTTCGGCGTTTTCCCAGATGATGGGGCGGCCGGTGATGCCGATCCGTTTGGTAACGGTAGCAACCAGATCGTCCAGTGTGATGCTGCGCGTGGCCACCTTTGAACAGAGTTCCAAATCCGATGGTGGCAGCCTGCTTGAGCGGGGACTTGCGGTTGCCGATCAGTTCTTCCCACATCTCCAGATGCTCAGGGTCGATGGCCATGGTGACGTGCGCAATGTGCATGTCGGCGCCACACAGTTGAATATCTTTCAGTTTGGTGTAGGTGCGATTGGAGCCAGGATAACGTGCTTCCATCACTTCGCGCGGGATGACGCCATAATAAATATCTTCTTTGGTTTCCATGCAGGTTTCGATCAACCAGTCCACCATTTCAGCGTTGATGCCGGGAATATCGGATGAAGCCACGAGCACGTGCTCAGCTTTGGGATCGAGTTCGACCGCCTTGTTAACCCCGGCGACGATGTTCGCCAGCATGCGTCCCTGGTTGGAGATGAAATGCATTGGTTTCTTGCAGGTGATCTCGCTTTTCGGTGAGAGACCGATGATGATGACATTATCCACGTGCTTGGCATCGCTGAGCGCATCCAGCACCCACTGGATCATGGGTTTGCCGGCCACATCGACCAGCGCTTTGGAATCGCCGTTGGTATAGGTGTATAGCGGGATCTTCAGGTTGCGGAATGCCGCCTGCAGTTAAGATTGCATCCATAAGTGCTCCTTGGTTACCACGAAGACACCAAGGCACAAAGACACAAATATAAGGATTCCTGTGCCTTCGTGCCCGTGCTGAGTCGGTCGGGGTGCTTTCGTGTCTTTGTGATAAGTTAGTTCAATTCTTGTAATTGTGGTTCAAACTCGAATTTATCCAGCAATTCGCTGTACTCATCCCAACTGAGCGGACGGTTCTTGCCAGAGATGGCCACCAGCGCGGCTTCCATCATGTTGGTGCCGAAGGAACGGCCATCCAACACGGGCGTGGTGGTGACCAGATACTTGACGCCCAGCTTTTTGAAAAGCTCCACGTCTTCGGGTGTGGTGGTATTGGTCACGATGACTTTGCCCTTCATATCGTCGGGCATGTGTTTCTTGATGTAATGGCAATCCCCGGCGATGACGGTCGCCCACTCATAATATTTTTCGTATTTCGGGGTACGCACATCCTGCTTCTCGCCGGTTGGATAGAGCCATTCGAAGGGGAAGCGTGTGACGATGGGGATCATCAATCTTGGCCAACGTGCGAAGCCCGTTCAGGGATTTGATGGCGATCGGAACACCTAATGCAAACATCAGGTCACCGAAGACGATTTCATAGCCAGCTTCTACGAAAGATGTCGAGAGTCCCCAGCGGTCTACACCCAGTGTGACGAAGACCTTGCGTCCACGCTCTTTGATGTAGTCGCCGATCTTTTCGTCGAGAAAGGCCGGAGATTTATTCTCGAGGGTGTTCTTCAAGCCGCCACCATCCACCACTGGCGTTTTCTCGATGAAGCGCACCATGGGCTTGACCGAATGGAAGGGGTAGAACACCCCATCCACCAGCGCGCCCAGGTCGGCGCCGCCTACGCCGAAGGCATCTACCTGTGCCATCCAGTTCTTGATATTTAAGCGCGGCGGCTTCCATATCGCCGTCCGTGCCGATGCGTTCGATGCTGATTTTTTCTCCCAGCAGGTTCACTTCCACGGCTTTATCGCGTTTGGACGAACCAATGCTGACGCTGACTGCTCGTTTCATGCTTCCTCCTCCAGTTCTGTTGCTGTCAGTATACACCCAAGTTAATATCCTGAGAATAATTGGTCGCGGATTTTATTCTTTGAGGTGAAATGTATTTATAAGACAAATTTGTAAGTTCATCTTTCAAAATTGTTAGCGGAGAAAAAGGGAAAGCCATCTACAATTTCATCACCATCTCATTTTCTGGAGAAGATATTCTATGGATAATCTTTCAGAAGCCCTGCAACAATTGCTGTATGACTTCCTGGCATTTTTGCCAGATTTTGCAACCGCACTGATCATTTTTATCGCCAGCATCTACCTGGCGGGTTTGATCGCCAGAATAATAAAGAGCGCACTGGAGCGCCGCAAAACCGACAGCGCCTTTGTCCTGCTGCTGGTGAAGATCGCACGTTATACGATGATCGGCTTTGGCACCTTTACAGCTTTGCAGCAGGTGGGCTTTAACCTGACAGCATTCCTGACCGGCCTGGGAATCCTGGGCTTTACGCTGGGGTTTGCGCTGCAAGATGTGAGCAAGAATTTTGCCTCCGGGTTGCTGCTCCTGCTGGAGCAACCTTTTGACAAAGGGGATGTGATCAAAGTGTCGGATCAATTCGGAACGGTTTCAAAAACCGATCTTGCGAACAACGGAGTTGTATACCTTCGCTGGACAAACCGTGACCATTCCCAATGGCGATGTGTTCACCAGTTCCATTACCAATTACAGCCGCTACCCCAAACGCAGAATGGACATGACGGTGGGAGTGGCCTATGGCAGCGATCTGGAATTGGTTCGCAAGGCTGCATTCGAGGCTGTAGAGACGGTGCCAGGCTTATTCAGCGATCCCCCGCCCTTTGTTATCTTCAAGGAGTTTGGAGATTCTTCTATCCATCTCAAGATTTATTTGTGGATAAATTTGAACGAGACTGGCTATTTCCGCACCCAGGATGCACTTGTCACCGGTGTGGATGCGGCCTTCCGCAAGTACGGGATCCAAATCCCATTCCCCATTCGGACGGTCCATTTGGAGAAATAAGGTTTACCCAATGTGCGACTCTTTTGAGAATCACCTTTTTGGACGCTGAAAAACGCTGATTTCGCTGATTCAGGAGAGAAAAATCCGCGTTTTTCTGCGTTCATCTGCGTCCTGTAAATGGTAAAACAGAAGTTGCACATTAAGCAGGATTCGTCCCTGCTCTTATAAACGCGTAGGTCAGGCTTGAAGCCTGACCTACTTTTATTTATGGAAGGTGACTGTCATCCGGCCCCTACGCGGTGCTTCGCGAAGATGACAGTCACCTAAAATCTTCTACTCGCTAAATGTCACATCCACCGGCATCCCGGGTTTGAGCTTCCCATCCGGGTTTTCCACCGAGAGTTCTACCGCATACACTGTCGTCTGGCGCTCTTCCTTGGTCTGCACGTTGCGCGGGGTGTACTCGGCCTGGTCGGCGATGCGGGTTACGTCTGGCTGTAAAGGTTTCGCCGGGAAACGAGTCCACACTGAGAGAAGCAGTATCACCCAGTTTCACTTCACCATAGCGGTCTTCGGAGATGTAGACGGTCACGGTCAGCGTATCCAGTTTGGCGATGGTCATGGCCGTCATGCCCGCCTGGATCACTTCGCCGGGCTGGATGCTGCGCGTCAGCACAACGCCATCCACGGGGGCAGTCAGGGTCAGTTTGTCCATTTGCAAGTCCAGCAAGGCCAGTTGCGCTTCGGCTTCCAGCACCACGGCTTGCGCCTGTTCTATCCCCGCCTGGGCCTGCTGCACTGCATCACGGGCTGCGATCACCATCAGCGAGTCTTCGCCGGTCTGCAAGGAAACCAGATAATCGCGCGCCGCCATCCACCTGTTCCAGCGCAACCTCGACTTCGGCACGCGCCACCAGCACCTGCTTGGCCGCTTCAGAACTCAAAAGATCGTTGTAGGCGATCTGGGCAGCCGATAGTTCAGCCTTGGCCGCATCATGGGCCCGCCGGGCTGCATTCGGTCAGGTTGGGGTCATCCGAGAGCACATTGGCGATGGCAATGCGTTCCCTGTAACTGCCCTGAAAGTTAGCCGGGATGTCGGGATATCCCAATTGGTCTGGACTGATATCTTCCCTGCTCAGCTTGGCACGCTCATAGACTGTCTTCGACACCAGATACGTGATGCGCGCATCCGCCAGGCGTTTTTCTGCTTCCAGGAAATCAGCATTGTTCAGGTCTTTGACGACCTGTTCCAGGTTCGACCCGCGCCGCCTCCAGATTTGCCTGCGCGGTTTCAAGCACTGCCTGCGCAGCCTGGATTTCCTCGGCGCGCGTGAAATACCAGTTCGGCTGGTCGAAGGGGTCAGGACGCTCGCCAACCCAATCCCGGATGCGCGTGAAACTATCTTCCGCGCGGGCAGCCGTCAGCGTGATCTCATATTGCGTTTGCGCGCTGGCGTAGGCCACTTCCGCAGCCTGGGATGCAGATTTTGCAGTCGCGATGGATGCCTCCGCCGCTTGACGCTGCGCGGCCAGCATTTCATCTTCGATACGCAGGATGGCATCTCCCGCTGTGACCGAATCCCCTTCCGCGAGCAAAGACTTCAGCCACCTTCCCACTCATTTCCGGTGAGACAGAAATCTCAGTCGCCTCGATCAGCCCCGAAGCCTGCAACGCCGTGCTATCGGCAGGTCCACAGCTGACAAGCAGTACGGCAATCACCAACGATAAGATTACTAATTTTTTCATAACAACCTCCAATTTGTTGTGTCATTGCGAGGGCGAAGCCCGAAGCAATCTTCCGGTTTCTGGTTACTTGAGATTGCCACGCCCCTCGTTTCGATACGCCCGAAGAACACGGGCTACTCAACCAGCGGGGCTCGCAATGACAAAATCATGCCTTCATAGCAGAAATAAATACATCTTCCAGCGAGGGCTCGATGATCGCCATCTGCCCGACGCTGATACCAGCTTCTTCCAATACTTTCTCAATTGCAACCTGATGTTTTTTCATATCCGGTGCAACCACATGCACGAGCGATCCATACAGTTCAACTTCTTCGATGGGCAAAGTGCCCGTTTCCTGGGCAGCGCGCAACACTTTGACCGCCCCCACCGCATTCGACGGCGCAATCTCCAACACCTGGCCACGCATCATTTGAGATTTGATCTCGGCAGGGGAACCATAGGCGATGATGTTACCTCGCTGGATGAATGCCAGGCGGCCGCAGTGCTCGGCTTCGTCCATGTAGTGGGTGGTGACAAAAACGGTGATGCCCTCGGAAATCAGCTTGTAGAGCAAATCCCAGAAGGCGCGCCGCGAGACCGGATCCACGCCTGCGGTGGGCTCATCCAGGAAGATCACTTCGGGGCGATGCAGGATGGCAGCACTGAGCGCCAGCCGCTGACGCCAGCCACCGGAAAGGTCTTTGGTCTTGGCATCTTCGCGGCCTTCCAACCCGGCCGCACCAGCGCATCGTTGATGCTGGCTTCCAATTCCGTATTGGACAAGCCATACGCCGCGCCGTAAAAGTTCAGGTTTTGCATCACGCTCAGGTCGTTGTACAGGCTGAAACGCTGCGACATGTACCCCACGCGCGGACGAATTTTGTTGGCCGATTCGCTCACGTTCATGTTGAGCACTTCCACCTTGCCGGCGGTAGGTTGCATCAACCCCAACATCATGCGGATGCTGGTGGTCTTGCCGGAACCGTTCGGGCCGAGAAAACCAAATATCTCGCCGGGATTGACTTCAAAGTTGACATCGTTCACGGCGGTGAAATCACCGAAGCGTTTGGTCAGGTTTTGGGCAATGATTGCGGGTTGAGTTTTCATGATTTTTATTTCAGAGTAGGGCGACCCGTTTCGATAAAACGGTCGCGTTGTTAGTCCAGACAATTGCTTACATATCTTGTTGATCTGAAGGGTCGCCCTTACAGTTAATCCAGCGCCTTGCGCACATAGCGCAACGAGAACGTGCCAATCACCAATCCCAATCCAGCCAACGCCAGCAGATTAGGCCACAACACATCCAGCCCCGCACCTTTGAGCAGGATGCCGCGCAGAATGGTCAGCCAGTGATGCGCCGGGATAAAGTTGGCAACCCATTGCAAAACCTGCGGCATCCCTTCCACAGGAGCGGCATAGCCGGTGAACATGAAATCCGTCATACCGAGCAGCATGACCAGCAGAAATGCCTGATGCTGCGTTCGCGACATGACCGAGATAACCAATCCCTTGCTGAGTTCAACCATCAGGTAACCAAAGGCCAAAAGCAATAACAGCGGCAGCGACCCACGCACGGGCACGTCAAAGGCGAAATGCACCATGGCGAGCATCAGGATAAAGTCTGTGAAGCCCACGATAATGACCGGGATGGCTTTCCCAATGATGATTTCCATCGAAGAGAACGGCATGACCAGCAACTGCTCCAACGTGCCCAGTTCCCGTTCGCGCGAGAAAGTCAGCGCTGCAAAGAGCAGCACGGTGAACTCCAGCATCAATCCCAATTCGGCAGGGGTCGAGTACAAGGCTTCACTCAGGGACTCGTTGAACCAGACCCGTAGACTGGGCGTGAACCCGGAAAATTCATCGGGACTCAGGCCCAGGCGTTCGATGGTGATGCGCTCTCCCAATCCCTTGCGTCAGGCCCTCGATGGCGCGTTTGGCAGCGATAGCGGGCGTGCTCTCTGCTCCGTTCAAGATGAAGAAGATGGTCGGCGTGCCCGTCGAGGATGCCATCTGCTCTTCATAATCCGGCGGGATGACCAGCGCCGCGTTGATGTTGCCGCGCACGAGTGCATCTTCGATGGTCGGCATATCGCTGACGTATTCCGGCTGGCGGAAGGTGCCAGTGTTTTCGAGCGAAACCACCAGTGCCCGGCTTTCTGCGCTGCGGTCATGGTCCAGCACCATGATGGGCAGGTTGTTGATGGGGCGGGATGTGGCCCAGCCGACCAGCAGCAATTCCATCGCGCCGCCCAACACCATAAAAGCCGGCAGCCACCAGTCATTGCGCAGGTGAATGAATTCTTTGATAACCAGAGACCAGATTCTTCTCAACATAAATATCTTTTTGTCGGAGTGCAGACTTTAGTCTGCGATATCTGCGGACTAAAGTCTGCACTCCAGATCTTAACCTAACTTCTTTCTAAAAAACAACGCTGCCACCAAAGTAAAAATCACGCCCAAAAAAACCATAAAGACCGCGTTCGGCCACAGGATGTCAAGCCCAACGCCCGGCAAAAAGACGCCGCGTGTAATGATGGCGTAATGCGTGCCCGGCAAAAAGCTGGCTTCCAGGCGGGCAATTTCCGGCATGGATGCGATCGGGAAGAAGATACCGGTCAGGAAGAAACCGGGGAAAAATATCACCAGAAACGAGACAGCCAGGGCCGCGGCCTGTGTTCTCATGAACACACCCAGGATCATGCCCATGCTCAGGATGGAAAACATGAAGAGCGCCGAGAGCCCGAAAAACAGAGGCAAAGTTGCCGTTGAATGAAATCCCAAACCAGGCGATGGCAAAGATCGGGATGATGATCACATTGATCAGGCCAACCAGGATGTAAGGAATGATCTTGCCCAGCAGCAGATCAGTGCGGCCGATCGGTGTCGCCAGCAATTGCTCCAGTGTGCCATGTTCGCGTTCGTGCGCCAGGGTCAAGGCAACTGACAGGGCCGGGAATCCCAGCACCATCGAGAGCAGGCCGGGGATCAGGTCGTTGCGGGGTTTCAAATCCGGGTTGAACCAGGTGCGGATGCGCAGGTCAATCGGCTGGAGCGTCTCCACCGAAAAGCCCTGCGCCGCCAGTTGGCCCGCCAGCGCCGTGCTGATGAACTCTTCTGCACGCGCGGCGATGTGTTCCACTGCAAAACCGCCGCTCTCCGGTTCTATGCCATCGATGATGATCTGCATCGGCATGCCCTTCAGCGCCTGCATGTCTGCTGCAAAGCCCGGCGAAATCACCAGCGCCGCCTTGATCTCGCCGCGCATCAGCATGGCCTCGATCTCGTCCATGCTGGTGGCGTAGGCGTACAGTTCCAGATCCTGCCCGGCCGTGATCTGCTGCACGAACGCCCGCGAGGTCTGGCTTTGGTCGATAATCCAGCACCGCCAGCGGCACGTGTTTGATGTCCACCGTCAGCGCGTAGGCCATCAACAGCAGCAGCGCCGTCGGCGTGAACAGCACCAGGATCAACGTGCTGCGGTCGCGCACGATGTGATGGAATTCCTTGCGGGTCACCGCCCAGATGTGACTCAGGTTCACTCGGCCTCCATCCTGCGGATCAACGAAATAAAGGCTTCTTCCATGCGCGCCGGGGCGATGCGGATGCTGCGATACTTGATCTTGGATTTTTTCAGGACGGCCTCGATTTCAGGCAGACGTTTCTTCCCATCATCAACCAGCAGATTGACCGCTTCGCCGTAGGTCTGCGCTTCGTGGACGCCCTCCAGGCCTGCCACCGTTTCCAGGGCTTTTTGCCAGTCCTCGGCCTGGACCTGGATCACATCCCCTTCGAGCTTGCCGCGGATATTCTGCGGCGTGTCACACTCGACCAGCTTGCCCGCGTACATCAGCCCGACGCGCGAGCAGCGGTCAGCCTCGTCCATGTAGGGTGTGCTGACGATGATGGTCGTGCCGTCCACATGCAGCTCGGTCAGGATGTTCCAGAACTCGCGCCGCGAAACCGGGTCCACGCCGGTGGTGGGTTCATCCAGCAGCAGGATCTTCGGCTGGTGGATGAGCGTGCAGGCCAGCGCCAGTTTCTTCTGCATTCCGCCGGAGAGTTTGCACAGCGCAGCGGTCGGTGAACTCCGTCAGCCCGGCAAATGCCAGCAGACGCTCGGTGCGTTCGCGCTGCTCCTGCTTTGAGACATCGAATAACTCGGCAAAAAACTGCAAATTCTCCAACACCGACAACTCGCCATACAGGCTGAACTGCTGCGCCATGTAGCCCACGTGCGGCTTGATGGACTTCGGCCTGCGATTTGAGATCGAAGTCCAGAATCGTGGCTTCGCCATCGCTCACATCCAGCAGGCCGGCCAGCAGGCGCAGGGTAGTTGTCTTGCCTGCGCCATCTGGCCCGACCAGCCCGAACAGCTCGCCGGGGGCGATCGACAGGGTCAACTCGTCCACAGCGGTAGCAGACTTGAAGTCCCGTGTGAGGCGGTTTGTCTCGATGATGGGTGTTTCGTCTGTCATGCGATCTCTTGACCACGAAGGCACTCAGTCTCTAAGTCACGAGAAAGTTTACAGGTTGGTGACTTCGTGCTCTTCGTGTCTTTGTGGTAACTTTACTTCTTCGCCCTTCGAATGAGCCATAGCACGATCAGTGCCATGCCTGCCGGTTCTGTCGCGGTAGCGATATTGCGCAGGCCGTCGCTGAAGCCCATTGCCGGGACAACGAACCAGTCCAGCAGGCCGGTGATAACGGTTGCGACGACTGCTACGATATAGTCTCTACGTGCATCACTGGGGCTCCTGTCCTTCCAGATCAGGCCAGCGACCCAGCCTATCACCAAACCAACTGCGATCATTGCTAAAACAAGATATACGATTTCAAACTACGGGTCCATCTTTCACTCCTTTTTTGAATAGTGTTTATCTTTTTCAAGTGCAACTTACTTAAGTATTGAGCATGTGTTGAGGAAACTTCTGGTCAAGTGCGTTGCACTTTTTCCAAAATTCAACTAACTATGCTATCTCGCGCGCTTGGGAAAAAACGCGCCGGTTTTATGCCAGTATTCTGCGTAGGCATCTCCGTAACGTAAGAACAGATCGTGCTCTTCAGCCCAACACATGATCAGGAAAATAGGGAAGTAGACCAGGGAAAATATCACCAGGAAAGGCGAGTGCAGCAGGAAGGCGATCCACAGCCAGGCGAAGACCTCCCCGGCTGCCTGCGGATGGCGAATCTTTTCGTAAATGCCGCCGTACATGGTGTGTTCCTTTTTCGGGAAGGCCATCTCCTCGCCAGCATCTTTCATTCCGATGACCATCACCCAGGTGGTCGGGATACCGATGACGGCAGCGATGAGGCGGATACCCACCACGGCCAGGGAAAGGTTTCGGGCAGGGGGGTATCCAAAGGGTAGAACTTGTAGATCACATAATTGGCGATGGTGATGAACTCAAAGATGATCGCCACCACACGGTATTGTCCACACAGGCGATAAGCATCTTCCCCTTTGACCTTTTCCAGAGCTGCCGGGCCAACACTGATAAAGTAGTAATACAGGAAGAACAGTGTGGAAAAAATCAATACGGCGAAATTAATCCAGGCAATCATTTCAATTTCCTTCTGAGGATTATGACAGCGCTTTCACCCCTTCCAACAACAATTTCATTCCCGAACGGATATGTTGTTCCGGGTCAACCATGGATTTGTCGTAGACCCACAACAGAATCGTGCCTTCCATGATTGCGCCGATGGCAATGGCTACTTCTTGCGCATCTGCATGGCGGAATTCACCAGTCTCAATTCCTTGTTGAATGACAGGGATGAAGAATATCCATATAGCGGTTGAAATAAATTTTGAATGCTTTTTGCACGAATCTTGTTGCGAAAAGCCAGTACCCATGAAACTCATATGTTATTGGCATCAGACGCAACATGATCTTGATATCTTTGACGGCTGATCGGTAAATATCCACATAGCTTCTGTGGCACTCATGCTGGATAAATCCAATGATTCTCAAGCACCTTGAACTCACGCTGGAAGATGCGGTCGAGAATGGCAATGATCAGGTCATCTTTGCTTTTGTAATACAGGTAAAGTGTGCCTTTGCTCAGGCCAGTTTCTTCGGCAATATCGTCCATGCGCGCATTGTCGAAGCCTTTCTTTGTGAAGACTTCTTCAGCGGCACTCATGATCTGGCCTTTGCGTTCTTCGCTTACATCTGGTTTGGGGGACATAGGTTCCTTTGCTATACTATAACTGACCAGTCAGTCATTTATAGTATAGCAAATAAAAAGAGTTTGTCAATACCCAATTCCCCATTTTTGCCACGAATTACTCGAATGAACTTACGAAAAACAATTCGTGTAATTCGTGGCTAAATTCGCTAGCAGTGATTCTTGTAATTAAAAAGCTCCTTCAGAATTTCTTCCGAAGGAGCTTCAATGTCAGACATTTTCAGTTCAGGCTTTTGCCAGCAGATCGTTCAACACATTCTTGGAAACATCTTCGACGACCGCATGCTGGCTGCCGCCGTGACTGTCCATCGTCACAACCACGGGGAAATCCTTGACCTCGATCACCCACATCGCTTCGGGCACGCCGAAGTCCATTTTGTACACGCCCAGCACTTTCTTCACCGATTGGGCGATGTACGAAGCCGCGCCGCCAATGGCATGGAAGTACACGAACGGGACTTCCTGGCAACCGGCCAGGGTCTTGGGTCCCATGCCGCCTTTGCCGATCACGCCCTTGATATTGAAGTGTTTCATCACATCCGCCTGATAGGGTTCCTCGCGGATGGAGGTAGTCGGCCCGGCGGCAGTGAATTTGTAATCCTTGGTATCCAGCCCAGCGACGACCGGTCCGCAGTGGTAGATCACGCCCCGCTCCAGCAATGGCTTGATGGCTTCGTACACTTCCAGGTCATCGCCCTGCGGTTCGCGGGTTTTCTTGATAAAGGTTTCGATCATCCACTTATGGACGGTGTCGCGCCCGGTCATCATCACGCCGGTGAGGGTTACCGGTTCGCCGACCTTCAACTCGCGGATGGTTTCATCGCTGATGGGAATGGTTATTTCGCGCATAGTTTTCTCTCTTTTCAAGTGTCATTGCGAGGAGCGTTAGCGACGAAGCAATCTCAGGTTTTCATCGAGCCTGGAGATTGCCACGGCTCTAGGTCTCATAGCTCCGCTTGCGCACTCACCACGTGGGCTCGCAATGACATCTTAATCGTAGCTAACCTCATCACCCTGCACCGTCATCTTGCGGCGGCGATAGGCCCAGCACATGTACGAGACCGAGACAAAGTACGAAGCAGGCAGGCGATGCAGGCCGGTGATCTTGGTATCGATCACGGTCGTCTGGCCGCCAAAGCCCATCGGGCCGATGCCCATCTGGTTGGCTTCGTCGGTCAGTTGCTCTTCCAGTTCGGCCAGTTTCGGGTCTTCGTTGCGTTCGCCGATCTTGTCGAACAGCACTTCCTTCGACGCGTAATACGACGAGCCGCGGTCCCCGCCAACGGCCACACCCAGGATGCCCGGCGCACAGCCCTTGCCCTGCGCCTTATGGACCGCATCCAGCACCACCTTGCGGACGCCCTTCAGGTCCCGCCCCGCGCCGAGTTCATTGTTGGGCAGCGAATATTGCGCGCCGACGTTCTCGCAGCCGCCGCCCTTGAGCATCAACTCGATGACCAGCGGTTCGTCAGCGTCCACTTCATCGAAATGGATGTAGGGGAAATCGTCGCCGCCCAGGTTGTTGCCCGAGTTCTTGTCGTAGATGGCATCCACCGCATTCGGCCTCATGTACGCCTTTTCGGTTGCTTCCGCCATCGCAGCCCGGATCTGTGCCTTCAGCTTTCTCGTGGACCAGCCTTCCGGGTAATGCACGTAGAAGATGGGCGTGCCGGTGTCCTGGCAGATGGGCGTGGAATTAGCCCGCGCCAATTCGATGTTCTTCATGATGGTTTCCATCGCGCCGCGCGCCGCCGAGCCAGGTTCTTCTTTTTCCACCGAAGCTTTCAGCCGTTCTTCCACATCCGGCGGCAGGCTGGAGGATGTCAGCCGGATGAGTTCGAGAATTTCGTTGGTAAGGTCTCGCATAGATACCTCCGTGTTGACTATGCTTTAATGATACTCCAATTCACTGAGAACAGCATGAAAAACGCGAATATCTTGGCTCAAGCGGTTGGCTTCGATCACCAGGTGCCCAGCATGAAGTATAGGAAGGATTTGGGAGAAGAATAAGGCTTATCTAAAACATTAGAAAAAAACTCCGAAACTTCAAAAATCTTGGGTTTTTACTAAATAAACACAAAGGTGACTGTCACTTTTGTATTATGTTTTTCTTTCAGTACTCCTGTATAATAATCAAGTACTATGAGATTGGTTGGAAAAAGGTTTTCCCATGTTGCGCTTTTGATTTTGCTAGGGGCAGCTTTTTTGCACCCATCAGCCGCATTCGCCAATTCTGATACAGATCGCAATAGGCTCACTGTTCGAGAATCCAGGGTCACGGGGGAACTTGAAGTTCTGATTGTTCCAAATGTGGGTTACACGTGGCAAACCGTCAGTCTGGAAAACACCTATACCAACCCGATACCGGTTTGCACCTATGTGCTGCCATCCGTTGCCAGCAACCCGGCGGTGGTGCGAATCCGCAATATCACCGGGAGCAGTTTCGAGGTCAAGATACAGGAACCGGTGGATAGCAGCGCGGTTACAGCCTCAGATGTGCATTGCATCGTCGCAGAAGAGGGCTATCACACCCTGTCCAATGGTCAGGTTTTTGAAGCGCACACGGTCGTCTCACAAAATACAAGCGGGTCAAATGCCCAGGGATGGGCCAACGGCGAGGATGTCAGCTCGGATATCGTTGGAACTTATACAAACCCGGTCGTGCTGGGACAGGTCATCAGCTATAACAATAGTGATTTCAGCGTTTTCTGGAGCTATGACTGTGACGATCGGGCTAATCCACCATTTGCAAGTGGAATGGCCGACGGCATCTGTGTAGGAAAACATATCGGGGAGGTATCTGTTGGAGGGCTAGTTCTTTCAAGAAACCCCGAAAATATCGGCTATATCGTCATCGAGGGTGACCTGGATGGAGTTGGGGGGAACGATCCTGTTGGGACGCTCACGACTGGTGTAACCTATGAAGTTGCCCTGGGAGGGGACAGCATTGATGGTGTAGATAACGCCGGGGCATCCTATACGTTGAACAACAGCGGATATACACTGGCCGTCGCCTCGCAAGCAGCGATGGATGGGGGCGACGGCGGCAGGGCAGTGCTATTTGGAGCCAACCCATTGGCCGGAAATCAGATCGATCTGGCCATTGATGAAGATACGCTTGGCGATTTAGAAAGAAGCCATACAACAGAAAATGTCGCGTACTGGGTTTTTCAAAGCGATCCAGGACTGCCGTGGATGGAGGTCATCAATATCCCGAATGTGGGCAGCGCCTGGCAGACCGTTTCCCTGACAAATGACTACACCAACATGGTTCCAGTCTGCACCTACAATTTACCCTCGGCGGCTGATAATGAAGCCGTGGTAAGGATACAAAACATCGATAACGGTGCAGACAGTTTTGAGATACGGATACAACGACCCCAAAACAGCAGTTCGGTCACCGCATCAGACGTGCATTGTGTTGTCGTTGACGAAGGAACACATACACTCCTAGACCAGAGATCCCGCCAACAACCGCACTATCGAAGCACATATCGCAACTTCCACACAGTTCAACGAAAACAATAACTGGAGCAATGCCCGCATGGAAAACGTGGGCTATACCAATACCTATAATCAGCCGGTTGTACTGGGGCAGGTTATCACCTATAACGACCCTGATTTTTCCGTGTTTTGGTCGAGCAACGGAACGCAAGGCAATCCGCCTGACTTAAGCAATTTGTATGTGGGTAAGCATGTCGGCGAGGATCCCGGCCGAAGTGCCTGGAGTGATGAAACGCTGGGATACATCATCGCCGAAGCCGGGAGCGGTTTCAGCGATGGCTACTTTTATGAACTGGCTCTCGGTACAGATTCCGTAGCCGGAACAGGGGATTTACCACCTTATTCTTACGCGCTCGGCGATACTTATACTTATGGCGTTGCTACTGAAGAAGCCGTGGATGGCGTAAACGGCGGTTGGGCGGTCCTGTACGGTGCAGATCCCCTGGCTGGGAACCAGATTGATCTGGCCATCGAAGAAGAGACAGCGGCCGGGGATACAACCAGAGCGCATACGGACGAGCAAGTCGCATATTGGGTGTTCGACCCGACCATTGGCGGCACCGTTTGGGATGATCTCAATGGTGATGGGAACCTCGAAGTGGGAGAACCTGGCTATGACAACGCAACCGTCTGGCTTTGCCCCGACACACATGTTATGCCACCTGCTGCCCCTGCCTGTCAGTCCAGCACTACCGATACAACTGGATATTATTATTTTAGAGATGTAGCAGGCGGCGGTTATTATTTTGCAGTAGAAAACCCCAACACGACCCACAACAGTACCGCAGGCGGCAATCACGACCCCGGTATCAACGATCAGATTGATGACGGTTTAGATTACAACAGTGGGAACTACGTTGTCTCACGGGATTTTACCCATGCCCGCATTACAGGCTCTACCCGTTTTGATTTCGGATACGCGCTCCCAGGACCGGAAAATACTACCAAAAAATTGCCGGCAACAGGCTTTGCTCCCAACCGAGTCAGTATCTTGCCTTCTCAACCTGAGCAATATTCCTATCGAAGTTACGCAGAACTCTGGTTGGAAATTCCCTTGATAAATGTTAAACTCCCCATTGTTGGTGTGCCACGAATACATAATAATTGGGATGTAACCTGGCTAGGAAATAAGGCTGGTTATCTCTCTGGCACGGCTTTCCCAACCTGGGTTGGCAACACAGTTATCACTGCTCATGTTTGGAATGCAAACAACACCCCTGGCCCTTTTGTGGATTTGAAAACGCTCAAATATGGCGACCAGGTGATCATCCATGCCTGGGGATTGAAACACATATATGAAGTGCGTGCGGTGGACCTGGTTTCCCCCAGTGACCTTAGCGTACTCTCCCGCTCGGATTACGATATGCTCACGTTGCTAACATGCAAGGGTTTTGATGAAAATAGAGGAATTTATGCCTACCGAGTAGCGGTTCAAACTATTTTGGTAGATGTTCGTTCTGCACAAGAATAAGTGGTTGATGTACTAACGAATTATCTTGACCCGCATCACATCTCGTTTGACACCCCCAAACTTATACTTATAATCTTCATCCCCGCGCATAAAATCGAACTCATCGCGGCCGTTTTCGTTGGCCCATTGAAGCAGATAGCCAAGCAATACCCAGCCGGGAGATAATTCCCTGAAGTTGAAATCCAGGCCTGAGTTATAGACCCAGATACGGTTGCCATAGTCAAAGTTGAGATACCCGGCGACCTTCCCCCCGTCCGCTTCCATGAAGGCCAGTTGCAGCCAGCCAGCCTTGAATGCCGCATGGACGGAGGCCCGCATCTGCGTGCGCATCACTTCGGTCAGGAATTCTTCTTTGTGATGGTCGTTCGCCATTAGCAATAGGAACGCATCGATCTCGGCATCCAGCGTGGATTCGTCTTCGACGATGTACCAGCGCACGTTTCTTTCGCTGGCTTCTGCACGGCGCATCTTTCGGCGGATCTCGTGGCGCTGCTTTTTATCGATGCTCATCAGGTACTCGTCGAAGTCACCGGGCAAGGGCACGGACAGTGATGGCCGGAAGGGTTCTTTTACATAGCGCCAGCCACGTTTTACGGATTCCGCTTCAAGTGCGGCCAGGGTGGGCGAGTTGTCGGGCAGGTTGTACCAATCGAGGCTGGACCAGGTTAAGGTTGAGTTCGATGCGAGGAAATCCAGTAACGCAGAGAGAAAACGGGGCAGGTCATCCGCGCGGACAATCAAGTCCAGATAGTCTGAAATTTCGATGCTCCCCAGCAGCATAAGGGCCTGCTTGCCATGATATTCCGTCAGAAAGAGCGGGGCGATGCCGAGTAAGCTGTCATTTTCACGCGCAGAGACCAGGACCAGTTCGCCCCCCTCCCATTCCCCACCGCCGCGCGTCCCCCACCAGGCGCTGAGATATTCGTATCGTAGGAAAGGCACGTCGCTGATGCTCTCAGAGAGCAAATCGTTCCATTCGGTCGGGTCGAGTTCGGAGAAGTTTTTGTTTAGGGTGAAGTTCATAGTTAGTTGGTTGAGTAGGCGGCGGGTTTCGATACTCCGTTTCACGGTACTCACCTGTGCCGCACCACAGGTGCAGGCAACCAGCGCCGCCGTATCGAAACCAACAATTGGATTTTGTGATTTTTCGTTCAAATTTTACCAGTATAATGATGGCAACCCAACCGATAATCTTACGCCGTGACCACACTAGACCTGACCCTCCTTCCGCTGTATCGCCTGAACAACAAAGAGTTGCCGGCCCTGCCCGGCCTGCTGGCTACCACGCCGCCGCGCAAAGCCGCGCGAGGCCGCGAGCATGACCGCCTGATCGTGTACCTGGTGTTGACGGGCAATGCTACCCTGTCCACTGCTGAATACCTGCAACTCACCAGCCAGACGGCCAGCACCTTTTTCGAAACCCCCGGCCCGCTGACAACAGCCATGCGCACCGCAGCAGAAACCCTCAACCGCACACTGCTCGACCGCAACATGAGTTCCACCGGGCGCGGTCAATACGCCCTCG
Source organism: uncultured Chloroflexia bacterium (assembly GCA_963791785.1). Lineage (GTDB taxonomy): Bacteria > Chloroflexota > Anaerolineae > Anaerolineales > Villigracilaceae > JAABUE01. Next base: position 68,017 of record CAWBTW010000005.1, on the reverse strand, counting down.
GGTCGCTGGTGCTGGCTGCATTGCGAGACGCCCAATGTACGCTGCTGCTATCCGGCCCGGCGCACATCTACACCCTGGGCAGCGAGGCCATGCAGCACATCCATGATCCTGCGCTTTCAGGCAAAGGCGTTGGGATGAGTCAGGCGGCCACTTTTTATTTCAGCCAGTCTGAATTGCAGCCCGGTGACCGGCTGATCTTCTCCGGCAAACCGCCCGCCCAATGGGAACACTTGCTCAACGAAGAACAATACCCGGCCACGATCAAATCGACCCGGCGGCGTCTACTCTCCATGACTAAAGATGATGTGAACGCCGCGCTTGTCCAGGTGGGGGAAGGAGAAGGCGGCCTGACTTTGCTGCGTCCCACGCCAGCGGCTGGAGCAGTACCAAAAGAGGTCGCTCCTACGCCTCCCCCTGAGACCGAGAGCCTGCCACCGGCTCAAGAGACAGATTCCATCCCTGAGCCGGGTTCCGCTGTTGAAGCTGAACCCGAATTCACGCCTTCAGCTTATTCTATCCCGACGCAGTTGGAAGACGAGGAACCTCCCAAAATCGAGGAAGTCATTCCGGAATTTCCGGGGTCGATCCCGCGTGCTGTACCAACTGAACCGGAAGCCCCGCCGCTGCACGAGATGGAAGAGCCGATCATGGACGAGCCGCCAGAGCCAGATGAACCGCGCCAGCCTTCGGAAGCAACCCGTCAGGTGGCGCGCGGGCTGGCAGGCGGTATTCAGGCATCCCGTCGTATGAGTGATGCGTTCGCCCGGAATTTGAGCAAATTCTTACCTAATTTGCTTCCAGGCAGTGAGAGCGGCACAGCTGCTTCGTCCCTTTTTATGCTCTTCATCGCCATTGTCATTCCGCTGATGGTGGTTGCAGCCGGGGTGACAGTGTATTTGCGCTTTGGGCGCAGCTATGAGTATGACAATCTATTCTTGCAAGCCGAGGCTGCCCGTGACCAGGCTCTCAACGCAACTGACCCCGCGCGCCAGCGTGACCACTGGCAGGGCGTGCTGCTCTATCTGGAGCAGGCGGAAAACTACCGCCAGACGCCCGAATCAGAAGCGCTGCGGAGTGAAGCGCGGTCTAACCTGGATACCCTGCAGGGCATCCAGCGCCTGAATTTTTATCCGGCTTTCAGCAGTGGGATCAATGCGCAGATCAGCCGCCTGGCCGCCAACGAGACCGATCTATATATGCTGGATGCCGAGCGCGGACGTGTATTGCATGCCAGCCAGGTTGGTCGCACTTTTGAACTTGACGAAGCCTTTATTTGCGAACAGGGGAAATATGGCGATTACCAGGTTGGCCCCATTGTAGATATTCTCATCCTGCCGCGCCTGAATTCGCTTAATGCGGCTGTGCTGGGTATCGATGCTGGCGGCACCCTGCTGTACTGCTCGCCAGGACAGGTTGGCCAGGCCATACCGTTGGCCGTGCCGGATAGCAACTGGGGCCGCGTGACCAGCTTCACATTCGATGGCAACAGTCTGTACGTGTTGGATTCGCCTTCGCGTGCCATCTGGGTCTATACTGGGCAGAATGCATCATTCATCGACAGGCCATATTTCTTCTTCGGCGGTCAAATCCCGGATATTGAAGATGCCATTGACCTGGCTATCAACGGAGATGAGCTTTACCTGCTGCATGCTGATGGGCATCTGTCCACCTGCTCGTACAGCCGCCTAGACGCCGTACCCACACGCTGCCAGGACCCGGCCTCGCTGACTCATTCATTGCCAGCCTATCAAGATATTGATCTGTTCGCACAGGCTCACATCACGCAGATGCAAATCACACCACCCCCTGATTCGACGTTACTCTTGTTAGACTCTGATACGCGCAGCGTTATGCGTGTCAGTTCACGCACGCTGGAGTTGCAAAACCAAATTCACCCCATGCCAGGCGCGTCGCTCAAGGCAGGTACGGCAGGCGCGATGACAGTCAACCCCAATCGCGTGCTGTTTTTGGCAGTAGACGATCAGGTCTACTTCGCAACGGATCTACCATAATAAAGGCTTGAATGTGTTGGGAATTACGCAGTTTAATGGAGAAAAACCGAAAATAAGGGGGGGCGTGCTCCGCACGCCCCCCCCTTATTTTCGGCATCTTTTTGCGAACTGCGTAAATCCTATTTGTATTCTTGGTCGGGCTTGTAGCTCGACGAAATAGCTGTGCAGGAGGAACAATGTCCAACCCACGTAAAAGTTTCTGGCAATTATTGTTGGATTTTATTGCTTCCTTTTTTCGAAGGGATGAGACCCCAACCCCAGCTCCTCCACAGCCTAGCATCCCCCCTGACAACCCTGACGAACCGGCTAATGTCACCATCAGCAAAATCCTGGTGATCGTCTATGACCCGGTCATGGACCAGGCCACCGGTCAGAAACTATCCGAGCAACTAGGCTGGGGGCGCGTCGAGGACCTGGCTACCGGTTTTATGTCCGACATCCTGCAAAACAGCTACAACATGGTGCATTATCAGGTGATCGAACGCATCGATGTGAACGAATTCCCGGCCAAAGTGGATGGCTTCCGCTACACGCCACAAACCTACATGGACGTATTGCGCGGTGTTTCTTCCCCCTACATGCCGCAAGAAGCAAATTATTACACCATCATCGAACAATTCAATCTACTCAACCGCATAGCCAGGGATGAAATTGACGAAGTTTGGATATTTGGCTTCCCGCACGCCGGGTTTTACGAATCCATCATGGCCGGGCCGGGCGCTTTCTGGTGCAATGCCCCGGCATTGAGAAACACCGACAATTCCGGGCGGCGCTTCGTCATTATGGGATTCTCCTATGAACGCGGTGTGGGCGAAATGCTGGAATCCTTCGGACATCGTGTTGAATCCATTTTGGAGAAGACATTCGAACATCTGCAGCGGGGACGAAAACCTTTGGCAGCGCTTCATCCGCTACGAGAAGGTTGCTCCCGGCAAAGCGGCAGTCGGCAACATCCATTTTTCTCCCAACTCCGAACGCGACTACGATTGGAACAACCCATCCACTGTCAGAAGCGAGTGCTACGATTGGCTGCTGAATTTCCCCAACTTCAAAGGCGACATCCGCAGCGTGACATCCAGCGAGTGGGGCCGCGGCGAGATTCGCGCCCATCACCAATGGTGGCTCAAACACATCCCACACGTGGCCGGGCGGCAAAATGGCATTCATAACAATTGGTGGCAATATATTATCGATCCGCAAAAAGTTGGCAGCTAAGAATCAAAATAACCGCAAAGCTCACAAAGAACGCTAAGAAAACCTTCAAAAAAAACTTTGCGAACTTCGCGCTCTTTCCCGAAGGCCGCTTCGCCCCGGCAGGCTTTCGGCCCGAACGGGGATACCGGGACGGTGTGCGGTTCAACAAAAAGCGTAAAGGTAGGCTATCCTCTTCCCGACAAGCACACGATACAAAATCGCCCCGCAGCTTATCTGCAGGGCGATTTTTTCATCTTTTATTGGGCATCACTTCGAAGCAACAGCCTTCGTTTTATGTTTTTTCTTCTTATTTTCCTTGGCATACTGCGCGCGCAGCTTGACCGGATCTTCGACCTTGGTGCGTATGCGTAAGTTCAGCATCTCCACGAAGACAGAAAAGCCCATCGCAAAGTAGATGTATCCCTTGGGGATGTGCTGGTGCAGTCCTTCCACGATCAGTGTGAAACCGATCAACAGCAAGAAACTGAGCGCCAGGATTTTGATTGTGGGATGGTGTTCAACAAAATCGCCGAGTGGCTTGGCCGACCAGACCATCACGCCTGCCGCCACGATGACCGCGATGATCATGATGGCAACTTCATCCACCATGCCCACCGCCGTGATGACGGAATCCAGCGAGAAGACGATATCCAGCAGCATGATCTGGATGATCACACTGGAAAAACTGGCTGCCACTTTTGTCGAGCGCTGCCCTTCCACCCCTTCCAGCTTATGATGGATTTCGAGGGTGGCTTTGCCCAGCAAAAACAATCCGCCCGCCAGCAGGATCAGGTCACGGCCTGAGATTTCGATTGAAAATACGCTGAACAGCGGTTCCGTCAGGCCGATCACCCATGAAATCGAGAGCAGCAGCAAGATGCGCGTGACGACCGCCAACATAATGCCGGTCGTGCGCGCGCGCTGTTGCTGAGATACCGGCAATTTTCCGGCCAGGATCGAAATAAAGATAACGTTGTCCACACCCAGGACAAGCTCCAACGCGATCAGGGTGAAAACAGCGATCCATGCTTCAGGTTGTGTGATCCAATCCATTTTCTAATTCTCCAAAATCCTTTTTACCGATTATATCAAGTCAGGCCTTAAAAATCAGCGAGCAGCAAGTGACTGCCCCTTCGGCTTTGGCCAGTTCATCGGCATCTACAATTATCATACGGATTCCAGCCGCTCGAAGTTTCGCCTGTGTTTTTGGGAATGATGACGGGTAGATGATCGTACCATCCACCAGCACAGCGTTGGCTGCATTGGGTTCGGATGGGTTTATCTCGATGAACTTCATTCCTGGGAAATCATCCTTAGACACCCATTCTGGATTGATGAGCAGTGTATCTTCCCTGACCTGCGTGACCGCAGACTTGAGATGCAAGCAGCCCGTCACCCGCACCGGGCGGACCTGGTAGTTGCGTGGCTCAAGAATAGCCTTCATCTGTCCGATGGTATCTTCCGTGCTACGGCTCGAGATGCCGATATAGACTGTTTTTCCAACAGTTAATATGTCGCCCCCGTCTACGGTTCCGGGCGGCTGGATGCGGAAGATCTCCCGGTAAGGGGTCAGGGCTTTTTCAACGGAAGCAACTTCCGGGCGACGGGAGGATGCGCCGGGATTCAGCATGATGGCGCACTCATCTAGCACCAGCGCCACGTCTTCCACAAAGACCGAGTCAGGCAAGTCCGCTTCTGCATCCAGCGAAATGACGTCTAATCCGAGGGTGCGGAGTGCATCTTCATATTGTTTATGCTGGGCGCGGGCGCGGTCGTAGTCGATGGGTTCACGTTCGATGTGAGTAAGTTCACACTGGTTGATAGCCGGGCTGACCCGGCGGGTAATGGCAATTTTCAATTGAGCTTTCCTTTCTTGTTGTCATTGCGAGCGAGTGGAACGAGCGTGGCAATCTCAAGTAACCATGAAACAGGAGATTGCTTCGTCGCGTTGCTCCTCGCAATGACAGTTTAGAAATACAAATGCTTTACAGTGAGACCATTATTGATCAGTTCTTTGAGCGAATCGATGCCGATTTTCAGGTGCATATCGAGATATTCCTGCGTGACCTTTTTGTCGCTCTCGGCGGTTTTGATGCCCTCGGGGGTCATCGGCTGGTCTGAGACCAGGAGCAGCGCACCAGTGGGGATCTCGTTATAGAAACCGGTGCTGAAAAGCGTGGCTGTTTCCATATCCACAGCCATCGCGCGGATCTGGCGGAGGTACTCCTTGAACGCTTCGTCGTGCTCCCAGACGCGGCGGTTGGTGGTATAAACCGTACCGGTCCAGTAATCATGGTCGTGGTTACGGATAGTGGTCGAGATGGCTTTTTGCAGGTTGAAGGCCGGCAGCGCCGGGACTTCGGGCGGGAAGTAATCGTTGGAAGTTCCCTCGCCGCGGATGCCTGCAATCGGCAGGATCAGATCGCCGATGGTGTTCTTCTTTTTCAGGCCGCCGCATTTGCCAAGAAAGAGGGCAGCCTTGGGCTGGATGGCAGACAGCAAATCCATGACTGTGGCGGCGTTGGCGCTGCCCATCCCGAAGTTGATGATGGTGATACCCTCTGCAGTGACATTGGGCATAGGTTTCTCATGCCCGCGGATGGGGACGTTGTACCAGTCCGAGAACATGTGCAGGTAATCTTCAAAATTGACCAGCAGGATGTACTCGCCGAATTCTTCCAATGGGGTATCGGTGTAGCGTGGTAACCAATTGGTAACGATTTCTTCTTTTGATTTCATGGTGTCTCCTGTTCAATTCACCACGGAGACCACTGAGTGCACTGAGAAAGCCCTAAAAATATCTCCGTGTGCTTGGTGTGCTCTGTGGTTAATAAGATGAAAGCAGGTATTCTCACCTAATCTTACTCCAAAAGCCTCCACAATCTCTGTCGCGCCCGCCCATAATTTCTACACAATCCCTTGCTATCTTATAGTCACTAGAACCAAATAACCAAATCACCTGTAAGGAGGTAAAAATGTTCAACAATAAAGGTTCTTTTGTCTGGCGGCTGGTTGGTGTTTTGCTGCTGGTTGGCGTGATGATAGGCGGCGGCGTAATGGCTTACCGCGCTGGCGTGGCCCAGGGTGTTGCCCGGGCTCCTGAAGTGGCTTCCGCGATATCAGATGCTGCTGAAAGCGGAGAGGGCTTACCCTTCCCAGCTTATGGCTACGGGTATCCCGCGCATCGGATGCGTCCGCACTTTGGCTTCTTCCCGTTCGGCGGTATCTTTGGAACCATCCTGTTCATTTTCCTGTTCTTCGGGCTGATGCGCATGATCTTCCGCCCCTGGGGCTGGCACTACGGTCACATGCACGGACACGGTCCCTGGAAGAACACGGTCGCTATTGGGGTCCTCCGCCCTGGGCCTATGAAGATAAGGAAGGCGAAGCGGAAGGGGATGCTGAGAAGAAAGAAGATAAGTAGTTGAGAGTTCTGGCGGCAGTTTAACTGCCGCCAGAACTTGTGCATGTTTACTTGGTTTAAGGAGTTTCAAATGAAATCCAAAAAAATCATGCCACCGACATGGTTGTTGATTGCTATCATTGCCATGCTAATTTTGCATTTCTTGTTGCCCATAGCAAAGATAATTCCCACAATCTGGAACTTTACCGGTTTTGTTTTCCTGGTTTCAGGCATAACGTTGAACTTGATTGCTGATAGAGCTTTCCAGCGAATAGGTACAACTGTCAAGCCATATCAGGAATCTTCCAACCTGGTGACAAGTGGTGTTTTTAAGATCAGCAGAAACCCCATGTATCTGGGAATGGTTTTGATTCTGATAGGCATCGCGGTGCTTTTGAGAACGTTATCACCACTTTTAGTGGTCATTCCGTTTGCCAGTTTGATCGACCAAATTTATATAAGGGTCGAGGAACAGATGCTGATAAAGAAGTTTGGCACAAAGTGGCAAGCATATAAAGCGAAGACAAGGCGCTGGTTGTGAGCGCAGACAATTCTCAATATGTCATTGCGAGCGAGCGCAGGGAGCGCGGCAATCTCAAGGCCTATCTAACGTTTCATTTCCAAGAAACCTGAGACTGCCGCGTCAGGCTAAAGCCTTCCTCGCAGTGACACTAGAAATGGTAAACTGTACCTATGCAATCCACCATCCTCGTCGTGGATGACGAACCCAAGATCGTGCGGCTGGCGCGCGATTATCTCGAGAAGAACGGTTTCCGCGTGGTCACCGCCGCGGACGGGAACTCCGCGCTGGCGATGGCGCGCCGCGAAAAGCCCGACCTGATCGTGCTCGACCTGCTGCTGCCCGGCATGGATGGGCGCGAGGTCTGCCGCATTTTGCGCGCGGAGAGCGATGTGCCCATCATCATGCTGACCGCGCTTTCTGAAGAGAGCGACCAGATCGTCGGGCTGGAGATCGGCGCGGACGATTACATCGTCAAGCCCTTCTCGCCGCGTGCGCTGGTGGCGCGTGTCCGTGCCTTGCTGCGACGTGTGCAGGGAGGCGTCAAAGCTCCGGCAGTTATCCGCGTGGGGGATTTGGAGATCGATTCTGAGCGATACACGGTTACGTTGAAGGGGGCTCCCTTGCAATTGACACCCAGCGAGTTCGACTTGCTGGCCTTGCTGGCGCGCCATCCGGGGCAGACGATGACCCGTCAGGGGTTGATGGATGATCTGTACGGGGGAGCAGCTTCGAGCGTGGATAGAAGCGTGGATTCCCATGTCAAGAACCTGCGCCGCAAGCTGGCGTCTGCATCTGACACACACCTGATCGAAACCGTCTACGGGGTCGGGTATCGCTTCGTCGAGGGGGGAACAAAATGAAACGTCACGATTGGCACGAGCATTCCCATCATTTCAGGCGGCCCTGGCGGCACAACCGTCGTTTCATCTTCTGGCGTTTTGCTATCATCTTTGGGGGCATCGTCTTCTTTTTTCTGGCTGCCATTGGCATCATCATTTATCTGTCATCACTGGCCAAACCCTAATAGCCTGACCATTCCGCGGCATCTACTGGTCCCGTTGTGCGGCGTGCCACTGGCTTTCACGCTGGTTGCCTTCATCCTGGGCGGGCTGGCTTTCCGCCGTCTGGGCACGCCCTTCGCCGACATCATGTCTGCCACCGATGCCATCGCCAAGGGCGACCTGAGCGTGCGCCTGCGCGAAAGGGAGCGCGGCCCGTTGGGGGACCTGTCGCGTCGCTTCAACAACATGGTGGCCGAACTGGAACGCGCCGAGCAGCAGCGCCGCAACTTGACCGCCGACATCGCCCACGAACTGCGCACGCCCGCTGCACATCATCCAGGGCAATCTGGAAGGCATGCTGGACGGCGTCTACGAGCCGACATCCGACAACATCACCGACACACTGGACGAGACGCGCTTGCTGGCCCGCCTGGTGGACGATTTGCAAACGCTCTCCCTGGCCGAAGCCGGGCAGCTCCCGCTTCATCCTACCCGCTTCCTGCTCGCTGACCTGTTGACCGATTCCGCCGCTGGATTTGAATCCCGCGCCGCTGCCCAAAACGTGAACCTGCGCGTGGACGTCCCCGACCCATCCCCAGAACTGGAAGCCGACTACGACCGCCTGCTCCAGGTGCTTGGAAATTTACTGACCAACGCCCTGCACCATACTCCTGAAAAAGGGACCATCACCCTGCACGGCGAAACCACCGACGAGGGTGTCCGTATCACCGTCAGCGACACCGGTGGGGGCATCCCCCCCGATGACCTGCCCTACATCTTCGACCGTTTCTGGCGCGGCGACAAATCCCGCACACGGACGGAAGGCCGCAGCGGACTGGGATTGGCGATCACCAAACAACTTGTGCTGGCGCATGGGGGTACGATTACGGCAGAGAGCGAAGTAGGGAAGGGAACCACATTCATCATCGAATTACCCGCATGAGCGAATTGTATTGGGTTCTATTCGGGGGATACTGGTTGAAGGCTACCGCGTTGCCTCCGGCCCATCGAAGGATTATCCTTATGGCGCGTTGGACCGCCAGCGTCCGATCTTCAAATCTCGTGGTCTAAATTTGAGCGACTATTTCAACGGCACGCTCAACATCGATATCAGCCCACATAAATTTGAAATGGTCAAGCCAGAGTTCACCTTCCAGCATGTCGAATGGACCGATTTGCATCCACCTGAGCATTTTTCCTTTTCGCGCTGCAAGGTGATTTTCAGAGATGTAGAATACGATGGCTGGGTCTACTATCCACATCCCGAAACCAAGCTGCGCCACTTCCAGAACCCATCACTTCTGGAAGTGATCGCCATGCCAATTCCAGAGATCAGTTATGGGGATAAACTGAACGTGTTGGTAAACCCGGATGAAATTGTGGTGAAAACAACTACTTCATAACATTTCTTGAAGTACAATTCAGGAACCCTTTACCATACATCTGTCATTGCGAGAGCGGTGATCTTCCGCTCGAAGCAATCTCCTGGTACTTTCAATAAAGAAATTCACATGAAAACAGGGGATTGCTTCGCGAAAAGCGCTCGCAATGACATGTTCAGACCGATTGGTACGGTAGAGAATTTAGGAATGAATTTCAGAAAGAGCATGGCAAAAAAACATGACGAAAAATAAACAAATCGCAGTATTTACCAGCGGCGGCGACGCCCAGGGCATGAACGCAGCAGTCCGTGCTGTGGTGCGCACCGCATTGGACAAAGGGGCGGAAGTCTACGCCATCTATGAGGGCTACCAGGGTATGGTGGATGGCGGCAAGCGCATCCGCAAAATGGATTGGGATTCCGTCGGCGGCATCCTGCAGCTTGGCGGGACCGTCATCGGCTCGGCGCGTTGCCAGGCCTTCCGCACGCGCGAGGGCCGCCGGACAGCTGCTCACAACCTGATCCAGCATGGCATCGACGGGTTGATCGTGGTAGGCGGCGACGGTTCGCTCACCGGCGCAAACGTCTTTCGGGAGGAGTGGCCTTCGTTGGTGGATGAACTGCTCGAAAGCGGGAAGATCGACGAAGAGACCGCCTCTCACTACCCCAATCTTGCTATCGTTGGTCTGGTTGGTTCGATCGATAACGACTTCTACGGCACCGACATGACCATCGGGGCTGATACCGCCCTGCACCGTATCACCGAAGCCATAGACGCGATCACAAGTACGGCAGCCAGCCACCAGCGCACGTTTGTTGTCAAGGTCATGGGGCGCAACTGCGGCTACCTGGCCTTGATGAGCGCGCTGGCCACCGGCGCAGACTGGGTACTGATCCCCGAATCGCCGCCCGATGTGGAAAACTGGGAAGATGTGATGGCCGAGCGCCTGCGCGCCGGGCGCGAATCCGGCCGGCGCGACAGCATTGTCATCCTGGCCGAGGGCGCGCATGACCGTGATGGGAAATACATCGGCAGCTCCGATGTTCAGAGAGCGCTCGAAGAACGCCTGGGCGAGGATGTGCGCGTGACCGTGCTGGGACACGTCCAGCGCGGAGGCAGCCCCAGCGCATTCGACCGCACCCTGGGAACACTGATGGGGTATGAAGCCGTACAGACGATCCTAAGTGCAAAACCGGAAGATGACCCGGTCATCATCGGAATCAAAAATAATCGCATGACCCGCATTCCGCTGGTGGACTGCATCCAGAAGACACAGGCGGTAGCTGAAGCCATCGCTGCAAAAGGATTACGAGCGGGCGATGGACTTGCGCAGTTCGTCCTTCAAGGATGCCTTCCGCACGTTGAAGACCATGGTGCGCGCCCTGCCGCATCCCCTTGACCCGGGACCAGAAACGCTTCCGCATCGCTGTCCTGCATGCGGGCGCGCCCGCGCCGGGCATGAACACCGCTGCCCGCGCTGCCATCCGGCTGGGGCTGGATCAGGGCCACATCATGCTGGGGGTCCGCAACGGCTTTGAAGGCCTGGCAAAAGGGCAACATCGAGGAGATGGATTGGATGAGCGCCAGCGGTTGGGCTTCGCAAGGCGGTTCCTTGCTCGGAACCAACCGCCGGGTCCCGAAAGGAAGCGATCTGTATGCCATCGCGCGCGTTATTGAGGATCAGACACATCGACGCCTTGCTGGTCATCGGCGGCTGGACCGCCTATGAAGCAGCGCATGTGCTGCTGACCAACCGGCCGAATTACCCGGCTTTCAATCTGCCGGTCATCTGCCTGCCGGCTTCGATCAACAACAACCTGCCCGGCTCGGAGCTCAGCATCGGCGCGGATACGGCCCTGAACAACATCGTGGACGCGGTCGACAAGATCAAGCAATCGGCTGTGGCCACCCGACGCTGTTTCGTGGTCGAAGTGATGGGACATTACTGCGGCTACCTGGCCCTGATGAGCGGACTGGCAACCGGCGCCGAGCGCGTCTACATGCATGAGGAAGGCATCACGCTGCGGGATCTGCAAGCTGATGTGGAAAAACTGACCGTGGGATTCAAGTCCGGGAAACGGCTGGGACTGATGATCCGCAACGAATATGCCAATGCGATCTACAGCACCAATTTCATTTGTTCGCTGTTCGAAGAGGAGGGCAAGGATGTGTTCGATGTGCGCCCGGCGATCCTGGGCCACCTGCAGCAGGGCGGCGATCCTTCGCCCTTTGACCGCATCCAGGCCAACCGGCTGGCGACGCCTGTGCCTGGATTTCCTGATCGACAGAGTGCGGCAAGGGCGGAGACCGCAGCGCGTTCATCGGCCTGCAAAATGGCAAGATCCAGTTCAATGATATGCGCGACTTCGAGCGTATGGTCGAGCTACGAATACCAGCGTCCGCGCGAACAGTGGTGGCTGGAGCTGAGACCGATCGCCCGCCTGCTGGCCCAACATGGACCGAATGAGGGGACGGGTTGATGACTTAAGAAGGAGTAAACTAGTGTTTCTCCTTCTTAAATCGACAGTCATGCTTGTCAAGCGCCTTTGATTGTTGTATTATAAAGATACCAATTTGCAAGCAAAACGTGCCCAACCAAGCATATAGAGCTTTACATTCCACAGTTCAATACAGCACATCGTTCTGCCCACCTGATCGACTTTTTATTTTATGTCGTCCGATTTGGGCACTCACATCATTCTACACATAAAAAGGCCATGATTTTAGCAAATAAAATTGGTTGAATCCATTTCGTCTCATTCGCCAAAAGGAGGCGGGAATGCAGGAGCAAAATAACAAGCCTGATCAATATCAAGAACCGGATCCGAACAAGTTACAACCAGTCGAAGAAATGCTGCGTCGGGAGAATTATCCGGCACATATCATTGAACACTATCCCAAACTGCTAAAAAAAGATATGCACCTGGCGGAACTCTACCGTTTGGTAGCCACGAGCCAACAGGATTTCACCGCCCAAGGAAATTCCTATCAACCCCTTTCAAGCCCAGATTGATCGAAAAGGACAAATATGGGTTGATGTTCTTCTGGAAAGGGAAAAAGGGGTCATGCTCAAAGATCTGAAGAAGATCATGAAAATACAAGGCTTACCTGGGCGGGGAAAATTTATTTCCGGACGAGTTAACGTAAATGATTTACCTCAATTGCTAGACAAATCGATCAGGTTACAAACTGCCCGCACCGTTTATCCTACCCTTTATAAATCTGTACCAGCCATCCAGGCGGACACCGAGACACTATCGACTTTAAATCTCCCAACCGTGCCTGATGGTCATGGTGTGATTGTAGGGATTGTGGATATCGATGGCTGCGATTTCAATCACCCGAGTTTTAAAAAGAACAATCAAACTCGTTTGTTATACCTTTGGGATCAAAACGGAAAGAGAGGACCTGGTAAACCAAGCCCACAAGATTACTCGTATGGGGTTGAATATGACCAGAATCGCATTAATCAAGCATTGGGAACAGTCGACCCATATGATGACCTTGACTATACTCCTCTAGCAAAGGCTCACGGTACACATGTCATGGGTATTGCTGCTGGCAACGCTCATGTTGCGGCTGAAAATCCTCCTACCTATCCAGGCGTGGCCCCTGATGCTGATTTTAATATTCGTCCATCTCGGCAGACCCACCAACCCTAAAGAGGTTGAACTGGGCAGTTTTGGTAGTTCCAATTATCTACTCGATGCAGTTAATTATATTTTTGAAAAAGCAAAAGACAGACCAGTTGTCATTAATATAAGCATGGCTGCCAACGGCGGTTCGCACGATGGAACATCGCTCGTTGAAGCCAATTTTGATCAGTTGCTCCAGAAAGAGGGACGGGCAATTGTGATAAGTGCCGGCAACACGTATGAAGACCATATCCACGTTGCTGGAGAAGTTGCCCCGGGAAAAACGTATGATATTAAGTGGCAAATTGAGAACAACGAGAGTGTTCAATGGGATTTTCGACAAGAATTAGAGATTTGGTATGATCAAAATGCCAAATTGAAGATTAAAATAATCGATCCTACGGGAACATCATATGGGACCTGCCGGCTGGGCGAAACACAGTCTACTACGGCCCCTCACTCTTCATCGCAACTTTTACTAGTCCGTCATCTTCGCCCAGATTTGGTTCCCGGTGAAGATGAAAATCATATCAATATATTTATTGATGTTGGCGATGACGATACCCTGCTAGGAGCCTGGACCTTGCAATTATCCCTTGATGGATCGTTACCTGATGCAAGTGAGAAAGTTGGTTTCCACGCCTGGATTGAATACAATGGCGATACTCAATCCCATTTTCGTGTCGACACCCCCCAGCCTAACTTCACGTTAAACGCCATCGGTAATGGAGAGTTGCCCCTGGTCGTCGGGTCTTATGATGCATACTCAGGGTCCCTGGAAACATCGAAATTCAGCAGTGCTGGACCTTCTCGTAACAAAAGCTACACAGATAAACCTGAATTATGCGCACCCGGAGAGAATATCTACTCTTCCAGTGCGATGTCAAAAGGTGGGATATTAAGTGGGACATATAAACGGGGAACAAGCATGGGCGCCCCGCATGTTACTGGGGTGATCGCTTTGATGTTTCAGGTCGCAAGTGAACGGCAGGTATCCCCAAAAATTCTGAACATGCAAGAAATCCGAGAAATATTGATATCATCGGTTGATCCACAGCCTCAGCCAGGGACGACCAATCCATTTGACCCGCAATCCGGTTTTGGGCGCCTGAATGCCTTGCAAGCACTTTCAAAAACCAAATGATTTTTTTACTCTGAAGGAGGAGTTCAATGTCTACGAAAGAAGAAACGATCAACCTCGGCAGTGGTATGAATGTGAGCAGCATTCAAATCACGATCAATCTGGGCCAGCCAGTTGGCGAGCAAAAAGCTCAGTCAACGGGTACCGAAATAAGCGCTGATACACCCCCTGCGGGCACACTGGTTCGGCAGATATTACCAGATCCGAATGACAATACCAACAATAAAGTACGCATTACCTTCGTACCTGATGACTCTGAACGGGGTACAACAAGTACTACACGAGCTCCAGAAATTGGAGAAAAAGGTAAGTGGACTGAATTCCTGGGTCCCCAAAATGCGGGTTTAGACATAGACTCTGGCATCACGCTGGTGCGTTTTAGCACAACTGGCGATAAGAGCGGTATTGTCACATGGCTACCAGACAATCCCAATGAACCCACCATTAGCCATGTGTTCCAAGAAGCCCCACATGAGGGCGGCGGAGCCTCACCTGGAGAATTCATTGGTTGTTGGAAAGGTGAGGGTTGGAATGCGAGTGGTTTTGTAAATTGTTTGGGTGAGCTAAATGTAATTTAAAACGGGTTCTATTCAGTCTGGCTGAATGTAAAAATATATGCTCCTGAAAACAAACCGGTTGAAATAGCCGAGCCAAGCAATTCTACTGGTTTACCCACTTTTAATATGTTTAAAGTTGGGGAAGCCAGGCTAAGAGCGAATATCAGTATTCCAACTAATATCGATAACGTGCCAGAATACCATCCTGGTTTATGGCTTGGTTTATGGCTTATTAAAGCTAGGGCCAAGCCAATTATTCCACCTTCGAACCACACTCCATGATCTCCCGCCAAAAGATAGAATAAAGCTATCCCAATAACGCTACCTGATCCCGCAAGAACGATTGTCTGCCAAGCCAGTCCACAGCGGCGTAAGATCAACAATAATGAAGTCATCACCTCAGCAAAACCAATGGCTACTACAATCCCTAATATGCCAAAGATTACAGCCCCAAAAACATAGTCTATCAAATCGTTGCTGGCTGAAGCAGAAAAGCGAGAATGAATATAAACTGATGTCATCATGATTGCTACACACAACGGCGTGATAAAAGAAGCTGCTTTGCGCATGCGCATCCGCTGTGTTGTGCCATCTTTTACTCTCAAGCGCGCAAGTCGGATAAATACATCCCACCGAGATTGACTAGGTATTTTAAACTTCTCTGGTGAATGGTGCAAAAATACTGATAGCATGTCGAGAGCGTCATCTTTGGAATCACCAGATTCTGATTGCCGGATAACCTGGCTCAATTGTTCATAAGTTGGCCCATCACTGGCTGCACCCAAACTGGCGGCTGCTCCAACTCGCACAACGGGGGGAAGCTTCCTATCTTGAATGGCTTCTCGCAGCCACAAAACCCCACTTCCCCCAGATAATGCCATCCAGGGTTGATTCAGGTTATGGGCAACACCAGAATACAGCAGTAGCCGTTTATCTGCATCGGATAATTCAACATTCGGATCGTTCAATTGTGTAGCAACAAATTCCAATTCTTGCGGTTCCATAAGAAGCATGTTAGCTTCATAATCGTCATGCTTCCGATCCAGCATCTCTCGTATTGGATCTTGGGGAGTCAAGGCGGATTTGAACGCATCGAAAGCAGGCCCATAATCTACATTGACAAAACTGTGATATTGGAACTTGCCCGCCCAAATTGGTAAATCTTCATCCAAAATTTCCTCGATTAACACTGGGTATATCTTTTTTTTCAAGCCATAGGCAATTGAACCCTCATGTTGCACCCATTTTGAAGCGATGGCATTCGATGATAGGATAACGATGACTTCATCTGATTCAGCTAAATTTTTCTCAATGGTTTGTTCCCAGTCTTCACCCACCTCCAAAGAACGATCGATCCAAATATTGTGACCAGCATTGACAAGATCATCTGCCAACTTCCAGGCAAAATCACGATCTTTCTTCGAGTAGCTGATAAATATAAGGTTAGCCATACCAATCCACCTTGGTTGTAAACTAGTTATTGCACAAATCTTATTAATAGGATTTACGCAGTTCACGCATATATATACGCTCTCAGGCGGTCTCTGACCGCCGCTTTTTGGCAAACACGCCGGTCAGAGACCGGCTTTGAGCCCCAAGTGCGTAAGTCCTTATTAAGTATTATATAACTAAAATGTGTTCCTACAAGCAGATCACCACACCCCCGGGATCAAAGCTTTATGCTCAAGCGGATACTCGCTGAACTCCTCGTAATACCACTTATGATGCACCAGCGCGCGGACGGGGCGGCCCTGCGCCAGCAATGCACGCACGAGATTACCGCCAACCAGCCCGGATGCTCCTGTGATGACGATCATACGATGGGTTGCTCCTCGAAGGTGGGAACACCATGGGAGCGGTTGAGTTGCAAAGGGGGAGCTATTGACAAAATACTATTTTAAATATAAAATGAGTGAGTAGTCAGTCATTTTATAAAGTTTTGGAAGGTACTATGGCCCGTAAACTCAGCCCTGAAAAAAGAACGCAGTTCCTTAACTCTGCCCTGAAATTATTTGTTGCGAACGGTGTCCAGAGCACTTCGACCAATGCGATTGCCAAGGATGCCGGTACGGCTGCCGGTACGCTGTTCCTGTACTTCCCTACCAAGCAGGATCTGGTGCATGAGTTGATCCTGAGCGTTGCCAGGGAGCAATCCGAATACATCCGGTCTCTGTTAGCGCCTACCCTTTCGGTGCGAGAAACTTTCTTTGCCATTTGGGATGGGGTCATTCGCTGGTTTATAGAGCACATGGAGGCGTATCGCTACGTTCAGCAGGTGCGGGATTCGGGCTTGATTGCGGACGAAGTGGTGCAGGAATTTAACCAGTATTTGATGTACTACTATGAGGCTATCCAGAAGGGGCTTGAAGCCGGTGCTATCAAGCCGTATCCTGTGGAACTGATCGGGGAAACCTTGTACCGGAACATCGTGGCTGTGATGAATTTGATCGATGCACAGTCAGATACCGCGAAACAGGAAGAATACATTCAAAGCGGGTTCGAGATGTTTTGGGATGGGATAAAAGCCGAATGAAGTACAAAAGTGTTATCGTGACCGAACGCGGCGGACCGGAAATGATGAAAGTGGTTGAAAACGATTTGCGCGAACCGAAAGTCGGGGAGGCGCGAATCAAGATTTTGGCAGCACCGGTGTGTTTACCAGATGTGCAATCCCGGTATGGGGCATCTCCGTTTGCGCCGAAGATGCCCTTTACACCGGGATATGCTTTTATCGGTGTGGTGGAGGCCACCGGAAGGGACGTCAGCGGAGTGAAGGTTGGGGACCGGGTAGCAGCTTTGACGGCGTATGGAAGCTATGCAGAGTACATCCATTGGGATGCGGATAAACTCATCCCCGTCCCAAAGATCGTGGACCCGGCGGAGGCCGTCACGTTGATCCTGAACTACATCGTGGCCTACCAGACCATGCACCGCTCGGCAAAAGTGAAGATCGGGGATACAGTTCTGATCATCGGCGCGAGCGGCGGGATTGGGACGGCGCTCATGCAGCTCGGTGCCCTGATGGGGCTCAAAATGTACGGGCTGGCCTCGCCCGAAAAACATCATATTCTGAACGAGTATGGAGTCATCCCGATTGATTATCACTTGCAGGATTTTGTAGAGGTGTTACGGGATGCCGAACCGGATGGGCTGGACGCCGTCTTCGATGGCATGGGCGGGGATTATTTCGCGCGCGGATTTTCGCTGCTGCGGCGCGGCGGCGTTTTGGTGGGGTATGGCAATCCCCTGAGCGTGACTGGCATGTTGAAATTACTCGGACAACTGATCCTGTTCAACCTGCTGCCAAATGGGAAGTCGGCCAGGCTCTACGGGACGGGTGCTTCGTACATCAACCGAAAACCGTTTATGGAGGATTGGGCGGAGCTTTTCAAGCTGCTGAAGGTGAGAAGCATCAAGCCGGTGATTGCGGCGAAGTTTCCGATTCTGGAAGCGGCCAAAGCCAATGAGCTGCTCGAAAGCGGGGATGTGATCGGCAACATCGTTTTGCTGGCGCCGGAGTTGTTGGCAATTGATGAAAATCAAGGCCTGATTTGCGAGAGATGGGGCACCCCTTGTGGTGGAGCGATCGCAGCCGAAACCTGTACTGCACCCAACCCGGCACAGTGTAAATATCGCTCAATGTGATAAAAATATCACAGGAACTGACATGGATACAACCTATTCAAAAATGATCTACACAGGAGCTTTCTTCCTGTTCATCCTGCTTTCCGGGTTCTGGGTGAGCAGGTCTGGAAAACCTTATAACACCTTCATCTTCACCGTCCATAAATTAATCGGGCTGGGGACAGGAATTTATTTGATAAGGATGGTTTATCTCACCAACCGGGCCGCGCCCCTCAGTGGAACCCAATGGGCCGCTATCATCATCACGGTTTTTGTGTTTGTTCTCACTGTCGCAGCGGGGGGACTGTTGAACATTTTAGCCGAAGGTGGTCTTCAAAGCATGGGTGCGAACATGCAAAGAGCCACCGAGCTGGTGCATAAGGTGTCACCGTATGTGATTGTGCTCTCGACTGGAGTGACTCTGTATTATTTGCTGTACCGCAAATAATTTTCTCAACATGCTAAACAAAGATTAGACCCTGCTAATGCCTGGTGATTTTGTATTGATTCCGCAGGAAGGGCGTCAAACCATACTTGTGGAGGTTTGTTTTTGGGGAGGAATACTGTAAAGTATGAAGGAAGGGATTTTATCATCGGGAGGTGGCGTATGTCTCTGAAGGAATTGGGGATCGAGTATAAGAAAGTCGAGGCAACTCTTGTCGCTTTTATCCAGTTCAATCTCAAAGAGCGCACAGATATTCAGGATGTGCTGGGAGAGTTGGCAGGGGCCATCCCTGAGGGGAGCATCGCCGGTGCGCCTTATGTCATCATTCAATACTTCAGCAGCTACACAGAAGGCTACGAAGCGGAAGCAGGCTTCCCGGTGACGAGAAGCGTGGAAAGCGGTCGGGTGAGGAGTAAGATCTCCCCCGTGCTGGAAGTGCTGTCGCTCACACATACAGGCCCACCCGAGTCATTGCGTGAGACCAAGGTCAAGCTGCATCAATTTACCAGCCAGCATGCCTTGATCTCGGACGAGTTCACCCGCGAAGTCTACCCGGATTGGACAAATCCGCAGGGACCGGTCGAAGTCCAGTTTGTGATCCACAACTGGAACGATATCTTCGCCCGCAACCTGGAACGCGTCCTCGGAGAGGGGATGCCTGCTACCGTTATAGAAGGCGTTGAGAACCTTGACTTTGAATCCACCCCCGCCGAGCGCTTCGAGTGGGCTAAAGCCGCCATGCATCGCCTGGACGATCTGGCCGACGAACACCAGAAATTTGACGTGGTCTCCAGTTGCGCGCACGTGTACCCGCCCGGGCAATTGGACAAGCTCAAACGCGTCTACGAGGAAGCGCGCGCCCAGACCGATGACGCGCTGGAGGCGATAGACGCCGTCCGCGCTTTTATGGAGGCCGACCCGGGCTGGAACGAAAGGGAGCAGTACCGCGAGGGACGCATCATCTACCACACCAAGAATCCGATAGACCCGAAGGGCTATGCCGACGCCCAGACCGATGATGAGAAACGCGCCGCTTACTGCTTCTGTCCGGTCATCCGGGCCAATCTGGACAAAGGCATGCCGGTCACGTACTGCTATTGCGGCTCCGGCTGGTACCGCCAGCAGTGGGAGATGGCCACCGGCAAATCTGTCTCCGTCGAAGTAGTTCAATCTGTGCTCAAGGGGGATCTGGTCTGCCAGTTTGCGGTCCATCTGCCGGAAGACCTGTAACAGAGGGGCGTAAACTGGCAACTACCGCCTGAAACCAAAAAGCGACTCGGTAACGGGTCGCTTTTTTGCACCTCGCAGCCTGCACCGAGTATCCTTGAATAGTGACGGAGAATCATCTCCATTAACTTTCTTCTTACAAATATATAATGCAATAAGACCCTTTTTGTCTTATAATAAGGCTGAAAGGATGACTTATGGAAATTATTATTTCACAAAATCAAGACACCCCTCTTGTCAGCATTATGCAATTGCAAGGCGACTTAGACGGAAGCAGCTATGAGTATTTCATCGATGAAGCCCAGAAGTTGTACGATGCCGGGATACGCAACCTCATATTGGATATGAGCGAACTGACCTTTTTGAGCAGCGCTGGACTTGCGGGATTACATCGGATCACCCGAGTATTCAACGGCGAAGACCGCTCTACTCTCGAAGAAGGCTGGGCGGCTATACATGCCATGGGCAAGGAGCATGACAGCGGCTTCCAGAAACATGTCAAACTGCTCAACCCCAACGAAAAGATACTAGATGTGCTCGACACGGTTGGTTTCAAGACCTTCTTTGAAATCTTTACGAAAATCAATCCGGCCATGGCCTCTTTCCAGTAATCCAACTTCGGCAATTTGAAGCAAACGGGCAGACCAAAACGGTACGCCCGTTTATTTTACAGGCTTTAATGGAGTAATTATGACACTGCGCATCCTTGTGCTGGGAGCAGGCTTCGGCGGACTGGAACTGACTGCGATGCTGTCGGAGCAGGTTGGGGATAAGATCGATCTGACGTTGATCGATAAGAACGATACTTTTTTCTTCGGCTTCTCCAAACTGGATGTGATGTTCGGCCGCAAGACATCGGACGCGGTAAGATTCCTTATCGGGGGATAGTGAAGCCCGGCGTGACCTTTCGTCAGGAAACCATCACATCCATCGACCCGGAAAAGCGACGTGTTGAAACAGACAAAGGCACATACGAAGCGGATATATTGGTGGTCGCCCTGGGCGCGGAATATGATCTCGAGGCCACACCAGGGTTGGTGGAGGGAGGATACGAGTTTTATTCCTTTGAGGGCGCGGAACGCTTGCGGGAGATCATCCCAACCTTTTCGAAGGGGCACGCGCTCATCGGTGTGACATCCACACCTTTCCGATGCCCCCCAGCGCCGAGCGAAGCTGCGTTGTTATTGCACGATCATCTTGTCGCGCGCGGCGTGCGGGATGCTTGCGAGATCAGCATCGTTGCCCCGCTGGGGAGCCCGATCCCGCCGTCGACGGATACATCCATCGCCTTGCTGAAGGCCTTTAAAGAACGCGGGATCAATTTCATCCGGGACCGCAAAGTGACCGCCCTTGACCCGGCGCGCCGCGTTGCCATCCTGGATGACGGGAGTGAGATGCCCTATGACCTGTACCTGGGGGTGCCGAAGCATCGCGTGCCGGATGTGATCGCGGCCACCGATATGACCTATGACGGCTGGATCCCCGTCAACCCGGATGACCTGTCGACAGAATACGAGGGCGTATACGCGATCGGTGACGTGGTGGATGTGGGCACGCCCAAGGCCGGGATGTTCGCAGAGGGCATGGCGAAGACGGTCGCGGAGAACATCATCGCGGACCTGCTGGGAACCGAAACGCCCGATATTTATCGTGGCGTAGGAACCTGCTACGTCGAGTTTGGAAAAAATATGGTCGGCCGTGTGGATGTGGAGTTCATGGAAGGCCCGGCGACGGGGACGTATTTTCAAGCCTCGGCAGAATTGGCCGCCGAGAAAGAAAACTTTGGCACTAATCGCCGCGCAAGATGGTTTGGGTTGTGAAATCAGTAAATCGAAAATATCCCTGCACCGCTCACTTTTGCAGTTATACTGCACAGGTAGGCCCTCAATTCTACCTGTGGAGTACTTACATGAAACCCTTCTCTAAACTAACCTTTGTCATCCTCGCCGCCACCCTCCTGCTGACCTCCTGCGGCCCTGCGGACATGATCTGGCCCAGCGACAAAATCGGGCCGATGTGGGTCAACCGCTACGGACACTCGAATTCGCCAACTGATCTGGGAATTCTGCGACAATCAGCATGACCGAATTCCCGGGCATCCAAACCGTGGACTGCACCGTCCCCTGGGTGGATGAATTGTTCATTGGACTTGGCGTTCACGCGGAAGATGTAGCCCAGCGCGATGCACTCTGGGATGCACGCACATGGGAGCTACACATCGACGGCCAGACCGTGGACCTGCCAGCCTTCAACATCGCGGACTTCGATTCAGAGCTGGATGGCGCGAACTATGAATATCGCGTCTGGCGTATCAGATTGCGCAAGATTCCCCCGGGTGAGCACACCCTGCGTTACGTGATGCATGTGAATCAAGAAATCGAAAACGACCCCGAAGCGCAACCTGTCGGCACTTATGAATTGATTGTGAACTTTACCTTTGAGGAGAAAAAATAACGCAGCCCGATATCTATCGCGGCGTAGGGACCTGCTACGTCGAGTTTGGAGGAAAAATGGTCGGCCGCGTGGATGTGGAGTTCATGGAAGGCCCGGCAACAGGGACGTATTTTCAGGCCTCCGCAGAACTGGCCGCCGAGAAAGATGAGTGGGGTGCGGGACGCCGTGCAAGTTGGTTTGGGTTGTAGGGAACAGGATGAAACCAAAAAGCAATTCGGGGACAGGTTGCTTTTATTATTAGACTTTTATCGGTGATAAATGAAAAAGCTTATCACGCCAAGACGCAAAGGTCGCTAAGTATCTAAATTGGGCCGCCAAGGGTGTTTCTTGGCGATTTAGAACAACTTCTTGGCGTTCTTGGTGATTTGGCGGTTAGACCGATAATGTCTATTAACCACGAAGAACGCTAAGGGCACGAAGAAAAAGCAAAGACCACTCGACAGCTTTCCATAACAGAAAATGCCTATCGCGCGGTTTCCCCTTGCAAAGCATCCCGCAGGGGTAAATTCCGCATTTTGGAATTTGGGGGACGTGTCCAGCGGACAGAGGGGGCTTTACCCGATGGAGATGAGATACACATGCCCAAGCCCCACAGATACATCGAAGAGATTCCACCTCTATATTCTTGATCTCCCCGGTTAGCGTGGGCTTTTAAGGTAAAATCGCCGCCATGACCCACGCTGAAAAAATCGCCCTTCTGACCAAGGCCAAACCCTCCCAGGTAGATGCAACCGTCCGCCTGCTGGACGAAGGCAACACCGTCCCGTTTATCGCCCGCTACCGCAAAGAAATGACCGGCTCGCTTGACGACGAGCAGGTGCGCATCGTTGCGGACGAGATCGTCCGCCTGCGTGCCATTGATGAGCGTCGCGCCGCCATTTTGAAGTCCATCGAGGAGCAGGGCAAACTGACCGATGAACTCAAGGCCGCCATCGATGCCGCCGAGACGATGACCGCGCTCGAAGACCTGTACGCGCCTTACAAGCCCAAGCGCCGCACGCGCGCCATGGTCGCTCGCGAACGTGGACTGGAACCGCTGGCCGAGATTGATCCTGTCGCAGTCGCTGGACGGTTCGCCCGAAGAAGCCGCGGCGAGTTTCATGACCGAAGATGTCCCGACCGTGGAAGATGCCTTGCAGGGCGCGCGCGACATTGTGGCCGAAACCATCAGCGACAATGCCAACGTCCGTGCAGCCACGCGTGAGAAGGCGCTCAAATTCGCCACGCTGACCGCCGAAAAAGTGGAAGACGCCGTGGATGAGAAGCGCGTGTATGAAAGCTACTACGAATTTCAGAGCCGCGTCGACCGCCTGCAGCCGCATCAGGTGCTGGCAATTGCGCGTGGCGAAAAAGAAGGCGTGCTGAAAGTGCGCGTCCACATCAACGAACGCGACTGGCTCGACCCCATCCAGAGTGAGTTTGAAGAAGACATCATCAGCCCCTTTGCCGAGCAGCTCGAAGAAGCTATCCAGGATTCTGCTGAGCGCCTGCTGCTGCCCTCCATTGAGCGCGACGTGCGCCGCGAACTATCTGAAAAATCGGACAGCCACGCCATCCAGGTTTTCGCCACCAACCTGCGCGCGCTGCTGGGTCAGCCGCCATTGGCCGGTCAGACCGTGCTGGGCATCGACCCCGGTTTTCGCACCGGCAGCAAAGTGGCTGTCATCGACCCGACCGGCAAGCTGCTCGATACCGGCACCATTTATCCGCATGCGCCGCAGAAGAAATGGGACGAAGCCATCTCAATCACTCGAAGAGATGATCAACCGCCATCACGTCACGCTCATCACCATCGGCAACGGCACCGCTTCGCGCGAGACCGAGCAGTTGGTGGCCGAGTTGACGCGTGATAAATTCGCAAGGCACCAAATACCTGATCGTCAACGAAGCGGGCGCATCTGTTTATTCCGCATCGCCCCTGGCCCGCGCCGAATTCCCCGACCTGGATGTCTCCATCCGTGGCGCGGTATCCATCGCCCGCCGCGCGCAAGACCCGCTGGCCGAACTGGTCAAGATCGATCCCCAGATCCATCGGCGTGGGTCTCTACCAGCACGATGTCGATCAGATCGCCCTCACGCATGCCCTGGATGGCGTGGTCGAGAGTGTCGTCAACCACGTCGGCGTGGATGTTAATACGGCCAGCCCGGCCCTGCTCACCCACGTGGCGGGCGTCGGCCCCAAGCTGGCCAGCCAGCATCGTTGCCCATCGCGATCAAACTGGTGTTTTCAAAGCACGCGACGAATTGCGCAAAGTCTCCGGTCTTGGCCCAAAAGCCTACGAACAAAGCGCGGGATTTCATGCGGATTCGGGACGGGGTCAACCCCTTAGACGCTTCCGCCATCCATCCCGAATCCTACGCTATCGCCGAAGCCCTCCTCGCTCGTGCCGGACTGTCACCTGCTTCCGCTATCGACGAGCGGAAGCCCGCCCTCGAAGCGCTGACCGCCAACACCTCGCTGGAAGATTTGGCCGCCGAATTGGGCTGCGGCGTCCCGACGCTGAAAGACATCCTTGAGCAGCTTGTTCGCCCGGGCCGTGATCCGCGTGCCGATACCCCCGCGCCCATCCTGCGTTCGGACGTGCTAAAAATGGAGGACCTGGTAACAGGCATGAGCTTGAAAGGAACCGTGCGCAACGTCGTCGATTTTGGAGCCTTCGTCGATATCGGCGTCAAACAGGATGGGCTGCTGCACAAGTCCCAGATCCCGTTTGGCACGGTGCTGAAAGTGGGTGACATCCTCGATGTCGAAATCCTGAAAATCGAGCCAGAGCGCGGACGTATTGGTCTGGGCTGGGTCAAAGCATAGTTTTATTTCAGGTCAACGGGGCAGAAACCATAAAGCGACTCGCAGACGGGTCGCTTTGGTTTTTTAACCACGAAGGGCACCCCGGCAAAGTTCGCCGGGGCAGGCAAAGAGCACGAAGGAATAAACAGTGAATGCCTATCACCGAGTCTCCCCAAAATTCCAAAAAATGGAATTGGGGGGATCGCGAAACATATCCGAAGCGGAGTGGAGTGGTAGATGGTCAGCGGACAGAGGGAGCCAAACTCCCCCCACCGCACCTCGCGCCCTGCGTATCATCCCTGCCAAGAAATTTCCGTTTACCTCTGTGCGTAGGGCTCATTTTCTCTCAAAAATCTTTTACCAAATTGTTGCAATTCAGGTATTCTTGCTCCTACACAAATGACTTGAATTTTTACCAAAAAAGTTGTATTCTAGATACATCAAACAACTGTCTTTTCATGAAAGGAGAATGACTATGGGCATCGAAGGTTGGGGCGCGTTATGTTTTGGGCTGGTAATAGGTTGGATTACCTACCGTACTTTGCGTCGTAAAGAAGGCGCATCTGCACTTTCGGATATTTCAACTGTTATTGGAGCAGTAGGAGGTGCAGCTGTAACAGCTCTATTCAAAGTTGGAGCATTGTTTGGAGCCTATTGCATAGGTTTGGCAATTGGTTTTTTCCTCTACTTCATAATCAATCTCATTATCTCAGATGCCGATACAGTATCTAAGTGGATGGGAGAATAACACTAAATAAATACTTCATAAAGGGCAACCCCTCTAATCAGAGGGGTTGTTTTTTTACTAACACTTTTGTGTAATATGGGCGTTCATGAAGCGATAAGTTACCTGTTGTATTGGTGGTCTTGCTTGGGGTTTATTCCATCGTTATTGTAAATGCAATTCCGCTGAACAGTAGGGAGTATAAGCCAACCCCATAACACTCCCTTTAGCCAGAAGATCAAAACGCATCAAATAAATTGCCATCCCTACATTGCCACCCTTCTCTTTGTCTAATAGATAAGAGAAGAATAACTCTCCAATTTCAGCGGCTAGCGTATCTGCTACCGTCACTTCTGTCCCAATTACTCCACTTGCGTTGGCACTGATAAAAAACTTTACAAAATCGGCCAATGCGCGAGGTGAGAGTTCAGCTGTATGGCATCCATTTATAAATACCAATGGTGATGTTTCCATCCAATGGTTCTCGTTTTTTCCCGTTGCATTGCCTAGCCATGTAAGGAGGCCTCTTAAGGGTAATTTTTTCATTATTCCCAATAAGGAGATACGGTATCCATGAGCCTCCCTCATTAGAATCTTCTTCTTTGCGATCTCCCTTAGTGTAATAAGGTGCCTTGATATCAATCTCTGGTGGATTTCCTCGGATTCCATGACAGAAAAAGTAAACGAATTCTGCTCCATCTTCGGTAAGGGCATCCAACAAAGTATTCTTGTTTGCTTTTTCAAGTACTTGTGTTTTATATTTCGCTAGTTTGTCGGTAAGGTTTTTGTTGTGCTTTTTCCATGATGAATCTTTGAAAAATCGTGATAACTTGCAATTATTTCGCTTTTTCCATCCTTTGATAAAGAAATTTTCTTTTGTAAAGGGCGATCTCTGCGTGAGACCGGAAGCTCAATTATATGTTTGAAACCCCAAAAACCGTAAGGGCAAATAATATTCTCGCGATGCGGGCCGTGAGGACATTCACCATTTTCACCTATTTCGAAATGGGTACCGGGTTCCCAGTTATCAAGAACTTTGCACGTTTCCCATTGATCGGAGTTATTGTCCGTTAGTGCAATATCATAGACCAAGCTCCAAGGATAGTAAAATACTGGTTCTTTTTTTTCGCCGTCAGCGTGTCCCATTTGTAAAATGGCTCGCCCATTCTGTAAGCTCTTTTGTAGTTGCAAAAGGGTTTTACCACCTGCATCAAAAAAAAGAGCTGTCCAAATGCTCTGGCCGACTGATGCTAAATCCTTTAGATCATTTATAAAAGCATCCTTGGATTTCTTATGATCATCGTCGAAAAGTCGCTTCCAACCTTTAAACTTACCATTTAGTGCAAATTTGGGTTCTCTGTGAGTATTATGCAATGCTGCACGAGCAAGGATTAATAAGTCAGCTACTCTCAATTCATTCAGAACATTATGGTAAATAACTTTTTCTTGGGAATCACCATCTATACCAACCAAGATGACCCTTTTGTTACCATCGGGATTGTCGTTGGTAAAAATGTTGATTGTTCTCGGCGGAAAGAGTTCAGTTGAACTTACGAAGTCCCTAGACAAGGTGTAGTCTGTAACTGATTCGTAGCCGGAATTGCCCTCAAGTACATCAACGCTAACTTGTGCGGTGAACAGGCGACATTGTAACAAATTGTTTCTAAAATAAAACCCAACACGTAATGTTGCATATTGTTTTTTCCCCTGTGTTTTGATAGGAACAATAAGATAAGGAATTCGATCTTTTGGGGTACAACGATGAACTTTCTCTCTAGGATCGCAATTGCAAACCCAACTGGAACCCTCTTTGGGTAGGAAGATTTTATGATGCTCATGTTGCTTGTCAATTTCAAAATCTTCTTCATGACTGGTGACTATTACATCAAACCAATATTCGTCCTGATCAGGGGCTAATTTTTTTGCAGCTTCTTCTGGAAACCCAGTGCCTTTCCCTATTTCCGAATCCCATGGTTCTCTTTCACCAATATTAATTTTTAGATAATAAGTTGTACCTGTTTCTAGTGATATTTTTTGATCCCGCTCCTGTTCATCTTCTGGAGAATTGAACAGGCCAATATTTGCATAGCGCTGACTAGCTTCCTTTTGTTTTGATTTCTTTTTTGACTTCTTTTTTTTCCGTGTTAGCGAATTGATTTCAGAAACAAGTTTGCTACCTGTTTTTTTTACATCGCTGACGCTTTTCTTTGGGGCATGTGGGGGAGAGGGAGGAGGAGAATAAGCAAAATCCCCATCTCCGGGAATAGCACCTTTTGGAAACGCTAAATCATCTATTTCAAATTCATAACCATCTAATACTTCTTCATGTGTCTCATTTGCCTGTTTGTGTATTTGCTTGAAAATTACTTTTGCCTGCGTTTTAATCCCCCCCTATATATTCTATTTGCAATATCAACAACTTGCTCTGGCTTTGTGGCATTTTTCAATTCGGAGAGCAAATTTAAAAGAATTTCAGAAAATGATTCCCACTCAGCTCCCACCACGGATTTGATTGATGTAATTCTATTTAGCAACAGTTCTATAAACAATTTCGCTTTGAATAAGCTGTTCATTTATCCTCTCCACTTCTCTTATTCTTTTCAATATCCTAAGAAAGATTTAAATCCTCAAAAATATATAGTATTCTTCAATGTTTACGGATGTTACTATTATGAAATTTGTATGGGCTTTCTCCATGTATATCTGAGGTCTTTGTTTAATTTTTTTGTTGTGTTTCTTATTGAAATCCTCAATGTGTGATACGACATTTTCTTCAAGATAGGAATAAACATCAAGACTTTTTCAATATTTTGGTTAAACTTTTCAGCAAATAATGTGTAAATAATCCATTTCTGATATTTTCGAGTATATATGATTTCTCATTGGGTCCGCAAGATGCAATGATGATAATTCTGCTATTTGAAACCATCCAGTTTTGACATTCTTCTGAAAGACCCTCTATATAAGATTTTACTTCTTCTTCTGTTATACCTACACCACCGGAATGACAACGTCAAAAATAAAACTATATTCGTCGCCTGAATTTCTTTTATTGCTTTTATTAATTTCCCTGTAGATATCGTTGTTTCTCTTATATTTTTCAAATCGGCTTCTTTCGGACAAAGGTACTCGCCGGGTGTGAAACCACCGATTTTTTGTACACCATGACCAGAGAAGTAAATAAGAACCGTGCTCTCTTCCCCATATTCTTTTCGAGCTAACTTCTCTAGTGCGTCATTAATTTCACATTTGTAACGTTCACCAAAGGTGTCATAATATTTGTAGGATCGTAACCAGATTGGGATATGTCTCTAAGATAATCATATATAGCTGTTACATCATCATATGCAGTTTTGATTGGATTTAAGGTTGTAGTAGTCTTGAATTCCTATGAGCAAGGCATGCGATTTGGCAGGCGAGGTGAGGACTTGGATGGCGAATATGATGTTTCCCAATATTCAACTTCAAATTTACAATCCTCTTTTTCAATGTAATCAACACATGAATTACAATACCGATTTTCTTCCAATAAAACATTATGCTTTTGACATAATTCTCTTTCTTCTGAAGAAAATCCCATCTTTGTGATATAAATCAATTATCCGTTAATGTGTTGTATGTTTTATCCCTAGAATTTCTGGTAATGGCCCAATAAAAAAAGGTTTTCCTCTTTTTTGATCAAGAAATCTTTCAAATACCTGTATTTCTGAACCAAGTGACTTGTGTTTTTTAGCAATATGACCGGATTCGCGATATTCATACCCTTCACCTCATGTTCTTTGTGTTGACCGAATACATATACACGTTGATCTTGAGCATACACTTTTACGTGGAATTCATTATCCAAAATGCCATCCACCGGATTCCAATAAAAATCACCAAAAAATCCAGCTCTTTCATTTTTGAGTGCAAGATTGGCACGATATAGTGCAGGATCAAGATAAGTATCGCCTTCCCAATCACGGCTCCTAAACTCAGCTCTTCCACCCTCAAGCGTATCGTAAGATAACCAACGCCTTCGCACTTCAGTTAATTCCTCGATTTTCCGAATAGCCTTACTTACTTGAGTTTGTTCAAATTGGCTGATAGGAATAATTTCTTCAAGTTGATTTCAATTTGTTTCTTGACTTGAAAATAATCAGCTCCCTTGGGCATGCTCTGGATCATTAACATGGCTTCACCACTATCTAAATCCCAATCGAAGGTAGTTAAGCGTCGTGCATTTTTCACTTCATAAGCTTTCCATATCATATTTTTTTCTTCAATATCTTGATTAGGTGTACGAACTTCGTAACGGTGGCTATCAACCCAGATAATTCTTGCCCGTTCTGTTGTCCATTCGATGGAAGAAAGCAAGATACCTTTAGGCAATATCAAAGGACGGGTCGGTTCAAATATTCAGTTTTGCCAATATTTGAAAGATGACTGAGAACCCTATCTTCTTCTCGCCAAATATTTAACCAATCTTAGGTGAAAGATAAAAATAAATGTGTTGTCTACCCCAACCTTCTATTTTGTTAAGCAATTCAGTCAATTCATTGAATTCCTATTTCGCCACTACTTAGATACCCTAAATGCGTTTTGTAGTACGTTTAATTCCTGAATAAGGGAGTTTTGGTTCGTGATTAGATAAAAATCCTGGATGAAGTCTGTCTTAAGTTCAAATATATAGTCCAGTAATAACTCTAATTCATCTTCAGAAAAACTGTTTTCTTCTAGCACGGGAGATGGGGAGATGATTGTCATGATATTCCTCCAAACTTATCTAATACAGAAACATAAATCATTTCCAACGGCTGAAAGATTGGGGAATCGCGAAGTGCATCGTTGTTGCCCCTAGAAATCTTTTAAGTCTAGCGCTTAAAATCTATTGAAAATGGGTTTCATCATTCGCAGTGTGCACGCAAATGTTGTCAGATAACGAGTGGCATAGCCGAACGTTGAGCGCAAAGGATGTGCCATTGCTCGCTGAGCCAGGCGGCGCGTGCTTTTGCGGTTTGAACAGCGCCAGAGACAATCCATTGAGCACCAGGCAGCTTGAGACGCTGAGAAACAATCTGTTTACAGCCGCTTTCAATTGTACCACTGCCGATCATATAGCCGGCAGCCCGGAAGCGGTCATAACGCATGCGTTCGATATTGTTGGTGAAATAGGTTACTGCCCGTGAAGCCTGTGAACAGGTAGGAGCCAAAGCCTCACAGGCGACAATGACATCTTCGACCTGTCCATCCCATAGGGCTTGGGTGGCATCTTCGAGCCAGATTGCGCGTTGGGTCAAGTCGGAGAAGGCAGCGGTGGCCACAACTTCAAGATGTTCTTCAGCATGGTACCAGTCCACGATTTGTCTGGCATTGGGATAGTATTTGGTGACCAAATTCCAGATCCAGACTGCCCCATCCCCCAGGAAAACCAAGTCAGGGCACAAATCGGCATTGACTGTACAGCCGGTAGCCCACAGCAATTTTCCAAATATCTCTGCTTTGGTGATGTCACAGAAGTATTGCATGTTCCTGGCACGCAAGCAGCTTGCTCTCGCAGCGCTTTCTTCTGCTGACGCTTTGAGCGTTGACCAGGTGGCACCGTTTCGGTTTCAAACCAACACAACATCTTCATGTCACGCCAATCTTCATGTGCTTCTTTCTTTTCCCCTTTCTTTGGGCGAGGTTCGGTGCGCACTTTGGCCGCATCAATTGAGCCGTACAAGCGGGGAGCGATTCGCCCAGGATTGCGTTGTCGTTCCTGCAGATACTGCTCATCCTGGCTTTGTTGGATCAACGTTTCTTCTCGCTTTGCTTGCAAGGCCCCCATCTGCTCTGTCTCCGAGCGGACTGTGTTCTCTGAGATGTCAAACAACAGGTAGGCTTGTAGCCACTTTGGGCTTTTGTCATACGAGAACTCAATCCCAGCCAACGCCAACAATATGGCTAACCCCGCCGTTACCGCCCCAGGTTTCAACCCGAACTGTTCGTCGAGCGGCGCTTTGCCTTGCTTGCAGTGACAGCCTGCATAGTAGGCCACGCACATAAGCGTTTTCCCAAACACACTGATCACCATCGCTTCTCGCATTCGCTGGTAGTGCAATGTGCCTCCACACGTACAGGCTATCTCTTTCTCCGGTGTGGTTTGCATGGAACTCAAGAATAAACCCAACGCTTGATTTCCAACTTGCCTCAACGCTTCGCGCATCTCGGCCTCTATTTGCGCAATCGGTGGAGTTCTTCCATCGCTTCCCTGTTGTGCCATTACCGCAGTTTTGAACATCTCTGCCAGTTGTTGTGCCATATGATTGATTGCTTCAGTGTTATAGTTCATTGGGAGCCTCCGGTTGGGATGGTTTCGGAAAACTCAATCCTACCTCAGGCTCCTTCTTCTCTGACATCTTTTGCGTGCACACTCATTCGCATTAGGACAAGATCTTTTTCTAACAAGGTGCTAACCACATATTATTACCTAACATACGGTAAAATCCTCCCCATGACCACCGACACCAAACAAGTCATCTACTGACCCCCTCCGCCCGCTAATCGCGGGCACTGGACTTCCCCCAAATTGGGGGAGGCCGGTGGGGGGTCAGGCGCATCCCCCCGTTCCCGAGTGCAAATTAAATCAGTACTATAATCATTTGGCCTTATAAAACAGGCAAAAAATAAAGTACAAATTACGAAGAAGATACCGCCATGAAATCCAAAATAACGAAAAACGATAACGGCATAGAAATAAATATTACAGAAATAAAAGGAAAGAAGGAAGATTTATTAGAAGCCTTCCAGGAGTGCAGTGAAGGACGTTGTTCTTGTCCTACCCAAGAATATGAAAAAGTGGAGACACTAAATATCATTGATAATGAAAAATCCATTCAACTTTCCAATCAAGAGCAAAGAAAACGAAGTGATCGATACAAAAGAAATAGAAAAATGTCTCGAATATACTAAAAATAAAGTATCAAAATAATTTGGAGTCAGCATTGCAGAAAACAACATTTTCCGTTCAGAAAATGGACTGTGCATCTGAAGAACAGTTAATTCG
Source organism: uncultured Chloroflexia bacterium (assembly GCA_963791785.1). Classification (GTDB taxonomy): domain Bacteria; phylum Chloroflexota; class Anaerolineae; order Anaerolineales; family Villigracilaceae; genus JAABUE01. The sequence goes on along the minus strand of CAWBTW010000005.1, from coordinate 34,880 downwards.
TTTGAAACTTGAAGAATTTTAATCAGTTAAATTCCATTCAGTTTGATATCCCTGCTCGCAAAGTAGAGGTTTATCACACAGGCGATCACAAGCTAATTTTTGAAGCACTTACAAGCTTACAGCTTGACACATCCATGATTGATACCGAAAGCGTGGACGATGCTCCACTGGCAAGAAATGAAAATATAGAAAGAAAATTGCTGATATAAGTTCTGGCAATAAATTTCTTCTTTTTTGCTCTTGAAATATTGATGGGCCTCATTTCTAACTCAATGGGGCTTGTTGCTGATAGCTTTGTGTATGGACTTGCGCTTTTTGCTGTCGGTGGAACAGCAATCATGAAAAAGAACATTGCGAAAGCAAGCGGATATTTTCAACTTTTGCTGGCAGTTATTGGGATTATCGAAGTACTCAGACGCTTTCTTGGTTTTGGGGAGATCCCCACATTTCAAACGATGATTATCATTTCAATACTTGCCTTGATTGGAAATGCTGCTTCTCTATACTTACTCCAAAAAAGTGATAACAAAGAGAGCACACATACAGGCAAGTATGATTTTTACTTCCAATGACGTGATCATCAACATTGGTGTTATTCTCGCCGGAGTGCTGGTTTTTCTAACACATTCAAATCTTCCTGACCTGGTAATCGGGGCTATTGTGTTTGTGATTATTTCACGTGGCGCATATCGGATATTACAAATTGCTAAGTAGTACCGTATTGTTACGGTAAAAGCCCTCATGACAACCGACACCAAACAAGTCATCTACTCCATGATGCGCGTTGGGCTCTGAAATACAGACCTCCGAGATTTGGCTCCTCCATTACATTACGGAGTGCTTCGCAAAAATCTCGGAGGTCTTTTGTTGATTCTTGCACCTAGGCACTTATCCCGGTTACTTTATTACTTCGAACGCAACATAAGGCCAGCAAAAGCCGTCGCCGAGCTTAAAAGCGACCACATGGTGCCCCAACTCCCTTGGAGCTGTTGCGTCGTAGGGGCCGATCGTGACCTGGTCTCCGGGTTGCAGCCTGGGGATATTTTTCAAAGGAGTTGGAGGGTCAATCGTTCGATAAATGACTTATTTTTCATGGTTGAAACTCTCCCTTTTTTTATTTTCCCAACATCTATTGCTACTTGCATAATTATCTAAACTTGAATCCAATAAATTGCCTTCAAAAACCAAGCGTTCAGTTCAGATATTTACGCAATACTCTGCAAATTATACAGCGAAAAAGGAGCGGTGTGATTTCTCATTACAATTTCAAGCCAACCGGGGAAAAAAGACAAATTCATCCGCCAGTGATACTATAATTCAGGTACTTGTTTTTTTGTTCAGTGGAGAAAGAGCATGCTAATCATTATCAGTGACGTTCACCTCGGCGATGGGACCACTGCAGAATCCATTTCACCGAGCGCCTTCCAACTGTTTGCAGAACGACTGCGGGAAACAGCCTACTTCGCCTCCTGGCGCGCCGATGGGGGCTACCGCCCAATCGAAAGCATCGACCTGGTTTTGATGGGCGACATTCTTGACCCGCTTCATTCCACCCGTTGGCTTGATACCACACCCGACGATCCAAACTACATCCGCCCCTGGAGTGACTTAAAAGACCCCCTTAATGCCGCCAAGCTGCTCGAGGTCACGCGTGCCATCCTGGCAGAAAACAAAGAAAGCCTCGAAGTGCTGCGCCGTTGTGCAGATGGCACGGCAATAAAAATTCCACCAGCAAACCGGCGTGGCGAACCTGATCACGAAACTAAAGAACGCATCCCGCTCAAAGTCCGCATTCACTACATGGTGGGCAACCACGATTGGCACTATCATCTCCCGGGAGAAGCCTTCGACCAGGTCCGCCAGGAAGTGATCGACGCTATGGGGTTGAGCAATCCCAATTCCCGTTTCCCATATGAGCCAGATGAATACCCTCTCCTGAAAGACACCCTTAAATCGGTACAAAGTCTTTGGGCGTCACGGCGACTGTTACGATAATTTCAACTTTGACCGCGAAAAGGGGCGCGACCACAGCGCACTGGGTGACGTTTTCACAATGGAAGTGTTGAACCGTTTCCCGATCGAAGTGCAAAACCGCTTCGGGGATGGATTACCCGAAGGCATCGTGGACAGCCTGCGCCGCCTGACCAACATCCGGCCTGTCCTGGCGACCCCGTTATGGATCAGCGGTCAGATCAAGAACTACGCTGGGAGCAAGGCTTTTGAAGACGATCTAAAAGGAGTTTGGGACGACATCTGCGACGAATTCCTGCATCTAGACTATGTTCGTGAAACTGACAAGGCCTTTCAGCTTGACATTGTGGATGCCATGGAACTGATCGTCAAAATATCCAGGCGCGCTTCTTTTAGCACTATCAACGATCTTGTCGTTTGGGTGCATGACAAGTTGGGAGGCGGAGAACAATCATTTGCCAACCATGCATTGCGCGAACCCGCCTTCCTGGATGATTCAGCCCGTTACATCGTCTACGGGCACACCCACCATCACGAGATCATTCCGCTGGACGAAAACACAAAACCGCCCTACACCGAAAGCCAAATTTATTTCAATGCAGGCACCTGGCACTCGTACTATGCCCTGGCGATCAAGAATCCCAAAGAACAGAAATTTGTTCCTTATCAAGCGCTGACTTATCTCATGTTCTACAAGGATGACGAACGCAACGGACATCGTTTCGAAACGTGGTCAGGGGCGTACGCGTAGTGACGATCAAATAAAAACTGCAGGGCGAGCGCCTGCAGCTAATTCTGTGAACCTTATATAAAAACGGGGACTGGTGTACCTCCTGCCAACCAACTCGTCATGGAGCATAGTGGGTGCGGTAGACAGTGAACCTGTCAGATCCCCCACCTGGGAAGTCAGCCGCGAACACGCGCACCGGCTCAAAGAGCTCCGGGTTGTCGGCCAAACCGATTCTCAGGAATAGATCCTCCCACGAGTTCGAGCACAACAATGTAACCTGGTTGAACTTTGTCAACGTACTCACGCAGCCGCCGCCCATTGTGGAAGTTGATTACATCAGAGTTCACCAGACCGACGAGGTCGATTACCTCCCGTTGGGAGAAGTACCCGATCGCGCCAATATCGTGTGTGGAAATCGTAACGTCGGGGGGTACCTCGTCGCGGAGGAACTTTGCAACCGCAATCTGTTCATGTTCGATCAAACGGATCTCATAGGTGTAGCGATTACGGAAATTTTCGTATTGGAACACCGTCATACCAACAAGGATCACACCGAAGGCTATCCCCGCAACAATTTCAAACATTGTCCAGGTTCGACCGCGAACCAGGGATACAAGACCAGCGGCGCCGAACATCGCGAGCGGTGGGAGGAACACGTGCTGGTAACGATACCAGTAGTGCCAGATGCCGCCGGGAAAGAGCACAAAGTACATGATGACGATGGCCACCCAGAAAAGTGCGAAAAGAACCGTCTCCCGACGACGCAGAGCAAAACCGCCGAGGATAAGCCATGGCAGAACCGGTGCAACAAAATTCATGACTCCGCCCAGAGCAACATCATAACGGGCCAAGTAACTCTGCTCGAATTCATGAAAGAAAAAAAGCTTTGCTGTGGCCGTGCCTGGCGTGATGGTTCCTGTTGTAGCCCAGTAGTAAAACGTCAGTCCAACAAGTACGAGGACGCCCGGCAGCACGATCATAGCAAAACCTCGCAAATCATCCGAGCTCATTCGTAGGACCGGGCCATCACGGGTAATGACATAGTAGAGAGTCACTGCGGCAAGGAACAGAACGCCTTCCGGACGGGTCAGGATCGATAGCGCAACAAGAACTCCGGCCACCAAGTAGCCCCGCCAGCTCGTAGCGGTGAAAAAGGCCGCCGCTGCGGCGGTTGTCATTAGAAGGAATAGGGTCGTCTCCATGCCGTTAAGCGCATCCAAGGCCAAATACCCCATGATGCCGATTGAGACCGCCGCGAGGAAGGATGTCCAGCGATCTCGGAAGATCGACCAGGCCAGCAAATAAACCGCTGCTACGAGTGCCATCTGGCATGCGATACCCACAGCCAAGCTGGTGGCAACCGGCTCTCCGCCGAGCTTGATGGGTACCGCCAGGATGACCACGTGAAGTAAACTCGTTGCACCGGCAGAGGCTGTATCCCCATTGAACGTGAGGAACCCATAGTCTGCCAGGTTTCGAGCAAATGTAAGGCTAATGTAGCTGTCATCATAAGGCAAGCCAACCACATCAGCCGAAAGCAGATAGACAAGAGTGAGCCCTAGAGCGAGGACCATTGCAAAGGCGACTTCCCCGTGCCCTAGCAAACACAAATGGCTCCAGGCAGCTAACGTTCGTGCGTTTTTCAATGACTGCCTCCTTGCTGTCGGTTTAGTTTGCTAAAATTGATTTTGGGGTAACAGGAAAGTTATGGCATAGCCAGTTTAAAAACAGAGCCCTCCGGTAAATATTCAAATTTTTGGGCAAGTTCCGGATCATATTCTACAGCATATACTGTTCTATATTCAATGTACTGGTCGATCAAGTCAATTTCTTCTGATTTGATTTTTGCCAGAATCTCATTACTTGATATGCCTTGCAGCCAAAGCTCATAATACCTGGCCACATTTTCTCTGGAGCTATTAGTGATCAACAGGTCCGGGCGCCGGCCTTCCACCACCTGGTAATATTCCAACACCACAGCAGACGACCAGGGGGCAATGATGACCGACTCGGGCGCTGCCCCAGCCATCATATCTTCGGTAAACAGGGCATAATTATCTGCTTTGCTCATATCGACCCAACGCCAGTTAAGGGTCAGGCCCGCCAGGATGAACATGATTGGCAGTACCCTTATAATGCTCATAAGCCACGGTTCGAGGTACCCCCGATCAATGATTTTCCCAATCAAGTTGTCAACTGCTGCAAAGCCTCCCGCGATAAAGACAGCCCAAACTGCATAAGCAGGCAAGAACATCGTATCCTTGTCCATCACACGATAGTTCACATAGAAGAAGGCGTTTGCAGCGAACATGAGCAGCAGTCCAATTGTCCATGCCGAGCTTTTGCGCCACAGCCATGCAATGCCAGCGATGCCAAGGATGACTCCAATCCCCAAATAATTGCGCCAGAGATAGGAGGCAAAGCGCAGCAGTTCTCCCGGTATCTCTTGCCAGGTGTAAGCAAATGCAAAAAACTGTATAGCTTTGCCAGAGATCAACCACCATAAACCGGATAGTGTGGTCAGGTCTATCCCGGAATAGATGCGCGAATAGTCCATTGCCGGTTGCAGCTCTGGCTCGCAATGACAAATAAGCAAAAGGGGTCAGCCCGACCAGGAATAGAAGGAACATCAGGCCGACCAGCGGCCAATGTGATCTTTTCCATGTGGAGTGCTAAGGATCAGCCATGCGAAAGCCGGCGCAAAAAGGATCCCCGAAGTGTGCATGGTCAGGGTCAGCCCGTAGAGGAACGAAAACGCCAGCAGGTATTTTCTTGAACCCTGTCTTGCGCCACAGGCTGAGAAGCAGCAGGTCACCTGCCAGGAAAGCCGTAAATGGCGTGTAAACCTCCGCAATCAAGGCCATTTGCCAGAAGTAATTCGAAAAAGCAAAGAGCAATACCGCGAACCATGCGGCAAAACGGTTTTGGATGATATTCCTGATTGCATGGTAAAGAAGCACGACTGTCAGTGAAGCAAAGAACGCCGACATCAGGTTCAATCGATATGCCACATCGCCAATAGGCAGGAAGGTGAACAATTTCCCGATCAGCAGGTAGAGAGGGTAGCCAGGCGGATGGACGATCCCCTGGGTGAATACTCCCGTGGCCAATTCGGCGCTGTCAAAGCCAAACACTCCTGGTGCAAGCGTCTTCAAATACACCAGGAAGGTCAGCAGGAATAGAGAAATGCCTGCCCATGGTTTTACGCTTGCGCCGAACGCTCTCGGAAGGCTAAGGTTCATACACGCCACCAGATTGGTTTCTGGAAGGGTCGTCAGGTTGCGATTGGATTGGATTTGGGGTTAGCGTTGGTTCGGTCAGAGGGATCGTTGTGTCCGGCTTTGTTGCCAGGGCAAAGAGTGATAGATGATCGGTCTGGCCGCACAACTGGGACCGTTCGGGATATGTCACCATGGGTAAAGGTTCCCAGCGAGCTGGATCCTGCTCTTCGGAATAGGTTTGCACCTCGTACTCATTCGGGTGCCGGGTATAGTCTTCCCAACGTTCTTTGGTGATCTTGAAACAAATTTCGGCTGGTTTTGTGAAGGTAACATGCGGAACTGGTGTTCCTGCTTCGTTCTGAAACTCAACGTTGACCACCAACGGTCGAATCCACTTTGTGTCGCCGGGGGTTGAAAACAGATTGGGTGGACGTGAGAAAATGGCAATCCGGCCTGCTACTGTGAGCGCACCTTGCGGCAGATAGAAGGTCGCATTGCTAATACCGACGACTAAGTCCTCACCTGCATTGAACTCCTGCGTAGCGATTGCAAATTCAATAGAACCGGCCTGTGTGCTGCTGTCCGGCTTCTGTAACCCCATAAAAATAACCAGCGCAATTATTCCAACTATGAGAAGGATAATAATGACTATCGCGAGCTTTGGAACAGTTGACCTTTCCCCTGGTGATTCGAGCTTGTACATGGCAACCTCCTTATAACCGTAAAGTATTTTCTGCAGGAGTATTGTTGAATGATCAATGTCAAGTATGGTTCAGGCTCGCCAAGGAATCGCCTGCATATTTGACTAGTGCCTGCAATACCTTAAGCTGTAGGGGGCTCTGCTAGATTTCAAGGGATAAAATGCATTGTAACCCTACAACTTAATATGGTTGCGGTACTAGTATAGCGTAAATTGGGTGGCAACGTAACACCGTGCTATCTCTACAGTATTGTACTGCTTCTTGCATATTTATCTGAACTTATATCTAGCAAAGCCGCTTCAGAAAGCCGGGCTTTAGTGCAGATATTTACGCAGCACTCTGTAATTACGTTATCCTGGCTCTAATATCATGACGGTTTCGTCGTCAATACGTAACATCCCATTCACATGGGATGAGACCGATTCGGTGTTTACTTCTCCTGACGCAGAGCAGCCAGCGGGTCAACACCCTTCCAAAGGCTTAGCCCATGCAGCAGCAGACCAAACTGTGAAAAAGCGAACCACAGCAGGAAAACGGTCAGGATGCTCGAGGCACGGTCGATCCAGCCGGGGAATTCCACTTTCAGGGTCATAAGTTGTCCACGCCAGGTACTGATCTTGCCCTCGTATTCGGTGATCACCATTTGTAAATCTTGAATATTGTCCCTGGTTTCCTGGAAGTCGCCGCCCATCAGGTAGGAAGTGTCCTTTAAGAACGTAGATGACTGCTCGGCAATATCCTCCACACGGGTAATCTCTTTCTCAAGCGAGTCCATGATCTTGGTAAAAGAGTTCAGGATCCCATCGTCGGGTATCTCCAGATTTACAAACGGAATCAGGTTTATCTTCTCGATGGATGCGTTCAAGTCATCCATGGTTTGCTGTGCCTGGTCGATCTTTTCTCTGGATGTCTCCAGGCTGGGCGTTATGGTTTCATCCAGCACGTCTGTCACCGTATCGATAAATCCCTTTGCTGCGGCTATTTGCGCACTGAAATCTTCCAATGCTTCTTCAGCTGAGTCAACCATCCGCAAGGCTCGTTCCAATTCGCTTTGCGCATCCTGCAATGCGGTCTGGGCCAAGGCCAACTCACCATCAGCTTCGCCTAACCTGGCAAGCACTTCTCCGGTCAACGGCTCGTTGTAATACCATGCAGCACCAATCCCGGCCAGGCCGGCTATCAACAAAATCGAACTAAGAACGATCAACGTTCCGCTAAGAATTTTGCGCGCCATGTGCATCCTTTCCCTGTGCTGTTACTTCATTCATCGGCTGCTTATGGATAAAGTATAACGCGGTTATCCTGTTTTACAGCCCATAGCACTTCTTTTTCACCTTCATCGCCTCATTCAAATGGATGAAGTTATGCCGCGTAGGCGGCATCAGCAGCAAGCCTGCCTTCGTCAGGTTTCCCCAGTAATCAAGCAAATCACCGGCTTCTTCTATCACCGAGCCGTTATCAAAAAGTTCTTGTAATCGAGCGGGATCAACCTTCTGTGTGAACTCTTCTGGTCAAAGGGATTTTACTTTTTCACGTGTGGAGCGTCCAACGGCAAGACGATAGGATTTCAGCGCATCAATATCTATCATCTGGCTGAGTTCGATCACGTCCGCATCGTCCATGACGACGTTGCCGCTGTGCTGAACCGTGATGTTCAGGCGTGCGGGCCAGCCCTCTTGATGGAAGATTTGTGGTTTGCCCGCCAGCAAGCCGTTCATGGTCATATCTTCGATGCGGGCCAGGTGCCAGATGATCCACGCGATGGAATGCTCGAATTTGGGCGGGACACAACGAACTATGTCATCGCTTGCATCCTGCCAGACTTCATCCGCGAAAGAATGCAGCCCCATATCCGACATCTCCGCTCGATGCACCATGGCATGCTGGCTCAGGAACAGGTCGACGGCGCTTTGGTGGTCGCTCGCTTCTGTCAACGCCTGGCGCAGGAGTTTTTGCTGTTCGTTCCAGTGTTTGCGGTTAGGTTCCATTTATTAACTAAAAACTTTCCTGCTTTATTCTTCTTTTGGAACTTTGAGCAGATACAGGCTAACAGGGATCAACACCAAACTGGCAATGAAAACCACCCTGGGTAACCTAAACCAGCCCGTTAAGGCATCCACACCAGTTGCAAGCAGGCCGACAATTCCCAGAATCAGCAACAGCTTGCCAGCCAATCGATAGTTTATAGGAACAAAGCCCGCTGGTCGATTCATTCGCTATTCTCCTCTCGCTCTGAACATATCATAGCCTTTTGTCCTAATAGGCGGGTTACGGATAACTCGCCGTCTCGCCGATGATTTCCCAGCCGCGTTCTTGTGCTACAGCCCTGAGTTTATCTTCGGGATAAACAGCCACCGGATGATCGGCATGCTCCAGCAGGGGAATATCCAGTGCGCTATCGCCATAGGCGAAATCTACGCGATCAACACCCAGGCGGCTTAGCACTTGCTCAATCTTCTTCTTGCTGGCAACCAATTCAGCGGCAATTCGCACGCGCCCATTCACAAATTCAACCGGCGTACCGATGGCTTGGGCGCCGATCCGTTTTGCAAAGGCCTCCACACCGGGCTGATGCACGCTGCTGGCAATATAAACCTGTGCACCATTTTCTCTGTGCTCGATCAGGCGCGCGATCACATCTTCATGGCGTTTTACCCAAAGGTCTTTTTCTGCGATCCATTCCGCAATCTCGTCGAATTTCTCCGGGGTAACATCCCTTACCAGTGAAAGGCTGTCAACCATCAGTCCCTGCCCCCATTTCTGCCAGTCGATCAACCCAAGTTTTGCCAGAAAAAAGGAAGGAAGCGTTGAAGCCATATAAAAATTTGCCTGCAACTTACTCTGATGCTGCCGCACCCAGGCGAGTAAGCCCAGAATAGGCGAACCAGTGGTCAGTGTACCCATTAAATCTGAAACAACGATCATCAAACCTCCATTGAATGGATTATAACCCCACCCCCTCCGCCCTATCGGGCACCTCCCCCATTTCCCGCTGAAGTTCGCGGGAAATGGGGGAGGCCGGGTAGGGGTCGGTGATAAAATACCCACATGGGAACCCTCTACCTCGTCGCCACCCCCATTGGCAATCTCGAAGATATATCTCTGCGAGCGGTACGCATCCTACGCGAGTCGGTATTGATTGCCGCGGAGGATACCCGTCACACCGGCAAGCTGCTCAAGCACTTCGAGATCGAAGCCAAAATGACCAGCTATTTTGAACACAACAAGCTGAACAAAATTGACTTGATCCTTTCCAAACTTGAAGATGGGGATGTGGCTGTGGTCTCGGATGCGGGCAGCCCGGCCATCAACGATCCCGGCTACGAACTGGTAGTAGCAGCCCTCGCTTCGGGCTTCGACGTGCGGCCTGTTCCCGGGCCTTCGGCCCCCATCGCCGCCCTGACCGTTTCCGGCTTACCCACCGACAGTTTCCTTTACCTCGGTTACCTACCCCACAAAGCAACAGAACGCCGCAAATCTTTGCATCAGGTTGAAAACCTGACCTACACGTTGATATTCCTTGAATCGCCCTATCGTATTGTGGATGCGCTCGAAGATATTCTCTCCGAACTTGGCGACCGCCAGATTTGTGTGGCGCGCGAGATGACCAAGATGTTCGAAGAGTACTGGCGGGGAAGCGTCAGCGGGGCGCTGGAGTATTTCAAGTCACAACCTGCGAGGGGAGAGTTCACACTGGTGGTGGGGGGAGCGGAAAAGACATCGGGAGAATGGTCCGAAGAACAAATGGTAGCAGCTATCAAGTCCGGGTTGGAAGCGGGGGAATCGCCCAGTCACCTGTCAAAACGCCTGGCAGAAGAATCCGGATGGAACAAACGAGAAGTTTATCGATTAATCCAAGAGATAAAAGAATAATTCATGAAAACCATACATCAAGATTTCATCGCGGGCGCACGCGACTCGATCCCCATTTTGCTGGGTGTGGTGCCCTTTGCCACCATTTGTGGTGTAGCTGCCGTCAGTGTGGGACTGACGCCCTTCGAATCGATCGGCATGAATCTCATTGTTTTTGCTGGCGCTTCACAACTGGCCGTACTTCAATTGATGAGCGCTGGCAGCCCCTGGATCATTATGGTGCTGACCGCCTGGATCATCAACGTGCGCTTCACCATGTACAGCGCCGCGATCGCACCCTACCTGCAAAAGGAACCGCTTTTTCGCAAAGCCCCGTTTGCCTACATACTCTCGGACCAGGCCTTTGGCGTTACAATGAGCCGCTTCTCAAACCAGGTGCCGTCCAATCCGGCCTGGTATTTTTACGGTTCGGCTGCCATCATCTGGGCGACCTGGATTGTCAGCGCGACCGTCGGAACCCTGTTAGGCACACTGATTCCAGAGAGTTGGGGTTTGGACTTCGCCTTCCCACTCAGTTTCATGGCGTTGATGTTCGCCGCGCTCAAAGACCGCCCGGCTGTGCTTGCGGCGCTGGTCGGTGGACTGAGCGCTATCATCGCAAAGGGACTGCCTTACAACCTGGGATTGGTGCTGGCCGCGCTGTTGGGCATTAGCGCAGGGATGCTGGCCGAAAACATTTCCAGCAAAGATGCACAAGGGGCAGCTCAATGAATTCGCTCTCTATCTGGTTATTTTTCATCGTTATTGCACTGGGGACTTTCGCGTTACGCTTTTCATTCATTTACCTGTTTGGGAAAATCGAAATGCCCGACTGGCTGCGCCGCGCACTGCGCTTTGTGCCTGCTTCCGTTTTAGCGGCTTTGGTCTTCCCCGCGCTGACCTATCCCAACGGGGCGCTCGATCTCTCGTTAGGCAATATCCGTTTGCTGGCCGGGCTCGGCGGGGCACTGGTCGCCTGGAAAACGAAAAATGTTTTATGGACGATCGCTGTGGGGATGATTTTGCTTTGGGTTTTGGGTGCATTTTTGTAACGTGATGCTTGCAGGGACTGCAGCTGTGTTTGGCTAGGATAGGATGAATATGTTCACACAATTGAACACCTTCGACTTGATATTCGTACTGAGCGCAATTGCCTTCAACCTGCTGATTGCGGCCCTCTTCATCGCCCAAAAGCTGGGACGAGAAAAGCTGGTCAAAACCTTTGGCATCCTGTGGTTGTGGCTGCTGATTCCGTTAGCGCTGGTGTTTGTATCCTACTGGCGCGCAGGTAGCGAGACGAGGATTCTGGTCAGTTTTGGATTTGTTTTCCTGTACATGCTGGTGGAACTGTTGCTCGACTACGTTTTCAAGTTCGATTTCAGAACCAAGGCAATCATACATGTACCGTACATCATTCTGGAATACATTGCTCTGTTCAGTTTGATCGTGATTGCTTTCGATATTCACCGGGGCTGGGGTACGGTGGTCACGATCTGTTTCTGGATTTTGATGGGCAGTCTGGTTTATTTGTATTGGGACAAGATTTTCAAGAGGAAGTAATCTCCCCCGTCTAATGGACGAGGGAGGTTAGTTACATATCAGGCAAGAAAAGGCAAAAGTGGTTATTGGACTTCAGTCCTCCATCCTGGATTTCAGGTTGGCTAACAGGGTGTTTGCCTCTTGCTCGTTCTGCTTGATGATGAAAACTTCGGCTAATTTACCGAGCAAGGGCACCGGAACGGTGTATTCAATATCAACCGTCAGTTTAGTACCACCGCTTTCCGGCTGATAGGTCCAGATGAAATGACTCTCGATGCCTTTGGTGCTCTTGGTCACCGTGCGCTGATTGGGAACTTCCTCGGTCGTCTCAGATGCACCTTCGAAGCGCATACCGGCCATTTTGTAGACCCAGCCAAAATTGTAGCCTCCCGCGGGCGCAGGTTGAACGTCTTTGATCTCGACCATGCTGGGCCAGATTTCCGGCAGATTGTTGGGATCAGATAGATAGGTAAACACCTTCTCAACTGGGGCGTTGATCGTGATCGATTTTTGTAACTTTGCCATAACACTCACCTCCTTTTCTCGTTTTGAGAAACAGTTCTAGCTTCCGAGAGCAGCGTTATACTTCAATTATCAGTTCTTGGTTTTGCGATGAATGGTTCCCCCAACTTCCTCGTAAAATCTTCCTCGAAAGTTCCATGACTTTCTATGTTATCTTTTCGCCTATATCTTGCCTAAGTATCTATACTATACAATAGTCACGAATTGAATTCAAGGAGAATTACATGATTCGCGCCATAGAAGAACTCTCGATGAACGCCTGGCCCGCCATGCAGACCATGCTCTACGATGGCTGGGTGCTGCGCTCCGCGGACGGCTACACCAAACGCGCCAATTCCATTTATCCGCTTTACGATTCAACAATGGACTTGGACGAGAAAATCGGATTTTGCGAATCGTTCTACCGGGACCTGAACCTGCCAGCCGTTTTCAAAATGACCGAAGCCAGCACCCCCACAGATCTGGATGCCCGCCTGGATGCGCTCGGCTATCGGATCGACTCGCCCACCAGCGTGCAGACCCTGGATTTGGGCATGGGAAAACATGAAATACCGCATGGTGTTGATTTGAAGTCCAACGATACAGAAACCTGGCATGAAGCCTTTGCTCGCATGAACAACGTCAGCCCAGACCGCAGAGCCACGCATGAGAATATCCTGCGCGCGATCTTGCCGGACAAGTGCTATGCATCCATCAGCATGGACGGTCACATCATCGGCTGCGGACTGGGTGTTTTACAGGCGGGCTATCTGGGAATATTTGACATTGTCATCGACCCTGACCACCGCGGGCAGGGACATGGCACACGCCTGATGGAGGCTTTGCTGGCCTGGGGAGAGCAGGCTGGAGCAAAGGCGTCTTATTTGCAGGTGATGTGCAACAATGAACCGGCCTTGTGCTTGTATGAGAAATTAGGATTTGAGGAAAAATACCAGTATTGGTATAAAATCAGGTTATAAGATTAAAGATTCGGCCTAACTGGGCACATCTTGAATGAATATGAACTATGAGAACAAAAAACATTGAAGTCACGCACAACCCCGAAGAACACCGTTTCGAACTCACGGTTGATGGGCATTTGGCAAGGCTCGATTACACGCTGGCAGGGAATATCATCATCTTCATCCACACCGAAGTTCCGCCTGCCATCGGGGGGCGTGGCCTGGGCGTTAACCTGGTCGAAGCTGGCCTGGCGCATGCCAGGGAGCACGGGCTGAAGGTCAGGTCGATGTGCTGGTTTATGAGCAAATACACTCCGGCGGCGTCCGGAGTATCAGGATTTGTTGAAGTAGCTGGAATCGCATAGTGCTATACTCAGATTACTACCAGACCACTAGCAGGAGCATATCTATGCCCAGAAGAACCCAAGAAACCCGAAGAAAAGGAAGAGAAAAAAGAAGAAAAACCAACCCCGGTCGACAACCTGGTCGAGAGCAAGCACACGCTCACCATCGACGGGAAGGAACTCAAGTACACCGTCGTCACCGGGACGATGGTGCTGAAAGAGGAAACAGCCGATCGGGAGAAAGAAGCGGAGGGCGAAAAGCCCAAGGCGCAGGTCTTCTTCACGGCCTACACCAAGGACGGGGTGCGGAAAAAATCCAAACGTCCCATCACATTCTCGTTCAATGGCGGGCCAGGCTCATCCTCGGTCTGGATGCACCTGGGGATGCTCGGTCCGCGCCGGGTGGTGATGACCTTCGAAGGCGACCTGCCCCAGCCGCCCTTCCAGTTGACCGACAACGAATACTCGCTGCTGGACGAGACCGACCTGGTCTTCATCGACCCGGTCAGCACGGGCTACAGCCGCCCGGTGGAAGGCCAGAAGCCCAAGGAGTGGCATGGCTTCAAGAAGGACATCCAGTCGGTGGGCGATTTCATCCGCCTGTACACCACGCGCTACGGGCGCTGGCTCTCGCCCAAGTTCCTGATCGGCGAGAGTTACGGCACCACGCGCGCCGCCGGGCTGGCGGGCTACCTGCAGGAGCGGCACGGCCTGTACCTGAACGGCGTCATGCTCATCTCGTCCGTGCTGGATTTCACCACCCTGGACTTCAATCTCAACAACGACCTGCCCTACATCCTGTACCTGCCCGCTTACGCCGCCACGGCCTGGTATCACAAAAAGCTGCGCCTGCGCCGTCCGCTGCAAAAGCTGTTGGTCGAAGTGGAAAAGTTCGCGCTGGGCGAGTATGCCGCCGCGCTGCTGAAAGGCGACCAGTTGACGCGCCGCGAACGGGATGGGATCGTCGAAAAGCTTGCGCGCTACACCGGACTTTCCCCAGCGTTCATCCTACGCTCGAACCTGCGCATCAACGACCAGCATTTCTTCAAAGAATTGCTGCGTGACCGCAACCAGACGGTTGGCCGCCTCGACAGCCGCTTCCTGGGCCGTGACCGCCTGGGCGTGACCGAACAGCCCGAATACGACCCGCTGCTGACCAACGTCATGGGTCCCTACACCGCCGCCTTCTACGATTACGTGCGCGCGGAACTGAAATTCGAGTCTGACCTGCCCTACGAGATTCTCAACTGGATGTATGTCAATCCCTGGTCGTTTGCCGAGTTCGAGAACAAGTACGTCAACGTAGGCGAGACCCTGCGCCAGGCCATGACCTACAACCCGCATCTCAAAGTCTTTGTCGCCAACGGCTACTACGATCTGGGCACACCCTACTTCGCCACGGAATACACCTTCAACCACCTCGGCCTGGATGAGTCCCTGCGGGGCAACGTCACGATGGGCTACTACGAAGCCGGTCATATGATGTACATCCACATGCCCTCGCTGGCCGAGATCAAACGTGACCTGGCCGAGTTTATTCGAGGGGCGATGCCGAGCTAGCCTGTGTCATTGCGAGGAGGCCGCAGGCCGACGTGGCAATCTCATGTTCATAGGTTACTTGAGATTGCCACGCGCCAGTGGTTTCCCTGGCCCGGAACGCCAGGACGGGCGATACACCGTTTCACGGTACTCAACCAACGGTGCTCGCAATGACAAACTAATTATTATGAGCCAAAACCCGATCAACCTCGCCGTCCGATTTCTACTCGAGATCATTGCCCTGGTCGCCCTCGGCGCCTGGGCCAAAGCCAATTTTCCCGGTGCGTTGGGAATTGTTTTAATGATTCTCATTCCGCTGCTGGCTGCCGTGGCCTGGGGAACTTTCAACGTTGAAGGCGACCCCAGCCGTTCGGGAAAAGCGCCTGTTCCGGTGCCGGGAATCATCCGCCTGCTGGTTGAACTTGTCATTTTGGGTTCAGCCACCTGGGCTCTGTTCACGCTCAACCCAACCTATGGCTGGATATTTGGTCTCGTGGCGCTGGCGCACTATATCTTTTCATACGACCGTATCATCTGGTTGCTCGAGCGCTAAAATTTTCATAATCAGGTACAATTGCCGAACTTGCCACGGCAAAATTCCATTTCCAAAAAGGACTTCGCATGATAAAAGAAAATGAAATCAACAACCTTTCATAATGAAAGCGCAATTTCCCGCATTTCCCTGTGGGCGAATATTATTGGATATACCATCCTGGTTTTCGGCCTGATCGCTTTCACCCAGCAAGCCTACCAGCTCATCACCAACTGGAGCCAGATCGCTCCGGGCCTTCCCGAAAGCTTTTTTGAGCGCATCTCCATTTTCGTCACCAACGTTTTCATGGATCCGCTGGTCAGCGTGTTCTACTTCCTGGTTTTACGTGGTATCTCGCAACTGCTCAATCTTGGCCTGGATCTTTTCTACGCTGACGTTGAAGAAATAGATGTGGAAGAGATCGCGCCTGAACAGGAATAATGGATTTAGACGATCTTACGCGTTTCAAAGAACTTGACCCGGAAGACATGCTCGCCCACATCGATGGGCTGCCCGACCAACTCCAGTCTGCATGGGATTTGGGTAAAAGTTTATCGTTAACGTTCGCGAACGGGCTTAGCCCGTCCGCAAGCGATATAAAGCAAGTCGTCATCGCCGGGATGGGCGGTTCAGCGATCGGGGCGGACCTTGTGTCTGCTGCCGTTATGGATACCTGTCCCATCCCCATCTTTGTCCATCGTGATTATGGCCTGCCAGCTTTCGCCAAAGGACAGGAAACGCTGGTTATCTGCTCGTCCCATTCGGGGAACACCGAAGAAACCCTGGATGCATTTGAAACAGCGGTCAAGAACGGCTGCCGTGTACTGGCAATTTCTACGGGCGGAAAGATTTCTGAAAAGGCACAAGAAACCGGATTCCCCGCCTGGAAGTTTGAGCACAACGGTCAGCCGCGTGCGGCCGTCGGCTTTTCGTTCGGACTGATTCTGGGCGCGCTGAGCAGGCTTGGGCTGGTCCCCGATGCGAGCCAGGATGTGGCCGGGGCAGTGAAAGCGATGAAGACCCAGGCTGCTGCTTTAGTGGCCGAGTCGCCCATATCCAAAAACCCTGCGAAACGCATGGCCGGGCAATTGATGGGTCGCTGGGTGACGGTTTTCGGAGCGGGTGCGCTGGCGCCAGTGGCCCGCCGCTGGAAGGGACAGATCAACGAGGTAGCCAAGGCGGTGGCAAATTTCGAATTCATCCCTGAAGCCGACCACAATACGCTGGCCGGGGTGCTGCATCCATCGGAAGTGGTTCCCCCGCATGTGATCTCCCTGTTCTTGCGCGCGCCGTCGGATCACCCGCGCAACCGCCTGCGGCTGGATATGACCCGCCAAACTTACATGCTCGAAGGCTTGAACGCAGATGGTTACAAAGCCAAAGGCAATTCGGTGATTGCGCATATCTGGACGGCGCTGCATTTTGGTGATTATGTAGCTTATTACTTAGCGATGGCCTACGGCGTTGATCCAACCCCCGTGGCCGCGTTGGTAAGTTTGAAGGCGGCTTTGAAAGACGTGAAATAATTGTTTGCCCGTTTACAATCTAAGAAGAAAAACATGACTCACCCCAAATTTAATTTTTCGTGGGTGAGTTTGTTTTTAAGAACAATATTGGACGCTGAAAAACGCAAAAAACGCTGATTATTACTTTATCAGTGTAAATCAGCGTTTGTCTGCGTCCAAATTAATTTTGGGGTATTTATGTTTATACTTCTGCTTCATCCTTTGGCAGCGGCATGCGGACGAAGAAAGTGCTACCGGGCAATGTTGCCTCATCATAGCCGGGGCTTTCGGCCCATATCTTGCCATTATGGGCTTTGATAATACCAGCCGAAATTGCCAACCCTAACCCTGGACCGCCACCTTTGAAGGTGGTGCGCCCGGATGAGTGAAGTTCTACAGTACCCAATTGATATAGTTTTTCGAAGATAATGTCGAGGTTGGCCGGGTCGATTCCGATACCCGTATCCTGCACGCGAATTTCGGCACACTCGCCCAGCCTATCGTCTTGCACTGGAGATATACTGACCGTAATTGAACCATGATCCGGCGTAAACTTGATCGCGTTGACAATGACATTATCCAGCGCTTTTTGGAACAACTCCGAATCGACCATCAGGGGTGGGATCGCAGAGATGGATTCATCCAGGTTCAAAGTGATATTACGTTTTTCGAGATCTTTCTGATACTCTTTTTGGATCAGGCGCAGCATAGGCGCTATTGGGGTCAGTTCCAGGTGTGGTTTGAGTACCTGGTTTTCGAGCCGGGTCACATCCAGCATGCTGTTGACGATCTGGTGCAGCCGGTTGGTGCCTTGCATCACACCGTCCACGGCCATGATCAACGGTTCGTTATCTTGCATGGTTGGATGGCCGCGCAGCATGCCCAGGTACCCTTTGATAACGGTCAGGGGTGTACGCAGTTCGTGCGCGGCCACCTGGATAAATGTGGACTTGTTCTTATCAAGCTTTGCCAGTGTTTCGTACGCCATGCTCAATTCATTGACTTGCTGCTCCGCTGTGCGGTTCATCAATTGATTTAATTTATCTTCCTGGTCGTACAGGCGCGCATTCTCAATCGCAATGGCAGCTTGCACGGCGAAGGTTTTCACCATCAACGTATCATCTTTGTCAAACGCCCAGGCATTCTTGCGTGTCAACACCATCATGCCCATCGTTTTCTCTTTGAAGTACAGCGGCGCGCCCAGCCAGGAACGATCTTGTGGAAGCCAGTCGGGTTGCATCCAACCTTTCATGCTGTCCACATCACCGATCTGGATGGACTCTTTCATGCGGGCAACAGCATCGTACATATCCCTGTTCTGTTCATCCCCCTGTATAACATAACGCAGGGTGTCAACCGGCGCAGACTCAGGCAGCCCATCATGCGCCGCTACGCTGGGAATGCCATTCACATCTTCCAAAAACACGATACCCCGATCAAAGGGCAGGACAGTTTTTATTTGTTCCAGAATTTGCTGGGGTACCTTTTCGACTTTTTCCAACGAGGACAACTGACGCGAGGCCCGTGCCAGCGTTTCAGTCATTTGGCGTCGGGCCTGCTCCCCCTCGAACAACTTTTCGTTTTCAAGTGCTACACTTTCCGCCGCTTCCTTGGCAACCGCCAACTCTGCTGCGCGTTCGCGGGCTTCTTCCAGCAGGCGTTCCACTTCGGTTTGGGCTTCCTTACGCTGCTGGACGAGCATAGTGCGCAGTAGGGCACTGCTCACCAGGTTACGAATGCGTGTGTACACATCCCAGTTTTTTGGCCCCATTTCAACCCACATGAAGCCAAACCGATTGCGCGCCAGCGAAAGCGGCATCACAACTGACGTATAGCGATGGTCTTCAGGTTCTTTCCCGCGCGGGACAAGACTGCCGGTGCCCAGGTTGGTGGTCTGGGCCGGGATCTCAAATTTTTCATTATCATACTGGAACAGCAGGCGATAGCTTTCCGGCGGCGGCGCAGTGGTAGGGGCCGGGGAAGTCACATCGCTGTAGAACATGACATACCAGCGTTCGATGCCCATGTGGGGGAAGTTTTTGGTGATGGCGTCCCCGATCTCTTCCAGGCTCATGGCCGGTGCCATGGAGAAACCAAAATCCTGGTATATATCTTCCTGTTGTTCGAATTGGAGGCGGTTATAGGCCTGCGCACGTTGGGAGAGTTCCCCGGTCAGCAAGCGTGCTTCCTGGAACAGGTTCTCCGCATGCAGCATGCTGTCTTGCTGCACAATGCCGCCCAGCACGTAGCGCCGGAACATAGAAATGACATTGTGCCATGTGCCCGGATCGCGTCCGCGCCGCCGCAGCATGTCGATGGCAGCATTTGTGAGGCGCAGGAAATCCCCGTCCTTGCTGCTGTCCTGCATTGCCGTAAGAAAGACATCCCACATGCGTCCAAAAATATCTTGGAATTGGTCGAGGTCTGAATCTGTTGAGTCGAGGTTTGCAGCGGAAAGCAAAGCGGTGATCGCAGCATCACGTTTGTTTTCCAACCGTCCGGTCTGGGCCACTTCGCGAGGTTCGACCACTGCATAACGGACAGTTTCAGGCAGGCAGCCGCAAGACCAGCGAATAACCAGATCTGTGCCCACCACTTCGGAATGCGGCACCTGTTCTCCATCCATGCGCTGTGCCAGAGTTTCGAAGACATCTCGCCCAAGTTCGGAAAACGACTGTCGAACGGTAGTAAGCGGCACACCCAGAGATTGGGCTTCGCGTACATCGTCAAAGCCGGTCAGGGCGATGGTGTCGGGAACCGGAACCCCGCGTATTTGCAGGGCTTCCAGCGCGCCAAAGGCCATGCGATCATTGGCGGCAGCGATGGCTTGAAAGCGTACGGCGCGCTTGTCCATCAGGGTGCGAACAGCTGCGCGTCCGCTGTCAGGGGTGAAGTCACCCTGCACAACCAATTTCTCATTATATGGAATATCGTGAGCTTCCAGTTCTTCCTGATAAGCACGGAAGCGTTCTTCGGCCTCGATCTGTCCCTCTACGCCACGGATGAAGGCAATACGCTTGTATCCATGCACTTCGATCAGGTGACGCATGATGGCTTTCATGCCTTTTTGGTTATCGGCCAAAAGATGGGGAACGCCATCGGCCTCGATAGCGTGGGCAACCATGGGCGTGGGCGCGAACGTTCGGCAGAAGGCTTTGATCTCTTTTGGGGTCAGCCCGTGTGCGATGTCTGCGGCCAGGATCAACCCGTCAAATTGATTCGGCTTGACGAGATCATAGAGTCCATATGAAGTTTGCAATTGGCCGGGTGTCATGAGCGAGGCGGGTTTGCCGCCGACAAAACACACCAGATTTACATCATGTTCAACGGCAGCCTGCTCGATGCCCGCCATGAACTCATTCCCCCATACGCGACTGATCTGGGCGAGGAATACGCCTACCGTTTTACGTTTCTTATCAGCATTTCCTGGCAACATCATGACTTACATGATTATATCCTCAATTCTAGACAGGATAATTCAAATTCAATAACAATTTCTGTCGTACCTTGGTACCCTGTACCTGGGTTATAATGCACACCCTACAAAAAGGATAAACAATGACCGATTTGTCAAAAATAGCACGCAAGACTACTTTTACTCTTTTCCTAACGCAAAGTCTTTTTTCAGCCGGGGCTATCGCCGCGGCAACTGTAAATTCCATTCTGGGGGCCAGGCTGGGCGGCAAGCCCTGGGCCGGTGTTCCGGCTGCGGTATTCCTTCTGGGAAGCGCCCTGGCGGCCTTGGTCTGGGGCGTTCTGATGGATATCATTGGCCGCCGTAAGGGTATTGCCCTGGGGCTCGTGCTGGGTGTCCTTGGTTCGGGACTGGTCATTGTGGCAGTAAACCAGAATATGTTGTTCCTGATGCTGGTCGGCATGGCGCTGTTAGGATTCGCCCAGGCAGCGGTGCTGTTGGGACGTTTCGCCGCTGCGGAGGTCAACCCACCGGAGAAACGCGGCGCGGCTATCTCGAGCGTAGTGTTGGGCGGCATGGTCGGGGCGATTTTTGGACCGCTGCTGGTCGGCCCGACGGGATCATTTGCCCTGCGCCTCGGTCTGGACGAGCTGTCTGGTGCTTATATAGCAGGCCTTGTTCTGTTTGGGATCGCTTCCGTTATCGTCTCCATCGGGCTGCGACCTGACCCTCGCGAGGTCGGGGTGCAAATATCTGCGCTATATCCTTCCTCTGCGCCTGAAGGGGAAGCCCGTCCAATTGGCGTTATCCTGCGTCAACCGGCTGCGCTGACTGCCGTCACTGCCATGGTACTGGGACAGGTTGTGATGGTTGCTATCATGGGTATCACGTCACTACACATGGGAGATCACAGTCATCAGCTCAGTGATATATCAGTCGTCATATCGGCTCACACATTGGGGATGTACGCGTTTTCCGTTGTGTCTGGCCGCCTGGCAGACAAGTGGGGACGAGGCCCTGTCATTTTTACAGGGGCAGCCACGTTGCTGCTGGCCTGCATCACGGCACCGCTCTCGCCGGATGTGTTCCCATTAGCGGTTTCGCTCTTCCTGCTTGGCCTGGGCTGGAACTTTTGCTTTGTGGGCGGTTCGACCTTATTGGCCGATCAGCTCTCTCCCGCAGAGCGCGCCCGCACACAGGGAAGGAATGACCTGCTGGTCGGGCTGGCTTCTGCCACCAGCGTTTTTGGAAGCGGCCTGGTTTACGATGCCACCAGTTACACGGTCATTGCATTGGCGGCTGGCGCTCTGTCATTGATCCCGCTGGTGATGGTCCTGACCTGGATGCGCAGGGAACAGGTGCCTGTTGGAGCGTGATTTTGTGCTTTTCGGCATGTATCAAAAGTGATACAATGCAAAAATCACTTTGACCTGGCTTTTTATGGTCTGGAGGGATATGGCCGACAAACCTGAAAACAAACTCCCAAAAGTACCGCCGTTCGTAATCCCCGGCGCATCGAATCATAGCGGGGAAGAGCCGGTTCCACAAAACGCGCATGTAGTTCAAGCGCCTCCCCCCCGTAACAACAATCAGAACTCATCTCCACCCGGGATGCTCAACTCACTAATTTTAGTAATAAGCGTGATCAGCCTGGGGGTTGCCATGCTCAGTGGTGCCTGGTTCGCATACAGTGTTCTAGGCCCCAAGGAAGAAGTTGCAGAAGAACAGGCACCGGCGCCAACCGAGCAACCTGAACAGCCTCAAGAGGAAGTTCCCGCAGACACAACTGAGGGTGAAGATAAGGCCACGGAAGAAGAGCCCGATGATCAAATGTTGAGCACCCTGTCCAAGATTATTGTGGTTGGCCTGGCTTATGCAGTCGGATGGATTTTCAGTGTGATCGGGGTGCGCGCAATGGGAAATTTGATCTTGCCGTACGCGATTAAAGCATATGCCTGGGGTGTGTTGGGTGGGATTATCGTTTTGCAGGTATTAATCATGTCGAGGCTTTACCGGCAGGAATACCAATTCGCCAATTATGCTAAATACCTGTCGCTGTTTGGAGCAGGCTTGATCGCACTTGTCGGTTTGCATATAATTCTGGAAAAGCACAGTCTACAGCCGTTTGGTTTTATCATTCTCCTTGCCAGCCTGGGACATTTATATGTTATTGTTTACCACTACATATTCGTGGCCGAGGTTATCCATGGCAAGGTATGGGGAGATATCATCTTCTTCTTTGTAACGACCACTGTCAGTGTGTTGATGATGGCCCATTTTGGATTTCTCAATGGGCCACGAAGATTAATTGCTGGCATATTCAGTCCAAAAGATAATTAATTTACTCCCCCGAATTAGGTTGCTTCGTTTGAAAACTCCCCGCCAGAAATTTGGCGGGGAGTTTTGCTTTCTACGCGCGTATCATCGTCAGGAGCATTTTGAATTGACCGGTCGCCTTGACAGCGTGCGGCTCATCTGCGGGCATCACAATGGCATCGCCACTTTTCAAGTGAAATGATTTACCGGAGATGATAATCTCGGCTTCACCATCCACCACGTGGACAAGCGCATCGAACGGCGCGGTATGCTCGCTCAGTTCCTGACCAGCGTCGAAGGCGAACAGGGTGACGTTGCCTGCCTCCGCTTTGGTGATCTGGCGGCTGACGACGGAACCTTCCTGGTAATCGACCAGTTCGGCCATGTTGAGTATTTCGGCTTTGGGTGCTGTGGGCATTGAGTCTCCTTTTGGAATACCACGAAGTCTCCAAGGCACAAAGTCACCAATTTTTATTTCTTTGTGCTTTTGAGACTTCGTGCCTTTGTGGTAAAACTACGGCTTTTCTAAACCATGCGCTTCGAGCAGGGCTTCGTCTTCCATCAATTCGTCAGTCGGTCCGTCTGCCACGATTTTCCCTTCGTCCATGATAACCATACGTGGGAAGAGTTCGCGCACCATCAGCAGATCGTGCGACGAGACCAGCATAGTGATAGGCATCTCACGCAACAGGTTGATCAGGCCACGTCGGGCACGCGGATCAAGTCCCGCCGAGGGTTCATCCAAAACCAAAATCTGTGGTCGCATCGAGAGCACCGTTGCAATAGCAATGCGCTTTTTCTCACCCACGCTCAGGTGATGCGAAAGCCTGTCACGGTAAGCGCTCATGCGCACCATCTCCAACGCCTCATCCACGCGTTCGTGTACCTCGTCTTCGGGCAGTCCCATGTGGAGCGGGCCAAAGGCTACGTCCTCGAAAACCGTCGGGGAGAAGAGTTGGTCGTCGGGACTCTGGAACACGAGTCCGACCATTGCGCGGATAACAGGCAGATTGTCCGGTTCGATGCGCAGCCCGGCGATGCTCATATCGCCGTCGCCCGTCAAAATCCCATTCAGGTGCAGCATCAGCGTGCTCTTCCCTGCGCCGTTCGGCCCCACCAACGCCACCTTGTCGCCTTCGCACAATTTCAGCGAAACGCCTTGCAGCGCAACGTGACCATCAGGGTAGTGGAAGTGCAGGTTTTCGACCGTGAGCACGTCGCCATCGCAGCCTTCAAAAATGGGGGTGGTAATCGGGGTGGTCTTATGAGTAACAGGCATTAGAACCGTCCTGTGAGTTGTAAAAGAAGGATAATGACAATAGACAGCACAACGAAAACCCAATCGCTGTTTTTCATGACATGCGGATTGAGTGTGCGCAGTTGACCGGTGTAGCCGCGCGCCAGCATGGCGTTGTAGATGCGGTCGGAGCGCTCGTAGCTGCGTAAGAAGAGTTGACCGGCCATATTGCCGGTAACGCGTGCTCGCCAGACCACGCTTCTTCCCGATCTCAAGCCTGCTACCGTTGCACTACGCGACTGCCGTGCCCGCAGAAGACGCATGACTTCGTCCGTCAACACAAACAGGTAACGATACAAAAACGAGACAATGGTGGTTAGTATGGCCGGGACGCGCAGGTGCTCGAAGGCGTGGATCATATCGGGGAAGCGCGTAGTCGCCACAAGTAAAATGGCAGCCTGCACCGAGAGCCACGAACGCAACAGGATACTGCCAAACTTGATCAGACCGTAGTCGGTGGGGATGAGCGTGAGCGGGCCGATAGACCAATCTGCTAGCGGGTTTCCCAATGGCGAGAAAATAGCTGAAACCGCTGCCAGTGCAAACGGCAAGGCAATGAACGAGCGCCTGAAGGTGAAGTCCACGCCCAGGCTGGACAAGTGGTTTGCCCACAGCAGCACGATCCAGGACAGCCCAAATGCAGCCCAGGCCCCATCCGGCAGCAGCGCATTCGACAGGATGAACAGCACCGTCACCACCACCTTGACACGCGGGTCTAGGCGGTGCAGTCGGCTTTCGGCTTCGTGAAATCGGTCAAAGGCGTCAGCATGCATGATAGATTAATACCACAAAATAAATAGGGAGACGAGACCACATCCCGTCTCCCTATTTATTGAACAGATGATGTTAGCTAGTCTTACGCCGCAAGCTCTGGCCAATGACAACCATCAACCCCAGCACAACCAGCGCGCCGACCGCGCCAGCGACAATGGTGGAAAGCGCAGTTTCTCCCAGGAAAGGAATGGTGTAATCGGGTAGGATTTGATACGGTGCAGATTGTCCGAGATGCAAGAAGCCCATATCTTCCGCCACGCGCTCCAGGCCATCTGGAGAGGCTGAAGCCAGTGGAGAGAGCAGCACCGCAAACAGGGATACGATCACCCCAGCATAGATCCATCCGCGCCCGCCTTTGGATGAAGTTACTTTTTCATTCAACAGGTCAGGACGGGTTTGCTCGATGAAGGAGATGGCTGCGACTGTAATGAGGGCCTCACCAATTCCAATCAGCACATGCACCCCCAGCATAGCCGGCACAACGATCTGCAAAGAAGACGTACCGCTCAACCACAGTTGCAGGGAAGCAACCAGCGCGGATGCAACTACTGCCAGCCAGGCCGCTACCCCAGCCACAACCAGTCGCGTGCCTTTACTGCGCCCAATCACGCTGCGGTACAGACCAAAACCGATCATGGCGGTCAGCAAGCCCATGTTGAAAATGTTGGCGCCCATCACCAACAAGCCGCCGTCTTGGAAGAGCAATCCCTGCACAGCGATGACCGCGGTCATCACCAGAATCCCAGCCCAGGGACCCAATACGATGGCAGCCAGCGCGCCGCCCAAGAAGTGACCGGACGTGCCTCCCGCTACCGGGAAGTTGAGCATCTGCGCGGCGAAGATGAAGGCCGCCATGATGCCCATCAGCGGGACCTGTTTCTCGCCAAGCGATTTGTTGGTCTTGGAAATGGCAATCCCAACGGTAACAATGGTGATAGTCCAAAAGATCAGGGAAATTACCAGGGTTAGAAAACCATCAGGGATGTGAAGGGGAGTGGGGGAATACAACATACTTCAGCCTCCTACATGATTTTTTTGACATTCCGGGCATAGCCCGAAAAAAGTTACATGACTGTCAATGAAGCGAAAGCCGCTGTTGGCTTCCAGTTCACTGTAAACTTTTTCCAAAGTTGCATGGTCGATCTGGATCTCGCCGCCGCATTTGCGGCAGATCAGGTGATGGTGGTCTTGACGAGCAATCTCATAGACGAGATGCCCGCTGCCCATGTGGGCGGGACGCGCCAGTCCATTTTCAACCAGGAATTCGAGCGTGCGGTAGACAGTGGTCTCCGTCAGGCCGGGGATGGCTTCTTTGGCGCGAGCAAATACCTCGATCGGGGAGAGATGCGTGCCTTCCGAGTGCAGCACATGCAAAATCGCCATCCGCTGAGGGGTCATGCGGAATCCGCGGGCGCGTAATTGGGGAGAGTATTGGTCAGCGCAGGTCATTGTATCCTTATTGCAAGAAGTATCAATAACATTTTATCACAAGAAGGGTTTGCCAGCCTGATTTTTACCTTAAAGTCTGAATGCTATAATCCCCCACATGGAATCCACCAAATTATCGACGCGGCTCCCTGATAAGACCATCTGGGACATCCGTGCTTTTGTTTATCAACACTTTGCGGATACAACTCGCGCCCCCAGCGTGGACGAAACCGCCGCGCGCTTCGCTCTGACTCATGAGGAAGCTGCTTCCGCTTATGACGAGCTACACAACCGCCACGCCTTTTTCCTGAACCCTGGCACGCATGGCATTTTGATGGCCAACCCATTTTCGAACATCGAGACAGCGTTCCGCGTGCATGCAAACGGGAAGGCTTACTTCGCCAACTGCGCCTGGGATTCGCTCGGCATCCCCGCTACCCTGCACTGCGATGCAGACGTGGAAGCCGTCTGCTCTCAAAGCGGCGAGCCAATTGCGTTACAAGTACGAGATGGACGAGTTTCGGAATCAGACGTACTGATACATTTCCTGGTCCCCTTCAAACGCTGGTACGATGACCTGGTCTTCACCTGAGCAACCATGCTTTTCTTCCGGTCGGAAGCGGATTTGGATGCCTGGCTGCAGGCTAAAAATGTTTCTCGTGGCGCGACGCTGACTGTTCCACAACTATGGAAACTGTCCCAGCGCTGGTATCATAGATCGCATAGACGTTGAATATCATGGTAGAACATTGGAGCAAGTGAGAGAGATTTTCAGAAAAGCAAGGCTGGTATCGGCATTTTGGAGATGAATATCCGGTTACGGAAAGTTACGTAATTCACGAACTGTGTAACTTCTTGTAGTATTATTTAGTGAGGAATAATACTACATAACCCTTTAAGTACCACTCAAGCAAATTTATGCTATAGTATTTCTATATTCTTTATAAAGAGGGAACCACCATGTCTGACGAGATGCTTGGACGAGAAGTTGGACGCTA
Organism: uncultured Chloroflexia bacterium; assembly: GCA_963791785.1. Lineage (GTDB taxonomy): Bacteria > Chloroflexota > Anaerolineae > Anaerolineales > Villigracilaceae > JAABUE01. The sequence goes on along the minus strand of CAWBTW010000005.1, from coordinate 7,255 downwards.
TAAAATTATTGAACTGATCGGTAAAGGCGGCATGGCAACCGTATACAAGGCCCTTGATTCCCGCCTTGACCGCGAAGTTGCAATCAAATTCATTCGAAGCGAAGTTTTTCCAGTGGCCGAAATGGACATGCTGCGTAAGCGTTTTGAACGTGAAGCAAAGTCATTGGGTAGGCTCTCGCACCCTAACATTGTTCCCGTAATCGACTATGGCGAGTTTGAGGGCGCACCGTATTTGGTGATGGTCTATATATCGGGGGGTACGCTCAGAGATCGGCTCGGGAAGCCCATCCCCTGGCGGAATGCAGTTCAAACGCTCCTTCCTATCGCGCATGCGCTGCAATATGTCCACGATCAAAATATTATCAACAGGGATATTAAGCCTTCCAATATCTTGCTGACTGAAAACGGGGAACCCTTGTTGACAGATTTTGGGCTGGTTAAGATCTATGGAGATAAGAAAAAGAACATAACCAATATCACTGTCAGCGGCGCAGGGCTTGGCACACCCGATTATATGGCTCCCGAGCAGTGGATAGGGAAAACCACAGCACAGTCTGATCTGTACTCGCTGGGGGTTGTTCTTTATGAAATGATCACCGGTCATTGCCCCTATGTTGCCGATACGCCCGCGGAATTCTTATCAAACAAACCAGTGAACCATTACCCTTTCCCACAGACTATATTCCAGACCTGCCATGGGATGTCGAAGCTGTCATGCTCAAAGTGCTTGCCAAGAAACCAGAAAATCGCTATCCAGACATACATGTTTTCATAAGCGAATTGAACAAATTGCTGACCGGGGAGAAGGTTACTGCTTCATCCATTAGAGTGGAAAAATTGCGGGCACAAATGACTGGAACAGAAGAAATACCACCTACCCCCATCCCTGAACCTCCTGCACCAGCCCCGCATAAGAAGAAACCAGCCCTTTCCACGCTTCGCATGCTGTTCGGTGGGCTGGCACTCGTTGCTGTGATCGGTGGCGGCTGGTTTTTGTACAACAATCCCGATTTTTTTAGTCCTCCCCCTGAGTCATCCCCCACCCCTGTTGTTACCGTAATAACATCACCAACAGAAACAACAGCAGCAGCAATAAAAACAAGTATTCCTATAGATACACAAACCCCTGAAAATACAATCACCCCAGACATCACTCCAACTTCAGAGTTTCCGGATGTACCAATGATTAGAATTCCTTCAGGAGAATTCACAATGGGCCGTCCGGTTGTCTCGCCAAAAGATGAACGGCAGAATGAGGGACCGGCACACGAAGTTTTACTTGAAGAATACTTCATTGACAAATACGAGGTAACCAATGGGGACTACAAGGAATGTGTGGATGCAGGTGTTTGCGGAGCTCCGTATAGTCTAAACACAGGATATTACTCGGACCCAGACTATGCTGATTTTCCTGTCATCTATGTGGATTGGTTCATGGCAAGAAACTATTGTGAATGGCGCGGCGCGCGGCTGCCCACTGAAGCAGAATGGGAAAAGGCTGCTCGAGGCACAAACGACGGACATTTCCCCTGGGGACAGGATCTGCTTTCTTGTTCATTCGCTCGATATGGGGCCTGTGGCAGGGATCCTGTAGCAGTCGGCAGCCATCCTGTTGGAGCCAGTCCATATGGTGTCCATGATATGGCTGGAAACGTCTGGGAATGGGTGGCTGACTGGTATGGATCCGATTACTATGCGTTATCACCCACAGATAATCCCAAAGGACCTGGGTCCGGACTCTATCCGTGTGGCTCGAGGCGGGGCATGGAACAGCAACTCAACGCAACTATGGGTAACTTATCGGACTAGGTTTACTCCTGACCACTATACAAATAATCTTGGTTTTCGATGTGCAAAGAGTCCCTGAGAAATTATTGACACACCCCAAAGCCCCCTTTGGACTAAGGCTTCAGCAAATTGAATAAATCTAACCATCTCCCATTTTCCCACCCTTCGGGGATATTCGCGAGAAAATGGGGGAGCTACCCCAAAGGGGTATTAGGATGAGTGGGGCTTCCCCTGGTGGAAAGCCGCTCTTTTCGGTGTAGCGGCCTTCGCCTGGTCAATGGCGGTGTGTAATATTATCTAAATCAAATTATTTGTGATATTAATGTCACAGATGTGTAACGCAAGTTTATAGTGTAGATGTTATAGTCTAAACACTAATTTCATGCAGCAGCTTTTTTGTTATATTATGTAATATTGACAGCTTAAGATTTATAGACACTATAAAGGGGTACTGTTTATGACAGCCGCAAGAAAAAATAGCAAGAGAGAAACCAAAACAATTGCGCTATTAACGTATGGCGCTAATGATCCGAACAATCATCCTCTTTGGGAAGGAGTACATGCAGAGGCTCAAGCTCAAGGAGCTAACCTGATCTGTTTTCCTGGCAAGTCGCTGAATTCAAAGAGGAGATTTGACTATCAGGCTAATGTACTCTATGATTTGGTTAGAAAAGAAAACGTTGATGGGGTAATTATTTGGGGATCTCGCCTCATAACTCATGTAAATACTGAAAAACTGAGAGATTTTTATTTACGGTTCCATCCATTGCCAGTTATCAATATTGGGATGCCCCTTGATGATATTCCCAGCGTGTTTGCTGACAACTACAAGAACATGTATTCCTTTTTGAACCATCTTATCAAAATCCATAAGTACTCCCGTGTAGCTTTTATTAAAGGGCCCTCAAAAAAATCCTGAAGCAGAAGAACGTTACCACGCTTATAGGGATGTACTAAAGAAATACAGTATCCGCTTTAGGTCTGAACTTGTTGTTACTGGAGACTGGAGTTGAGAGAGTGGTGCAAGTGCGATATTGCTGCTGCTTGATGAGCGAAATTGTAATTTCAATGCTATTGTAGCATCTAATGATTTGATGGCGCTTGGAGCAATAGATGCATTGCAAGAACGAAGTATTGCCATCCCTAACGAAGTTGCAGTGGTAGGGTTCGATAATATCAGGGAAAGCAGGTACTCTAATCCCCCCCTGACCACAGTACAGCAACCCTTTAATGAATATGGCCGGCTGGCAGTCCAGTTGATGGTGAAACAATTTGATGGCGAAGAATTATCTGACAGGTATCCTATTGCTCTAAACATGGTCTTGCGCCAATCTTGTGGATGCACAGAGCCGTTAGTAGATAGTGCAAAAGGATACTTGAGCAAAAAAACAAATCAAACATCCAGGATAGCTTTCCGTGCAAGCAGGGAAAGCGTTATATCAGATTTGTCTACAACAGAAGCAAGTGCATTACTATTCAATGCTGAGCAGGTTGGTCGACTATGGGATGCTTTCTATAATGAATTGAAGGAAAGGTCAACAGAAACATTCTTATCTGTTGTGGAAGAAATATTGCACAACGCAGAACTATCGGGTGGTGAAGTATCTGCATGGCAGAATGCAATATCATCAATTCGCCAAAATACATTACCTCATATTGGAGATAGTGAGGTGTTATTTCATGCCGAAAATCTTTGTCATCAAGCTCGGGCTATGATTGGGGAAAGAGCCCTACGTGCTCAGGAGTACCGCAGATTGAAGATAGAACAACAAGCTTCTGTGTTAGATAATATCAGCCAAGCACTGGGCACAACATCTGACATGGATGAAATAATTTCTACTTTGCTTGAAAATTTTCCCCGTTTAGAACTTCCTAGTTGTTGCATATCTTTATATGAAAATCCTGTCGTACCAACTGGATTTTGCAAACCTGTTTTGATGTACCAGGATGGGGTGGGACAGGTGCAAGCGGACTGTGAAGGTAAAAGCTTTCCTTCCTGGCAACTACTCCCGGATTCCGATTTACTACAAGTTAAACCTTACAGCATTGTTGTTGAGCCGTTATACTTTCAGGAGAATCAGAAGGACTTGCTGTTTTCGAGGATGTTCAGAAAGAATGGACAGTCTATGAAACTCTGCGTGGAAACCTAGTAGCGCGTTATGGGGAACGCGTATGGTTCAGTATCTTCAATCTTTGTACGAATTAAGGCACTAGTATTCTATCTCTTCAGGAGCCACAGGAAATTTTGCAAGATGTTGTTGATTGGGCTTGCAAAGCTGTAGGGGCACAGTCTGCAAATGTTGTATTGATTAACGAACAAGGGCACCGTGTCGGTTAGCAAATAGCAGTATTCTAAATACATCTGAATTGGTTGGTGATACCGTATATGCCTTGGAAGCGATGCGGACGAATATCCCTGTCTTTATTGATGATACATAGTCAAAAAATGGTATTACCGAAGGAATGCTTGATGCCGGAATAGGTGCTGCAGGATGTCTTCCCTTGTTTCTTGGGGGGAAAGCAATCGGGGGTTATGTGGGGTGACTATGAAGAAACCTTATTTGTTTCAAATGTGGAAATTACTGCTTTGCGTCTTTGACCCGTAAACCAAGCTGCGATTGCTAATAACAACGCTACAAGACGGATGAAAGAACTAAAACTTTTGCACAAAGCATCAGAACAGCTGGCAAGTGTAGCTGAAGTCGAAGACGTTCTACAAAAAATCAGCAGACAGCGCTTATGAAGTATTCCAGGCTGAATTTGTCTTCCAATCTGGCCTTTTGATCCAATCCAACAGGCTTTCTTCCCAAGCCAATTGGGTAATACTGGGGTGTGTCAAATGAAGTTGTTGAGAAAATTAAAGTTAGACATCCAACACCCGGTAGTATTGTTGAAAACGTCATCCGAGAAAAGCACTTGGCTGTTACCGATTTGGATGAGAAGAAATATGATTATCTCGGTTTAGATGTAAAAATATTACGAGGGGCCGGAACCTGTATAAAATCCTTTCAGGCTATTGTCTTGAGAGTGGGCACTGAGATATTAGGGGTTCTCTGTATAAGCTATAGAATGAAGCATAGATTTGACTATAAAGATAAATCTACTCTGGAAACTTTTGCCTATCATTCTTCACTCACACTTCAAAAGGCTCGATTGCTCGGCCATATGAAGATGAACAAAAAACGGCAAAAAAGATTGCTGAGTTAGTGTTGAATTTGAGAAATTACAACCAATTCTAAAAACAATTGTAGAAGGTATGCAAAAAGCTTTACACTGTTGTGCAATAACCTTGTATGTCTACAATCCTTTTACAAATACTCTGATCATCCTCCTACAATGGTGGGAGTAAACAATCCAGCCAAAGCTATGAGATATGAAAAAGTAGAAGAAGGTTCGTTGTGTATGAAATGCTTCGGCGAGACGAACCGTATATTGTAGAGAAAATTGAAGACGATGATATTTGGAGAAACCTACGATTTGTTAACAATGAAAATTGTATCTTGTATGGCAGTACCATTAAAAATAGCAAGTCACATGTTGAGCTTATTTTCGTCAACTATCGGAAACAACATTATTTCAGTTAATTAAAAAAATTCTACTGATATGGAATTTTACGCTGATCAAGCTGCTGAAGCTATTCGCAATGCCCAAACTTTTTATGATGATGTGACCAAAAAGGCTGCATATCTACAATTGCTTTATGAGAGCAGGCAATGCCATAACAGGAACCCTATCTCTTGATATGATCCTTGACCAGATTGCAGAGCAACTTGGAAGGTTACAGGTTATGATGGCGAGCAAGCCCGTTTTTGTAATATAGATTTTGTAGAAGACAGATCAACTACCATTTTAGAAACGGCTTATCCTCCAGAATACATATTTAAGCTAGAAGAGTGGTTATCCGTTATCGATTTCGAGAAGACGACCGCATTGGAATTACTGGACGGGTTGCTAAGGAAGGGAAATCTAGGTTGGTGAACAATGTAGACTTGATGCGAATTTTTTCACAAGTGACCCAGATACCTACTCTGAGTTAGCTGTTCCAATAAAAATTAAGTGGAAATGTAATTGGGGTGATCAATGTTGAACATCCGAAAAAAAGTGCAATTGATGATGATGATCAACATTATCTTGAGTCTCTTTCACTGCAGGCTGCATTAGCAATAAGAAACGCGCAAATGTTTTCTGAACTGAGAGCGTCGATCTATGATTTGAGCAAATTAAGGGAATAGTGGGTTCTCATACTGCTTTGGAATGGATGCGGATGGTAGTACAGTTTGGGGCCATAGTATTAAGCGCGAAGTAGGGAAAACTCTTGTTAGCGCCGAGTTAGTGAGACAGGCATATAAAAAGGAACAGCATCAGAAGCTTTTAAAAGAGTTGGAAGACTTGGAAGCAATAGTCCAAGGAATCGGAAAAATCACCATAACAGCACCATTGTCGGCGGAGGATTCGATCAGTTCTGTATGTATTAATCGAATTGTTCAGGGCTATTTACAAAACAAGTGGAAACATGTGCAATATAGGTCAGTAGATCTTAAGCTTATGCTTCAGTCTGATTTGGATGATCTTGTAAGAGTGAGGGCGTAGCGAGGAGTGGCTACGACGCGGTTTAGAAATTGTGGTAGAAAATGCGGTTGAGGGCTATGCTAGATGCAGATAGCTTTAGAAAACAGATATTGGTAGTTACGCGTTTGGAAGATAACGGAAGTAATGATAATGATTGAAGATACAGGCCCCGGAATTCCTGTCGAGATAAAGGGACAACTTTTTAGGACACCCATTGAAAATAATAGGTATAGTAAAGGAGTTGGTGTTGGGTGCGCCTTAGCAGGCAATATCTTTGATGCCTATGGGGGAACAACAGCGTGCTAAAAACGGGATTATGAGGAACCGCTATTTCAATAGCACTACCAGTAGTTGGTAAGCATTTGGGATAATTTTATGGAGGACGTATTTTTCATTATTGGTGAGAGTTATCATCAGTGAATTAAGAACTTACAGATTTGCTGCTATTGGCACAACTAGGAAAATCATCCGTATTGGTTAGTCATGAAAATTTTCCAAACATTTATCAAGATTGTGAACTTTTTATCCTAGATACAGGGCAAATGTGATTATTATTTCGATTATAAAGCGTATTCGATCCTCTAACGCTAAGGCACGGATTGTTGTAGTGTCTTCTGCTCCTCACTGGAAGGAGGCCAGAGAACACTGCTAGCAGGAGCATCCGATTATAGAAGGAAAAATTGATGACAAGGAAACAATAATAAATATTTTGCTTGGTAACAACCCTACGTCTGATGAACCTGACTGACACAGCTGAGCTAGAAGTATATGGAGATCCCAATGAAAAAAACCATTTTATTCGCTGATAATGATGATGGTATTCGAGAGAAGTGGGGGGAATTCTTGATTGGAGCTGGTTACACTGTTCTTTTGGCTGCTTCACAGCAGGAAGCGAAGG
>CAWBTW010000004.1:0-163503 GCA_963791785.1 uncultured Chloroflexia bacterium | reverse complement strand
AGTTAGACAATCCAACACCCGGTAGTATTGTTGAAAACGTCATCCGAGAAAAGCACTTGGCTGTTACCGATTTGGATGAGAAGAAGTATGATTATCTCGGTTCAGATGTAAAAATATTACGAGGGGCCAACTGTATAAAATCCTTTCAGGCTATTGTCTTGAGAGTGGGCACTGAGATATTAGGGGTTCTCTGTATAAGCTATAGAATGAAGCATAGTTTTGATGATAAAGATAAATCTCACTCTGGAAACTTTTGCCTATCATTCTTCACTCACACTTCAAAAGGCTCGATTGCTCGGCCATATGAAGATGACACAAAAAACGGCAAAAAAGATTGCTGAAGTCAGCGTTGAATTTGAGAAATTACAACCAATTCTAAAAACAATTGTAGAAGGTATGCAAAAAGCTTTACACTGTTGTGCAATAACCTTGTATGTCTACAATCCTTTTACAAATAGACTTGATCATCCTCCTACAATGGTGGGAGTAAACAATCCAGCCAAAGCTATGAGATATGAAAAAGTAGAAGAAAGGTCTGTTGTGTATGAAATGCTTCGGCGAGACGAACCGTATATTGTAGAGAAAATTGAAGACGATGATATTTGGAGAAACCTACGATTTGTTAAAAGATGAAAAAATTGTATCTTGTATGGCAGTACCATTAAAAAATCGCAAGTCAAGATGTCGGTGTTATTTTCGTCAACTATCGGAAACAACATTATTTCAGTAATGAAGAATGTACTGATATTGAATTTTACGCTCATCAAGCTGCTGAAGCTATTCGCGAATGCCCAACTTTATGATGATGTGACCAAAAAGGCTGCATATCTACAATTGCTTTATGAAGCAGGCAATGCCATAACAGGAACCCTATCTCTTGATAAGATCCTTGACCAGATTGCAGAGCAAGCTTGGAAGGTTACAGGTTATGATGGCGAGCAAGCCCGTTTTTGTAATATAGATTTTGTAGAAGACACTCAATTACGATTTAAGACGGCTTATCCTCCAGAACAACAATATTAAGCTAGAAGAGTGGTTATCCGTTATCGATTTCGAGAAAGACGACCGCATTGGAATTACTGGACGGGTTGCTAAGGAAGGGAAATCTAGGTTGGTGAACAATGTAAGACTTGATGCGGATTATTTACAAAGTGACCCAGATACTTACTCTGAGTTAGCTGTTCCAATAAAAATTAGTGGAAATGTAATTGGGGTGATCAATGTTGAACATCCGAAAAAAAGGTGCATTTGATGATGATGATCAACATTATCTTGAGTCTCTTTTTCACTGCAGGCTGCATTAGCAATAAAGAAACGCGCAAATGTTTTCTGAACTGGAGCGTCGATACTATGATTTGGAGCAAATTAAGGGAATAGTGGGTTCTCATACTGCTTTGGAATGGATGAGGATGGTAAGTACAGTTTGGGGCCAGAGCATTAAGCGCGAAGTAGGGAAAACTCTTGTTAGCGCCGAGTTAGTGAGACAGGCATATAAAAAGGAACAGCATCAGAAGATTTTAAAAGAGTTGGAAGACTTGGAAGCAATAGTCCAAGGAATTGGAAAAATCACCATAACAGCACCATTGTCGGCGGAGGATTTGATCAGTTCTGTATGTATTAATCGAATTGTTCAGGGCTATTTACAAAACAAGTGGAAACATGTGCAATATAGGTCAGTAGATCTTAAGCTTATGCTTCAGTCTGATTTGGATGATTCTGGTAAGAGTGAGGGCGCTAGTGAGGAGTGGCTACGACGCGGTTTAGAAATTGTGGTAGAAAATGCGGTTGAGGCTATGCTAGATGCAGATAGCTTTAGAAAACAGATATTGGTAGTTACGCGTTTGGAAGATAACAAAGTAATGATAATGATTGAAGATACAGGCCCCGGAATTCCTGTCGAGATAAAGGGACAACTTTTTAGGACACCCATTGAAAATAATAGGTATAGTAAAGAAGTCCGGTGTTGGGTGCGCCTTAGCAGGCAATATCTTTGATGCCTATGGGGGGAACATCAGCGTGCTAAAAACGGGATTATCAGGAACCGCTATTTCAATAACACTGCCAGTAGATGGTAGTAAGCATTTGGGATAATTTTATGGAGGATGTATTTTTCATTATTGGTCAGAGTGATCATCAGTGGGTTAAGAACTTACGCCTGATTGGGCACAACTTAGGAAAATCATCCGTATTGGTTAGTCATGAAAATTTTCCAAACATTTATCAAGATTGTGAACTTTTTATCCTAGATACAGGGGCAGTTGCTGATGATCTTATTTCGATTATAAAGCGTATTCGATCCTCTAACGCTAAGGCACGGATTGTTGTAGTGTCTCCAGCTCCTCACTGGAAGGAGGCGAGAGAAACACTGCTAGCAGGAGCATCCGATTATAGAAGAAAAATTGATGACAAAGGCAACAATAATAAATATTTTGCTTGGTAACAACCCTACGTCGATGAACCGGACTGACACAGCTGAGCTAGAAGTATATGGAGATCCCAATGAAAAAAACCATTTTATTCGCTGATAATGATGATGGTATTCGAGAGAAGTGGGGGGAATTCTTGATTGGAGCTGGTTACACTGTTCTTTTGGGTGGTTCACAGCAGGAGTGAAGGTCGCCCTTGAACACAATAAAGTCAACTTAGCCGTCATAGATGTGAGGCTCGAAAATGATGATGATGAGAAAGATTTTAGTGGTTTAGAATTAGCAGCAGTAAAAAAATTTCGCCACATTCCCAAAATCATTTTTACTGGATTTAACTGTCTGACAATGATCAACGCAAGGTTTGGAAAGTAGTTGGTGATGAACCGCCTGCTGTAGTAGCCTTTGTAGGTAAAGAACAAGGTCCGAAAGGTCCTATTGGAAGAAATTAGCCAAGCTCTTGAAGTGTGGCCTCGTATCAGGATGCTAACATCCAAAGTTTTCCGAGCAAATAAAGGCTGATCATGAGGAGGTTGCTTACAGGCCAAACAGTATTATGGGGTATCACGAGTATGTCTATCGCTGGTTTTTTGCTTATTCTTGTGGGAATTGTTTTAGTAGGTGCGATGGGGGTAAGATTAACAATTGGAGTTGTAGGAACTGCCGCCGGGTTGATTTTAGAAGCTTTGGGGTACCTGTTTTTTAGGCAGATGGACCTTGCCAATCAACGTATGGATGGATATCATCAAGAATTACTACAGACTTATTGGGTTGAGTTTTTGCTCTCCGTTGCTGAAAGGTTGCCACCAGCACGGGAAAGTATTTGTGTTGAAAAGATGATCTACGCCGTAGTTAACAGTTGGTATCCGCATCAAATAGATAGAAAGTCTACACTGGTAATGTCCCCTGCCACAAAAACAGAAGAAAAATCAGGCAATTAGATTGTAAAGGAGCTAATGATGCCAGGTATTATCTTGCTGATGGATAACGAGAAGGAAGTATTAGATAAATGGGGAGCAGTTTATTAGTAGAAATGGGTTATAGCACCATAACAGCACAAACTTTAGAAGAAGCAGAAAATGTGTTAAGCATATGTGGATTTATCTTGCTATACTCGATATTCGTATGGTGGATGAGGACGATGAAAACGATATTAGCGGTCTGCTGTTGGCACAGAAGTCTGAGTTTATCAACATACCAAAGATTGTTTTGACCGCTTATAAAAGCTTTGAATATGTACGTATGGTTCTCGCTCCTGATAAGCAAGGAAAACGTTCTGCTGAAAACTTTGTTGCTAAAGATGAAGGGCCAAAGCCTTTATTCCAGGCCATTGAACAGGTTTTAATAGCCAAGTGCACTTCAATTGGAATTTAATCGTTCAATGGGATCCACACGAGCCACTGACATTCCTGCACTTGGCCAAACTGTTGAAATCAAACTTGTCTAACGAAGATCTTTTGCCACGAGCCGATGAGTTGGAAGATTTGGTTCGCCGGTTGTTCAATGAACATAAACAGGTTCGGTTTGGTAATTTACTCTGGAATGATCAAGGGCGTTTTTGTTTGCCTGTTTTGATGCAATCCCAGGATAATGCAACAGATTTTAGAATTATGGTATGTGGGAATAAAAATTTACTTGAAACAGAGCGGGCAAATTGGGAATAGTTCGCCCCCGATATCTTACAGGTACCGAACTTCAAAATCAGGTTGATACCTTGTACTTCGGTGCAAATCTTTATGACCTGTCCGGTTCTGTTACGGATACAATCCAGAATTCTTCGGGATATCTTTCAGGAAGGCAAAGAGCGACCGCTCAAAGCATTAATCGATTACCTACTAAACAGTGTTTTGAAATCCTGGCATCAGCATGGGCAAGTAGTACAAGAAGTCGATGATCTGATATCATTCTATCGCCAATGGGGTAAATTAACCGATGAAGAGTTGCCCCGATTAGAAGTGGAGAAACGGGTGGATGCTTTAGTACAATTCAACACGTACTTTGGATGCGATAGGAATTAAGCGTGATAAAGGGCAAATTTCTTTTCACTTTCCTCAAGAAACCTCAAAGAAATTTCCTGATCCCGTGGAAACGGTATATACTTTGTTAGCACAAGATGATGTACCAGAGCCAGTGGTGTGCAGAATATCGCCGGGGAGACTTACCGCCGATAATGTTCTGGTAACGCGAAGCAACGGGTGTGGTTGACTGATTTTGCATATGCCGGCCAAGCGCCCCAATGGTGGGATTTCATTTGTCTGGAAGCGATTATTCGTTTTGATCTCGCGCAGGCACCTGATTTGATAGCGTGGCATGAATTTGAGACATGCTTGATGAATTCTACTCGGCTTTATGAAAAACTGGAACAGAGTGACGTTATTCCCGATCTCCGTACCAGTTTAGCGTTGATTGAACAGGTGAGACAACAGGCTTCAAATGAGACAGGCCCTGATTTGTTACCTTATTATGCTGGTCTTCTAGTTTGGACAGTGGATGCAATGGCTGATTATGAGCCGGGGATTTTATCACACAAGCAGACCAATTACGCGATGCTCATTTGCTTCTAGCTGCATCGATGATCGCTGAGAAACTAGAAACAGGAATTAATAACACACCTTTTCTAGGGGGACAAATACGTTTGGATGATGGTATCGTTTGGATAGGTGATCGCCGAGTTACTACCTTGACAGGTTTGCGTCTGAAATTGCTCGAATGCCTGTATGATAAAGCGGATCAGATTGTAAACAATCGTATTATTGTAGAAAACGCTTATGGCGAAAAATATGATTTAATAGATCGAAACCAAAGTCAACGAATTCGACAAGAAATTCGGCGTTTACGTGAAGAGATAGAGCCCAACTTGAATTGTCCACGCTATATTCTCACAGAGCGGGGAAGGGGTTATCGCTTGAATTCGAGCGGTGAGGAAGAATAGCATGTAATGCTATTGTCACACTTGGATGTGAATTATCACAATAAAGTGATTATTATCAGATAAGTTGTTGTGAGTATGTAATAAAACTGGAAGCCGACCATCACGTGGTCGGTTTTTTGTTATCGTATGATGTAGTTGCAAGTGTGAAGCCAATCTGGTCTGCAAGTGAATGATTGAAAGGAGGCGTTCCATGTTCCCAAATAATATTTCTCCCTTTGGAGGCTTGGTAAAAGTAATTTCGGCCCTGGTACTCATTGGATTGATTATGGGGCTTGTGCTGACCGGCTCAGATCTAACAAACTTCATTACCAACAGCGCAAAGGCTGAAGCTATAAGATTGCAAACAGACCTAGATGCGCAACAGAAGCAGATTGATTTGGAAAACTATGCAACTATACAGAATGCTAAAGCCCAAGCCGAGCAAGAGCGTATTTTGGCTGAAACAAATGCCCTTGAAAGATCTCTGGAATTGGACTTGCTGCGAAAAGAACAGAAAGTGGCTTTGGATTTGGAAGTTTCCGCTTTTTCCAAATATCTCTGGTCTGGAATGATCCCACTTATTGTTTTCTGTTTTGTAATTGGGATTGTTATTTTCATGGTTCAGGCCGGACGTAACCGACTGATTGTAGCCCAAGCCCAGGCAAAACAGATTGACCCGTGGCAGAATCTTGCTTGGCGAAAAGAAAGAATTCAAATAGCTCGTCAGCAAGAGCAATTGACAAGGCAAACCCTAGCTCATACAGCGCACGCCTTTTCTCCTGAAGAAGCACCAATTCCCTGGGATATTCAGCAGGAACAGTATGCCGAAGGAAGAAAAGTGTAAAACTTTAGAAGCAAAGATTTTGATGAAAAGAAATAATATGGCCAAGATAGACAAATTCATATTGGCAGAAAGGAGGAAGCGGAGAAGATATGTAACATTAGATGGTTCGCTAAACTATAGCGAGAAAGGAAGGTGCATACAGAATCAAAGAACCTAAGAGTAACTCTCAAATAGTAGAGCGGAACTGTAATGACCCGGTTCCGCTTTACTTTTAGGTTGAGATAAGAAAAGAATGAAGATGAGTTTTCCTGTATAAGGGAAAATATCATCCCTTTTAATTGTTGGCTTTAGAAAACCTAAACCCTCTCCCCCTTAAACTGCGTTTCGTACAACTGCGCGTATAAGCCGTTCAGCGCCAGCAAATCTTCGTGTGTGCCGCGCTCGACAATCTGCCCGCGGTCCATGACCAGGATCAAATCGGCGGCCAGAATGGTGCTCAGGCGGTGGGCAATGACGATGCTGGTGCGCCCAGCCATCACGCGTTTGAGCGCTTCCTGGATCAGGCTTTCGGATTCACTGTCCAGGTGGCTGGTGGCTTCATCCAGCACCAGAATGCGCGGGTCTTTCAGGATGACGCGCGCCAGGGCGATGCGCTGCTTCTCGCCGCCGCTCAGCCGGTATCCGCGCTCGCCAGCCACCGTATCGTAGCCCTCGGGCAGTTCAGTGATGAGCTGGTGGATGTTGGCTGCCCGCGCCGCCGCTTCGATCTCTGCCTGCGTGGCATCCGGCTTGGCATAGGTCAGGTTGGTGCGGATAGTGTCGTGGAACAGGTAGCTCTCCTGCGTCACCATCCCGATCGCGGACGATAGCGAGTTCGAGCGCCAGGTCGCGCAGGTCGTGCCCGTCGATGCGGATGACGCCTTCGGTCGGGTCGTACAGGCGCGGGATCAGGTAGGTCATGGTGGTTTTGCCTGCACCGGAGGGGCCAACTAAGGCGACCAACTGTCCGGCGGAGGCATTAAACGAGAACGGACTCGAGGGCCACGTCTCTTGCCTGTGAGACGGAAGCAGCTTCAGGCGTCCCGGAAGTTGCGGGGCGTTCATCCGGCTTTTTAATGCGCTGATCCGTTTTCCCGTTATCCCGTTCACTGGACACTGATGACTGTCCACTGATCACTGTGTTTACATTATCCATTTTCCCATAGCGTTTGACTTCGCTGAGCAGCTTGGTCTCGTCGATACTGTAAATAAAAGTGACGTTCTCGAACTCCAGATCCCCACGCACATTATCCAGGGCGAGGGCATCTTCTTTTTCGGCGATGTCCTGCGGCAGGTCTATGACCTCGAAGACGCGCTCGAACGAGACCATGCTGGTGCTGAACTCGACCGGCGCACCGGCCAGCCCCTGCAGCGCGCCGTAGAGCGTACTGAGATAGGAACCGAAGGCCACGATGGTGCCGATGGTAAAGGTATCCTGGATGACGAACCAGCCGCCCAACCCGTAGACCAGCGCCGTGCCGACCGCGCTGATCAGCCCGACGATGACAAAGAAGGATGTGCCAACCGTGGCGCGGCGGATGCCGATATCACGCACATCCCTGGCGCGCCCACGGAAGCGTTCGCCCTCCTCGTTCGCGCGCCCAAACAATTTGACCAGCAGCGCCCCGCCGATGTTGAGCGTCTCGTTCATGTGGGCGTTCATGGCCGCGTTGATGTCCATGGCCTGGCGGGCGATGTCGCGCAGCACCACACCCAACCGGCGAGCGACCAGGATGAAGAGCGGCAGGATCAGCACGCTGACAATCGTCAGCCGCCACTCGAGGGTCAGCATGACGGCCAGGATAGCAACCGTCTGGACGATGTTTGTGACAATGCCGACGATGGTGTTGCTGATGGCGTTCTGCGCGCCGACAACATCGTTGTTCAGGCGTGACATCAACTCGCCGACTTTTGTATTGGTGAAGAAGCGCAGCGACATACGCTGCAGGCGCGAGAAGAGCGCCACGCGCAGATCGTAGATCACGCCCTCACCAACTATGGCATTTAGTCGCCGCTGGATCACGTTGATTCCACCGCTAACAAGTGGGACGAGTAGCAGCGCCAGCGCGAAGAGCATCAGTCCGTTTAAGTCTTTGGATGGCAGGATGGTGTCGATCAACTGCCTGAAGATCAACGGGGAAACCAGCGAGAGTCCCGTTGTGAACAGGATGGTCGCCAGCATCCCTCCGATGTGATTCCAGTAGGGTCGCGCGTAAGTCAGTACGCGCAAAAGCAATTCTCTGGTAACTTTTTGGGGCTTGTCATCGCCCGAACGTATGAAACTGTACCAACCGCCACCGTGCATGGGAATCTCCGTGAATCGTGAATTGGGAATCGGGAATCGTGGTTAGGTTTTCCAATTCACGAATCCCGAATATCGTTTGCCTTTATTTTGCCCCCATCTGTCCGATTTGACAACTGTAGGAATGGGGAGGTTGATGAAAGTTTAATAGAGAGGGAATGTATAATAAACTCTGAAAGGTGAATATGGACATTTTCTGGGAAATACACTCCGACCTGCCCCGTGAAGGCCCCGGGAACTCGGCGTCTACAGCGCGCGCCTATATGGCCTCTGTAAACTTACCCGCAAACCCCAAGATCCTTGATATTGGCTGCGGCCCCGGTATGCAAACCCTCGACCTAGCAAAGCTCTCGGGTGGTGAGATCATCGCCATCGATTTTCACCAGCCGTTTTTAGATGAACTCGTCCGCCGGGCGAAACAGGCCGGGTTGGATGGCCATATTCAAGCGCGCAAGATTTCCATGTTTGAGATGAAGTTCGCGCCGGAGCAGTTTGACCTGGTCTGGTCGGAGGGCGCGATCTACATCATGGGCTTCGAGCAAGGCTATAAAGCCTGCCATCCCTTTCTCAAACCCGGCGGGTACATGGTTGTCACGGAAGTCTCCTGGTTCCAGCCGAATCCGCCGGGGAAAATCCTCGATTTCTGGATTAAAAATTATCCGGGGATGATGACAATCGAAGAAAATATCCAACGGCTTGAAGGTCAGGGATACAAGTTAGTCGAGCATTTCCACCTGCCCGATTCGAGTTGGTGGGACAACTACTACAATCCGCTAGCTGAGCGTATTGCCATGTTGAAAGAGAAATATACCGACAACGATGAGACTTTAAATGCGCTGGATGAAGAACTGGCAGAAATTGAGTTGTTCCGAAAATACTCGAGCTACTACGGCTACGAATTCTATATCGCGAAAAAAAACCTGACAAGGAAAACTCGTGCTTAGCTGGACTTTATCCAAACAGAACCTTTCAAGTTGAATAACATAGGGTTTCAAACAGGCGTTTGAGTACGTTTTCGTGAGATATTTGCATGTCAGGCTCAAAGGCTGACATGCAAAAACCCCAATGTTCCCAAATCCGCCTACGCACTAGAGCGATTGCATCTGAGAAAGTTGGCGTTGCTTTGACATACCAAGCAGCTTGTCTAATTGGGAGCTTGCCGTCCACTTGAGATTGGTGAGCCAGCAATGTGACCCAGGAGAACAAGCTTATCAAAACAGGTGTTGTTCGCGCAATGGCCTTGTCAGACCACTGGCGCTGGGTTTCGACACCCAGGTGGGCACGCACTTCCTGAAAGGTAACCTCGACGCGCCAGCGCAGAACAAACCATTGCAAGATTTGTAACGGGGTAGCGGATTGGTCTGTACACAGCAAGGCGCGCGTATCGAACTTGCCGTTGGGATCGCGGATCAACACCCAGCGTAAAGGAACGGCAGGCATGCCGCTGTGATACCAAACTGCGGTATCGCTGGTGATCTCAACCTGCGTAGGGCCTTGCCCGTACCAATTCTCAACCCTGATGGTTTCCCAGACCGTTTGCTCGCTAATCAGTACTTGGTTCAGTTTCGGCAAACGTTTTCCTTTCTTGCGTGGGCGTCCAATGGGTCGGAGTTGTGGCTGGGGTGCGGGCTCATACAAGGCAGCATCTAAGCGTAGTTGGGTAACCACATAAACAGGTTTGGGCAGGATCAACAAACTGTGCAACAACTCCAAAGCGGCGTAACTGCTATCAGCTACCATGATGATTTTGCGTTTTGGCAACCAGCGGCGTACTTGCATACCCATTTGACGAGCCCAATCCGTCAATTTCTTGTGTTTGCGAGGGCTGCTTTCATAGTACCGTTCAGAAGGCGCCAGTACAGTCAGGAACGGCAAGCCCCAGATCCGTTTTGCCCAGGGAATTTGCACCAGTAACATCATGCTGACCCAACGCAATCCGCTGGCTTTTACAAAATGACTTTTGCTTGAACGCACCGGATCGCGGTAAATTCCTTTGGCTTTGATCTGTTCGCCTCGCCTGCGCTCAATCGTTTCATCAATCCCGATCACTACTGCCCCACAGGGAAGAAACGTATTGAGCAGTAAGCGCAACAAAACAAGGCTGAGCGCCAAGTTTGACCAGACTGCCCGGTTCAGAACACGGTGATAGTTTTGAAAATGCCTTTCTTGACTCAAGCCCATTATGCGAAGCGCCGCCGTAACTGTGCGTTTCCCAGGTGCAAGAATGGCTCCTACAAATAAAACCAACGCCAGTTTCCAAACTCGCTTGGAGAAGACTGGCTGATTTTGTGCAAACAGTGTGTTATATTCGTCAGGCAGGGTCAGCATTGGGCGCCTCTCTTGGCTGAGATTTGTCTTTAGCTTACCCTGCTATTTGTTAATGTTCAAATGGATAAAGTCCAGATAAGAACCTATCCAAAAATTATTTTGTAGTAACGGCTTCAGCCGTCAGATTAGCGACTGAAGTCGCTACTACGGTATATTACGGATAGGTTCTTATTTCAACGACTTATCATACTCAGCGTGAGTGCCAATCCAAAACCAGAGCACACCTTCATCTACTTCAACCCCAAGGCTCTATATTTCCTGCCGACACGTACTGACCAATATTTCCCTGCTTTCTTGAGATGCAATGAAGGATGCCTTGGGTCAACTTTGAGTAACTCAAAATTTTTGTCCGCCACTTGTTGAATGGCGGACGGTAGATTCTCATACAATTCCCAAAACGATGGGCTGGCAAAATGCTTCATAGTTCTTTGGGTTTGCCAGTGTGATACTCGGCCAAAGCCTTCTCTGCAATTTTGTCCAGCGCCCCAGATTTAGCATCAGCTTCAAATTGCTTATCCCAGTTTTGCGCGTCAAATTCATCGAACCACTGACGAAAGCGTGCCAAATCCTTGGGCGAGAGTTGACGAATAGCTTGTTCAATTTCCTGGATACCCATAAGGCATTCCTTGCGAAACCTTGGTACGATATTCGCTTTTATTATACAATAATTGCAAGCTTTGATTTGTTCTTACTGGTTAGAAGGAGTATTCCCCCATGAAATTCAAAATGAGCCCCAATATGGCTGTCCGCACGCAGGGTCAGTTTTCGGAAGCTGTTGACTTTTACACAAAGGTGCTTGGTTTCCAGAATCGTTCCAATGACCCGGAGTTGGGTGATCTGGATGCGGATCCCATCAACCTGTTCATTCTAGAAGACGATGAATTCCGTGGCCCGGTGATGGAGTTGTTCGTAGACAATCTTGAAGAAGCACGGAAAACCCTGGAAGCCAACGGCTGCAAAGTGCTGCGCTGGCGTGGCAAGGGACAGGACTGCTATATCGAAGATCCATTTGGTGTGCGGTTCAACGTCTGGGAGAAGTAGATTTGAAGTGAAACTTATCAGTGTTAACATCGGCCAGGAACGGACGTTTAGCCGCAATCACAAAACGTATGTCAGTGGGATATATAAAGAGCCAATCAACGGGCCAATCCAGATCAACGCCTTAGGTCTGGCCGGAGATGTGATCAAAGACAGCAAGAATCATGGGGGTGTCGATCAGGCTGTCTACGTCTACGGGCAGGCAGACTATGACTGGTGGGCAAGCAAACTGGAACAAGAGCTTGTTCCCGGCATCTTTGGCGAGAACCTGACCATCAGTGAATTGGAAAGTGCAGATTTCCAGATCGGTGACCGACTGAAAATTGGAAATGTGATTCTTGAAGTGACCGCCCCGCGTATCCCCTGTGGAACGTTCGCGGCCCGTATGGGCGATTCGGGTTTTGCCAAGAAGTTTCGTCAGGCCGAACGGCCAGGATTATACTGCCGCGTCATCCAAACCGGACAAGTTGAAGCCGGGCAATCGGTGTCAGTACAGCCTTATGAAGGTGAAACCGTATCGATCCTTGAGATGTATCGTAATTACTATCAATCGGATGAAACCGAAGCAGGGCTGCGCCGATTCCTGGCTGCTCCAATTGATATTCGGTCACGGAAAGACAAAGAAGCCCAACTTACATCCTTATTGAAGGGAGATTGAGATGTCCCCACGCCCCCGCTACCCCATGCCCGAATTCTTCCGCGAAGCACTCGAATCACGCGGATTGATGGAAGCCTACCGTGCCCGTCCGCCCTACCAGCGGAATGACTACATCGGCTGGATCACGCGTGCAAAACGTCCCGAAACGCAGGAGAAACGTCTCAACCAGATGCTGGATGAATTGGATAAGGGGGATGTTTATATGAAAATGGAGTGGAAATCAAAGTAGACCGCGGACGATGGACGATGGACCGCAACTTGACCGTCTACGGTCTGCCGTCTACCGTCAAAATCAATCCGCCGCATCTAGCTCAGCCTCAACCTGCTCCCGTGACTGGACATTTGCCCGTCCGACGAGAAATAACGCGGAAGACTGAAGCAGGCCCGAAGTCAGGAGCGCGGCGCTGTAAACACAAAAGGGACAGTCGCGCGACTGTCCCTTTTATTGAATTAGTTTTATTACAACTCATCCAAACACAAATAAGACACTCCTTCCGAGCCGTACTACATCGCCTGGGTTTAGGAAAGCAACATTGTTCTTCACTGAATGGTCATTTATGAACGTCCCACCGCCTAAATCTCTAAGAAAGTACCCATTCCTGTCCGGAATATATTTGAGCGTGGCGGCTGATGACATGAGGGTCATTAATGCAAATATCGTTTTGCGGATCCCGCCCAATCAAGACGGGAAGTTTATTCAAGGCAAAACTTTTCCCAGCGTGCGGACCATGTTTGATATGCAAAGCAGCCCTGCGTATTCCAGGCGATGGTCTGGTTTTTGGTTCTTTATAAGATTTTCTAATCCGAAAAAACTTGTAAACGCCAAAAATCAACAAAACGACCAGAAACACGGCCACGATTCCGATACTCCACAACGGAAATCCTTGATCTGCTTTTGGTGGTTCAAGAGGCAGAATTGATCCCTGATTCGGGCTGGGAAGAATTTGCCACTCCCACCTCCTTGTCAATATACAAGGAGACATTCTGTTCCCCGATCGACCACTCCTGGATAGTGGTTTTGCAAATCCTTCTGCATCCCGGATGACAAGCACAGCATATTCGAGATATAAGCCAGTCTGGCATCCCTTCAATGCAGTAAATCTGACTTCAGCCAAAATTCCATTTACGGCTTGTGGCGTTGTGCTTGCATAGGAACCGTCCACCAAACCGGTGAGTTGGGGCAGGGGCAGTCCATTCATGCCGGGGATCGGACTCGAAGCATTCACAGGCTTAAGGCACGAGGGATCATAGCGAATTTGGAATGTAAACCCCTGAATTGGTGTAGCAGAGGAGGCGTTAAACGCAATGATGACGGTTTCACCGGTCTTGTATGCTGTTGTGTTGGCAGTCAGCCAGATGGATTCCGCAGTCTGTGCAGCCTCGTTGATTACCAGGACTAAAAGCGAAAAATCGCAAGCGGTAAAAGCATTAATTATTCGTTTCATAAAATACTCCAGTATAGAGGGCGGGATGCACTGATTTGTGCACCCCGCATGTCCGTTTAAGCGATTTATCCGATTACTACCAGTCCAAAGCTTCCATCATTGCCTAGTTCGGCACGGTCACAATGCCCTGGCCAGGGAATGTTTTCTCCACGGTGTTTCCGGTCTGGAAATACACGCCAGCGGGCGGGAATGTTCCTGCCTTGTATTGTGGCAGGTAGCCAGCGGGGCAGGCATCAGGGCCGCTTACAGCGCCAGTAATATTCCATTCAGGCCTATGCTGTGAACCTTCTATCCGGTGTTCATTCGGCTTGTGCTGTACACAATACCACGCATCTAGCGGAACAACGACACCAGTCACCAATGGATTATCAGCACCATAATGTGTAGCTTCGATGCGGCGAGATAGCCCAAATGCGCCGGTTTTATCCCAAGTTGACTGATTGTGTATATCGCCTAGATGTTCGTCATAGTGGAAATAGGTAGACGCACCGCAAATGGTGACCGATAAATCCCAAGACCACGTACCGCCGAAACCGTACCACTGCTCACACCGCAAGAAGTTGTTCCAGTCCACCACATCGGGTGCGGCAATGATAAACTGATCGCGCCCAGGTGCAGCTGATCCCGAACCATCTCGAAGGATTGTGCCTGCGACTTCGTTTTCTCGTGTCATGCGCTGACTTCTGAACTCAGGATAACCGTACCACTGTACGCCCTGCCAGAATGACACATTGCCAGCACTATCACGCGCGTACACTTCATAAGAGTGAAATGGGCGCTACGTCCTAACGGGTTGCTCATTCCGTGATGTCTAAGATAGAGATCAACGCCGGACAGTCGAGCGCTCATTCCCTTGAAAGCCACATGTTTAACCGTGTTCTCTTCCGGCCCGGAACTCTCATCCCCGCCCCAAATGACAGGATGTCCAAAATTAGCCATTGACCATTCATCCGCCCATGCAGGCGGCTTATCGCCGTGTTCGTGCGCGTTGAGCCCGTCATGAGTACCCGGTGCGTGCCACAACTGTATACTCGTGCCGCCAGGTATAGCGGTTGCAGTCGGTGGCGGTGGCTGCGTTTGCGTGGCGGACCACGGGTGGCTCGGTTTCCGTTGGGGGCGGTTCCGGGGATTCGGTTGCCGGAGGTGAATCGCCGGTGGAAATTGAAAGCGGTCCGATTTGGCGATAATTGGGGGATAGAGTTTCCAGTTCAAGAACGTTGATCGTGCCATCATTGTTCAAATCTGCAGCTGCAGGATCGTTCCCATTGTAGTTGATGCCTATCGTCAGAGCATCGAAGTGATCTATGACATCATTACCATCGATATCACCAGCAAGCAGGCTGATCGTTTGGATGGTCGTAGTACTTCCACTTGCAATACTCACAGTTCCCTGGGCTCTGAGGAAGCCGGGTGCTGAGGCGACTGCGGTGTAGGTGCCCGCGGGAAGAGAGATGCTGAACGTACCGTCCGCATTTGCTGTGACGGATCCGGCAACCGCACCATTCTGGTCTGTTAGCGTGACAGTCACAGGCTTGCCGGCATGAACCTGCCCGGCGAAAATGCCTTGGGTGGGTGTAGGGATGTCCTCAATGACGTCAAGGCTGGCCGGTGTGGAGGAAATTGTTACAAGGACCTGATTGCCGGTTGAGGCACGTACCTGGCAGTCGATGATCTGATTGACCGACCTGTAATCCCTTTGCAGAAAATGTGAAGGCGGCTCCGTCCGATGTAGCTTTATTCCCTACACTGCCGGCGACAGCAAAGATAAAACTCCCATTTTGCGGGCCATTGACCACCGTAATCGGGTCAGCTCCGAATAGTTCAGTAGGAGTAATGGCGGATATTTCTACCATGGCAGGGTTGTATGTGCAGGTAAATTCAGCGCTGGCCAACCCTTCAACTGGGACATTGTTAAGGTTGACTGCAACAGTGGAAAATTCACCAATCAAAACGCTCGGCGGGTGTCAGGCTGGTGGTTACAAATGGAGAGTCGCCTTGCTCGGCAGGGGCGGTTTGCGCTCCTGATGGGGTTGCAAGAGCAAAGAAAAGAACCACTCCAACTAGGATATTGGTGTATTTCGATAACATAGTACCTCCGTATCTTATATCTCTAAAACAAAGCTAAATTCATTCAGTAGCTACCGTTGAGCGAAGGTTACCCCTCTCGCTGCTTTGCGAAACAAACATTTTTGCAAGGTGATGTGAAACGAAAGTACTGTGTGCCTTCAGCACTAACTCTTTGCTCATGAACCGATAATAGTAATCTCAGGTGTGAGTGAATCAATGAGTTCATAATTAGGCCATTGATCAAAAACTAAGTGAAACCAAGGATCGCTACCCATCCATCAGAAGAGATCTTTGATTATTTTATTGATTATCGTAGTCAAGGGAACAGCGGATTTCAGACTGGGCAGCCAGTATGGGTAGTGTAGTCATTCTATGGGAATATTTACGGAAAACACTTTCAAGGAAGGGTGGATATTAAACTAGAAGGTTAGTTTTCCCGGAAAGCGATGGTTTATTGTTCAATATAACAGAATGGACTGGAGACCGAAGAAGACCGCTAACGGTGGACGGTAGACCATAGCTTGATCGTCCTTAATCCGCCGCATCTAACTCAGCCTCAACCTGCTCCCGTGACTGGGCATTGGCCCGTCCGATGAGGAATAGCGCGGGAGACAGAAGCAGGCCCGAGGTCGTGATCGCAGCGACCACGGAAACCAGATTGGCGATCAGCCCAACACCCGGTCCCCCGGCGATCTGACCGATCGCATCCACCTGCCCGGACATGGAAAGCACTGTCGCGCGTGTGCCCGAATCCAGTTTCTGGTTGACCCAGGCGGTATACAGCGGCATGGCAACCCGTCGTAAAACATAGATGATCAGGAAAAGCCCATCGTGAATCCAAACACAGGCGATATTGCAAAGCCGATCAGGGATGCCGAAATCAGGCCGGTGACCAGTAGCATGGTCCGGCCGATGGCGCGCGGTTGGCTGGTATCCAGGCGTTTCTCAACATAACGGACGGCGAAGATAGTCAGCAGCTGTGCCAACTGCGCGCAGCATACCAAAAAAGGCGATTTCATTGTTGCCAAACAAAAGGGGCAATTCAAACGTATCCAGTAAATGTTTAACCCACAAACGGTCAAAGCCTTCGCTGTACAGACCATAGAACAGCCCGATCCCAGAACGGTCATCAAGCGCGGACGGGCACGGACAGCAGCAATCCCTTCCTTGAACGTATGTCCCATTTGCTGCCAGGTGTTGCGGTCTTCCTGCGGGGGTGGGCTTGAAGCCGGTTTCCGGCATGATGAAGCATGAGCGTGACACCAATCAGGATAACGCCCCCGGCCCCGGCCAAAATTGGAATAGCCACATTCTGGCCCCCGATCAAAACAGCCGCTCCCATGCCGAGCAAGGATGCGATCAGGCCTATCCGCGTTGCGCGCAGGAATAGTTGATTGGCATGTTCTTCCCCGATCTCGTCGCTGATCCAGGCTTCGGTCGCGCCGCTGGTGAAAGTGTAGCCCAGCCCCCACAAAAGTTGTGCCAGTAAGATTGGCAGGAAAAATGGAAACAGGCCTTCTACCAAGAAGCCAACCCCCATGATCAGATAGCCGATGATGATCGACGTGCGCCGCGAAATTACATCTGCAACTACGCCAGTGGGCACTTCAAATATGAAAATCGACGCTTCAACAGTTGTGCCTACCAAAACCAGTTGCAAGGGGGTCAGTCCTGCCACGGTGACCTCGTACAGAGACAGGCTGACAAACATCATTGAGAAGAAGGCTGAAGCCGCGAATTCAATGAATAGATAAACTTTGGTTGGATCTGATTTGGGAATCATGATTACCTATAAAATGCTCTGTCGGGGGCTTCGCGCAGCATCCTGTAAGGGCAGCCCCCGACAGAGCAGGCTTGGAGCAATTAGGAAAGTATTTGTTTCAGTTCACCCAGCGCTTGCCCCGGATCGCGGAAATGGATGCCGCGCATGCCCAATGCTTCGCAGCCTTCAATGTTCTCAATGAAATCATCGACAAAGATCGCCTCGTTCGGACTCACCCCGGCCTGCTCCAACGCAATCTGATATATCCTGGCCTCAGGCTTCATCACCCCTACCTCCGCTGAGATGACCATGTGGTCGAAGGCATCGTCAAACTTCTGCTTGATGATGTATTCGCGCATGTCAGGCCAAGCATTGGAAATCAGCCCCACGTAATAGCGCGGGCGCAGCGAACGCATGAAATCAACCAACTCTCGATCAACCACGTCTCCGCCAAAAAATGCATCCCGAATGCTTTGAGCTTCAGAAGCCGGGCGTCTCAAGCGCTTCGTAACTTCAGCCCAGTGCTCCTCAGTGCTGATCTCACCACGAGAGGCCTTGATGCTGCTGGGTCCGGCAAAGACCAGTTTCTCCAGATCTTCGTATTCCATTCCCAGCTCGTCCGCCAGGTGCTGACGGGGCGCCTGGTATTCCGTGCGGACGATAACGCCGCCCAAGTCAAAGAAGACAGCACGAATGCTCATTTAGCCTTGGATGCCTTTTTCTTAGCAGCAGGTTTCTTAGCCTTTGCAGCCGGGGCAGCTTTTTTCTTTTCGGCCGGAGCTTGTTCTTTTTCGACTTTTGCCGCTTCCTTCGCCAGCGCCTTGACCTTTTCCTGCCAGTTTGGATTGGCAAGTTCCAGCTTTCTGCGCTCCACGCGGTTGGCGCGGCGACACTTCGGGCAATAAACATCGTAGTGGGTCAGCTTTTCAGCTTCTATGGTTTGCAAGCCAACCAGCATCACATCACGGCTGACGCCAAACATGGTCTGGCAATACATACAACGCAAGTTCATGGTGAGCTCCTTTCGAATTTCTTGGACACGGAGAACACGGAGCGTAGGGATTTTCTCCGTTCGTTTCATACGGATTTCATGATTTCCACGTTATCCGTGTCCCAATGATTTTCAAACTATTCTCCCAGAGATTGTACACTGATTTCTTTACCAGAGCGAATTTCTTTTTCGAACTGATCATATTGCATGTGGACATGCATGCCAGCCTTCTTGTACAGGCGCAGTGCCCCGGTCAGGTTTTCGGCATCTACGCCCAGACCGACCTTGCGTTTACCACGCTGGTAGAATTCACCAAAGGCATGCTGCAGGAAGGCCAGTCCGAGTCCACGCTTGCGCCAGGGGCGGCGCACACCCAGAGAACTGACATGTCCAATCTCAGGATCCTCGTAGGATTGTGGTCGGCACAGGCAAAAACCGGCAATTTCGTCACCATCCCAGGCGATGTACCATAAGGATGGGTCAAAGCCTTTATATCCGGTCATGAGTTTCTTGAAGCGTTCAAACCCTTCTTCAAACGATTCTTCCACGAATCCAAAATGGTCTCGGAAGGCATCCGTATCCGCACGGTAAACAGCCTCCGCATCGTTCTCCGGGTTATAGGTACGGAGGGTGAGTCCTGCCGGCCAAACGGGAGCAGGTGGGGGCGTGTCCATGTTGATGCGCATATCATATGAGCTGCGAATGCGCTGGAACCCGAAATCCCTGAACAGTTTCTGGCTATCTGCCGCCTGGCTGTGAATGCCAATGCGCGGCGCAAAGCGCAGCTCCGGGGAGAGTTCATCCATGGCCGGCATGATGCGATTTTCAGCCCAGGTCAACATCCAGGTGCCGATGCCCAGGCCGCTGTAGTCCGGGTGAAGGCGTCCCCAGATCCAGGGATGCACGGGCGGCTTGAATACAGTCCAGACTTCAATGTAACCGACCAGCGTGCCATCCGGGGAAAAAACCAGTCGGATGTCTTCTGCCGGGTCGAAACCAGGGGATACCCATTCGTTGCGAATGGCTGCGGCATCTGTGATCTCATCTTCACCGATGACACGCTGTGACCAAAGATTGTACATTTCGAGCGCTGGTTCTACATCATCCAGCGTGGCCCCGCGGACGGTAAAGCCTTCAGGCAGGGCTATTTCAATTTGTTCTTCAAGTTTTGCAATCATGGTTATCCTTATCTTTATGTCACTCTGCCTGCACCTGTAGTGCGGCACAGGTGAACGGAGTGAAGATTCTCCCGCGCATAGTGCGGGGAGATTCTTCGCCCTACAGGGCTCAGAATGACAAAACTACGTTTCTACTCTTGGCTCACGGCCGGGGCGCAGCTCTTTTTCATAAAATACAAATTCCGAAGCTGCATACATCCCGGCTTTTTGGTACAGACGCGTGGCACCGTTGGGATTTTGCGAATCGACTCCCAGCATGATGATCCGCTCGCCGCACTTGTAGAACTCTCCAAACGAGTGATACAGCAGGGCCAGGGCAAGCCCGCGTTTGCGCCAGGGACGGCGTACACCCAACGTGCCAACCCAGGCATTCCCATTGCGATACCGGCAAAGCGCATACCCGGCAACTTCATCACCATCCCAGGCGATATACCATATCGAGGGATCAAAGGCATCTTCCTCCGTCATGTGATGCTGCCAGAATTCGTAAGAGCGCGGCACCGAACCCCAGTGATCGCGGAAGGTTTCCTGATGCGCGCGATAGACCAGGTAATTGTGCTCATCCAGATCAAATGGGCGCAACTCAATACCATCCGGCCAAGCGGGCACAGGCGGCGTTTCTTCCAGTTTTGTTTCCATGCGCCAGGTATAGCGGACCGGCTTATAGCCTTCGGCCTCGTGCATCTCACATCCGACCGCATCTCCAATATCGGTAGCGTTGCGGATAAAGACACGATGCTCGGGTTCGGCCAGTTCGATTTCTTCGCGGGCGCGGGCTTCCAGGGCACGCAGCAAGGTTGTGCCAACTCCCATGCCTTTGAAATCAGGATGGACGTAGCCATCGCCACGCAAGCAGGCATGTGCATATTCGTTGAAAATCTCTTCGTAGCCAACAACGCGACCGTCTGTTGTGGTCACTACCCAGGCGTCGGTTTCGAGTTTGAAGCCCAGGAGTGCTCCAGTCATTTTTTAGCTCATCCGGGGTGGTCGCGACGGTAGGATCACCATCGTGGATGCAGACGTCTAAGATCAGTTTCGCAATGGGCTCGAGGTCGGCCCATTGAGCAGCTCTCAAGCTCAAGGCATCCGGGTCAAGAAGCGTTTTTGTCATATTTACCTCCATTCTTCACATAGGGTGTCCATTTGCAAAATATTCCGAGCTGTCGTCATTTACCTCCATCCACTCGGAGCGCAGCAGGCCGAAGACCAGCAAATCCCAGACGCGCTCATCGCACAGGATGGCATTTCGCCGGCGGACTTCTTCGAGGAAGCCGAACTTGCGGACCAAGGCCAGGGCAGCCTGGTTGTATTCCGGGATGACGATGGTCACGCGGAACAGGTTCAACTCGGCGAAAGCGAATCGCAGCAGCAGACCGAGGGCCTGCGTGCCGAGACCCCTGACCGCGATCCCCGCCCGAGCCGATCCCCAGGCGCAGGTAAGCGTTGCCATTGGACCAGTCGATCCATTCCAGCACGGCCTTGCCCAGCAGGCGGTCATCTTCGCGGGCGCGGATGGTGAAGTAGAACAGGTTCTTGTCGTCTTCGATCTCTTTCTCGAGCGACTTCGTAACCCTTCTTGACCATCGCCGGCGTCAGCGGGCGGACGGGCTTGAGTTCCATCAGGCACATGAACTCGCTGTCATGCGTCCACCTGGACTCCACTTCGGGGTCCTTTTCGTGGTCGATCGGGCCCAGACGGATATCCTGGGCTTCGAAGAGCGGGGTTTGGATTGTCAACATGATTTACTCTCCTTGTCACTGCGAGGAGGCTCTGAGCGGAGCGTAGCGAAGCCGAAGATCGACACGGCAGTCTCATCTAACCTATGAAACAAAAGTTTGGTTGAGCCTTGAGATTGCCACGACCCGCTTTGTGGGTCTCGCAATGACATCGAAACGAAAACAAAAAACGGCCACGGGTTCGCCCATGGCCGCCTTGAATTCAAGACAAAGAAAAAGGCCACGGGCTGGAGCGCTCCGTGGCCGTAGATTCACGTTTTGTGTATCTTACGAGTCAACAGACGCACTCCGAGGAGTGCAAAGCAACACCACCGCCTTTAGCGGTGTGGGTGCATTGGATGTAAAGTTCGTTAATTACCATCGGTTTGCGTCTCCTTTCGTAAGATTTGCCTTTTCAGGCGGGCGCTAGTTTATCACAGGGGTTTTGGGGGTGTCAAGGGTTTAACTGTTATTTTAATGTTTCCTAGTCACACTTGCAATCACGTTCAAAAAATGCGAGAATGGTAGCAATATGGAACAAAACAATAACCACGACATTCTCATCATCGGCGGCGGACCTGCCGGACTCTCCACGGCCCTGCATCTGACGCAGACCGCCCCGCATCTTTCCCCCCGCATCCTGCTTCTGGAAAAGGCGCATTATCCGCGTCCCAAGCTGTGCGCCGGGGGCCTGACCGCCGACGCAGAGATCCTGCTCGAGCGCCTGGGCCTGGACGTGCGCGAAGTCCCGCACGTGGACGCGTCTGCAGCGCACTTCGATTTGCAGGCAAAGGGCTGAAAATTTCCGCACGCAAACGCCATACTTTGCGCATCATCCGCCGGGATGAGTTCGATGCCTGGTTGGCAAGAAAAGGCGGAGAGTAGAGGAATAGAAATTAGGAAGGGGTGACGGTAAGAGATGTGCGACCTGATGACAGATGGCGTGACCGTGATCACCGACCAAGGTGAATTCCGGGCGCAGGTCGTCATCGGCGCGGATGGCTCGAATGGGTCACGCGTCGCTGTGTGCTGCCGAGATGCGCCGGTCTATACGGCGCGGGTGTTGGAAATTATTGACCCCCACCCAGCCCCTCCCCGCACACCATTCCCCGAATTTCGCGGAAAATGGGGCCGAGGGCGGTGGGGGCGGGCGTTCTTCGACTTCTTCCCCGTTCCCAAAGGCATTCCGGCTACGTGTGGGACTTCCCCACCCAGGTCAAAGGCCAGCCGATGCGCTGCTGGGGCATTTACGATGCCAATCTGCTATCCGACGCAAAACGCCCGCCATTGAAAGAGCCGCTCCGCGAGGAGATGGCACGCCACGGTTTCGATCTGGATGATTACGAACTACAGAGGCATCCCATCCGCTGGTTTGAGCCCTCCAACAAGTTCTCGGTCCCGCGGGTGCTGTTGGTGGGGGATGCAGCGGGCGCGGATCCGCTTCTTCGGGGAGGGCATCAGCATTGCGCTGGGATATGGTCAGTTGGCGGCAAGGGAAGTGGAATCCGCTTTCAGCACGGGAGATTTTTCCTTTAGCGGATACAAGCGCAGGCTTGCCTGGAGTGCGCTTGGACAAACGCTGTTTGCGCGCTGGTTCATCGCCAGCATCATTTATCCCCTCAATGGCGCTGGTTCCATATCCTGCTGTGGAGAATCCTTAAACCCATTGTGGTGGCGGTCGCGTGGATTTTTATTTTGAATTGGGGGAAAAGGATGCGAACAAAATAGCCCCGACTTTTGCCGGGGCTTCTGTGTGTTTAGACTTTCTCTACCGGATACTGGATCTCGGTCACGGTTTTGGGATCGGTCTGGCTGCCCCCTTTTGCCGGGTTGAGGTAGACCTCCCGTTCCGGGCCATTGACACGGTAGCCGTTGTCCTCAATCCATTTATGGATGGCATTGTGGGCTTCACCGATAGTGGTAAAGGGGCCGTGGTGCACAGTGCAGGCCATCGTTTCTACGCCAGGTAGTTGCTGCACCTTGACCCTGGAAGAATTCGGTTAAGTCTACATTGATAGGTTCGCATGCCATCGCATCCACTTGGGATTCTTTGTATTCTTCATCCAGATACATCGTGAAGCATGGGCCACTGGGCCTTACGCCGTGCATAGCCAGATAGCCATCCAACGCCTTCCAGAGCCTTCCTTGCTCACTGTAAGCGGGGATAATTCCCCGCACGCAGGCGACCGTTATGGGATCCACCTTTTTGATAACCACATCATATTCAGACATTTTGCTCTCCATTTCGATTTGTTTCAGCCGAGCTTCGATTTGCTCCAATTGTTCCTGTTCGTCCCTTACACGCTGCTGCGTTTCAGACTGCCGCACACGCAACATGCCGCGCAATTGCTCCAGAGATACATCCTCATCCAGTAGTTCCCTTATCTCTGCCAGGGAGAATCCCAATTCTTTGAGCGCCAAGATTTGATTCAGACGAGGCAACTGCTCAAAGGCATAGGAGCGATAGCCCGTCAGGCCATCTACATGAGTTGGCTTGAGCAAGCCAACATCGTCATAATAACGCAGGGTTTTTATCGAAACACGACTAAGTTTTGAAAAATTACCAATCCGGATCATATTGAGGCCTTGGCCTGAGTTACACCTTGGTGGGTATGCTACACTCAGGTGGGTATACTATACAGCATCCAGTAAGGGGAGAGTCAAGAGGAGTATGCTACTTGTTTTTCTTGCGAACGTCTTTGAGAAAACCGGGGGAATTCAGCTCGCGTTCGAGCAAATACGTGAAGTATCCATGCATGAGCGTTTCGACTTCGTCTTGAACTTCAGATGTTGGTTGCGCTCGTTTTGATTCGGCATAGCTGCTGCGCTGAAAGTGACGCAAGTACTTGAGCGCGTCAACCGAGATACCTGTCAGGTTGAGCAGCCCGCGCCCGCAGCGCGGACAGATAACGCCGCCCGCCGAGAACGAGAAGAACTGGTCTTCAGCCTGGATTTCGCGTCCGCAGTTGGCGCACTCGAACCAGTTGCGGGCGAAAGCCGAGGAAGTCCAGCAGGCGCATTTCGTAATAGCGGACGGCCAGCCAGGTATCTTCACCATTCGCAAGTCGCTTGAGCGTATCGGCCAGCAAACGGAAGAGGGTCGGGTTAGGGCCTTCGTCTTCGTAGACGAAGCGGTCGAGCAGTTCGACCACATAGGAGGCAGTGCCTGTCATCTCTAGTGTTTCGCGCAGAGGGATATAGGCGTCAATCGTGTCAGCCTGGGTGACGATGAACATGCTGCGCCCGCGCGCAAGCTGCAACTTGACGTGCGTGAACGGTTCCAGATGCCCGGCTTTGCGGGATGTGATCTTGCGCGCGCCCTTGGCAACCGCCCGTAGCTTACCCTGCTCGCGCGTGAATAGCGTGACGAGGCGGTCGGCCTCGCCCCAGTCGGCGTGACGGAGAACAATTGCGTGGACACGTACGGAGCGGAATTCGGACATAGAAGAGAGTGGAGAATAGAGAATAGTGATTAGCAGGGGCGACCCCGCTATACAGCGGGGCTTCGCGTCTGGTTGGAAAAAAGCTTTAATCGAGAAGGAAGGGTCGCCCTTACAGTTTGATGTTTGACTTTTCCTTTGGGGTCAGTATAATTTCATTAGGGAATGGTGTTTTTAACGGTTCAAGTTGATGTAAATCAAATTATATATCATTTATGGAAATGCTTCCGATAACAATTTGAAACCATCCTTCTGATACGTATCCGAGAATCATGAAATGCTTGAAAAGCCTAAAAACGATTTCAGAAACACAGAGCTAGACCCGGAGATTTTGTCAACTCCATTCAGGGTCCAGACGAACTGGCATGTGATTACAGGCGCATCCAGTTCTGGTAAAACAACCCTGATCGATCAGTTGGCAGACAAAGGCTTCCAGACGTTTCCGGAGGTTGGGCGACAATACTTTGAGAGAGAGCTAGCCAAGGGACGGACAATCGATGAGATTCGCGAAGATCGGGCCGCCATGACACGCAAAATATATGACCTTTGGCTAAAATTTAATGATGGATTGCGAGTTGCTGATGTCACCTTTCTCGATCGAGGGCTTCCAGATGCCCTTTCATTTTATCGATTTGCTGGAATGAACCCGAATGAGATATTGCCAGATTGCTTCCAACATCGATACGCATCCGTGTTTATTCTCGACCGATTACCATATCAACAGGACGGAATTAGGGGTGGCGATGACACAACAGCAACTTATTTCGATTTGTGGATGGAACGCGATTACAGCGCTTTAGGATACAACGTTGTCAGGGTACCAGTCTCGCCGCCTGAAGAGAGGCTCGCGTTTGTTCTTGACAAGCTTTCTGATGATGGGCTGATATAACAATTGATAGGATGAATTATGAAGATATATATCTCAGGAGTCATGCAAGGCTCAGAAAAAGGGCAAAAGATCCAAGAGCAAGGATATCGTCAAATTATCAGCGATGCACTAAAAATCCGTCACCCAAATGCCGAAATATATGATCCTTTTTCGGTTTTCCTTGATGCTGGTGAGTACGATGACCAACGTTCCAAGCAAGCTCTTTTTGAGATGGCAGAAGCAGCGGCATCAGCAGATTTTGTCATTGCCTATCTGCCTGAAGCAAGCATGGGCACAGCCCTGGAGATGATTCGCGGCTATGATAATGGCAAAACGATTATTAGTATCTCAACCCTGGAAAAGAATTGGTTCATCCGTGCAGTTTCTGCAAAAATCTTCCCCTCGCTGGATGACTTTTGTGCCTGGGTACATCAAACACAGCTTGAAGAACTATAACCCAGGCTGCAGCGGACTTCACTACGTTATTTCTTCACCAAATGCTCCGGCGTAAAGGCACCCGGCAGCAACTCACTGACTGTGGTTTCCTGCAACAGTTTACCTTCCCCATCTGCGATCAACACAATCGTATCCAACCCAAATTCGGCCAGCACCTGACGGCAGGAGCCGCAGGGCGAGCCGCCGTTTTCGGTCACCACGGCGATGACTTCGAACTCGCGCTCGCCTTCGGATGACGGCCTTGAAGACCGCTGTCCGCTCGGCGCACATGCCAGTCGGGATAAGCCGCATTTTCCACGTTGACGCCCGTAAATATTTTGCCAGATTTCGTACGCAAGGCCGCACCAACCGGATAATTCGAGTAGGGCGCATAAGCGCGTCGGCGGGCTTCTTTTGCCAGGTCGATCAACGCCTGGCGTTCTTCGTCAGTCAGTTTGGGTATCTTCATGAGATTCTTCTTTGATGGTGGAAAGTTTTTGCGCGCGCACGCGGCGGATGCGTCGGCCAATGACTTGCTCGAATGGTGATGAGCAGGCCATCGGTCTGGAGTGATTCGCCATCGTGCGGGACGCGTCCAAATTGGTCGTACAGGAATCCGGCCAGGGTGTCCGATTCCACCTTTGGGGACCTGGCTGTCCATTACTTCATTGAAATCATCCAGGTCAATGCGCCCGAGGAAGACATAATCATCCGGGCCA
This sequence comes from uncultured Chloroflexia bacterium, assembly GCA_963791785.1. GTDB lineage: Bacteria > Chloroflexota > Anaerolineae > Anaerolineales > Villigracilaceae > JAABUE01. The sequence goes on along the minus strand of CAWBTW010000004.1, from coordinate 136,399 downwards.
TCCTGCTGCACCAGGTTCTTCTTCGCTGAGAGTCATATTCATCCTGTATCTCGCCAATAATCTCCTCGATGATGTCTTCAAGCGTCACCAGCCCGGCAACACCGCCGTATTCATCCACCACGATCGCCATGTGGATGCGCTGGGCCTGCATCTCGGTCAGCAGAGCATCGGCCTTCTTGGTATCAGGCACAAAATAAGCCGGGCGCAAAAGCTCGCGCATGCTGGCCCGTTTGCGACCATTTTGCACGACGTGCAGCAGGTCTTTGGCATAGAGCAAGCCAATAATATTGTCGATGTCGTTCTCGTACACCGGAACACGCGAATGTCCGGATTGGGTAAACGCTTTGGCCGCCTGCGTAAGCGAGGTGGTGACTTCGAAGGCCAGCATGTCCATGCGCGGCACCATGATCTCGCGCGCCAGCGTTTCGCCAAACTGGAAGATGGAGTAGATCATCTGGCGCTCTTCGCGCTCCAGCCCGCCTTCCTCCTGCTCCGATTCGACCCAGGTTTTCAGTTCATCTTCGGTCATCTGCGCAGCGACCGGCGCCGGCCACTGAGACTTGAGCAACATGCACCGGCAGGAAGACCAGCGGTGTCATGACGAAGATCAAGCCGCGCGCAAACGATTCCAAACGCATGCCCCAGCGCTCCGGTTCGCGCAGGATATTCCCTTCGACAGTGAACTCCATCGACCATCAGCAGACAAGGCAATCAGCAGCACGATCCCAAACAGGATGACAAGCGCGAATCGGAACTCGCTCACAGCCTGCTCCCACCATAGACAGGATGATCCCGGCGAGGAAGATGCGTATGGCCGTCTGGCTGAAACGCAGGCTGGGACGCAAACGTGCATCTTCAATGATCGCCAGCGTGCGGTCTACCGCTTCAGGGGCTTGCTCCCGCATAGACATTAAACGCAGCGGACGCAGGTTCAACAGGCTGACGCGCGTCGCCCGCGATCAACAGATCAAGAATTGTAAATAGGATGCTAAGCGGGATGCCCCACTCAATCGGTATCATGTTTCTTCCCCCTCTACTCCGTTCCACACCGTCTTCACAGGGGGAGACTGTCCCTCCCCCACAGCGAAGGTCAGGTAAGGGGGCACACTTTCTTCCTATCCATCATCTAACTTCCTTATTGCCCGGGCTGGCATGCCAACCACAAGCGTATCTTCTTTTACATCTTTGGTCACAACCGCGCCAGCGCCGGTGCGCGAGCGGTCTCCAATCTTCAGGGGAGCCACCAGCATGGTATCTGAACCGATAAACACATCTTCGCCGATTTCGGTGGAATTCTTCTTTTCACCATCATAGTTACAGGTGATCGTGCCCGCGCCAATGTTGGTATTCGCGCCGATATCCGCATTGCCGATGTATGAGAAGTGTCCCATCTTGACGCCGGGGCCAAGCACCAAATCTTTCACTTCCCCGAAATTGCCCATGTGGACGTGTTCCATCAGGTGCGCACCCTTGCGCAGACGGGCGAAGGGGCCAATGTCCACGTCATCTTCGAGTTGGGCGCTCTCCATCACAGACATAAAGACCTGGCAGCCGTTCCCGATCTGCGAGTTGCGGATATGAGCATTTGGGCCAATTTCACAGCCTTCGCCGATAGTGGTGTTTCCCTTGGATGTAGGTATTCGGCATCACCACCGTATCTTTACCAATCGTCACCCCGGCTTCGATATAGGTCGAGGCGGGATCGATCATCGAAACGCCCGCAAGCATCAGGTCACGGTTGATGCGCTGGCGCATGGCGGCGTCCGCTTCGGCCAGATGGACACGGGTGTTGATGCCGATCGTCTCCAGCAAATCGTCATGGACGAGTGCCTGCACGGGCAGGTTTTCTTTGACCGCCAGCTCAATCGTATCCGTTAGATAGTACTCGCCTTTCGGAGAAAGCTCGATGCGGTGCAGCGCATCCCATAGCCAGTCGGCAGAAAAACAGTACGCGCCAACGTTGAGTTCCTTGATGTTTTTTTGCTCCGGGGTGGCAACGTATTCCTCCACAATGGCAGCTACGGTACCGTCGTCTTTGCGCACGATACGGCCAAACCCGCGCGGGTCATCAGCGATAACGGTCAGCATAGAGATCGGGCCGGTGTTCTTTTTCTGCATCTCAACCAGTTGCTGGAAAGTTTCGCCACGCAGCAGGGGCATGTCGGCATATGTGATAACCACATAATCAGTTTCGCCCAGCAGCAAGGATTCGGCCTGTAGGGCGGCATGCCCGGTGCCAAGTTGTGGTTCCTGCACCACGCAAACGGCCTGCTCACCGACAAAGTCTTTCACCCGGTCAGCGCCATGGCCAACGATCACAACCGGCTTCTCTGTGCAAGCCTGGCCCAGGGACTGGAGCGCATGCCAGAGCATCGGTTTTCCTGCCAACAGGTGCAGAACTTTCGGCAAGTCGGATTTCATGCGGGTGCCTTGCCCGGCAGCAAGTAAAACAGCAGTAACCTTCATAAATTCTCCTAAATTTACCACGAAGTCGCGAGATCACTAAGATACTAAACTTTAAAATTTAGTGCCTTTGTGAACTTATTGATAACCATCTCCATAAAGAAAACAGACCTGCGCTCCGCGGGGCAGCGCAAGGCCTGCTTGTGTTTAGAGAAAAAGCCCCGCGAAAGCGGGAATCAGTGCGCATAAGAGATAGGCAGGGGCGCCTGGATTCGAACCAAGAACAACGGCTCCAAAGGCCGGTGTGTTACCGTTACACCACGCCCCTGAGATGCCCTTTTGGGCGGGCAAAATTGTATCACATGGCAAGCGGATGGGCAATATGCTACTCTTAGAAGATGGTTTGGAGTGGAACACCAGTTTTCATGATTTTTTTAGTTCGTTGTGCATTGTACCCCATAAACACGGGGCATTGTAACGTCACATTCAGAGACGGGCAAAGGCAATATAGCAGAACACCCTGCCCCTGAATGTGAGTAAGTGTGGTTTGGAGGGGAGGGTGTTCAGCTATCTCAAGGCAGTCGTTTTGCTGCCTGAATTTAGTATAGCAATATTTTCACGGTAACGCGTTAACGGAATTGTTTGCCAGGTTTACAAAAAAGTTAAATCACTACCGAATGCCTCCACCACCATCCATAGGAGTCCGGGGCGGTGTGTTATAAGCAAACTGCGGAACATATCCATTAAAATATAAAAGCGACCGCTTCTCCCGAAAAATGGATTGGCTAGGAAGGGGTATTCTAATTTCTACAGGCAGTCGATGTGCCGCATCTCTGCAGATCTCAGCCTGTCCATCTTCCCCCTGTTCTTCCAGTTCGTCTGCAAGTGCAAGTAAATTAGCTCTGGCTTCTTCGTACATATTTTCCCTTTCTAACGGGCAACCAAGGTGAATTTCAATATCCAAAATTAATTGCTTACTACATCGTACAGCACAAACTAAATTCAGTGTAGCCATAAAGCTTGGTAATTCAATTATCAGAAGTATGGTGTTTCTAATGGGCAAAAAGATGGTATCTTCGCGCCTAGCTTACAAAGTTGTGGATTGAAATCGTGCCAGCGTCATTGTAAGATAAGTATGGAGTAATATTAGACAAAGTACTCCGCTTTGTCAGCAACCGCCCCGCCACCCAATCCCTTCCTTTCGGGGCGGTTTTCTTTTAACGCGCCCCCCTTTGCATGGTTTTCCATACCTGAATGTAACCCTTCAGCAGGTTTCCCGTCATGTTATTAGCTTACCAATGCACCTGGCATCGCAAAATTAAGCAAGGATGGGTCCATCCGACCACAAATAGGCCAGTAGCTCAACAGGTAGAGCACTCGTCTCCAGATTAATTGAGCGGTTACGAGCGGTTGAGGGTTCAAATCCCTTCCTGGCCCTTGCTTCTAACGCGGCAGCCCCCCTGGTACCTTCAGGGGGGCTGCCGTTGTAGGATGGTATTGGTTCGCTGAACAAAAATATAACTAAGTCCACTGAGTTTGTGGTTAACAAAAGGTTAGGGATTTGTAAACGCTCAAATAACATTAACGCAACTACCCCCTGATGGGTAGGGGGTAATCTAAAGAACCAACAGACAAGCGTCTACTAGTACCGCAACCATATTAAGTTGTAGGGTCACAATGCATTTTATCCCTTGAAATCTAGCAGAGCCCCCTACAGCTTAAGGTAGTTGCGGCACTAGGGATTGGAGTATTTCATTTTTTAGGCAATATGCTACTCTTCTTCTTCGGGTGCAAATCCCAGTTGGCGGGCCTGATCGTATGTGATCACATCCGGATTGGTTGGGACACTACCCTGCTTGGATGCGGCATCTTCCCAGAAGGCCTCTAACTCACTGGTAGAGAGTTCCTTTTTCGTCTTGAATAGCGTCTCAATTTCTTCAGACGATGCCTGTGTAACAGGCTCTTCATATTTTGCTTTCTCTGTCTCTTCTTCTTCATCATCTGAAACGACCGGGGCTACGCCCATTTGTTTCAGGGTTTTCTTAACTTCTTCACGCACCGCCAGCATGGAGCCGATTGTTTCCAGAACATTTTCAGTCGTCGCCAGATCATTCCCGGCCAACAACAACGCGTAAGCCGCATTGACCGGGATGAGCAGCAGGTCATGATCGCCATTTGCAAAAACGTGGTAATTATCCAGTTCATCCTGGTGGATAAAGCGTGACACTTTCAACCCGGCGCTGTAAATCGCCATTAGCGCTGAAAACAGCGAAGCTTCCATGCTGGTATCTTTCAAAGCGCCAGCATTGGCCAGCACACGTCCACGGTCGCTGAGCAGGTAAACTGCCTGGGCATTGACATCCTGCCTGAAATTGGTAAGCAGGTTAGAGAGCGTTTGATGCTGACCCGAATCCACATACCCTTCCCCCGGCAGGATGGTGCGGCCCAACCCGAGCGCTCGTTCCACTGCATCGAGGAAGTCTGTCAACGAGATGGGTTTGTCAAAAACAGCCACCGCTCCGGCATTCAGGATTTCTTCACGCACTTCGCGGCCTGTCATACCAGTAATAAGTATGACTCGCACATCCGGGGATTGAGCGCGAATCTTATGCATCAGTTCCACGCCTGTAATGCCTGGCAAGCGATAATCCGCTACCAGCAAATCTATTTTGCTGCGCGATGTTTCGAGCAGAGCCTCCTCACCAGACGGCGCTTCGATGATCTCCAACTCATGTGCCAACGTATCCAGTGTGGAATGCAGTAAATTCAGAATATCGCGCTGGTCATCAACTAGCAGTATGCGGGGAACGGACATTTTAGATTCCTTGAGCAGATTACCTTACCTGTATTGGTATCAGGATCTTCTTTTGCAGGTTGTTAGCATTATAGCAAAGATTCAACTATTTTTATCATGGAATTGGGATTGCAAGCCCCGGCGCGCCATACAATCCTGAAAGGCCATCGACTACATCGTCAAACGGATAGCGCACGTTTCGATAAGCATCATAGCGCACATCCGCATATAGCGGGATGAGCGGCAAATCATCCATCAAAATGGATTGGATTTCGGACACATGAACTTTTGCCTGTTCCAAATCAGCAGTTTGTCCCCACGCTTCACAGGCAGACGTTAGCCTGCCTCCGTTATACATAAACGGATTCCCGCTCCGAGGGCATGAACCACTCACACAGATAAGAAGGATAAGCGCCCAAGCGCCAACCCAGAATGGCCATATCGTAATTCCCGGAACCGTAAACAGCATACAGCAAATCATCAGGGTCACTTTGACTGCACTTCTAATGCCAGGCCCAGAATCTCTGCCTGCCGGGCAATATTAATAGCAGCTTTCAGCCCGCAGAGCATCTTCTTTAGATGCCAGCAAAGTAAAGCGTGGCAAAACATTTCCATCCGGGTTTCTGATACCTGTTCCAGAAGAATTTGAAGCAGGCTCTTCACTCCAGGTATATCCTGCCGCCTTCAACAACTCTACTGCCTGCTCTAAGCGAGTTTCTCCCGCTACCTCCAGCGCACGGCAGGGAGGCTTCTTCAGACCGCCAGAGATCATCCAACACGAAGCCGGGTAATGGAGCAACATCTTCATTCAATTCTTCGACCAACGTTTGCGGATTGATGATACAGGCCAGCGCCTGATGCAAAACCGGGTCTGCAAGATAAGGATTGGCATGGTTGAGAGCCAGGAAACGTGCACTGCGGGTTATATTGCGGCTGAGCGTTATCTCAGGGACATTTTCCAGACGAGAAACGGAACGCGATGATAGACCCTCAGGCGTCAGGAATAATATCCACTTCATTGTTTTCCAACGCTCGCGCAGCTGCTAATTCATTGGGATAGGTGATATAGCGGACAACCGTCAAACCAGGGATCGCCGAAGGGTGTACCCAAATTGGCCTGGTTTTCAAAGCTCCCTTCAATGCGGCTGGCAAACTTCCATGCGCCCAAAGTCGGCTCGTTCGCATTGGCTAACGAAAACAGGGATGCACGCGCCTCGGCCAGTTTTGTCTCGTACTCGGTGCGATTCTTTTCTATTTTGTTGTAAACACTGTTCAATTCTTCCTGCAATTGCTGGGCCTGCCTGGATGTGTCCTGATAGACCGTACTGGCCGGAGCCATTGTATTTAGCGAGAGATTTAAGCCATCTACTCTGGGACTGCATCTCAGCAAACTCAATTTCCAGTTCTCGGATGGTTGGCAACAAGGTTTCATCTGGCAAGAGATCGACGGCATCTGCAATGCGCGGCTCCCAGTATGCCTGATTGACGATCGGCCCCTGCAAAACCCCATACTGCCATTCAGCCACGCTGGGCTTAACCTTAAAATAGATACACGACCGTGGCCTCATTAGAGGCTTCAACGTGGTCAAGCACATCCGGGTTGTAAGCAATCTGCCAGTTCAGACCCAGTCGGAAACCCAAAGCGGTATTGGCTGTAAAAGCTACATCATCGGCGGTGAGAGGCGAACCATCCGTCCAGGTCAGGTCCGGTCTGCAAAGTGACCTTCGCTGTACAGGTGGCGGAATCACAAACGATGGGAGATGGTTCTCCTTTGGCGGTAGCAGGCTCAAGGTCCAGGGAAGGAGGCGCGAGGTGATAGAGACGCGGCCAGTAGTCCGCTTGAGTGGCATAGTTCCAGTAGTCCGCACCCGTTTCGTCGAACAAAGCCCAGACATTGGTCGTGGTGGTCTCATCCAAAATGGCAACCCGCAGCAAGGGTGCACGCTGCGGGAGAGGGGTAGATGTGGGGAGAGGAACAGATGTGCTCTGTAGGAACAGGTGTAGGGAGCGGCTCCGGCGTAGGCTGCACAGGCAGGCAAGCGAGAAGACGGCAAGCAGCAACGAAGAACGGAGAAACCGCATGGAACAAAGCCTATGGCGCGCAGTTCGTACCGTAATCCAGAGATTCGATGTTCCAGAGTGTATTGGCTGTCGGGTCGAGGGCAAATCCACACATGTCCGGGCGGGCAGCGGCTACTTTCAAGCGTAAGTACAGCGGAATGGCCGGCAAGTCGGATGCAAAGATGGCCTGGGTCTGTTGGTAGGCTTCGCGGTAAGCGAGCGTCATCCGGGATTTGCTGCTGCGCCTGGACACATGCAACGTCAAACTCAGCACTTTTGATAGCCAGTCACATTCGCGCCCACCCAGTTATTTTCTTCGGTTGGTATCTGCTCCGTCGTATACCAGGAGCAGGGCGGTTCGAGGCTGGCAGTGCCCATGGCATACTGCGCCAGGTCAAAGTTCCGGCCAAATAAAGGCCCGCCTGCCCCGCCTTCCGCATACAGGTCAATATAAGAGAGGTAGGAAACATTGACCCCTATGCCACACTCCCCAAGCGACTGGGCCAGGATTTCGCTGACCTGTCGGCGCTGGGTGGCGGAACTGGTGTAATAGTTCAACACCAGCGGCGTGAGCGGCGGAACGTTCAGACACGCCCTGGGCCTGCCGAGGCGTGGATGGATCATTATCCACATCCCGCCAGCCGACCTGCTCGAGGATGCGGTTGCCCTGGGCAGGATCGTATGGGAAGGGTGCAACCGTAGAATTGTAGAGTGGATGGTCGGTTGCAATATAAGTATTTGGAACAACCGACAGGCCAAAGAGTACCGTATCTACTGCTTTTTGACGGTCGAGGCACATGGCAATGGCCTGGCGGGTGCGCTGGTCAAAGAAGAAATCCGGGCGGTCGAGCGGCGGGGAGGTGGTGTAGCCGTCATCGTAGGAGGCCGGGGTTATGCCGAGTCCGAGCCATTCGATGATACTGGTTGTGGTGGTCAGGGCCTGGGCCTGTCCGTCGGTCTGCATCTGGAGCAGGAATGACAACTGTCCATCCAGGTTGATGGTGGAGTCAAGCAGGTCGCATTTCCCGGCGACCAGGTCGCTCACGGCAGCATTCGGGTCGGGCACGATGCGGAAAATCAAGGTGTCGAATATCGGCAAGCCGTCATCAGCGCGGAAATAGCGGATATTTTTCGTGAGGGTCAGGTGGTCGCCAGCGGATCCATTCCTGGAGCACATACGGTCCCCAGCCAACCGGCGTAGCGAGAAGCAATGTCAATCTGTGGCAGTTCAGCAGCGGCAAATTCTTCCCAGGCGTGTTTTGGAAGCGGCGCCCAGAAATTAGTGTAGTAGGTTGGGTCGATGAAGCCGGGGATGCCCCACCACTGGACTGTGGTCTCGTCGGTGGCTTCATAGATCTGCGTACGGTCAATCAGATATTTGGAGCCGGGTGTATCCTCATCCGCAGCCAGTTCAAAAGCGTAGATGGAATCGGCAGAAGTGAGCGGCTCACCATCAGACCAGACAAGCCCTTCGAGCAGGCTGAAGTTGACGATCATCTGGTCCATTTCAAGAGAACTGACGCCATCATAATCGATGGCACATTCGTCGCTGCGGCAGCCTGCCGGGCGCACACGCATTCCAGTATCCAAATAAGCTAAATTCCCATCGGCATCCACGATCAAGGTGTCTTCTTCCACAGGGACCGATTCAATCAGGGCATCGCCGCGGGTCATGTTGGGAACATGCTCAAGGATCACGGGCTGGTGTTTGTATCCAACCACATCGATAGGGCCATCGTATATGGCCTCGAGCACGGCGCGGGCGGCTGTATCCGGGCCGCCGAGGGGATAAAGCGTGTTGGGTTCAGCACCCAGGCAGATGGTCAACGTGCGAGGCGGGAGTACAGTCGGGGTGAGGGTCGGAACAGGAGGCGGCTCCGGTGTTGAGGTAGGTATCTCTTCATCAGCTCCCAGGGGAAACTGGCAGGCTGAAAAAATAAAGACAAACAGGATGAGAGCCAACAGGCTGCGTTTATTATGGTTTGTGGTCATAGGGCACCCCTTCAGGGTTGGGTTCGGTTTACGTCTCAAAGTATGCCATAAAAACAGGATTCCGCCCAAGAGGAAAATGATGATAAAAGCCGGCCAGATTGGCGGGGCTGCGGTCAAAGACGTAACAGGAATAAGTGTGGGAGTTGGCTGTACCCACGGAAGCAGGACCTGGTCTGCGCTGGAGGCGTCTAATTGTCCGGCGTAGGATATTCCATTTTCGCGCAGGAGGAAGGCGGTCACCTGCCAGTATTCGTCTTCTGTCAACACGCCTGGGTCTTCAAAGGGCATCGCCCCGCGTATATATCCATTGAGGACAGCAACAGTGGAAAATTTGGTAAGCGCGCCAGCACCAATCAGCCGGGGTACAGTGGGGGGGAGTGTGAAGCCGCCCTCATAGGGGTTTCTGCCATGACACCCGCGACCCCAGCAGTTGTTGTCTTCAGGCGGGTAGGTTTCGCGGAATTCGTCGGTCAGGCCCTGACCTTTGTCACCATGGCAGGGCAAACAATACAGCCAGTACAATTGCGCGCCATAATCTGCCTGGGATGGAGCGGCCGGCAGGGTGGGTTCGGCCAACCGGTCTATGGTTGGCATAGGTGTGACTTGGGGTGAAACAGGTAAAGCAGTTCCCTCCTGGATGATAAGGGCTGCCAGAAGCAACGCCAGTCCAAGAGGGAACAGGAAGGTACGAATATGTTTTTGAGCCGTAGAAGGCACTTTTTTTGTCTATGCTAAATATCAGTTACTACACACTGCCACTGCCACGCAGGCGTGGATCAAGGATGTCACGCAGTGCATCCCCTACCAGGTTCCAGGCCAGCACGAACAACACGATGGCCATACCAGGGAACACCACGATATACCAGTATTCAACCAGTGAAGGCACCCAGTTGCGCGCAAAGCTGATCATCTGCCCCCAGTCTGCATAGCCTCGCTGCGCCCCCAAACCAAGGAAGCTCAGGGCCGCGAAGGTCAACACATAGGAGCCAATGTTCATAGAGGCGATCACCAGGATGGGAAAAATGGCATTGGGCAGCAGGTGCCGGAACAGGATGCGCATGTCACTGGCGCCGATGGTCTTGGCTGCCAGCGCATATTCGAACTCCTTGACGGACAGAATGTTGCCGCGCATCACACGCGCGATGCCCATCCAACCGAAGAAAATAACGGCCAACATACCAGTCAGGATCTGCAGTTGCACCGGATCGATATTCTCAGTCGGGTTGGTGCCAAAGGTCAAAAAGGACAGCACCTTGGCTGCGATGATCAAGGCGCCCGCTTCCCCTCGTCCATAGATGGTCTGCAAGACCGAGGTCATGGTGATGGCCGCCAGCAGGAAGGGGAAAGCCTGGAAGATCTCGGTAATGCGCATCAACAGTTCATCGACCCAGCCTCCATAGAAGCCTGAGATCGAACCAATGACAACGCCTGCTACGGTCGTAATCAATGTGATCACCACACCAATGCGAAAGGCAGTCCGCGATCCCCAGATCACGCCATAGTAGATATCATACTGCCCTTCGGTGGTGCCAAAGCGATGTTCCTCGCTGGGCGGCTTCGGAGTGGTGCTGAACCCATCGCGCGGGATCATGTAGGCATCACGGGATTTCTCCGGAATGGGTGCGAACCAGGGTGCCCCGATCGCCATGATGACAAACATCGTCAACATGATGATCCCGGCCAGGGAGGTGGGATTTCGTAGTAGTTTTTTCAATACGGTCATCGTTAGTATCCTCTTTACTGCAAGCGAATGCGGGGATCAACCACCCCGTACAGCACGTCAACGACCAGGTTGCCGAACACCAGAATGAAACTGCTGAACAGGGTCATTCCCAGCACCGAGACCACATCCAGAGACGCAGCTGCATCTGCCATGAAGGAACCCAACCCTGGATAATTGAAAACTGTCTCGGTGATCACCACACCGTTGAACAGACCGATCAGGGTCAGGCCGCCCACCGTGATGACCGGGATCAGCGCGTTGGGTACGCCATGCCCGCGGATGACCGCTCTCTCACCCAGACCCTTGGCCCGGGCGGTGGTCATGTAATCCTGGCGCAGGGTATCCAGCATGGAGGAGCGCGTCACGCGCAGCAGGAAAGCCCAACTGATGACGGACAGCGTGATCACCGGCAAGACCAGGTGCCGCAGCGAATCCAGGAAGATATCAAAGCGCAAATTGAGCAGGGCATCCAGGGTGTTGATCTGAGTGAAGCGGTTGAATTCGCCTGATTGAACAACTTGCGAAGCCCACTGGGAAAGCCTCTCAGGCGGGAACCAATCCAATTTAGCATAGAAGAACATCAGCAGTACAAGACCCAAAACAAAGGTCGGGAGCGACCAACCAATAATTGCCAATACACGCAAGACCTGGTCGATGATCTTATTATGGTGGACTGCTGCCTGGATACCCATCCACACGGCCAGGCCGATCAACGGGATCGCAGACCACAAAGCCAGTTCTGCGGTGGCCGGCAGGCGGTGCTTGATCACATCCGATACCGACATTTTTCCAACTTTGGAAAAGCCCATGTCACCGCGCAAAAGACCACCCTTAATCTCACCGGTATCTTCATCTTTCAAGCCGACCATCCAATGCCAGTATTGCACAGGGATGGGATCATCAAGACCATACTTTTTGATGATACCTTCAATAGCGCCCTGGCGCTTGGGGATATCGGAGACATACAGCGAAGCCCGCTCATAAGGCGTCAGCATTGAAAGCATCGCAAAGACCAGCATGGTGACACCTACCAGGATAACGGGCAGGATCAACAAACGACGAATGATGTAGTTCAGCATAGACTACCTTCCTTCCGATTTGAAGAGCAGGGAGCCAGTACAAGCCCGGCTCCCTGCTTTGTACCTCTAGGGTTCTAAGACCGTGCTTCCTCAGCTTTCAAAAAGCCAGGGATACGGCCCAGGTAGAGGGGTGAAACTTTTTCTTACTCTCCCTTGGACATGGCGTAGACGTAGGAGTAAACGCCCGAGTAAGCGGGGTTGCTGTACCAACCCTTGACCCAGCGCTGGAAGTGTACACGACCAACGCCCTGGTACAACCAGATCATGACCGCATCTTCCTGCGCCTTGAGTTGGATCGCCTCATAGACCGGGCGGCGTTCTTCAGCCGTGGTCAGGGCAGCAGCTTCTTCAACCATCGCATCGAACTCTGCAGCCAATTCCGGGGCCATGTTGACCACGCGGCCATAGGCACCCTGTGAGTGCAGGAAGGGGTGTACCCAGTTGTGAGGATCATGGAAGTCTTCCAGCCAGCCACCAACGTAGATCGGCAGCTTCTGGGCGCGACGGCTGTTGAGCAGCACCGGCCACGGCATACCAACAACTGTGATGCTGAACTTATCATTGACAGCCTCGATGCCGGCTTTGAGAATTTCAGCAGACAGGCGGCGGGTGTCGTTACCGGTGTTGTACGCCATCTGGAAGTAGAAACCAGTGTCCCAAACAGGGGTTTCAGCCAGCTTGAATTCTTCTTCGCACTTGGCGAGATCGTAGGAATACAGCGGGGCTTCGCCTTCGCGATAGCCCATCATGCCGGCGATGATCGGGCCCTGGGCCTGGACGCCTTCACCGTTCAGGGCATCGTTGATCATGGCGTCAAAGTCGAAGCAGTAGTTGAATGCGCGGCGGATATGTACATCCTGGAAGAAGTCAGACGGAATACCATTGCCGTCCAACTCACCACTGCCAGCGAAGGGGTTGCCACCTTCAACGTTGATATTGTGGTTGAACTGAGCAGGCGTCATAGCAAGCTGCGGCAGGTCAACCCAGGCCTGGATGTAGCCAGAGCCAACATCTTCGCAAGAACCGTCTTGCTGGCAAATTACGCCATAGCTCTCTTCAAGCTGCGGGCGGTATTGCGAGGGAACGTAGGCATAGTCAGCATCGCCGGCTTCGAACATGGCCAGGCGGGTGCCCCACTCGTCAACGGGCTTGATAACCACGGTCTTAACCGCAGCAACGCCACTCGGGCCGCCTTCCCAGATGGGATCGCCTTCAGCACGCCAGTAGTTCTCATTGGCGACCAGAACAATCTCTTCACCGGGGGTCCAGTGGTCCAGCTTATAAGGGCCGGTACCATTGGCTACGTTGAAGATAACCGTGTCTTCAGCGGCAGGATCATGCCATTGCACCCAGTTGTCGCAGGAGCCATCCCAGGCGCCTTGTTCCACCATCCATTCCTGATCCAAAACGGCACCCAGGAAGGAGTTAACCATCATGGCCAGGAACCAGGGGGTGGGGGCAGCCAGGGTATAGGTGACTGTGCCAGCTTCATCGTCAGCAACGACAGCAGCTTTTACAGCTTCACAGGCAGCAACCAACTCTTCTTGCGAGAGATCAGCAAATTCTTTGCCACTGTCGCCAATCAGCCAGGTCTTCAACCGTGTACAGGCCGAAGAAGGCTTCCAGGGTCATCCAGTGCGGGCCGTCAATGCGGTCCTGCAGCAGGGCGCGCTGGACGGAGTAAGCCACATCATGGGGCTCGAGCGTGCCGCCCTCATGGAAGGTGACGCCTTCGCGAACATTGAAGGTCCACACATCGCCAGCTTCGTTGACCGACCAGTCGGTCGCCAGAACGCCTACGAACTCATCGGTCTTTTCGCGATTGAACCAGACCAGGTTTTCGTAAACATTGTTCTCGATCGCGGAACCAGCAGTTTCATAGGTCCAGGCGGGATCGAGTGTTTCAGGATCGCCGATTGACGCAAATACGAGCGTGTCGGGGTCCTTCATTTCGGGGCCCATGGCAGCCGGTTCTTCAGCAGGCTCTTCGGCGGGTTCTGCAGCGGGTTCCTCAGCGGGTTCCGCGGCGGGTTCTTCGACGGGAGCAGCCGGTTCTTCCGGAGCTGCAGAGGGAGCACAGGCAGCCAGGATCATGCTTGCAGCAATCAACAGGCTCAGTGCTAAAAACAGTTTTGAACGCATTTTTCTCCTCCTCAAAAGGAAATTTTAGGATTTATCGAACTTTTTACAACTTGCATGTTCATCTGTGTACGTTTGCCAGGACATCACCTCCTTTTCATTTCCTAGTTCTGTGCTTCCACCAAATGACAAGCGACAAAATGTCCTTCCTTCACTTCTCGCCATTCGGGTTTTTCTTCTGTACAAATACTCTCCGCGATCGGACACCTCGTCCGGAACCGACACCCTGACGGCGGGTTCACCGGCGAGGGTACATCCCCCTCCAGAATGATCCGTTGTCGCCGCTCCTCTGCCACAGGATCAGGAATCGGTACCGCACTCAACAATGCCTGCGAATACGGGTGCAGCGGATATTCATACAACTCATCCCGCTCCGCCAACTCCATAATGACGCCCAGATACATCACCGCCACGCGGTCACTGATGTGCCGTACCACGGACAGGTCATGGGCTATGAACAGATAGGTCAGTCCAAACTGCTCTTGCAGATCCTCCAACAGATTGATCACCTGCGCCTGGATCGACACATCCAACGCCGAGATCGGCTCGTCACATATGATCAGGTCAGGCTGCAATGCCAGCGAGCGTGCTACTCCGATGCGCTGCCGCTGCCCACCCGAGAACTCATGCGGGTATCGGTCTGCAAAGGCCGGGTTCAACCCCACCAGCTTGAGCAGCTCCTGCACACGTTCCTGCACTTCCGCGCCATTCGCCACCTTGTGCACTACCAGCGGCTCACCCACAATATCTGCCACTGTCATACGCGGGTTCAGACTGGCATATGGATCCTGGAAGATGATCTGCAACTTCCGCCGCATCCCGCGCATTTCCCTATCACTCAACGACGCCAGATCCGTGCCATCATAATAAACATGACCATCCGTTGGCTTGTATAACCGCAGGATCGTTCGACCTGCCGTCGATTTCCCACATCCCGATTCACCCACCAACCCCAACGTCTCCCCTTTGTAGATATCAAAACTCACGCCATCCACCGCATGCACCGCCCCCACCTGCCGGCGAATTATTCCCTCGTAGATCGGGAAATACTTGACTAAATTATCAACACGAAGCAGGATCTCATTGGACATTAGCGGCTTCTCCCGGTACGAGTATCGACCCAGCAAGCGACACGATGCTTCGGTGCCACCTCTTCCAACTGCGGGTTCTCTTGTGAACAGCGTTCTATTGCAAATTGACATCGTGGAGCGAACGGACAGGATGTTGGCGGCTCATACAGCACCGGCGGTAACCCGTCTATCGATACCAAGCGCTCCGAATGTTTCCCATCCAACCGCGGCAGACTGCCCAGCAATCCGATCGTGTACGGATGCTGCGGGTTCGCATACAACTCTTTCACATCCGCTTCCTCTATGAACAAGCCCCCGTACATCACCATCATCCGCTGCGCCAACCCCGCGATCACCCCCAGGTCGTGTGTGATCCAGATGATCGCCATCCCAAGGTTCTCCTGCAGCTTCTTCACCAACTCGATGAACTGTGCCTGGATGGTCACATCCAACGCTGTGGTCGGTTCGTCTGCGATCAGGATCTGTGGGTTGCACGATAGCGCCATCGCGATCATCACTCTCTGTCTCATGCCACCTGAGAACTGATGTGGATAATCCGGCAGGTGTTCTTTCGCCCCCGAAATACCTACCATTTCCAACAATTCAACCGCGCGGTTGTTCGCCTGCTGCTGCGTCATCCCCAGGTGCAAGCAGCATCGGCTCGGTCAGCTGCTTCCCGATCGTCAGCACCGGGTTCAGCGAGGTCATCGGGTCCTGGAAGATCATGCTGATCTGCGCACCCCGTACGTGGCGGATCTCATCGTCTTCCATCTTCAGCAGGTCCTGCCCGTGGAAGTCGGCCGTCCCGGCCGTGATCTTCCCGGGCGGTGTCGGGATCAGGCGCAGCACCGACAGCATCGTCACGCTCTTCCCGCACCCGCTCTCTCCTACGATCCCAACGGTTTCCCCTTCATCTATCGTGAAGGACACCCCGTTGATCGCGTGCACTGTCCCTTCATCCGTGCGGAATTGGGTCTCCAGGTCTTGCACATTCAAGATTTGATTGGGCATGTATGTATCCTGTTGTACGGAATTGTGTTGCAGAAAATGACAGTTGAGCCTTTAGGCATTTGAAAGAAGTACCTTCATAATTGTTTGACAACCAATCATGTCAAACGAAATTGCGCCTTGTTTGCGGAGTTTTTGGCGCCTTTATAAATCATATTTTGGTAAAGCTATGCTACAGCATTGTTTTGTCCAATACCATAGTATTGCTTTGCAAAGATACTGCAGTAGCGAATTGATTATACTAAACTCCATAGAGGGCTATAAGCATAAGCACTCTGAGAAAAGTCTTATTTTCCATAAAACTATACCGCAGCACTGTTTTATCCAATACTACAGTACTGTTTTATCCAACACCACGGTACTATACAAAAAGATTCTGCCATAGAAAGCTGATTATATCTAATTCTAGATTGCTGTCAACAAAATTTCAAGCGTGAGGGTAGGAGATGAAGTAGAGGTAGAAATAGACTGTGCTCACGGAAGCAGGTTCTGGGCCTCGCTGGAGGCGTCCACTTGTTCTGGATATTTTAGACACGCTCTTTTCGCTGTCCCCGGCGGCGAGACGCCATCTAGAGCAAAGGTATTGATTGACTTTTGCAACAAGTCCATTATACCCCACTTTCATCAACACACCTGGATCTTCAAATGACATAGCTCCACAATGTATCCGCTGAAGGTGAATACATTTGTGGCGCAACATGTAAAGAGGCTCCCTCCTGGATGAGGAAGGCTACTATCAGCAAGGCCAGTCCAGGAGGGAACAGGAAGGTACAAATATGATTTTGCTATGCTAAGTTATTTGCTAAACGCTGCCACTACCACGCAGGCGTGGATCAAGGATGTCACGCAGTGCATCCCCTACCAGGTTCCAGGCCAGCACGAACAACACGATGGCCATACCAGGATAGACAACGATGTACCAGTACTCGATCAAAGAGGGCACCCAGTTGCGGGCAAAGCTGATCATCTGCCCCCAGTCTGCATAGCCGCGCTGCGCCCCCAAACCAAGGAAGCTCAGGGCTGCGAAGTTCAACACGTAGGCACCAATGTTCATGGATGCGATCACCAGGATCGGGAAAATAGCGTTGGGCAGCAGGTGCCGGAACAGGATGCGCATGTCGCTGGCGCCGATGGTCTTGGCTGCCAGCGCATATTCGAATTCCTTGACGGACAGAATGTTGCCGCGCATCACGCGCGCGATCGCCATCCAACCAAAGAAGATGAGCGCCATCATCCCGGTCAGGATCTGCAACTGCACCGGATCCAGATTCTCACTCGGGTTGGTGCCAAAGGTCAAAAAGGACAGCACCTTGGCCATGAATATCAAAGCACCCGCTTCCCCTCGTCCATAGATGGTCTGCAGGACCGAGGTCATGGTGATGGCCGCCAGCAGGAAGGGGAAGGCCTGGAAGATCTCGGTAATACGCATCAACAGTTCATCGACCCAGCCTCCATAGAAGCCTGAGATCGAACCAATAACAATGCCTGTTATTGTGGTAACCAGGGTGATGACGACACCAATACGGAAGGCCGTCCGCGTTCCCCAGATCACGCCATAGTAAATATCATACTGCCCTTCGGTGGTGCCAAAGCGATGTTCCTCGCTGGGTGCTGCCGGCGTTGTGCTGAACCCATCGCGCGGGATTAAATAGGCATCACGAGATTTCTCCGGAATGGGCGCGAACCAGGGTGCCCCGATCGCCATGATGACAAATATCGTCAATATGATGACACCGACCAGGGAGGTGGGATTTCGTAGTAGTTTTTTCAATACGGTCATCGTTAGTATCCTCTTATTGCAAGCGAATGCGGGGGTCGACCACCCCGTACAACACATCCACGACCAGGTTCCCAAACACCAGAATGAAGCTGCTGAACAAGGTCATCCCCAGCACCGAGACCACATCCAGAGCCGCAGCTGCATCCGCCATGAAGGAGCCCAGCCCAGGATAATTGAAGACCGTCTCGGTAATGACCACACCATTGAACAGCCCGATCAAGGTCAGGCCGCCCACCGTGATGACCGGGATCAATGCGTTGGGCACGCCATGTCCGCGGATGACCGTTCTCTCACCCAGGCCTTTCGCCCGGGCAGTGGTCATGTAGTCCTGGCGCAGGGTATCCAGCATGGAGGAGCGCGTCACGCGCAGCAGGAAAGCCCAACTGATGACAGACAGCGTGATCACCGGCAAGACCAGGTGCCGGAGCGAATCCAGGAAGATATCAAAACGTAAATTGAGCAAGGAGTCGATCGTGTTCAGCTCGGTGTAGCGGGTGAACTCACCGGACTGAACGGTTTGCGAAGCCCACTGGGAAAGCCTCTCAGGCGGGAACCAATCCAGTTGAGCATAGAAAATCATCAGGAGTACCAGGCCTAAAACAAAGACAGGAAGCGACCAACCAACAATCGCCAGTATCCGCAGAACCTGGTCGATGAGCTTGTTGTGGTGAACGGCGGATTGAATGCCCATCCACACCGCCAACCCGATCAACGGGATCGCAGACCACAAAGCCAGCTCTGCCGTGGCCGGCAAGCGGTGCTTGATCACATCCGATACCGACATGTGGCCAACATTAGAAAAGCCCATGTCACCGCGCAAAAGACCGCCCGTGACCTCACCGGTATCTTCATCGGTTCGGCCAACCATCCAATGCCAGTATTGCACAGGGATGGGATCATCCAGACCATATTTTTCAATGATGCCTTCGATCGCGCCCTGGCGTTTGGGGATGTCGGCAACATACAGCGAAGCCCGCTCATAAGGCGTCAGCATTGAAAGCATGGCAAAGACCAGCATGGTGACACCGATCAGGATCACGGGCAGGATCAACAGACGACGAATAATGTAGTTCAGCATAGACTACCTTCCTTCCGATTTGAAGAGCAGGGAGCCAGTACAAGCCCGGCTCCCTGCTTTGTACATCTAGGGTCCTGGGGCCGCTTCCTCAGCTTTCAAAAAGCCAGGGGAACGGCACAGGTAGAGGGGTTACTCTCCCTTGGACAGGGCGTATATGTAGGAGTACGTATTGTTCGGATAAGCCGGATTGTAGTAGTAGTCTCCGATCCAACGCTGGAAGTGATTTCGACCAACTGGCTGGTACAACCAGATCATCGGAGCTTCTTCCTGCGCCTTGAGCTGGATCGCCTCATAGACCGGGCGGCGTTCTTCAGCCGTGGTCAGGGCAGCAGCTTCTTCAACCAGCGCATCGAACTCTGCAGCCAGTGTCTCTTCCATGTTGACCACACGGCCATAGGCACCCTGCGAGTGCAGGAAGGGGTGTACCCAGTTGTGAGGATCATGGAAGTCTTCCAGCCAGCCACCAACGTAGATCGGCAGCTTGCCAGCACGACGGGCATTGAGAAGCACCGGCCACGGCATACCGACAACTGTGATGCTGAACTTATCATTGACAAACTCGATACCAGCTTTGAGGATCTCTGAAGACAGGCGGCGGGTGTCGTTACCGGTGTTGTACGCCATCTGGAAGTAGAAACCGGTTTCCCAGACATCGCTTTCAGCCAGCTTGAATTCTTCTTCGCACTTGGCAGGATCGTAAGAATAGATCGGGGCTTCGCCTTCGCGATAGCCCAACATGCCAGCGATGATCGGGCCCTGGGACTGGATACCTTCACCGTTCAGGGCATCGTTGATCATAGCGTCATAGTCGAAGCAGTAGCTGAACGCGCGGCGGATGTGTACATCACGGAAGAAGTCAGCCGGAATACCATTGCCGTCCAGCTCACCACTGCCAGCAAAGGGGTTGCCACCTTCAACGTTGATACTTTGATTGAACTGCGCAGGCGTCATGGCAAGCTGTGGCAGATCGGTCCAGACCTGAATATAACCATTACCAACATCTTCGCAGTTACCAGCAGCATCACAAACTACGCCGTAGTCATCTTCAAGCTGCGGGCGGTATTGCGAAGGGACAGTAATGAAGTCAGCATCGCCGGCCTCGAACATAGCCTGGCGGGTGCCCCACTCATCAACAACCTTCCAAACCACGTTTTTAATTCTGGGAATGCCACTCGGGCCGCCTTCCCAGATGGGATCATCTTCAGCGCGCCAGTAGTTCTCATTGGCTACCAGAGCAATCTCTTCACCGGGGGTCCAGTGATCCAGCTTGTACGGGCCAGTACCATTAGCCTGGTTGAAGAGAACAGTCTCTCCCTGCTCAGGATCATGCCACTGTACCCAGTTGTCACAGGAGCCATCCCAGGCGCCCTGTTCCACCATCCACTCCATATCATATGTTGCGGCCAAGAAATTATTCGTTAACATGGCCAGGAACCAGGGAGTAGCAGTGTACAGATTGTAAGTAACCGTGCCAGCTTCATCGTCAGCAACAACAGCAGATTTCACCTTCTCACAGGCGGCAACCAGTTCTTCATCGGACAGGTCAGCAAATTCCTTGCCGCTGTCGCCGATCGCCAGATCTTCAACCGAGTACAGGCCGAAGAAGGCTTCATGGGTCATCCAGTGCGGACCATCCAAGCGGTCCTGCAGCAGGGCGCGCTGGACGGAGTAGGCCACATCATGGGGCTCGAGCGTGCCGCCCTCATGGAAGGTGACGCCGTCGCGAATGTTGAAGGTCCACACATCGCCAGCTTCGTTGACCGACCAGTCGGTCGCCAGAATGCCTACGAAAGAACCGGTATCTTCTCTGTTGAACCAGACCATGCCTTCGTAAATATTATTCTGCTGTGCAGATCCAGAGGTCTCATAGGTCCAGGCGGGGTCCAGAGTTTGAGGTTCACCGAATGTCACGTAAACATATGTATCGGGATTTTTCATTTCGGGGCCCATAACAGCGGGCTCCTCAGCAGGAGCGGCGGGCTCCTCAGCGGGTTCTTCAGCAGGCTCATCAGCCGGAGCGGCAGGCTCATCTGCAGGGGCTGCAGAGGGAGCACAGGCAGCCAGGATCATGCTTGCAGCAATCAACAGGCTCAGTGCTAAAAACAGTTTTGAACGCATTTTCTCTTCCTCCTAAAAGGATTTTGTAGTAGGGTTTATACGATAGTTGTACATCTTGCTCTTCTCTTTGTATCTAATCAGGACATCACCTCCTTACTTCTATTCAACTAATTACTCTGTGCCTCTACCAAATGACAAGCGACATAATGTCCTTCCTTCACTTCTCGCCATTCGGGTTTTTCTTCTGTACAAATACTCTCCGCGATCGGACAACGCGTCCGGAATCGACACCCAGACGGGGGGTTAACCGGCGAGGGCACATCCCCCTCCAGAATGATGCGCTGTCGCCGCTCATCAGCCACCGGATCCGGAATCGGTACCGCACACAACAAAGCCTGCGAATACGGGTGCAGCGGATTTTCATACAACTCATCGCGCTCGCCAACTCCATAATCACGCCCAGATACATCACCGCCACGCGGTCACTGATGTGCCGCACCATGGACAGATCATGGGCTATGAACAGATAGGTCAGTCCGAACTGCTCCTGCAGATCCTCGAGCAGGTTGATCACCTGCGCCTGGATCGACACATCCAACGCCGAGATCGGCTCATCACATATGATCAGGTAGGCTGCAATGCCAGCGCGCGTGCCACACCGATGCGCTGGCGTTGCCCACCCGAGAACTCATGCGGGTATCGATTCGCAAAAGCCGGGTTCAACCCCACCAGCTTGAGCAGCTCCTCCACACGTTCCTGCACTTCCTTGTCATTCGCCACCTTGTGCACTACCAGCGGCTCGCCAACGATTTCTGCCACTGTCATACGCGGGTTCAGACTGGCATAGGGATCCTGGAAGATCATCTGCATCTTCCGCCGCATCCCGCGCATTTCCTATCGCTCAACGACGCCAGATCCATGCCATCATAATAAACATGACCATCCGTTGGCCTGTATAACTGCAAGATCGTTCGCCCGGTTGTCGATTTTCCACAGCCCGATTCACCCACCAACCCCAACGTTTCCCCTTTGCGGATATCAAAACAGACACCATCCACCGCATGCACCGCCCCAACCTGCTTTGGGAATTATTCCCTCGTGATCGGGAAATACTTGACGAAATTGTCAACACTGAAGCAAAATCTCATTGTGATCATTAGCGTCTTCTCCCTGTTTTCACTATCCACCCAGCAAGCTACACGATGCCCGGTCCACCTCTTCCAACTGCGGGTTCTCTTGTCGAACAGCGTTCTACCGCCAACTTACAACGCGGCGCAAACGGACAACTATTGGGCGTCTCATACAGCACCGGCGGCAAACCGTCTATCGATAACAAGCGCTCGTGCTTTCTTCATCCACCCGCGGCAGGCTGCCCAGCAATCCTATCGTATAAGGATGCTGCGGGTTGGCATACAACTCTTTGACATCCGCTTCTTCAATAATAAGTCCGCCGTACATCACCATCACCCGTTGCGCAATGCCCGCCATCACACCCAGGTCGTGCGTGATCCAGATAATCGCCATCCCAAGTTCTCATGCAGGCTTCTTCACCAATTCCATGATCTGAGCCTGGATGGTCACATCCAGCGCAGTGGTTGGCTCATCCGCAATCAGTATTTGCGGGCTGCAGGATAGCGCCATCGCAATCATCACGCGCTGGCGCATGCCACCTGAAAACTGATGAGGATAATCTCGCAGGCGTTCTGCTGCCCTCGGGATGCCTACCATGTCCAACAATTCAGCCGCGCGGTTGTTCGCCTGCTTCTGCGTCATGCCAAGGTGCAGCATGCATCGGCTCTTCCATTTGCATGCCGATCGTCAACACCGGATTCAGCGATGTCATCGGATCCTGGAAGATCATGCTGATTTGCGCGCCCCGCACGTGGCGGATCTCCTCGTCTGCCAGCTTCAGCAAATCTTGATTGAAGAACATGGCCTTCCCAGCAGTGATCTTCTCCGGGAGGCGACGGTATCAGGCGCAGCAGTGACAACATCGTCACGCTCTTACCGCACCCGCTCTCCCCCACTATACCCAAGGTTTCCCCTTCAGCTAATCTAAACGAAACCCCATTGACCGCGTGTACAATCCCTTCAGAGGTCTGAATTGAGTCTCAAGTCCTTGGACATCAATAAGAGATCAGGCATCCGCGAGTATCCTTTTCTATTGTGAGATGAGTATTGTGAGATAACTTGTGCAGAATCGTACTATTAGAGCGGAGCAAATTGAATTATACCCAATTCTACAAGGTCGTCAACATACTCCACCCTTGTAGGGTAAACGTAGCAGAGCAGTGTGTGAATAAGCCCTACTGGATATGGTTTAATAATACCACAGTATTGTTTTTGGAAGATACTGGGGTATAGTACAAACACAAGTGCAACGCACTTTGAAAGTGCATTGCATTGTGACGAATGAAAAAGCAACTTGTTGACAGCGACACTTTCCTAAAATAGAATACAGGGTATTCCATATCATCCCTCTCAAGGAGGCGAAATGTTAAAAGAATTCAAGGAATTTGTTATGCGCGGCAATGTGCTCGATCTGGCAGTAGCCGTGATCATCGGTGGCGCCTTTGGCAAGATCATCGGTTCGCTCGTGAACGACATCCTCATGCCGTTGATCGGGCTGGTGATGGGCGGCGTCAACTTTGCTGAACTGTCATTTACCGTTGGTGATGCGGTTGTCACGTGGGGTGCTTTTGTCCAGGCTATTGTTGATTTTGTCATCATTGCCTTCGTCATCTTCATGATCGTCAAATGCGCAACATGCACCAAGAAAAAAGAAGAGCCTGCTCCCCCCGCAGAGCCTACCACCAAAGATTGTCCTTACTGCTTCACGACCATTGCCATCAAGGCAACCCGCTGTCCCAACTGTACGTCTGAACTGAAATGATATTGTAGGGGCAGGGTCTTAGCCCTGCCCCTACATAATCCCTAATGGATTTTCTCGAACAACTCAACCCCCAACAGCGACAGGCTGTCACAGCGGGGGATGGGCCGGTTTTGGTGCTGGCAGGCCCGGGGTCCGGAAAGACGCGCGTATTAACCCAGCGCATCGCCTATCTGATCGCCTATGAGGGTGTGCGTCCCTATCAGATCCTGGCCGTCACGTTCACCAACAAAGCAGCGCAAACAGATGGAAACGCGTGTGGACGACTTGCTCGGCGAGCAGGCCACGCAGGGGATGATGCTGGGCACGTTCCACTCGACCTGCGCCCGCATCCTGCGCCGCGAAGCGGACCTGCTGCCTGTTGAGGCCAACTACGTCATTTTCGATGCCGACGACCAGGTACGGCTCACGAAGAGCATCATCCGCGAACTCAACCTTAACGAAAAACTGTACCGGCCGCACAGCGTGCATGCCGCCATTTCCAACGCCAAGAACGAACTGATCGGCGCGGACGATTACCCGACCACCACCTATCGCGACGAGATCGTCAAACGCGTGTACGTGGAATACCAGAAACGGCTGATCGCCAGCAACGCTGTGGACTTTGACGATTTGCTGGTTTACACCGCGCGCCTGCTGGAAGACAACCCCGAAGTGCGCGAGAAATATGCCCAACGTTTCAGGCATGTGCTGGTGGATGAGTTCCAGGATACCAACATCGCGCAGTACACGCTGATCAAGCATCTGGCTTCGGCACACAAGAATATTTTCGTGGTGGGTGACCCCGATCAATCGTATCTACCGCTGGCGCGGCGCAGACTGGCGCAACGTGCAGCGCTTCGAACAGGATTATCCCGATGCGCAAGTCATCCTGCTGGAGCAAAATTACCGCTCCCGGCAAACCATCCTGGATGCGGCCATGTCTGTCATTGACCGTGCCCGCAACCGCAAACGTAAGCAATTATTCACCGAACGCGGACAGGGCGAGAAGCTCTTCTATTATGAAGCGCCCGACGATTATGCCGAGGCTTCCTTCATTGTAGATACCATCGCGCAACTGGTCGCCAGCCAGCAGTTCGAGCCGGGCGAGTGCGCCGTCATGTATCGCACCAACGCCCAATCCCGCCTGCTGGAAGAAGCCTTCCTGCAAGCCCGCCTGCCCTATCGGCTGGTCGGCGCGCAACGCTTCTACGGACGCCGCGAAGTCAAAGACATGATCGCCTACCTGCGCCTGGCCTACAACGCCAACGACGAAGCCAGCCTGAACCGCATCATCAACGTGCCCACACGCGGCATCGGCGCAAAAACAATCACATGCTCTATTCACCGCTGCGCGCGCCATCGGCATCACCCCCGGCGCGATGGTCATCGACCTGGCACGCGGCTCCGATTCGCCTTACTGGGAGAAATTCAGCAATCGCGCCGCTATCTCGCTCGCAAATTTCGGCGAGCATGCTTGCCAACTGGCACGCCTCTGCTCCTGCACTGACCACCACTGAACTTTTCGACCGCATCGCTACCGACATCGGCTACAAAGAATATCTCGACGATGGCAGCGACGAAGGCGCCGAGCGCTGGGAGAACGTGAGCGAACTGCGCCGCCTCACGCAGGAATACGCCACCCGCACGCATCGAGGAATTCCTGCAAGATGTGGCCCTCATCTCCGATCAGGACACCCTGGCCGAAACCGTCAACGCGCCCACGCTGCTGACCCTGCACGCCGCCAAAGGACTGGAGTTCGGCGCGGTCTTCATCGTCGGCCTCGACGATGGCCTGCTGCCTCACAACCGCTCCTTCGACGAGCCCGAAGAAATGGAAGAAGAGCGCCGCCTGTTCTACGTCGGCATCACGCGCGCCAAAGACAAGCTCTACCTGGTCCGCTCCGTGCAGCGCGGCGGACGCGGCTATGCCGAAGAGACCTACCCGTCCCGTTTTCTGGATGACATTCCACCTGACCTTTTAATAGGAAGAGCCCGCACGGGACGCACTGTACGCGGTCGCCCGCCTGAAACACTCTGGGCAAGTCATACCAAGCCCAAAGTCCTGCTTCCATTATAGAAAGCAAATACCGTGCTGGGACCAAAGTCCAGCACCCGCTGTGGGGCGAAGGCATCGTGCTCGACAGCCGCATCCAGGATGATGACGAGATCGTGGACGTGGTCTTCGAGTCCGTTGGCATCAAACGCCTGGCGGCCTCGCTCGCCAACCTGACGATCATCTCATGATGCGTCTGCTCTATCTCGGCTTTCGCATCTACTGTTTCATCTTTCGTCCCAAAACTATCGGCGTGCGCGTCATGCTCATCCAAAACGGACAGGTACTGCTCGTCCGCCAGACGTATTTGCCCGGCTGGTTCATGCCCGGCGGCGGCGTTGACCGTGGCGAAACCCTGGATGAAGCTGCCCGCCGTGAAGCGCGTGAAGAAGTCGGCGCGGAGATGGGAGCATTGGAATTGGTGGGAGCATATACTTCCTTTGGCGGATTCAAAAGCGATCACAACATTCTCTTCTTATGCACTGACTTCAGCTTGCACGGCAAGCCGGATCGAGAAATCGCCGAAATACGTTTCTTCCCGCTCGATGCCCTGCCTGAAAACATCTGGCCGGGCCATCGCCTGCGGTTGGATGAATATCGCGACGGGGTAGAAAATCCACAATTTGGAGAGTGGTAATATTACCTATGTCATTGCGAGCGAGCATAGCGAGCGTGGCAATCTCACGGCGCTTATAATCTCTTGTTTCCAGGTTACGTGAGACTGCCGCGTCGGGTTACACCCTTCTCGCAGTGACGAGCTAGTAAAGGGGAAAGGAGAAAATATGCAATACGTCAATCTCGGTAAAAGCGGACTAAAAGTTTCTCGCATCTGTCTGGGCATGATGACCTACGGCACATCCAAATGGCGCCCCTGGATATTGGATGAAGACGAGTCGCGTCCCTTTGTGAAAAAAGCACTGGATGCAGGCATCAACTTTTTCGATACCGCCGACATGTACTCCAAAGGCGTCAGCGAAGAACTGACCGGGAAACTGCTGCGCGAGTTCGGGGTCAAGCGCGAAAACGTGGTGGTCGCCACCAAAGTCTATTTCAATCTGACAGATGAAATCAACGCTGGCGGGCTTTCCCGTAAACACATCATGGATGCCATTGACGCTTCGCTGCAAGCGCCTGGGGATGGATTACGTTGACCTGTACCAGATCCACCGCTGGGATTATGAGACGCCCATCGAAGAGACCATGGAAGCCTTGCATGATGTGGTCAAGGCGGGCAAGGCGCGTTACATCGGCGCTTCATCCATGTACGCCTGGCAATTTGCCAAAGCGCAATATACTGCCGACGCCAACGGCTGGACGCGCTTCGTCTCCATGCAGAATCACTACAACCTGGTCTATCGCGAAGAAGAGCGCGAGATGATCCCGCTGTGCATCGACCAGGGCGTTGGCCTGATCCCATGGAGCCCACTGGCACGCGGCTTCCTGGCGGGCAACCGGACACGCAGCGGCGGGGGCGAAACCGCCCGCGCCAAAGTTGATGATTTCGCCGATAGTATGTACTTCCGTGATGAAGATTTCACCATCGTTGAACGCGCCCAGGAAATCGCCAAAAAACATGGCGTGACCAGTGCACAGATCGCACTGGCCTGGATGCTGGACAAACCGCATATCACCGCCCCAATCATCGGCGCCAGTAAGATGGAGCATCTCGAACAAGCCATCGCCGCATTAGACATCGAGCTCTCTGAAGATGAAGTTTCTTCATTAGAGGAAGCCTATCAGCCACATCCCGTTCTTGGGCACGAATAAGCATGTTCCATAACATCCCTGAACCCATTCTCAAGCGCATGCGCGAGTTGGAAGCGCAGGATGCGATCTGACCGCGAAGACGGCACACCTCACCTGCAGCGTCTGCGCCAGATCCCGCCTGTGACAGGGAAATTCCTGGCCTTGCTGTGTGCCAGCGCACCTAAAGGCGGTGTGCTGGAAGTGGGCACCAGCGCCGGATATTCCAGCCTGTGGCTTTCGCTGGCCTGCCAGGACGCGCGGTGACCACCTGACAACATTTGAAATCCTGGAAGATAAAGTCGCTATTGCGCAAGGAAACCTTTGAAGCAGCCCAAGTCAAGCGATCAAATCCAGCTCATCCATGGCGACGCGCGCGAAGTCATCTCCGGCTACAGCGACATCGCCTTCTGTTTTCTGGATGCTGAAAAAGATATCTACATGGATGTGTATGAGAAGGTGATTCCCAATCTTGTGCCAGGCGGCATCCTGGCAGCGGACAATGTTATCAATCATGCAGACGAACTGGCTGATTTTCTCACTATGCTGAAAATGATTCACGCGTGGATGCGCTGGTGGTGCCGATCGGTAAGGGGATTTTGGTTTGCCGGAAAGTGTAGGGGCTGGCCAGTCGCCCCTACATAAGCAATGTTGTACAATAGATGTGAAAAATGAGAGTGATGTGTCATTGCGAGCGAGTGAAGCGAGCGTGGCAATCTCCAACTGATCAGGAGATTGCTTCGTCGGGCAGAGCCCTTCTCGCAATGACAGATAAAACAGGAGAATTCCCTTGGCTGAAACACTTGAAAATCGTCATCCCGATGGCAGGCTGGGGCACGCGCATGCGTCCGCATACCTGGAGCAAGCCCAAGCCGCTGGTCAGCGTGGCGGGCAAGACATCCTTCGAACACCTGATGGACATGTTCAAGACGCTGCCTGAACCCAATCGCATTGAATATATCTTCATCGTTGGCCCGTATCTGGGTGAGACACAAATCCCGGCCTTCATTGAAAAGACATTACCCGGACATCACCGCGCATTATGTTGTGCAGGGCGAGATGAAGGGACAATCGCACGCGCTGTACCTGGCACGCCAGTATCTGACCGGCCCGATGCTGATGATCTTCTCAGATACGCTCATCGAAACAGACTTCTCTTTCCTCGACCGGGAAAAGAGCAACGGCGTGGCCTGGGTCAAGGCCGTGCCAGACCCGCGTCGCTTTGGGGTGGCCGAAGTCAATGAAGATGGGCTGGTCAAGCGTTTCATCGAAAAGCCAGACGACGAAAGAGAATAATCTGGCCGTGGTCGGGTGCTACTACTTCAAGAGCGGCGAAGACCTGATGGCCGCCATCGAAGAGCAGATGCAGACGAAATGTTCAGCTCAAGAATGAATTCTTCCTGATAGACGCGATCAACATCATGATCGAACACGGCGCCCTGATGCGCGTCGAACGCGTGGACACCTGGCTCGATACCGGCACGATCGACGCCACCCTGGAAACCAACCAGTATCTGCTCAAGCGCATGGATGCCAAGCCGGAAGAGCGACCGGAGGTGAAAATTGTTCCGCCGGTCTTCATCCACCCGACGGCTGAAATCAGTGAAGCGGTGATCGGGCCGAACGCATCCATCGGGCCAAACTGCAAGATCAACCAGGCCGTCATCCAGGACAGCATCATCGAAGAGGGAACACAGATCACAAACGCAGCGCTGACTCACTCCCTGATCGGTCGCAACTGTGTTGTGGAG
Organism: uncultured Chloroflexia bacterium; assembly: GCA_963791785.1. Classification (GTDB taxonomy): domain Bacteria; phylum Chloroflexota; class Anaerolineae; order Anaerolineales; family Villigracilaceae; genus JAABUE01. Next base: position 106,794 of record CAWBTW010000004.1, on the reverse strand, counting down.
GGGCAGCCCAACAAAGAAGAAGCATCCTCTCTCAATATCGGTGACAATTCCGATGTCCGGTTTGAAGCGTGACCCCGTCGAGTGCCGGTCAGATTCGGAGTATGCCGAGCGTCCGCTTTCGTTGATGTGGGAGGGCAGCGCCTGGAAATCGCTGAAATCCTGTCGCGCTGGCGCGGGCCTGCGGAGAAGGGCTTTCGCGTGCAAACGGCTGACAAGCAAGTCTTTGAGTTGACCTACCGGGAAGTTCCCGATGAGTGGAGTGTCCGGCCAGTTTAATTTATTCGTTGTTGTAAACAAAAATAGCCTCTTGCAACAAGAGCGTTTATCAATTATTCATCAAATTTCAGATATTAGGCTATCATCCGCCCCACGCTGATCATCAAGCAGATGACTTGTCTGACGTCGATGTTCATGGCGGGAGGGGTCAGGAGAAGGCAGTCGAGTTATGAAGAATATCCGTTATGTGATCATCCCCCTCAGCCTGGTTTTGATTGGTTTTATCCTATCCTGTAATTTTCTCGCCCCCCCTGAACCAACCCCCTCACCGGATGCGCCAGCTTCGAGCCCAACTTTGACAGAGACACTGAAACCCACGTCCACCAGCACACCCACTCTCATCTCCGCAACAGATACCCTTGTTCCTCCCCCTTTCATCATCTCTGCAACCGATACGCCCCTTTTTGCTACCCTGACCAGCATCCCAACACTGGCAGTTTCATCAACCCCGCAAATGGCTCCTTTCTGTGATGATACAGAAGTTGTGGGTCAATCTTCCTGTGGGTATCCCATTGCCCAACAAAGCGGCGCGTTTTGCGTAAAAAAGAGTCCCTATAACTTGATCGCCCTCAACGACAGCGCGACTTACCAATTGCTGCATGACCATGTTCAGTGTAAAGAAGCGGGTGTGCAAGATGGACAACGAAATGTGATCTGTACCGGTCCAATGGCTTATTATTTTGAACTCAGAGTTTGCGACTCTGCCTGCACGTCGCTTCGCATCGAACCGGACTTAGACCGGTGTCCGTTTGGATATGCCTACAACAACCTTCAAAAATGTTGCACAAATGAAATCCAGGAGCTTGCACAGGGCTGTACAGTACTCAAGCTCAGGACGATAAACTGCGAAATCGATTGTGGACAGTTCACTAAAAGTTCCACCTGCACTGCTTATGGCTATGCATGCCGATGGAATTATGAGAATGATACCTGCCAGTTGAGGAAATAACTTTGTGCAAACTATTGTCTCTATCTTTTTTTGCCTGTATACTCAACGATAAGGGCGACCCTTCAAGATAAATAACCCCGCCAAAGAGCGGCGGGGCAGGGCGCTTTTCGAGAACCAAACGGGTCGCCCTTACGAATAAAAAACGAATAAGGAGAATGCATTATGGATAAGAGAAATACCGGCCTGATCGCAACAATTGCCACAGCCTTATTATGCGGGTGTCCAGGGTTGTTTAGCCTTTGTATGGGCAGCACTTCGTTGATCGCGAGCTTTGTTCCCGGCGCTGAAATTGACGTGTTTGGCAGCAGCGACCCGGCTGCAGCAACCACAATGGGATTTGTGTTCTTGTGCTTGAGCGTAATCTTCATTGCCATCCCCATTGTCGTGGGAGTTGTCACCCTGCGCAAGAAACCGGGCGATGATGCCGCTCCTGCTGTGATCGATGCCCAGCCCAGCCCGGAACCTGCCAAACCGTCCGAGCCGGTTGATAAGGACCCACTGCCCCCGGCTTCATAAATTTTTCACTCATAGGATGAACCACGAAGGGCGACCGGTCGGTCGCCCTTTTACCTTTTTCATCAAAACAATTTTCAAAGTAACCTTTCTTATTTCACCACAATCGCCAAAGTCATTTTGCACAAAGCGTTCTTTTTCGTCCCCAGTATCCAGGTTGTTTCATAACTGCCGGGTTGTTTGGGGGCGTGCATGTCCACTTTTAGATCGATGGTCTCACCAGGGTCGAGGATGAAGTTCATATCGTACCGCCAGCGGTCGTGGAATTTATCTCCGCCCAGGTATTGATAATCATACGAACCTTTCCGCCAGGCGGCTGTGCCAACGTTCTTGATCGTCCAACGAACGGTGAATGCTTTGCGCGGTTTGAATGCAGTTCCATCAGCAGGACTTTGACCAACCACTGCACATTTTTTTGTGCCTTGATAGTTATGTTCATTGGGACTGGGGGTTTTTGTCGGTTTGCCGTCTCCCGAGCTTGGAAGGTCTAAGACAACGTTCGTATTCGTTGGAACTAAAAACAGAAACGTAGGAGTCGGGAGCGGCGTTTTGGTCAGCGTAGCCGTCGAAGTCGGTCGTCTTGTAGGGGTATTTGTGGGTGGGAGAAATTCAGCCGTTTGGGTTTGCGCAGCAACAGCCGTTTCAAAAATAATGGTTTCAAGGGCGCCCGGCGCCGGGCTCGAAACAGGCGGACCAGAAGAGATGGGCAGGTCGCAGGCAGACAGAACCAAAAAGATGCCCAGTAAAGGGATGAGCTTATACTTTACGAGCTTTTTCATCGGAAATTGCATGGAATGTCACTTGACAATAACTGTGACAGATACTTTGCACAGGGTTGTCTTTTTCCTTGAAAGCACCCAGTTTGAGGTGTAAGTCCCGGGCTCTCTGGGTGCAAACATGGGTACGGTAATGGTGACCTGCCCATCGGCAGGGACGCTGCTGGGAAGGTCATACACATCGTTTTTGTGCATATCCGTACCACCTGAGTGCTTGAAATCAATTTCCTTATCCAGCCAGAGTTGGTCCCCTGTGTTTTTAAGCGTCCAATTTGTCTCAAATATCTCTCGCGGAGCCAATACTGGCATGTGCGGTGTTAGGGCGATCAACTCGCAATTGGAGCCAGCACTATAAGGCTCGAATGGCTTGGTGGAGGTGGGAAGGATGAAGATAAACGTCTCGGTAGGGGTGGCCGTTTCTGTGGGGGTTCCGGTGGGAAGCGGTGTGGAGGTAGGTGTATTGGTGGGAGGCGGAAGCAGGATGGCAGTCTGCGTGTGAGCCGCGGCCGCTGTCTGAAAGATTATCGTTTCGATAGAGCCCGGGGCCGGTTCGGACACAACGGGTTGGGACAACAGTGGAACTTCACAGGCAAGCAGAACAAACAACGCTGTGAATAAGAGAAAAAGTTTTCTTACGGCAAATTTATCCATGAATTTCTAGCAAAACCTATTTGACTTCGATGCTGAACTTTACGGCACAAAAGTCTCTTTGGCCAACCCTGAGCGACCACCGGGTTGAGTACGTTTTTGAAAGTTTTGGGGCAGTCATAGAAACTGTAATTGTGACTTTTCCTCCAGGCCCGATTGCTGTGGGAATATCGAAATACGGCTTCCCGTCATGAAGATGTGCGCCGGAATGGTATACGATATCCACACCTTGTTTGGGCCATGTTTTGGTGCCTGTATTTTCCACCACCCACACCGCTGTAAAATCAGTGCCTCCTTTTATGACGGTACCTTTAGGAGGGCTTTTGGATAGAACCCGGCAATCCCATGGCGAAGTGGTTGCAGTGGGCTTTACATAACCGGAGTCTTCATCCTCATCATACCAATCATCATCGGCAAACAAATCTTCTGGCAGGCTGGTCACTGTTTGAAAAGTAAATAGGAAAGTAGCCGTAGGTGTGGGGGTAATGGTGATTGTTGGGGTTGCAGCAGGGGTAGTTGTCTGTGTTTTGGTTGGCGGCAGCACACGCGCCGTTTGTGTTTGCGCGACAGCGGCGGTTTGCACAATGATCGTTTCAACAGGTTCGGATACAGGAGCAGGAGGAGATGTGACAAGAACTGGCGAGGCACAACCCAAAATGCCCAGCGCTACAACCAGCCACAGGGTTATGCGGCGAACCTTACGCCTGGTCATCACATCTCCTCGCAATTACTTTGCACACCGAACTACTGCAACATAGCTTAGCGAACTACATTAAAAGCTACGTAAGGCCAGCAGATGCCTCCTTCGACTTTGAAATTGATCACATAAAAACCTGCTTCATCTGGAGCTTGCGCATCAAAGGGGCCGATGACTGCAGACGTGTCCCCGGGTTTCATTTCTCCGAGTTGTAATACTACTGTGCCAACAGGAATGCCAAGTGCTCCACCTAAATCCTGTGTCAAAGTAACATCTTTCCCGGCTGGCCAGGTAGCAGTGCCATTATTAAGAATCACAAAGCTGACATCAAAGGTATGCGTGCGTTTAAATTCGGTGTTGTCACGAGGCCTTTGGCGGATAATGTCGCACGAATATTCATAGGTGGTTGACCCGCCACCACCACCGCCCCCACCTCCACCTGATGAAGGAGCGACTGTGAACGGGGTTGCGGTCGGCAGGATCGGGGTCAGGGTCGGAAGTGGTTCCGTGGGAACCAGCGTGGCCGTGGGCAGTGCTGCCAGTGCTTCCGCGGCTTCGGCTTCCCGCGCGGCAACGGTCATCTCGACCGAATCAGCGATCTGCTCTTCGGCTTCCATGGTCTGGGCAACTGCGGTGTTAATGGCCGCCTCGATCTCTTCAGGGCTGGGCGGCTCTTCCCCGGGCGCACAGGCTGCAAGCAGGGCGATGACAAGTAAAGCAAATGTCATTCGAAGTGGGTTGGACAAACGTTTCATTCGATTCTCCTTTGGTTATTACCCTTCTGTATTTTCCTTGTTTCCTGCCCCGATGCCCAGGGGCTTCCATTTTTTCTCGTCCTTCAAACGATGCTGGACGCCATGGCGGTCGTGGGTCAGTTCAAAACCTTCGGGTTTGATGAACATTTCTTCACCGTCGAGCAGGCCCGTGATGCCAGTCTGACCGAGCTCGGGGCGCTTGTTCTGACAGTAGGAGCAGGTGGCCGGGTCATGGGCTGTATATTCTGTCGGCTCCTCGTAGGTTGTGACATATCCCTCGTAGTTGCGCAGGATGATCTTGTGGTCTGACGCGCTGATCTGGTAATTGGGCATGACCGGAATCTTTCCGCCCCCGCCGGGTGCATCCACGATAAATTGCGGGACAGCGTACCCAGACGTGTGACCGCGCAACCCTTCGATGATCTCGATACCCTTGGCAACAGGCGTGCGGAAGTGACCGGCGCCTTCCACAAGGTCGCATTGATAGAGATAGTACGGGCGCACGCGGATGCGCGTCATCTTCTGCACCATCTCGCGTTGGATGTGGACACAGTCGTTCACGCCCGCAAGCAAAACTGACTGATTGCCCAGCGGGATACCGGCGCGCGCCATGCGGTCGCAGGCATCGGCCAGTTCCTGGCTGATCTCGTTGGGGTGGTTGATATGGATATTGATCCACAACGGATGGAATTCTTCCAGCATGTCGCACAGTTCCTGCGTGACGCGCATAGGCAGAAAAACGGGCACACGCGACCCGATACGGACGATCTCGATATGTGGGATCTCCCGCAAGCGTGTCAGGATCTCTTTGAGAATCTTCGGCGCCAGCACCAGCGGATCGCCACCGGAAAGCAGCACGTCGCGCACTTGCGGAGTGTTCTTGAGATACTCGATCTGGGCTTCGAACTCCTGGCGTGAGAAGGTCTGGCCGGGGTCACCTACAATGCGCGAACGGGTGCAGTAACGGCAATAGGAAGCGCACTGGGTTGTTACCAGCATAAGCACCCGGTCCGGGTAACGATGAACCAGGCCCGGGACCGGAGAGTGGCGGTCTTCTGCCAGCGAGTCTTCCATCATAGCGGTGAAGGCCTGCATCTCGTCTGCACGTGGGATGATCTGTTGTCGTACCGGGTCGTTCGGGTCATTCGGGTCGATCAGAGAGATGAAATAAGGGGTGATATCCACGCGGAACAGGCCGCTGGTCTGGAGCGCTTTGCGCTCGCTATCAGTCAAATTGATGACTTTCTCGATTTCTTCAACAGTATTCAAACGATGGCTTAACTGCCAACGCCAGTCGTTCCACTTTTCATCGGGAACGTCGGCGTAAACAGGGGCGCGTTTGGAAATGATTTGGCTGGGCATAGATTTTTCTCCGGTTAGATAAAAGGGGAATTTCTAAATTTGGACAGGTGGATTCTAAAATATGTTTGGAGGGTCATGATCGGGGCGAAAGAATCCCCCAAAAAATGGGGATATGCCTGCAAACTCAACACACGATGTTTTCATAAAGGTATTGTAAAAGGAAACAGGGTGCGGGTCAATGTCCATTGTAGCGTGCGCCATCGGTGGAAGAAAGGGTACAATAGAGCCACTATTCGTGACAGGAGATACAATGTCCAACATAGCCATTGTCACTGACAGCACAGCCAGCATCCCCGAACCCATGCTCCAAGAACTGAATATCCATGTAGTAGCGTATTACATCCATCGCGGCAAGGAAGTGTTGCGCGATCTGGTCACGATCCAGCGCGACGATTTCCTGCGATGGCTGCCCGGTGCAACAGAACTTCCTACCACTGCCAGCCCGGGTCCCGGCGATTACGTGAAAACGTACAAAGACTTGATCGGGCAGGGTGTGCGCCAGATACTCAGCGTCCACATGACGTCCAAGGGCAGTGGGGCCTACCAGGCTGCCAGCGTAGCGCAGGCGATGGTGCTAGATGAAAATCCCGATGTGCGCATTGAAGTGGTGGATACGCAGAACGTCTCCCTTTGCCAGGGATGGATCGCTATCGAGGCCGCACGTGGGGCGCTCGCGGGTCTTTCCCTGGACGATGTGCTTGCTTCCGTTAAAAGATGCTGCCCGTCACCCAGATGGTTCAAACCGCCGACACGCTGAAATACCTCTACATGGGCGGTCGCATTGGCATGGCCAAGCGGTTGGTCGGCACCCTGCTCAACATCAAGCCACTGATCGGCATGAGAGATGGCGTGATCGTGGCTCTTGGTCAGGCACGCAGCCGTACGCAGGCCTATACCGCCATGTCTGAAATGGTCAGCGAAACCATTGGAAGCGGCAAAGCCAAAGTAGCCTATGTCCATGCCGGCGCATTGGAAGAAGTAGAGAAAATCAAACAATTGGTAGAAGGCAAAGTTGAAGTGGTTGAATCCTTCTTTTCAGAACTCTCCCCGGCATTGGCGGTTCACACCGGGCCGGGTACGGCCGGGTTGTGTTTTTATCCTGTAGAAGAATAGGCTGCACACGAAGTCATTAGAAAGCATCTGAAAAGTCTGTTCTTTCACCACAAAGGCACAAAGTCTCAAAGACCCAAAGGGAAAAAACTTGTAATTTTGTGCCTTAGTGGTTTTTAATGGAGAAACACATGTCCCACTCACTCAATGTGCAATACAGGCTCGCTGCACGGGAGGATGTCCCTGTCATCGTACGCTTATTGGCAGAGGACGATCTGGGCGCACAGCGTGAACGCTTCGAAAACCCACTCCCAGAGTCCTATTACACGGCCTTCGAAGCCATCGACGCAGACCCGAACAACGAACTGATTGTTGCGCTTGCAAACGGGGAAATCATCGGAACATTGCAGTTGATGTTCCTGCCGCACTTGAGCCACCAGGGTGGGTCGAGAGCCCAAGTCTCTTCGGTCCGTGTGGCAAAACAATACCGGGGCCAGGGCATCGGCACGGACATGATGAAGTGGGCGCTAAAACGTGCTCGGGAACGCGGATGTCATCTGATGCAGTTGACCAGCCACAAGTCCCGAACAGATGCGCATCGCTTTTATGAAAAACTGGGTTTTTCAAAATCAAATGTTGGGATGAAAATAAAGCTATGAAAACGGACAACATTGATGTGATCCATAATGATGAAGCACATCGCTTTGAGCTTACCGTCGATGGTCGCCTGGCTGTGCTCGATTACATGCTCAGAGGCGAAATCATTATTTTCGCACACACCGGCGTCCCGCCTGCTATCGGGGGTCGCGGCCTGGGCAGCAAGTTGGTTGAAACCGGCCTGGAGCATGCCAGAGAGCATGGGCTAAAAGTCAGGTCGCTGTGCTGGTTTGTAAGCAAATATATCCGTTTGCACCCAGAGTACCAGGATTTGGTACAAAAATAGGGGCAAATGCGTAACCTATTCATAAAAAGAACGTCTTGTAAATAACAGCGAGTATCCTATTACGGGAGGGACGGCAACAACAGGGAGGAGACTTTATAAGTCTGTTGGTGCTGCCAGGCACAATGAGGAACATGGGTATTGATTTATTCTTGGCAGACCTGTTACTCGTCTGAAAACAAATCATCAACACAGACTAATGGGAATGACAAATCATTTATTTTCAACACAAGATGTAACAGAGTTGTTATCGCTGCTAAGGAAGGCTCCTGCAGAATACCCTCCTGATCTACTGACTACCCGGCGCGGGGCTTATCTCAACCGGGTAACGCAACTGACCGCTACACAAGATACGATCGATACCAGGAGAGGACAGCGGCTGTCTTCGTTCCTGCAGGAACCAGCTTCAATGATAATAAAAGTTCTTATTGTAGTATTTGTTATCTTTCTGATCGCATTTACGGCACATGCCATTGCAACCGGCAGCATGGATTTTGGGTGGTTGATCGAAGCGCTGTCTTGGTGAAAATTCATCAGCAGGAACTCCAGGACAAACAAAAATGCGCTTCAAATGAAGCGCATTTTTCTAGCGGGGAGGGCGGGATTCGAACCCGCGGTCGAGTTACCCCGACACTCACTTAGCAGGCGAGCCCAATCAGCCACTCTGGCACCTCCCCATATTAAATTTTCTTGCCCGGTATCAAGTGGCGGAGGGAGTGGGATTCGAACCCACGTGGGCTTGCACCCAACCTGTTTTCAAGACAGGCACCTTCGTCCACTCGGTCATCCCTCCGAGCGGATGGATTTTACCATAATTCAAAAGGGAATTTATTTCGGAATTGTTGCCTGGCACTTCCAATTCACAGTTGCCAATTCCAGAATCCAGATATAAGACAATCTTGGTATAATTCGCGGGCTATGGAAAGTAAAAAATACCATGTATGGACCGAAGGCTGCCAGATGAACGTGGCCGACTCGCAACGGGTCGGCTCCTCGCTGGAGCATTTGGGCTACACCTTTACCGGTACTATCGAAGAAGCGGATGTGATCGTGCTTAATACCTGCGTCGTACGCCAGTCTGCCGAAGATAAGGCGCTCGGGCGCTTAAGCTCGCTCAAACCGCTCAAGGAAAAGAATCCCGACCTGGTCATCAACCTGATGGGCTGCCTGGTCGGCGTGCGCGGCGCGGAGAAATTGCGCAAGAAACTCCCGATGGTGGATGTCTTCTCCCCGCCCTCCGACCCCGGCCCGCTCATCTCGCATCTCACGCAAGGCGAGATCCGCACCCTCGAAACCGACGAAACCACCCGCCGCTTCGAAGTCATGGACGGCGACCTGCTTCTCCCTGTCCACGAGCAGGGACAACTGGTCAGCGCGCATATCCCGGTCGTTTACGGCTGCTCGCACGCCTGCACCTACTGCATCATCCCCTACAAGCGCGGCATCGAACGCAGCCGTCCCGTAGGTGACATCGTCGCCGAAGTCCGTTCGCTGGCGGCGCAGGGCGTCAAGGAAATCACCCTGCTGGGTCAGATCGTCGACCGCTATGGCAAAGACATCCCCGACGGCCCCGATCTGGCCGGTCTGCTGCGCCTGGTCCACGAAGTGGAGGGCATCCAGCGCATCCGCTTCCTGACCTCGCACCCCAACTACTTCAGCGACAGAACTGATGGATACCGTCGCCGAGTTGCCCAAGCTGATGCCGCACATCGAAGTCCCCATCCAGGCCGGTGACGATACCGTGCTCGAAAACATGAAGCGCGGCTACACCCAGCAGGATTATCGCGACCTGGTCGCCACCATCCGTGAGCGCATCCCGGACTGTTCCATCGCAACGGACATCATCGTCGGATTCCCCGGCGAGACCGAAGAACAGTTCATGGAAACCTACCGCGTCTTAGCGGACCTCAAACTGGATGTCGCTCATTTAGCCCGTTACTCGCCCCGCGCCGATACCGTCTCCCTGCGCCGCATGGACGACGATGTCCCCGACAAAGAAAAGCGCCGCCGCTTCCACCTGCTGGAAGATATGCAGGCCGAGATCGTAGGCGAGATCAACGCCAAATTCCTGGGCCAGCAGGTCGAAGTGTTGTTCGAGGAAAAGGTCAAAGGCCGCTGGAAAGGGCGCACCCCCACCAACAAGCTGGTCTTCGTCGAATTGGACGAGGATTTACGGGGAAAGACCGAGCAGGTCACCGTCACCTGGACGGGGCCATGGTCCATGCAGGCCAGCCTGATGCGGCAGCCTGTGATTTCGTTATGATCACCCCGTAGGGGCAGGTCTGAGACCTGCCCCTACAATTTTCTGGAGGGAAAATGCCCCACATCCGCCCGCTCGTCATCTGCCTCTTCCGCCATAATGGCAAAATCCTGGTCTCTGAAGAACGTGACCCTACAAAAGATGAAATCTTCTACCGTCCACTCGGCGGCGGCATCGAGTTTGGCGAGCACAGCACAGAAGCTCTCCATCGCGAACTGATGGAGGAAATCGGCGCGGAAGTGAAGGACCTGGTCTATCTTGGCACGCTGGAGAACATCTATATCTTTGATGGAGAGCCCGGCCATGAGATCGTGCAAGTCTATGATGGGGCTTTGACTGACTCCGGGTTGTATGAGCAGGCCGTGATTTCCGGTATACGAAGCGGAAGTGGATGACCCCATGAAGGTGATGTGGAAAAGCCTGGACGAGTTCGGGCCGGGCAAATCCATCCTGTATCCAGATGGCCTTTTGGATATGTTGCGTGGGTAGAGGTGCAACGCACTTTATATTGAGGGTGTGTTGAGGAGAAACCTTTAGTCAAGTGCGTTGCACTTTTTCCAAGGAGATGTTACGTGCGTAAGATGTTTTAATTACAGAATTAACAGGTATTTCGTGGACAAGATGGGGTAAAGTAGGAGTGCACGGATAAACTCTCTGTGTAATAGAAAGCAAAAGGGCTAAGGTAAATGTCCACACAACCACCATCGAAGCAAAAGACCAAATACAGTCGATAATCTCCTATCACAAGCACAAGAACCAAACAGCGCCATACGAGATTGGCGTATTAACGTACTAAATATCTTTCTGCCACTTGCCACAATTGCAATATTCCCTGCAGTTGTTCAAACTGTGCTGCAAGTGATCAACGGCCATGGATCGCATGGCAGGGGGTGGCAATTTTCTTGTTCTTCTACCTGATCCTTATCTTTATAACCATCCGGCGGGATCTTTCCGCAACCAAACGCAGTTGGATTGTCATCACGCTCATCTATCTGACAGGCATCGTGTCTATGGCGCGGGGTGGGCTGGCCGGAGATGGTACTACTTATCTGGTCGTTTTGCCGATCCTGTCCATCACACTTATCAATGCACGTGCAGGAATATATGCTACCGGGGTTTCGTTATCTACCTTTATCGTATTTGGAATACTCGCACATGCCGGTGTATTGAAACAATGGCTGATCATCTTTGATAATCCACAGACCCCGGATCAATGGCTTTACTACGGATTGGTGATGGGCACATTGATCGTCATCACTGTCTTCTTGGTAGCCAGGTCTTCCAAATTTCAGATTGGACACCCTTAAATCGGTTCAGAAAGTATCGCAAGCCCTTGCAGATACCAACAAGCAGCTTGAACAAAAAGTGCAGGAGCGAACAGCGGAGCTAAGTAACGCCAACCAGCATCTGCAATTCCTGGCTACACATGATAACCTTACAGGCTTGCCTAATCGCTTCCTCTTTTTTGACCGCCTGGACCAAGCCATCCGAAAAAGCCGTCGGCAAAAGAATCGCTTTGCGTTATTATTTATCGACATAGATGATTTCAAAAAGGTGAACGACACCTATGGGCACGTCACCGGTGACGAAGTCTTGCAAAACGTGGCTAAATTCCTTGAGCTTACTGTACGTGATAGTGACACGGTTGCACGCCTGGCGGGTGATGAATTCACGGTCATTCTAGATAACGTTCAATCGAACGACAATGTGGAAGCCATCGTCCAAAAGATCGTCGGGGCTGTCTCTCAGCCCATTAAAACCGAACAGGCCGAGATCGTAATCACAGTGAGCATCGGGGTAAGCTTATATCCTGATCACGGGGAAGACACCGAAACCCTGCTCCGAAAAGCGGATGCGGCCATGTACCGCATCAAAGATGGGGATAAAAACGGTTATCTTTTGCATTCCGAATAACCCTGTTACTTTATACCTTGCGCAGTAGCGAGCGCTTCTTGCTTTCCTGTGAGAGCCTGCGGATGTGTCCCATGATGTTTTCCGCAATGGATTTCACCGTCGGGTGGTGGTTCGCATCACCCTGGAAATGCAGCGGCTTGCCAATCGTGATCGCGTACGGGCCGCGTAGATACCAGGTAATCACGTCCGGGTTGCCATCCAGTGTGGTGGGAACGCGTTTGCAGTTCTCATCCCGCAGGTGAATACCGATCGGTACCACCGGCACGCCGCTCTGCAGAGCCAGTCTCGCCACGCCCGAATGAACGGGAGCAAACCCCTCGGGCGGACTGATCGCGCCCTCCGGAAAAATGACGACGGAACGCCCCGCAGCCAACGTCCGAACGGCCTGCGTCAGCACCCTGTCGCTTTGTCCCCGCCCGCGAATGACTTCGATCTGTCCCATCTTGCGCATATAAGCCCCCAACAATGGAATTGTAAATATCTTCGAGTTGATCATCACGCTTATCGGCTTGCGCGAGATCAGGTGAATGAAGACCGGGTCAGTGGTGCTGGGATGGTTGACCGCATAAAGCACCGGGCCTTCGGGCAATGGGTCGTGCCAGTGCACGTCCATTTTGAGCATCAGGCGGGCATATCCCCCGATAACAATACGGCCAAGGTTGTAGAGCATTTCTGAGAGCATGAGCAGGGTTCCTTTATGATAGGTGAGTGTAAGAACACTTTCTGATCAAAAAGTTCTTACAGAGCATGTTACCTGCCTATCGTTTTTCCTGCCTATCGGGGGGCTAACAGTGAACTATCAAGGAATCACCAATTTAAAAAGAAAAGACCCCCACCCGGCCTCCCCCAAATACGACAAACCCCAGTCGTATTTGGGGGAGGTGGCCGCTAGGCCGGAGGGGGCGAACTCACTTCACCATATTCCGCAGCACGGTATGTAAGATACCTCCATTGCGATAATACTCCACTTCCACTTCCGTATTCAACAACGCCTCGGCTTCGAACATATCTACGCGGCCATCGGGCCTGTGCACGCGTACGTTGACGCGCCCGCGTGGGGGCATGGTGTCTCGCAGGCATTCGATATCGTAAACTTCATCGCCACTCAAGCCAAGTGATTTGGCGTTCTGCCCGTCCACGAACTGCAGGGGCAGGATGCCCATCCCGACCAGGTTGGAGCGATGGATACGCTCGAACGATTTAGCGATGGCAGCCTTGACGCCTTGCAATAGGGGGCCTTTTGCCGCCCAGTCTCGGCTGGAGCCGGTACCATATTCCTTGCCAGCGATCACGATGCTGGGAACACCTTTGGCTTTGTATTTCATGGCCGCATCGTACATCGGCATCACTTCCCCGGAGGGTATGTGCTTTGTCCAATTGCCTTCTTTGGGTGCCACCAGCTGGTTCTTCAAGCGAATGTTGGCAAAGGTGCCGCGCGCCATCACCAGATCATTGCCGCGGCGTGAGCCGTATGAGTTAAAGTCGCGCTGCTGCACACCACGCTCCTGTAAGAACTTGCCAGCCGGGCTGTTGGATGCAATCGAGCCAGCCGGGGAGATGTGATCGGTCGTGATCGAATCCCGGAAGAGACCCAGCACGCGCGCGCCCTTGATGTCACTAATCGAAGGGACATCCCCCGTCACTTCCTGGAAGAAAGGCGGATGCTGAATGTACGTGGAGGCCTCGTCCCATTCGTACAAATCGCCGCCGGAAACTTTGATCTCATTCCACATCTCGGAGCCGGAGAACACGTCCGCATATTTCTCACGGTACATCTCCGAAGTGAGGCTGGCAGCCATCGCTTCCTGCACTTCCTGCGTGGTCGGCCAGATGTCTTTCAGGTAGACAGGCTCTCCATCCGCGCCAGAGCCGAGCGGCTCGTTGAGCAGATCGATGTCAACTGTCCCAGCCAGGGCATAGGCCACCACCAATGGTGGCGAAGCCAGGTAATTGGCCTTCACCAGCGCATGCACGCGGCCTTCAAAGTTGCGGTTGCCCGATATAACGGCAGCAGCCACCAGGTCCTCGCCAGAGACTGCTTTGGCCACTTCGCCGGGCAGCGGGCCGGAGTTTCCGATGCAGGTCGTGCAGCCGTAGGCGATCACATTGAATCCCAACTTGTTGAGCGGTTCGATCAACCCGGCCTGGGTCAGGTATTCGGTCACCACGCGCGAGCCGGGCGCCAGCGATGTCTTGACCTGGGGTGCAACGCTCAATCCTTTTTCGACGGCTTTCCTGGCGACCAGTCCCGCCGCGATCAGCACGGACGGGTTGCTGGTGTTGGTGCAGGATGTTATGGCCGCGATGACGACCGCTCCATGCCCGATCTGATAGGATCCGCCATTGGTTCCGATTTCCGCTTTTCGAGCCAGCGCCTCGGAACTCAACTCGAACCCGCGTTCCGCTACCGGGGCTTTGAGCACGCTCTGGAAGGATTCCTTCATCTCGGACAGGGGCACACGATCCTGTGGACGTTTGGGCCCGGCCAGGGAGGGCACAACAGACCCCAGTTCCAGTTCGAGCGTATCGGTGAATTCAGGGTCGGGCGTGTCATCTTCGCGGAACAAGCCCTGGGCGCGCAGGTAGGCTTCCGTCCGCTCGACGACTTCTTCCGAGCGACCAGTAAATTTCATATAGCGGATGGTCTCTTTGTCAACGGGGAAGAAGCCCATGGTGGCGCCATATTCGGGGGCCATGTTAGCGATGGTGGCGCGGTCGGGCAGGGACATGCTTTCCAGCCCCGGGCCGTAGAACTCGACGAATTTGCCAACCACGCCCCTGGCGCGCAGCATCTGCGTGACTGTCAGCACCAGGTCGGTGGCGGTGACACCTTCGGACAGTTTTCCGTGCAACTTGAAACCAATTACATCCGGCAGCAGCATGTCCATCGGCTGGCCGAGCATGACCGCTTCTGCTTCGATGCCGCCCACGCCCCAGCCGACCACACCCAGGCCGTTGATCATGGTGGTGTGCGAGTTGGTGCCGACCAATGTGTCTGGGAAAGCTAAGACAATTCGACTTCGAAGTCTCCTTGCTCATGACAACATCAGCCAAATACTCAAGATTGACCTGGTGCACAATGCCGGTCATGGGCGGGACAACGCGGAAGTTGTCGAAGGCTTTTTGTCCCCATTTCAGGAACTCATAGCGTTCGCGATTGCGCTGGAATTCCATCTCAGTGTTGCGCTGCAGCGCATCGGGTGTGGCGAAGAAATCAACCTGCACCGAGTGGTCGATGACCAAGTCCACCGGCACCACCGGGTTGACCTTCTTGGGGTCGCCGCCCAGGCGGGCAACGGCCGAACGCATGGCTGCCAGATCGACGACAGCGGGCACGCCGGTAAAGTCTTGCATGACCACACGCGAGGGCAGGAAGGGGATGCCGGGGCGTTCACCTTTCGGCGTCCAGGATGCGATATTCTTCACATCATCCTGGGTAATCTCGCGATCATTACACTGACGCAGCGCTGCCTCGAGCACGATGCGGATCGAAAACGGCAGCCGTTTGAGGTCGGTCAGACCCGCTTTTTCCAGCGCATCCAGTCGGTAGATAGTGTAGGTCCCGTGTTTTGTTTCTAATATGTCACGGGCATTGAAAAAATCTTGCATTGGAGGTCTCCTTTGGTATACCCTCTCCCTTTGGGAGAGGGATGGGGTGAGGGTCACCACAGAGGCCAAAAAAACACCAGGGAGCGCCCTGGCTGTCCTTTGGGTCTGCGTGGTGAAACCTGAACGATTGCAGGGTTTCTATTCTACCAAAGTAGGTGGGGATGCAGCAAGTTTGGTTTGGAAAGGGAAATGGTGAGCTAGTGCGCTGGGTGAATTTTGATTGTCTAGTTCTGTCAAACATTCTTATATTTTGCGGTTTAAGTTGTATAATGTTTTTGCAAGTGCTTGGTGGTCTTTTTTTGTAGATTAGATTTAGAAGTGTTTGAGTAAGTACGTTTTATGGGAAATGCATACTTCTAAAGGAATTGTACTGATGTTTTAAACAATTCAGTTGTTGAGCGGCTCAAGTGTATGGTGGGCAGGGTGCATAAACAATCTAGTTGGAGGCAAATACAGATGAAGGCTTTCTTGTGCTATCAATATATAAACTCGGAATTTGTTACAGAGGTTGCAAAACATCTAAAAAAGAATCTTGATGAGATTTTTTATTACGAAGATTTTCAAGAAGCTGATGATGATTTCCAAAACACGATATTCCAAAATCTGGATCAAAGTGATGTGTTTATTGTTTTCCTAGGAATAGGGGGATTGTCAAAATGGCAACGCACTGAATTCAATTATGTTCAGAAAGGTGAAAATGAGCGAGAAAATAACAAAAATAAATATATATATACAATTATTTTGCCTAGTTTTGATAAAAAAAATGAAAAAGACCATAAGATTCTTGGGGGAAGAAAAACCATTGATCTGAATGATCCTAAGCACGCTGATCCGAAAATAGAAAAACCTTTTTTTGTTGCAAAATAAATAGTTGTTGATTTAAATATAGTTTGGAAATCAGATGATGACTTACCTTTGAACCCTAATTTATTTGATTATGAAAAACATATTATTAACTATTTTATTGAGAAGAAACAATTGGAAAAGCAACAACAAAATTTGGAAACAAAATTTTCAGAATCGAATGATGATGCACTTTAATGTTACTTAAACGATGAGCATAAAAAAATTCAGAGAGAATACGCAAAATTTCGGGAAAAACAATTAGACGCTTGTCATAAATTGGCCAGAAGTGGTCCATTGGACTGATTCTCGGTCTGCAAAGGATAAAATAAATAAGATTCCGAGTGAAATTCTTGGAAATACTCGACCAAATGATGCGACAGTGGGCGTAGCTGCTTTATCAAAGTATTATTTGGACGGCAAAGATTTAACATTTCCTGAAGCTGGACCTAGAGAAAGTTTATATTTTCCAAAAGTTGGGGAAGGTGAACTGAAGGTGGGAATAGTTGTATCAGGGGGGATTGCTCCAGGGACTAATGCGGTAATTGATGGCATTACTCAACGTCATCATTTGTACGCAGATTACCACAAATACAACGTGACAGTATATGGGTTTATCAATGGATTTCAGGCATTTGATGATCCTCTAGGAAATTGTTGTGTACTAATAACGAGAAATACTCAGCTGCAAGGTATGCAAAAGACAATTGGTAAGACGATAGAAACTTCTAATTTTGCGAGTGATGGAGGTTCAATAATCGGCACATCGCGATATGAGCCTCTTATGAATATTAAAAAAAAGAGGCAGCGTATTAGAAAAGATTCTAAAAGGACTACGAGATTTTTATAAGATTGACATACTTTATGTTATTGGTGGCGACGGGAGTATGAAGGCTGCACACGCATTATGGAATTATGCAAAAGAAAAAAAGGATGAAATTTCAGTGGTGGCTATTCCAAAAACAATGGATAATGATATTTTATGGGTTTGGCAAAGTTTTGGTTTTTTATCCGCGGTTGAAAGAGCAAGAGAACTACTTGAACATCTCGGAACCGAAATAAAATCCAATCCTAGGCTCGGCGTTATGCAACTTTTTGGTTCGAATTCGGGTTTTGTTGTGAGCACGCCGTTTTGGCTAGTCGTACAGGAGTTTGTGATGTGGCGCTAATCCCTGAAATTAAATTCAGCATGAAAGAACTTGCTGAATTTATGGAAACGAGGATGGTAAAGGGAAATAAACAACACGGATTTGTTGTTCTAGCCGAAACAGCCATTCCAACCGATGCTAAGGATCTTATAGAAGATACCGTTGTAGGATTAAGTGAAGAAGAAAAAGAAGCAGTTCGCGACTTTGAGGTTACGAGAAACAAAGGCAAAAGAATTGAAGGGCAAACTGATGACGCGCTGAGAAACGCTGGGCTAAAAATTGTCAGTAGAGGATTAAAGAAGTTACTTTCGGACACAGCTGTAGGCTCAGTAAGAGTATTTACGAATGAACCTCGTCATTTATTAAGATCTACTCCTCCCATATCATTAGACATCATTACTGCACAACGATTAGGGCTTCTCGCAGTCGACAATGCTTTAGCCGGTTATACTGATTTTATGGTAAGTCAGTGGTTGACAGAATATGTATTAGTGCCTTTGAAACTAGTTGTCTTAGGACGAAAGCGAATTCCAGAATCTGGAATATTCTGGAAATCAGTATTATCGAAAACAGAACAACCCGAAAAATTGTCTTAACCAAAATTGACAGGGGCAAACTAGTGGAGAGAAACAGCCCACCCTTATAGCAGGTTAAATTGACTCCGTTGAGTGCATAATGTAATCGTTAGTTCAAAATATTCAACCCTGATCCATGGATCAGGGTGAATTATCTTAGAAGATTAGAAATCTAAAACTATAAATCTTCTTCCAACTCCCCCACAAGTTTTTCACGTTCATCCTCCGGTAAAAAAGCCGCTTCCGCCGCTGCCAGCACGCGTTTCTTGAGCACGTCCATCGGCAAACCCAAATCTTCGTGGGCCAATTTAAATTCATGGCTCAGGTCGATGCGCGAGACGCTGGGGTCATCCGTGTTTATAGTGACATTCAAATCAGCCTGCAGCATGCGCGGCAGCGGATGATCACTCAAAGCCGGGACAACGCCGCTCTGGTAATTACTGGTCGGGCAGACTTCGAAAGTCGTGCCGCGCTCACGCGCCAGGGCGACAACATCTTCATCTTCCAGCACACGCACGCCGTGGCCAATGCGTTCGGCGCCCAGGTCTTCGATGGCTTCACGCACGTTCTCTGCCCCGGCCCACTCCCCGGCATGGATGGTGAGACACAACCCGGCCTGCTTGGCTTCCTTGAATAGCCCGACGAAGGGCATGGCCGAGAATTCGGCTTCGTTGCCAGCCAGGTCCATCCCGACGATGCCACGCTCAATGTGCGCAGCCGCCAGCCAGGCTACCTGCTCGGCCAGCTCCGGGCTTTCATGCCGATTGACCGAAGCGATCAGGCGCACCTGGATGTCAAACTCTTCCGCCGCATCAGCAGCGCTGGTGCAGACCCAGTTCATCACATCGTGCAGGGGGAAGCGTTCGGCCCGGCTCAAAGCCACAGGCGTGAAACGCAATTCCATATACTTGACGTTGTCCCTGGCGGCATCTTCCACCGCTTCGCGCGTTACGCGATGGATGATGTCTGGCGATCTATAAAATAATCGCAGCGTATTGAACTTGGCCAAAAAATTCTGGAAGGTGAGCGGGTCTTCATCCTGCACCTGCACCATGTCGCTCAAACGCACAATATTGTCCGGGACGGTAATACCATGTGCATCGGCAACATCCAGCATGGTTTGCAGGCGCAGCGACCCCTCCAAATGGCGATGCAACTCCACCTTTGGGAGTGACTTATAAACATTCAGAGGGGCTGTCTTTTCACTCACTTCTTTTTATGACGCTTTCGTCTCTTTTTCTTCTTACCGGCTGGCTTGGCCTGTTCTTTTGGCTCTGCTGGTACGGGTTCGGGGCCAGAATCGGTCAATGTGATCTGGATCGGTCGCGGACGAGACGCAAACACACGGCTGATAACCAGCGAACGAATGTCCGCCAGCAGTTCCTGGAACATCTCAGACGCGCGGCCTTTGTATTGTACCAGCGGGTCGCGTTGGGCATAGGCCTCTAACCCGATCGACACGCGCAGCGCTTCCACGCGTGTCAGGTACTCGACCCACTGCTCGGTGATGGCGCGCAAGAGCAGATCGCGGTGGACCTGGTTCAACACCTGGCGACCGACTTCACGGACCTGCGCTTCGTCCGTGACTTCTGCCTGCCCTCGTTTTGAGAGTTCTCCCTGTCCCCAGGCCAGCACTAACGCATCCTCGGCCTCGGTCAAATGCTCAAATACTTCTTCAATAACTTCTTCCTCCGGGCGATCAACCAGATATCCTGCCGTTAGGAAAACATAGCTGAAACGGGTAAAGGCCTGTTTCACCTGCCGGTGCGTCTTGGAATCAAAGGCCGTCCGCAAGCCTTGCGAGAGCGTGATCAGCAAACGGATCCTGGCATCATCGCTATCGGCCGGTTCGCGCCCCAGGGAGGCGTCCAGGTCGCGGGGGATCTGTCCGTTCTCGCCGACCAGGCGCTCACGCTGCTTACGCATGATCTCTTCGCTGGTATCTAACATTGTGTTGGATAACTCATCCCAGCCCGCGGATTGGAGTTGCGCTTTTGTCAATCTCCAGCGATTCGTTCAGACGGTTTTCCACTGCGCCGATCACGCGCATGGCATACAGCGCGGTAAGTTGCGAGGTGAGCATATCCCGGATGTCGTCCTCGACTTCTTCCGGTTCAACCGCCAGCAATCGCGTCTGGTTATTGGATAGCTTCAATGGCAGGCGGATAATGCTCTGCATCTCTTCGACCAGTTCTTGGGGACGGCGCTGTTCCTCGCTATCGCGCAAGCCTTCGAAGAAGATGTCCAGGGCATCGGAACGTTCTTCGAGCTGCTGGTCGAGGCCCTCGGCTGTGCGGTCCAACAGGGATTCGATGGCGTGCAGGGTGTGCGATTGCTCCGCGTCAACCGCCTGGGAAACCAGTTCCAGCATGGCAGAACGGATATCGCCGTCAGATGAATTGAGATCTTCCAGCAACAGACGCAGGCCAAAGCTGGGGAAGATGCGGTCTTCATCATAAGGGAAGGCTGGCTGGATCTGTTCGAGCCAGGCCATCAGCTTCCAGGGGCCTTCATCGTCAATCAATCCCATTGGCACACGCGATTCGATCTCAGTGCGCAGCATATCGTACACATCTTCGCTCAAATCTTCCTTGACGAAGATGCGGTCGCGCTGGGAGTAGATGCGCGCGCGCTGGCTGTTGAGCACATCATCGTACTCGAGCAGGTGCTTGCGGACGTCGAAGTTGGCGCCCTCCACGCGGTGCTGGGATTGCTCAACGATGTTGCTGACCATGCGGCTCTCGAGCGGCAGGGAATCGTCCACCTTCAGGCGCTCCATCAGGCTGCTGACCTGCTGACCGGCGAACATGCGCATCAGGTCGTCTTCGAGCGAGAGGAAGAAGCGCGAGGAGCCGGGGTCGCCCTGGCGGGCGGCGCGACCGCGCAACTGGTTGTCGATGCGGCGCGCTTCGTGGCGTTCCGAGCCGATGACGTGCAAGCCACCCAGCGCCTTGACACGTTCCATATCATCGAAATATTTCAGGAAATGATTGACTTCGCCATCGTATATGCCAAAGATTTCGGGGTTTGCTTTGAGCAGGGCCTGGCGGCGTTCTTCCAGAGATAATTCAAACGGGTCTTTCACACCTACGCGGTTCAGCACGCGGTTGACGGCCATGAACTCTTCTTCGGCCAGCTCCCCGCCCAGCTTTATGTCCACACCACGACCGGCCATATTGGTAGCAATGGTGACTGCACCAAATGCCCCTGCCCCGGCAATGATCTGGCTCTCCTCGGTGTGCTTGCGCGCGTTGAACACGTTGTGCGGCACACCGGCTTTCGCTACCGAGGTAAATCGTTCGGTATATTCTGGCGGAAGGTTGAAAATATTCAACAAAATGGGCAGGTTTTCGGGGTCTTCGGGATTGATGCTGTTGACGCCAAAGGGCTGCGCAAACTTGCGCAACTGTCCGGGGTTGATCTCCTCCAGCGGCGCGTTGAAGGGGACGAATTCCTCAATCAGGCGGCCATCTTCGACGCGATCGTTGGCATCCAGCCAGATCTGCCGGACGAGCAAGATCTGCATCAAGCGGCGGACAGGTTCCGCGCGCAGCCGGTTGGAGAGCGTATCCGAAGATTCAACCGAGGTAGTGCCCACCAGCATCGGGCGTCCCATCACGTGGAAGCGGATGATCTCCCTGACGGTATTACGCAGCTTGGCTTCCACCGTGCGGAAGATGATGTCCGGGTAATCTTTGCGCTTCCACAGCACCGGGTCGGCTTCAGGCGGGTCCTCGGGGCGCTTGTAATAGGTATATTGATAGCCTTCCTCATCCTTGTCTTTGTGCTCCACCAAAGTGGATTTCGCGCTAAAGGCCTGGAATTCCAGGTTGGTCGGGATGGGGGTGACTTCCAGTTCGTAGATCTTGTTGAACTCTTCCGCTTCGGTCAGGGCGGTACCGGTCATGCCGGCCAGTTTCTTGTACATGCGGAAATAATTTTGCAGGGTGATGGTAGCGTAAGTGACGGACTCCGGCTCAACCTTCACGCCCTCTTTTGCTTCCACTGCCTGATGCAATCCGTCGCTCCAGCGGCGTCCCGGCATCAAACGCCCGGTGTGATCATCTACAATGACAACTTTTCCTGCCTGGACGAGATATTCCTTGTTGCGTTTGAAGAGATGCTGGGCGCGCAGGGCCTGCTCGAGATAGCCTAACAGACGTGCCTGCTCGGGGTTCATATCTTCAGGCCGGTCGGGGTCTTGTAGCGTTTGACCGAGAATCTGCTCAACGTGCGCGATGCCGATCTCGGTCAGGGTCACGTTGCGGTCTTTCTCGCTGGCCTCGTAATCTTCCGGCTTGAGCTGTTTAACGAGTTGCGCCATCTTGCCGTACCATTCCAGGTCACCGGAAGCAGGCCCGGAGATGATAAGAGGCGTGCGCGCTTCGTCGATCAGCACGTTATCAACCTCGTCGACGATGGCATAGTGATGACCGCGCTGCACGCGTGAGCCCAGGCTCATGGTCATGTTGTCGCGCAGGTAATCGAAGCCGAACTCGGAGTTGGTGCCGTAGGTGATGTCGGCGCGATAGGCCTCGACGCGGTCCACCATGCGCAGTTGGTGCTGGTCCTCGTGTGGCGATTCCTTTGCGAGATCGACCAGGAAGGCCTTCTTGCCGTTCTCGGTGACCGCCGCCATCTGCAGCACACCGACCGACAGGCCCAGGAAGTTGTAGATGGGCGCCATCCAGCGCGCGTCGCGGCGGGCCAGGTAATCGTTGACGGTGATCAGGTGCGTACCGCGCCCGGCCAGCGAATTGAGATACAGCGGCAGCGTGGCAACCAGCGTTTTACCTTCACCGGTTTTCATCTCGGCGATGGCATTGCGATGCATGGTGATGCCGCCGATCATCTGCACGTCATAGTGACGCAGGCCGATCGTGCGCTTGGAGGCCTCGCGCACGACCGCGTAGGCTTCGGGCAGGATCTCTTCGAAGATTTCCTGCTCGATTTCAAATTTTTCTTCATCGTCCTTCGATGCCATCGGTGGCGTCTTTTAACTGCGCGCGGAACTCGTCCGTTTTAGCACGCAGTTCTTCATCACTTAACGCTTCAAAATCTGGCTCGAGTCCGTTGATGACCTCGACCAGTTCGCTTAATTTTTCGATTTCACGTTTGTTGGGGTCGCCCCCGAAAGTTTTGACAAATTTTTGCAGCATTTTAGACCTTTCGGGGAGGGATTATAGCATGGGAAGGTATGAGGAAGATAAGAAAAACCGGACAGGGATATTCCTGTCCGGTTCGTAAATCTGCTACGATGAAAGTTACGGTGAAGTACGTCCAGGGCCGAGCAAGGGGCACAGCAAGAAGGTATCTTCTGAATCCATCTCGTTGTTTCCGTTGTTGTCGATCCACCAGCGTCCACCCACATAGCCCTGATCGCCAGGACCAAATTCGGTCACCCCGTTTTCAAGCTTCTGGAAGCGCCCGCGCATGGGCAGCGATTTCGCGCTGACGAAAGTATCGTAGTAAAGTCCTTGTCCACTGACATATACCACACCCAACTGGCCATTACCACGATTGGCCGAAGCCGGGATGACTGCCACGGCGGCCATCATCAATACGACCAAGAGTACAACTAATCTGCGTTTCATGTTTTTCTCCTTTTTTGAATTGGTTTTTTACTGAGATTGAAAGGGGATTGAGGTTCATTCGATAAGCGTCTCCTTTCTCCGATCGGTAATTGACAGTTTACAGAGGAAAGGTTGTGAATCTCTGTAGGAGTTCTTATGGAAGTGTTACGAATTTGTGAACAAAAAACATGGCTCATCCCGAACTTGCATTTTGGGATGAGCCATTGGTTTTTAGATGTTGGTGCGTTTTGCCCCCACCCTGCCCTCCCCCGCCAGACTCAAGGAGCCAGTTGATTTAGACGCTTTTGGCGGGGGAGGACTGTTATTTTGGGGTTGTGGAACGGCGTTGCCGTTCCACAATCCCTTCTAAAATCGTCCCCCCTTCCACGATTTGGAAGGGGGGACCACAGGGGGGATGGTCACAACATGCTTTGTATTCAAGAAAACTTGAAATTTATGGTGCATCATGCACCAATTCTTTGAAATTCCAACTAACTTTTCAACAACGCGGCCAACACTTCATCCAACTCCGGCAGCTCATCTGCATCTTTGAAACCCTGCCAAGCGGCGATAGATCTCCCCGGCCGCGCGGTGGAAACCACCATGCAGGTCAGCGGACTTCAAACGTGGAGGCGATCTCGTCCATCTCACCGGCGAAACGCCAGGCTTTGGCGGTCACGCGCCGGGCGCGGGATTCGGTTTGAGTCGGGAAGCCGGGCCAATCGCGCTCCCACTGGGCCATCAGTTCTGGACGTACGCCCTGCGCTTCAGATAGGGCCAGGATGGATGTGAGCAAGGCGGTTGTCCCTTTGGTGTAGGATGCGTAGCACATCTTGAACGCGGAGGCTTTGCCGATCTCATCACCGATGATGCTGGTCTCCAATAGGCCTGCAGAGAAACAATCTGCAATGCGCTTGGCTTCGACTTCATGCCCCGAAAGATACAGCCAGGTTTCGCCGGGATCCCAGGCCGGGCCGCCGATGATGCCGCCGTCTACGAAGGTGATCCCTGCAGACTGTGAGCATTTCGTCGATGTGTTGGGCTTTCTGCGGCGAGATGGCATTGGCATCCAGGTAGAGACCCTTGAAGCCGTTGCTCAATAACCTGCTGAGCTACATCCTCGGCGGCATGCGGCGGACAGACGCTGATGATGATCGAGCATGTCTGGCATAGTTCGGACAGGGTTCCCAGGTCACGCAGATTATGTTCGGACGCGCGGGCTTGGGTGGCCTCACTCCGCCCTTCGGAGGCGTAGCAGACCTGGTGTCCGGTTTGAAGCGCGGAAGCGGCGACGGAGATTCCCATCGCGCCGGGGTGCAGGATTCCGATGGTTTCAGTGGCATATATTTCTCCATTTTCATGATGTCATTGCGAACCCCGCTGTTGAAACGGCTGAATGGCGGAGTATCGAAGCTGACGGGTGCGTGGCAATCGTCCCCGTTTCCAGGTTTTTCCGAGATTGCCTACAGACTCACTGCGCTCTGCTCGCAATGACAACAAGTATAAGCCTTAAAATACCCGATATTTTAAGAGAACAACGTTCTAAAATGAAACAGGCGTGCTATAATGCATATAAGTCCCATGTCTTTCGCACATCTGCATGTCCACACCGAATACTCGCTGCTCGACGGCTTCTCGAACATCAAGAAGCTGGTCAGATCGCGTTAAGCAACTGGACATGCCCGCCGTGGCGATCACCGACCACGGCTCGATGTTTGGGGTGATCGATTTCTACAACGCCGCCACCGAAGCGGGGGTCAAACCGATCATCGGGATGGAAGCCTATATGGCGGCGCGCGGGATGAAAGACCGCGATTTCGAAGCTCGACCGCTCATCCTGTCACCTGTTGCTGCTGGCCGAGAACATGACCGGCTACCAGAACCTGCTCAAGATCGCTTCGGCAGCGCAACTGGAAGGCTTCTACTACTACCCGCGCATCGACCATGACTTTCTGGCTGCTCACTCCGAAGGACTGATCTGCACCAGCGGATGCATGTCTGCCGAGATCCCGCGCGCGCTGCTCAAGGAAAACCCCGAAGAAGCCGTGCGACGCATGAACTGGTATTACGACGTCTTTGGGAAAGACCGCTTCTTTGTCGAACTCCAGCATCACAACATCAAAGAGATCACCAAGCTCAACAAAGACCTGCTTGATCTTGGCGCGCGCTATGAGGCCAAATACGTAGCCACCAACGATGTGCACTACATCAACCAGTCCGACTGCCAGTTGCAGGATGTGCTGCTCGCCATCCAGACCAACTCGCTGCTGAGCGACAAAGACCGCATGACCATGACGGACGATTCGTACTATCTGCGCACGGCAGCCGAGATGTCACAGCTGTTCGCAGAAGTGCCCGAGTCGCTGAGCAATACCCTGCTCATCGCTGAACGCTGCAACGTGGACCTGGGTTTCAAAGGCTATCACCTGCCTGAGTTCGACGTGCCAGAAGGATATACCGCCGAAACCTACCTGCGCCACCTGTGCGAAGAAGGCGCGCGCCGCCGCTATAGAGATCGATGCCGACAGCCAGGAAGTCCGCGAGAGACTGGATTACGAGCTGGGCATCATCCACGATATGGGCTTTGACGCCTACTTCCTGATCGTCTGGGATCTGTGCCGTCATGCGCAAGACAACAACATCTGGTACAACGCGCGCGGCTCGGCAGCCGGCTCGATCGTCGCGTACACCCTGGAAATCACGCCGGTTGACCCGCTTGAGCATGACCTGATCTTCGAACGCTTCCTCAACCCCGGCCGCATCAGCATGCCCGATATCGATCTGGACTTCCCTGACGACCGCCGCGCTGAAATGATGGAATACTGCGCCCACAAATACGGCGCGGATAAGGTTGCCTCGATCATCACCTTTGGCACCATGGGCGCCAAGGCCGCCATCCGCGATGTGGGCCGCGTAATGGACATCCCCCTGCCCCAGGTGGACCGCATCGCCAAGATGGTGCCCTTTGTTTCCGGCAGAACGGTCAGCATCGAAAAAGATGCCATGGAGATCGCCGAGTTCAAACAGGCCTACAATTCCGATCCGCAGATCAAACAACTGATCGACACCGCCATTGGGATGGAAGGCACGGTTCGCAACGCCGGGACGCATGCCGCCGGTGTGGTCATCGCTGACAGACCCCTGACGGAATACCTGCCGCTGCATCGCCCCACCTCCAATTCTGAAGAAACCCCCATCAAGTCGGTCACGCAGTTCGAGATGGGCATCCTCGACTCGCTCGGCATGCTCAAAGTCGACTTCCTCGGCCTGGCCACGCTGAGCACCATGGCGCGCGCCTGTGCCCTGATCAAAGAACGGCACGGCGTAGAATACAATCTCGACAACATCCCGCTCGACGATCCAAAGGCCTTTGAACTGCTTGGCAACGGACAGACCGCGGGCGTCTTCCAGGTGGAAGGCGGCGGCATGACGCGCTGGCTGATCGAGATGAAGCCCGAAAACCTGGACAACGTCATCGCCATGGTAGCGCTCTATCGTCCCGGCCCGATGCAGTTCATCCCCGATTACATCGCCCGCATGCACGGCGAAGCCGAAGTGGAATATCGTCACGAGGCGCTGCGCCCGATCTTCCAGGACACCTACGGCATCCCGGTCTATCAGGAACAACTGATGAACGCCGCCGTACAACTGGCGGGCTACACTCAGTCCGAAGCGGACGACCTGCGCAAGGCCATCTCCAAGAAGATTGCCGCAAAGATCAAAAAACATCGCGCACAAATTCGTCAAAGGCGCCAGCGAAGGCGGCATCCCCCAGGAAACTGCCGAACTGATCTTCACCGATTGGGAAGAATTCGCGAGGTATGGATTCAATAAGTCTCATGCTGCCGATTACGGCGTTATCGCCGTGCAGACCGCCTACCTGAAGGCCCATTATCCCGCCGAATACATGACCGCGCTGCTGACCGTCACACGCAACGACACCGCCAAAGTCGCGCTTTACGTAGCCGATGCGCGCGACATGGGCATTCCCGTTTTGCAGCCGGACATCAACTGCTTCCATCTGGGATTTCACCATTGAAAACGGTGGGGAGAAAGAAACCGCCATCCGCTTTGGATTCAGCGCGGTCAAGAACGTGGGCGAAGCCCCCGTCAACCTGATCCTCGAAGCCCGGAAGGACAAGCCCTTCAAAGACCTGAACGATTTCGCCCGCCGCGTGGACCTGCGCGCTGTTGGCAAACGCGCACTGGAATGCCTGGTCAAGGTTGGCGCGCTGGATAACTTTGGCAACCGCGCCGCGCTGCTGGCCTCGCTCGACCGCATTGTGGGCGTCAGCAATTCGCATTTCCAGGCTGTCAGGGCCGGGCAGATGTCGCTCTTCGGGGCGGAAACCGGTATCACCGAGAACATCACCCTGCCGGAAGTCAACGATGTCGATCAGCGCGAAATGCTCAACTGGGAACGCGACCTGATCGGCCTGTATCTCTCCGACCACCCGCTTTCATCCTACCAGAAGCAGCTCTCCCAGATCGTCACCTATTTCTCCGGCCAATTGCCCGAAGCGCAGCACGAGGAAAAGGTGCGTGTGGCCGGGCTGGTCACCAACATCCGCCCCTACCAGACCAAGGCTGGCAAGCCGATGGGCTTTGTCACCCTGGAAGACATCCAGGGCGTGATCGACCTGGTCATGTTCCCGCGCACCTGGAAACAATATCTCAGACATTCTGGTCGTCGGCGAGATCATCATCGTCGAAGGCAAGGTGGACGCCAACAGCAGCCCGCCCAAAATTCTGGTGGACAGCGTGCGACTCAGATTACGAACTCAAAGTCTCTGCGGATGAGACTGGCGCCCCGCCTCCTCCCGAGCCGGAGCATTGCTCCCGTTATCAAAACCGACCCCTGTCCCCGCCGGACTCCCGCACCCCAGGTGGCCGAACTCTCCAACCGGCTTATACGGTCTCCTCCCCGCATCTATGGGGGAGACTGAAGTGGCGGAGCCCGAATGGGACGATGCCGATGTCCCACCGCCGCCGGATGCTTTCCCGCCCGGCTGGGATGATGCCTGGCAGCCCGATTTCGAAACAGCCGAAATGGCATCCCGCCCGGAGCCGAAGTTCAAGAAGGATGAGCCGGTTATCTCTGCCGCCGGAAATCGTCCCGGCCCCGGCGCCCGAACCGGAGACCGAGGACAAACCGGCCAAGGCTGAAATAACGGAAGCAGCCCCCGGGTTCCAGCATGAAGCGAAGGCTGGGCATGGTCGTGCAGGCCGTGGAAGCGCCCGCCCGTCCGGCTGCCAAAATTCCAGTCGCTGTATGCGCCCTTCGCACAGACAGAAGACCGCACAGGGCCGCCGCAGATGATCACCGTCATGCTGCGCCCAACCGACGATTGGGAGCGCAACAAGCGCCGCATCAAAATACTGCACAGCACGCTGACCTCGTTCAAAGGACGCGATCAAGTTCAGTTTCCAGATTTTCGAAGATGGGAAGGGGCACCTGATCGATTTCCCCAACGATACCACGCGGGTGTGCCCGGAGATGCTGGCGCGGCTGAAGAACCTGATGGGGGAGGAAAGCTGGCGGATCGAGGAGATTACGTTTCAGTAATTGGCTCAGATTACTAGGCAGGCGGGCACAAAAAGGTTTTCCAAAAAAATGAAAACTAACTCTTACTTCCAGCGCTTCAAAACTAGTTTTTCTCGCGGAATCAAAATAGGAGCTACTCCTATTTTCATAATCAATATCCTATTGGTTTTAATTCTTTCGGTAGGATTATCATCAATGATGTGGGATGTTGAATTGTTGGATGGGGTGATTTTCGCCATAATTCTAATTACTCCCTTTGTTATCATCACTATTATAGGAATTGCCCTTACCAGTGCCATTATTGCTTCTAACAAAAAGTTATCGAATATACCAGCCTATATTCTCGGAGCATTGGTTGGGATTGCTCTAATGACAATTGGGAACGCCATTATCATTTATTTTGGGGTAATGCATTTCGAATTTACTTCCCTTCCTAGCATTGTTACAATAATTTTACTAACTTATGTGGGGTCAAAGATGAACGTGCAAGCCAACTCGGAAGCTGAAACTAAATCAACAAAACTGATGATGCGAACAGTCTTGCTCCGTGCAGTTTTATGGATTGCGTTGTTCGCTTGTGCAGGTAGTGTTGTCTATGAACTAAATGAAACTAATGGTCAAAAATATGGCGCAAGTTGATCATAGCAAAAGCAATGCAATGAGCGCCAAAAAAGTAAATATCTTTACGGTCGAACCTTACTAACAAAGCTCTGAATTTATCAATCCAAGCAAAGGAACGTTCGCTGGTAAATCGGTGTTTGTAAACATGCTTGTCAAACAATCGTTTGCGACCTCGTTTTGTACCCTTCTGATTACGCTTATTGATATCAATGTTTGGGATCAAACCGTGATTGAAGCAAGTTTTACGAGCGGCCTTTGTGTCAAAAGCTTTATCGGCATTGAAGAAAGCACCCACGAATATCAAGTCCCAAGCGTTTCATGGATTTGAATGCCGTCTGCAGGTGAGGTTTCAAGTTGTAGGCATCATTGTGGTTACCAGCAATTAAACCTGTCGAGGCAATGATGAAACCTTTGCCATCTGTGATCGGCAAGATGTTAGTGGTCTTGGCTTTTTTTCGCCCTTGATAGGCGACTGATTCACCACCTTTCTTGGCAATTGCATGGCTACCATCCAGGTTCAGTTCAGATAAATTCAAGTCGCTCTCAACTGTCATGATACTGCTTTGCCATATTTTTTCCAGGCTACCGTCTCGGCTCCACTTGCGGAAATGGTAGTAAACGGCATCATAGCTGAGTTCTTTTTTTCTAGGATCATCCTGCATCTCGGTCAATTGGTAACCGCTCCCATTGGCATCCAGTATGTAACTGTGATACATCAAGACATCGTTCCGGATGTATGAACTAAAGCATCAACAGATCGTTCCGCACATTAACAACCGAACCATCAATAGATCGTTCCGAAAATAGGGTCTAATTCAGCTATCCTGAGAAGGAGGCAGAAAGATGACCCTAATTGAAGAAAGAAGAAGTGCAATCCACTTATTACGAGCAGGCCAGAGTGTCAAAGCAGTAGCTGCGGAATTGGGCAAAAGCACTCGGTGGGTGAGGAAATGGCGGAAGCGCTATCAAACCGAAGGCTGGGATGGATTGAAAGATCGCTCCCGGCGTCCCCACAAAATTGCGAGGCAGACCAGCATAGAGACGCAACAAGCAATCCGAAAAGCCCGCAGCGAATTAGAAGCAGAAGCAGCCGAAGGGAAAGGATTGAAATATATTGGCGGACAAGCGATCCGAACCCGTCTGAAGGAGAAAGGCATTCAGCCATTGCCCAGCATATCAACTATTGAGCGAGTAATCCGTGATGCAGGAATGACAAGACCATATCAGCGTGCAAAGGAGCCTGAAATCAATATCCGCATTTGAAGATCGAAGATTCCCAAAACTTGATCCAGGTTGATATCGTGCCCCACTATCTCAAAGGCGGGGAACGAGTAGCCTGTTTCAATGCCATTGATGTGGCTTCTCGCTATCCGACTGGAGCAGCTTATGCCCAGCGGCGGTCAAAAGAAGCCGAAGACTTTTCTGATCCAGGTCTGGCAAGAACTGGGAATCTCCAAATACACCCAGGTGGACAATGAGAGTTGTTTCAGCGGCGGATTTACCCATCCATATGTGCTCGGAAAAGTCGTCCGCCTTGCCCTTCAGTCGGGTACCGAATTGGTCTTTTCACCCGTTCGCCATCCACAAAGCAATGGTTTTGTAGAACGGTTTCATCGGGATTACGACAAACACGTTTGGGAAGACACCTACTTGAGCAGTATTTCCGAAGTTCAGACACAAGGTCAACATTTCTTTGCACTCTATCGCAAAAGACCTCATAGCCGTCTCAATGAACAAACACCTGAAGCTGTCCATCAAGCCCCAACCCGATTGCCGCTAGACTTGACCCCAGCCACAAAGAAACGACCGCTCTATGCTGGCCAAGTTCATTTCATTCGCAAAGTCTTGACTGACAATACCATCTCCGTTTTGAATGTCAATTGGCCAGTCCCCAATGCAAAACCTGATCAAGGCGTTTGGGCAACTTTGGCCATTACAACTTCCGGCGCAAAATTGATCATCTTCGATGAAGCTCCAGATGTCCCTACCAGAAAACGATTGGCCATTCACCATTTCAAGCTTTCTGAACCGGTGTTGCCCCATCCGCTTTCGATTCCTAATGCTTCAACTTCGTTTCTCTCGTCCGCTTTCCGGTTTTTTGCTCGTGTTTTTTCTCGCTCTCTTAGCGGAACGATGTCTTGATGGTTATTCGGTTGGTAAGGTTCTATTTTTCGGAACGATGTCTTGATGCACTACATGTAACCGATAGAGAATGTAGTTGAAGACTTTATGCAAGGAAATACTACATTCATAACCACGTTTTGCTACTGAAATATAGGGACGAACATGTTGCTCAAACCGTTTTTCTGTTAAACTGTTGGGATCGTGCTCATGGCTGAACTCCTTCTGTGAGTTGTGTTCACAGCCATGATGCACGATTTTCTCCGTTTTGAAAAGTTTCAATTACTTCTATTTGTTAAACTTATGAAGGTTTTTTAGATAGCTTGAGTGTATTCATTTATTTAGGTTATGCCTTGCTAATATCTTTTCCCATCGGTGTATTAGTATGGTGGGTAATTAGAGTTCTTGCCAAGAAAAAACACCCTCCTGCATTTTTGAATTGGCCAATATGGGGACGAACTAATCATCGGATTCTTGACCATAAAAGGCTTTCGAAAAAGGATTGGCAATCACCCTATTCCAAAAATAATCGGGGTTGTAGTTTTCGCCTATGGCATTTTCTTGGCCTTATCTTATCTCCTAATAACATTGCCTTCAGATCGCGAACTGTGGAGAATTACAGACTATGATGTTTCAGAGCCGATGGTAATAAATGACTTATTTATTTATAAAGGCTATAAAGAAGATCGCTCAGTAGATTGTTATTGTCTATATGCGGTAGATAAGTCAACAGGGGAAATTGTTTGGTCTACTGAAGAACTTGCAAAACCGTACATGGAAGAAGTACAGAGATTAGGATTATATTCTTCAGATTCCTCTTTTTCAGTTGGAACTGGAATTGAATATGTGTCACAAACGAGCGATACCTTATTCATTGGCCTTAGTTATTGGGCTACAGAAGATTATGACTTGAAATATATATTATTTGCAGTAAATAGTGCCAATGGGGAAATACTCTGGAAGGTTGATGGGATGGTAGATTATGAATTAATTTCTGATTCAATCACCCGGATGAATAGAATTTTCTTGGTTGATGTCACAAGGTGATTTACTGGCGATTGATAGTGATACAGGGGAAGAAATTTGGCGGCAAACTGTTTATCAAGATTACGATGATGATTACACTTGGTTTCATTTACATAAAGATATAGTTGTTATCTCGATTTACTCTTCCGAAGATATCGTGGACGATTCAAGTCGTGGTTCTTCATATTGCTGCGATACAAACGAAAAACATTATGAACAATTTGCTGCATATAGCGCAGAAACAGGTCAACTGCTTTGGGAATCAATTCGACTTGATAGTGGACGGATTTATACTTTTAATAAAACATTGTATGTAGAAGTCAGAACCATGGGAAATCTCACCTTATGTAGATGAAGGAGATAATACTCTTGTAACAGCAATTGATCTAGAAACAGGAAAAAAGCGATGGGAATTGATATACCCAGATGCTCATTCATTTTCCCTAGAAGCCGGTCCCACAGGTGAAGCTCTATTTATTATTAAAACTTTTGAAGGTGGATTTGAAGATTTTCATAAATTAGCCAAACTCATTGCTGTTGACGAGTTTACAGGGAAACCTATCTGGCATTTTAACAAAGACTTGGCTTATGGTGATTTTGATTATCGTATAAAAGGCAACGATTTGTACATTGGTACAGAAGACGGCTCAGTCTATTCACTAGACATTCCCACAGGAAATATCATCTGGCAAACTGAAATTGGAGATTTTCCCTATCCATACGTTATTCAAGGAAACTCTCTAATTGCCATTCATGAAGAAAAGTATGTATCAGCGTTTGATGTAAAAACTGGTTCGAAAAAATGGAAGTTGGATCTAAGCATTGACGATAGTTGGTCAATTTTTTGGGATGAAATTTTAGAAAATAACAGCAATACGCTTTTTATTGTGGGTAAAAACAATCAAAGAATATTTGCTATTGATATTGATACCGGAAACCAAATTTGGACATGGCGTCATTTTCGGCCAACTGGTTCAGGGTATGAAATTTTATTTTACGACAATAATGTAATTTATGTTGATCAACGACCAAAAAGAAGTGTTTTTGGCTTATTTCTGCCATATCATTTTGCTCGTGATGATTGGTTTTTTGCAATAAAAACAGAATTGCAATAAACAACAACGTTTAGCTAGTTTTTGGTGCGAAAAGCACCGAGAGTTGAACAATTGACAAACAAAAAGCCTCTTTGGTAGAAGTTAGGTGCCAAAGCCGAACAGACTACCAAGGAGGCACCTACAATGTTACAGGACAGATACGAAACTGACAAGATTTTTGAAAACATTCTCAAGCTCACCAACGAGATGGATCCAATTCTGGCCGAGATCGACCGGCTGTTGGATGATGAAGAACTTTACCAATTGATCAGAAATGACCTTGCCAGGCGTTATCCGCAGACAGAAGTAACGGGCAGGAACTCGACGCCGGTGGAAGTGATCCTGCGGATGCTGGCAGTCAAACGGCTGTACGCCTTGAGCTATGAGCGGACCGAGTACCAGGTGCGAGATAGTTTTGTGTTGCGCCAGTTTTGCCGGGTGTATTTACAAGATGTACCTGATGACACAACGCTGATCCGCTGGGCGAAGTTGATCCAGCCAAGAACGCTGGAGAAATTCAATCAGCGTTTGACCCAGTTGGCTGTGCAATTGAAAGTGACGCGTGGTCGCAAGCTGCGTACAGATGGGACAGTGGTGGAGACCAATATCCACCCACCCAGTGACAGCAGTCTGTTGGCAGACAGTGTCCGGGTGCTTGGTCGTACACTCAGCCGGGCAAAGCAAGTGCTGGGTGTGCAAACCGAGTTGAGCCAGGAAGTATTCCGCAATCGCATTCGCAGTGCCCGTCGTTTCGCCCGCCAGGTTGGGGAAGCCATGCGACGCAGAAGCGACCAGGCCAAAACCGAAGGGAAAACCGCCTATCGGAAGCTCATCCGGGCAGTTGAGGCCACGATCGAACAGGCCCAACAGGTGCTGCCGATTCTGCAAGAGCAGGCAGTTCACCAAGCACAGAAGTTAGCACAAACTCTGGAGACTTTCATCTCCAGAGCAGAGCAAGTGGTTGATCAAACCATCCGGCGTGTTCTGCAACAAGAAAAGGTGCCTGCTTCCGAAAAGATTGTCAGCATTTTCGAAGCCCACACCGACATCATCCGGCGCAACAAGGCCCATAAGCCAACTGAGTATGGGCACAAGATCTGGCTGGACGAAGTGGATGGCGGACTTGTCACCCGCTGGGATGTGCTCTCTGGCAACCCAAACGACGACCGCCAATGGCTGCCCAGCTTGGATCACCACATCGAGCGTTTTGGGAAAGCGCCCTGGCAAGCCAGTGCTGACCGTGGGGTACACTCCTCGTACAATGAGTACCAGGCGCAAGAGCATGGTGTCCAGCGTGTGATCTTACCGAAACCGGGTAGAAGATCCGAAGCACGCTTGAAGCATGAAAGACAAGCCTGGTTCAAACGTGCCCGCAAGTGGCATAACGGTGTGGAAGGAAGGATCAGCGTGTTGAAACGATGTCATGAACTGAACCGCTGCAGAGATCATGGCCAGGATGGTTTTGAAAAATGGGTTGGTTGGGGCGTGATCGCTGCTAACCTGAAAACTATTGGCCGCAAGGTCGCGGCAAAAACTTGATCAATTGGAAAGGTACGATATGCAAACAGTGGAGAAATGCGCTTCCTTCCACGTTTTGCACCAGAAACTAGCTAACCTCTAGACGGTAACGTCAACCGTTAGGCTACACCCCCACAGTACCGTTCACCATACGCACCGCATCACAGCGTTCGCATTCATCCCGCTGGCAGAGCAAAGCCAGTGGGTTTCTTTTTTATACTGGCTTCCACAGCCTGCAGCATTGGATGCAGCGGGATGGCTTCGATGAAGCTCTCCCCAACTTCCACCCGGCGCGTAATATGCTCGATATCCGGGCCGAATGGCTTCGAATCCATCCGAGCAGCCGGGGAATTCCGGGCACTCGATCACGCGTTTTTTGGTCAACCCCCAGCGCACGAAACGCCGCCGCCCGGCCAGTTTTTCAGCATAGTGAATGCTGGTGTTGACGGTATGGTCCACGCCCAACAGCAGCACCCAGCCATCCTGGTCGGCCAACGCGCCAATGGGCGCAAAGGGATTGTAGATCGTCTGGGCGTTCAGGGCATTATTCGCTTTCACGCCTGCAAATGAGAGAATGGGATGCGCATGTGCGCATAATGCGCGGGGATAATGGCGCAATGTCTCGGGCAATGTTCCAATCAGCGGATCAACAGGCATATTGTGATGGAATGGCTCGGCCATACGGTTCAGGTCAAGCTGCTTGCCATAGGCAAGGCCGTTATTTGGCGGCCCGACTGCGGGGAGAACATGGTCTTGTAGGTGAATGCTGGCATGATCAGCCCGCTGACAGAAGCCAGCAACGCTCCAAAGACCGTCTCCGCCCCCCCTTGAATGGCGCCAAATGACTTGAGCGAAGCGTGCGCGATGGCAGGCTTATTCTCTAATTCCAGGCTCGTCAAGCGCGATTTGAATTCTCCACTGGTGTAGCATGAATCTGTGCTTTCCTTAAACCTTTCAATTTTTACCACTAAGTACTAGAAGCCTTCAACGCACTCTCGACACGGAGACGCCAACTTTTAATAATTTAGTGACTTTCGAGTCTTCGTGTCTTGGTGGTAATCCATTCAGATACTCTTATTTCCCTTTCCAGTTCGGCTTGCGCTTTTCGATGAAGGCAGCCCATGCCTTCTTTTTGATCTTCCGTGGAGAACAGGCCGTAGAACAATTCTTTCTCGATAGACAACCCGTCTGTCAGCGAACCTTCGAAAACCGCATTGACCGCTTCCTTCCCCGCACGGACGGCTACTGGCCCCAGGCCCGCAATCTTCTCGGCCAGCGAGATGGCTTTATCCAGGTAGCTATCCACCGGCACCACATGATTGACCAATCCATAATGCAGCGCCTCGTCCGCAGACAATGTGCGGTTGCTGAGCACCATTTCCATCGCAATGGCTTTGCCAACTGCCAACGTCAGGCGCTGGGTCCCGCCTGCGCCAGGGATGACACCGATGGTGATCTCCGGCTGCCCGAACCTGGCCCTCTCAGATGCAACGATCATGTCACAGGACATAGCCAGTTCACAGCCTCCACCCAAGGCCCAGCCTGATACCGCGGCAATGACCGGTTTCTTGATCTGGCGGATGCGGTCAAACGAGCCCAATAAAGGGACTCTGCCGCATCTGCTCTTCGGAGGCTTCGGCCATCTCCTTGATGTCCGCCCCTGCAGCAAAAACTTTTTCATTGCCAGCCACAACCATCGCGCCGACGTTTTCGTCCGCATCGAAGGCTTCGAGCGCATCCATCAGTTCGCCCAAGATGGTGGGGTTGAGGGCATTCATCGCTTCAGGACGGTTGAGCGTGACCAGGCCAACGCGCCCGCGAGTTTCGGTCAATATGGTGGTGTAGGACATGAGTTGCTCCTGTTTTTAGAACAAGTGCAACGCACTTGACCTAAAGTTCTCTAAGTGGACCTCAATATTGAAGTGCGTTGCACTTGTAAGATAAGAACCTGTTTGCAAGAATTTTATTAAGGTTACTCCCCTAAATTGTACACGAGAAACTGTTTCATGCTACTATTGAAACACTATAAAAAGTGCGTCGCACCAGGTTTAGGGGAACAAAGTCGGAGTTGAAATATTCCACCAAACTGGAATCCCCAATCTGTGTGGTGCGACGCACCCTCTTGGTTAGGAGAAAAATCATGCTTATCTTACTTGAAATTCATTCCATCGTACGCTGGCTGATCGTCGTCGTTGGAGTGATCGCCATCGTCAAATTCATCCTTGGCTTGGCACGCAAAAGCGCATTCGACAAAATGGACCGCGGGCTTTCATCCGGCTTCAGCGGCCTGATGGATTTGCAGGTCACGCTGGGCCTTCTGTACTTCTTCATTACCGGTTTTGGCGGCGCGGGGTTCCCCCTGTTCCGCATCGAGCACCTGGTCATGATGCTGTTGGCAGCGGTTGCAGGTCATGCCCCGGCCATGTTCAAGAAGAAGGCCTGGAACAAACATGCCGTGGCGCTGGGCGCGGTTATCGTATCTTTGTTGTTGGTTTATGTTGGGGTGATGAGGTTGCCCGGTGGTTGGAGCAGGTAGAGGGCGGAGAGGTGCGCAGGCGATTACGTTTGATCCCGATAGACGTATCCGTCTCCAAACAGATATGGGGTGAGCTAAAAAATAGGGTAGTGGTAAATAATTAAGTGATGTCATTGCGAACGAAGCGTAGCGGAGTGCGGCAATCTCCCCGTAAAAGGGGAGACTGCTTCGCAAAAAGATGCTCGCAGTGACACGTTAAATTGGCGCATCACTTACGTTCCACCACCTCCAAAAATAGTTCTTAAAGCCTGTTTGCGTCACTTATTTTTATCAAGTCATTATGTTTCCTTTACAGATGCTTTACTTAGCTCCGCTATAGTATGAACATCAACGGCACACTGGCAACAAGCCAGGTGCCAAAAGAAAAGGAGACAATAAAAATGAAACGCAACATCGTTCTGGCTCTCGTAGCCGCACTCACAATTTCACTGGTAGCTGCTGGAGCAGCCTTCGCTCAGGGATATGGCCCCGGTGGGAACGGCCTCAATATTGACGCTAACGTCAATATGGAAGTTGCTCTCAGTGATTACATGCCGACTGCCATGGCCGAAGTATTCGGTTTGAGCGTCGACCAGGTCAACGCCCAACTGGCTGCTGGCGATACCCTCTATACAATCGCACTGGCGCAAGGGTACACGGCTGACCAACTCCCCGCGCTGATGACCAGTGTCCGCGAAAAAGCAATCGCGTTGGCAACGGCTGCTGGCGCAGTCAGCGCTGACCAGGGCAGCTTCCTGCTTGGCAATCAGTATGGTGGCAACGCGCGCGGCAACGGAATCGGCGCTGCCAATATGTACAGCACGGGTACTGGAACTGGCACGGGCCTCTGTGACGGCACCTGCATCCCGCAGAATCTCAGCCAGGCAACGGGCGGCTCCATGCGCCGCGCGAGTGGTCCTCGCTAAGAAAAAAATCACATTTGATTTAGTAGTAACAAGAGGCTCCTGTTTGGGGCCTCTTGTATTTTAAGGATTGAAAGGGATGCTATACTTTATTTAGTGTAAAAACAATCTAATACTTTCGGATTGAGCAATATGTACAGGGTAATTGGAAAGGTTAGCAATGAAAGGGTTACGCCGATTTCTTGGCCGAATCAAGCTTCAATTGCGAGGAAAAAATCATGTCGTCGGTTGGGAAATGACACCTGACAAAGTGCATGCTTTTTTCAATGAGCAAGAAAAAACGGTACTGACCTTTTTTGGCTTTTCCGGCGCCGGTTACGAAAATGAAGCGGAAATGCTTCAGACAGCCCGGGAAATTCTTTCTGGCTATTCACCCGAAACAACCATTGTCAATATTGGTGGGACAAAAGGAGGCATTGGAGCGGCGTATCTTCTGGCGAAATCTTTAGGCTTTACGACAACAGGAATCGTTTCATCTCAAGCGCTCGATTACCCGGAAGAAATCAGCGAGTATGTTGATTTTGTTTGCTTCATTGTCGACCAACAATGGGGTGGAAAGTTGCCTGATTCTGATGAACTTTCACACACTTCAGAGGCGATGGTTTCGTGCAGCGATATATTAGTCGGCATTGGTGGTAATGATATCAGCCGGGATGAAATGCTGGCCGGGAAAGCACAGGGGAAGCCAGTCCATTTTTACCCGGCGGAGGTGGACCATGAGTGGGCGATTCGCCGTGCGGAATACCTGGGGCAACCAAAACCAGATTCTTTCCAGGGCACAGCGCATGAAGTGTTCGGGGAGAAGGAGAAATAATGCTACTTGATGTTTTGAAAGTCAAAAGCCGTTGAGAAAGGGCTTCTCAAACCAGAAGAAGAAATCGATATCGAGAAAGCTTTTATCCTGGTGCGTGACATGCCTTACACCAGGGCCAGTTCGCGCGATCCCGAAACCATCATCGGGGAATGGCGCGGCACCTGCTCGGGGAAACATTACCTGCTGCAAGGGCTATTTGCTGAACTTGGTTATTCATCCCGTTTGATCGCCTGCACGACTGTGGCACACATCGACCCGAAAGATGTACGCGGAAAACTACGGACCCTGCTCGAACAGTCCGAAGGCCGCTTTGTGGATGTGCACAATTATCTGATCCTTGAGACTCCCGAGGGAGAGATGATCGTGGATGCGACCTGGCCCCTCGCCACCAAGGGCATGGGGACGGTTGTGAACGAGCGCTTTGTCTGGGAGAGAATCATCAAATCGCCTGTGAGCCGTTGAAAACCTGGGATGTCCCCGATGACCGCGACGCCCAGGAATTCAAGGATGAAATCCTGAAAGACAGCTTCACGCCGGAAGAACTGGCGCATCGGGAGGAGTTCATCAAGACCCTGGGGAAGATGACAAACAGCAAGTGGGTCAAGTTCCTGCTGCGGTTGGAAAAATTCTTGAAGGGCAAAAAATAATGACCGGGAGTCATTGCGCGCATGAGTAATTTTTGCTATGTGAACGGTGAAATCAAGCCAGCGAATGAGGGAGTGGATCGGCATCACCGACCTGGCCCTGCAGCGGGGATATGGCGTTTTCGATTTCGGACGCACCTACAACGGCAAGCTCTTTCACTTCGATGACAATCTCGAGCGATTTTGGCAATCCGCATCCGCGCTGCACCTGAACCTGCATCTGTCCGATCAGGAAATACGTGAATTAGCCCTCCTGTTGATCCAGGAAAGCGATCTCAAGACACCGGCTATCAGATTGATCCTGACCGGTGGTTACTCGGATTCTTCGCCCCTGCTTGAACATCCGAATTTCATCATGATTGCTGAGGAGCTCCCAACCTACCCTGCTGACATCTACCGTCACGGCGCAAATTTGATGACGGTGGAGTACCAAAGGGAACTGCCGCACATCAAGTCGATCAATTACCTGAACGCCATCCGTCTGGAGCCGCTCAAGCGCGAGAAGAAAGCCTTCGATATTCTGTATTATTCCCAGCATGGGGTCACCGAGTGCCCTCGAAGCAATTTTTTTGCCTTTTTGGGCGATACCCTGGTGACACCCTCCGAGCATGTGCTGCATGGTATTACCAGGAAGCTGGTCCTGCAGATCGCCGGGAATCACTTCCGGGTTGAAGAACGCAGGTTGAGTCTTGACGAGCTTGAGGGCGCGGACGAGGCGTTTGTCACGTCGACAAGTAAACGTGTACTGCCGGTATCCAGGATCGATGATAGGGATGTCGGTGATGGGGTAGTCGGGGAGCGCACAAAAAAGATCATGCACTTGTTTGATGACTACACTGCAAAGTATTAGACCCCGGTTAAGGTGAAAGGATAAAGATGACAGATAAAGGTGTGGAACAAAAACCTTCAGAAACGGCTATGTTCGCTGCGCTGCGTAGAACGTTGGCCCACAAAGAATTTGGGGACGAAAAATTTGGGCCAGATTATTTGGCCGAATACTTTTTACCCCCTCACTTCAGGTTTTTTCTCAAATTCAAAAAGATCCAGGCAAATACCAAAGAAAAATTGGGTGCGGCTTTGCCAGGCCTTACTGAGTACATGATCGCAAGGACAGCCTATTTCGATGGCCTGTTTGTAGATGCGCTCGAAAAGGAATTTCCGCAAATTGTCTTGATGGGCTCGGGCTATGATACGAGAGCTTATCGTTTCGCTAAACTGAACAAGGGCACAAAGATATTCGAACTGGATATCGCCCCAACGCA
This sequence comes from uncultured Chloroflexia bacterium, assembly GCA_963791785.1. Lineage (GTDB taxonomy): Bacteria > Chloroflexota > Anaerolineae > Anaerolineales > Villigracilaceae > JAABUE01. The sequence continues at coordinate 64,823 of CAWBTW010000004.1, read as the reverse complement.
AAATCAAAAAAAGCTTTACCTGAAAAAAGCGCGCATAGATATTCCCCAGAGGGTGGTACTCGTGCCCATCGATTTCAACCAGGAATCCCTGGGAGATGTTCTGGAAAAAGCGGGATTTGATGTTCGGGAAAAAACGCTTTTCATCTGGGAGGGCGTTACTTACTACCTGGATGCACAATCCGTGGATACCACATTGAATTTCGTCAGCGGTTCTGCACATCCTGACAGCATCATCGCATTTGACTACACCCTCTCGCTATCGGAAGAAAATCCGTCAGATTACTATGGCGCAAAAGAATTCGCGCAAACTATGAAAGAACGTCATGCAGCTGAGGAACTCACCTTTTCGATCCCCGAAGGCGAAATAGAATCATTTTTGGAAGGTAGAAATTTGAAAATGATTGAACACCTGGATAATGAAGAGATCGAGAAAAAATTCCTGACAAAGGATGACGGCACTTTGATAGGCCGAATGACCGGGCATTTCCGTTTTGTATCGGCTTCGCCAATAAACAAATAAACAGAAAGGCTGGCATCCAAGATGGGAAACCAATTACCGCAAAAAGCACGAATTTATAAAACCCACTCGCTAGACAGCACCGCCTGGGACAAGTTCGAACCACGCGCCGGTGACGTGATCATCACCACCGCTATGAAAGCCGGAACAACCTGGATGCAAACGATCGTAGGGAATCTGATTTTCCAGGACCGGAAAATGCCGGGGCCATTGTGGCAGTTGACACCCTGGCTTGACTCGCGGGGCGGGGATCCGCTTGAAGAAAAGCTGAAGCTGCTCGAAGCGCAGACCCATCGTCGCTTTCTCAAAACCCATCTGCCCCTGGATGCGATGCCCTATTACCCGGAAGTGAAATACATCTACGTGGGACGCGATGGACGCGATGTCTTCATGTCTCTCTGGAATCACTACCGGCACCTCGAACCAGGTGTCATCGATTGGTTCAACAGCGCCCCGGAGCGCGCCGATGATCCGTTTCCGGTTTGCCCGGATGACATCCACGAATTCTTCCAGATGTGGATAACCAAAAGCTGGCTCGCCTGGGAGCATGAAGGTTATCCCTTCTGGTCGCTTTTCTACCATCTTCAAAGTTGGTGGGATTACCGGTACTTATCCAATCTTCTCTTTGTTCACTATAGCGATCTGTTGGCTGATCTGGACGGGCAAATGCGCATGATTGCCAAACATCTGGAAATCGAAATTGATGAGGCCATCTGGCCCGCACTGGTGGACAAAGCTACTTTCAAGACGATGAAAGCGGATGCAGAAAAAGTTGTTTACGGTAGCGGAGATTTCCTCACCGGCGGAGCCCAGCGCTTCATCCACAAGGGAACAAACGGCCGTTGGAAGGGCATTTTGACAGAAGATGAACTGGAGCAGTATGAGAAAGTTGCCACTGAGCGGCTCAGCCCGGATAGCAAGGAATGGCTTGCGTTGGGCGCATCGGCCAAGGTTTGAAAAAACTTTTCATACATTTATGAAAAACGATAGTCTCCCCGTTGAGAGCAGTTTGGAAAACCAGCCACGAATTTCACGAATTGGCGCGAATTTTTCTTTTCCTATTCGTGAAAATTTGTGTCATTCGTGGCAAGAAATTGTGATCTGCTCTTGAGAGAGAGACCACCTGAAAAACAACCAGCCCAAAATACAAGTACATTTCGCTCTCGTCGCCAGAACAGGAGAAAATTGCACTTTCAAATCCACCCCATATCACAGGAATCACAATGAAGGATAAAACCAGCTTTTTCGAAGCTGCTCGTCAACGCTTGATGTACGCCCTTTCATTGCCCGAGCGGACGATACGTTCTCTGGCTGCCCTGGCTGGCGGGACCACCACATTGCTGGCCGAAACGTTATTCCCAAATTCGTTCCGGGGGACAACAACGTATCGAGTGACCATCGGTTTGATGCAGCAATTTATCGTTGAACGGGTGGCTGGCATGAAAAGTGAGATCAGCGAGGATCAAGCCAAACTTGCTGATGACTACGTCCAGAGAAAAATGGCCGGGACTGCCCTGGAAGCGGCCGGGCTGCTCACAATGGGATCCTCGCCGCTCTGGGTGCTTGCTATTCTTGGTGATGCGGCCGGTGGGAGCAAAGTTTTTCTCAACCGTCTCGTAAAATACCTCAAGGAGAATGGTGTTATGGCCGAGGAGACCCAGGCAACTGAGTTGATCGATGTGCTTGAGGCAGTCCAGGAAGCATCGAGCAAAAGCGCCACCACCATCGACATGCCGCCCCTCTCACGCGAGGAACTGTCCAAATTGGCTGACGAGATGAAAGCCAGTTATGGCCGGGTTTTTAAAAGCACGACGAATCTGATGCCGCGGCTGGACGCTATTTGGAAAAACATGGAAGGACTGGCCCAGCGTGAGAACATCTCGATTGAGCGCCTGGGTGGCATTATGACGGTAGATGCCGTGTCATGGAGCAAAAAGGGAGCCCGCATGGCGCTGGCGACCGGCCGGACCGGTGCAGAATTGTTTGATGAAAAGATACTGGATAGTTACAGGAAAACCCTGGCCGCGGCTTCGGAGCAAGGAATCGATAAATACATGAGCGACCACATGCGGCCGTTCATGCAATCTGCAAGAGCGCATTTTGACCCTGCTCAAAAAACCTGGACCGAAAAAAAGTTAGATGAAGAAATATGATGAAAGCCCAACGGGATTCTGGCATTTGGCGGCGTTAAAATCCATCTCAAATTAGGGTATGTTCCGCTTATCAATCCTTCGGAAGATATAGGCCTTTGGAAAAAAATTTATGAACAATTCAATTTGCCGTTTTCACTTGAAAACTAACAAAAAGAACGGGAAAAAATCTCTACTATTGTTGTTAGTGTTTTATTCTTCTAATTTTGCCATCACCGCATCAAATAGAGTTTGGAAATCACTATCGCGATGCATGTCAGGTGTCAGTGTATTCATATCCTGCAATATATCTACCAAGCCTGCAATTTCATCGCGGATGGCGTCATAGAGATCCATATCATCTCGAATTCCCTGTAAATTTTCTGAACTGACGCTCTTCATGGCGGCATCTAATTCCCTTTTCTTTGCCTCCCAGTATTTTATGTACTCGATACGCTTGACCGGATCGTATATATCAGCATCACTCAAAACCACAGGGAAAATGCGATCTTTGAATTGTTTGTTTTCGGCAATTTGGATCAATTCAAACATGCAATTCTTTGACTTCAAATATTTGTCACTGAGGACAACAACAACACCTTTTCCACGGCCAATGCGTTCCATAAATTCTTTAATAGAACCCTTGTAGCCCAAAACTCGTTTGTCACGCACGATGACCACACCGCGCTTTTGAAAAGCTTGATCCATTTCATTAACAATTTTTTCACTCTCACCGTTCCAAGCATAAGATATGAAAATTTCTTGATCGGTTTTTCGATCGGAAGGGACAGGCAGAACTTCAACTTGATCTGTTTCAGATGTAGTATAGATGACACTAGGTCCATGTTGAACTCGAACCACATCACTTGGGAGGCCGGTAAGCGAAGTGGGCAAGATGGGAAAAAAGTAAGCCAAATCCCTTCGATTCCCAATAACAGGAGCGGTATCCCATAATTGCAGTAGAAACTTTTCATTAACATCTTTCTCTTCAGGACTTCGACCTAGATAGGCCGTAAGACTTTCTCGAGCTGCCCTCTTGAGAACCTTTTTTAATTTCCATCCATGTTTTGAGCCAATACAACTGCTCGTTGGGCAATTGAGCGAAATCAATCTTCTGTAGGGCTTCATCTGCCATCGTGACCTGGTTGATACAAAGCTTACAAAAAACTTCTAAACATTGAAGTGAGCGATATCCAGGATAGTTCAAGACTTCTTGACTAACTATTTCAGCAGCACTTTCCCATTCGCGTAAAACCATTGACTTTGCTATCCTTCCTAGTGCCAATTGTGGTGGATTAACGACAAGATCTCCCGCTGCCGGCGAGGAAATCTTCAAGTGCTTTGATATCCTGCTTTGCGATCAACAAATTCAAGATTGGTTCAATTAGAGTGTAACGATTATATTTTCCGACGGGTATTTTGGTAATGCCGTCTTTGAGCAGGTCGATGGCTTCATCGGTTTTGCCCGCTTGCGCCAACAGTTCCCCCGCACTTTGATACAGTGAAAACAAATCTTTATCTACAGGTATTTTGGTAATGCCGTCTTTGAGAAAAGTAATGGCTTCATCAATTCTACCTGCTTGTACCAGCGACTTTCCCGTTACAATATATATTTTTTCTGCCCCCTCTTCTGTAGAAACTCTGGCAATTGCGTCTCGTGCCACTAACATCAATTGCAGCGGGTCACTAAATCTTGCTTCTAACCGCAGCCGAATACCCAACTGTCGATAGGCGCCTTAGCTTCAGTTGCTCTTCGAACAAAATGCAAGGCTTTTTCAGCATCAGTTTCGGAACCGCGTGCTACATATAACCTTGCCAGATATGCTTCCAGTCCCTTCGCGCCAGGAGTTTCTAGCAAGGCCATTAATGTTGCAATGCGCTCATTAAGTTCGTCTAATTGTTTGGCAATGGGACTTGTAGAATAGAATTTGGTCTTCAAATAGTTTTGAATCGTCCAGCAATATGCACTAGTTCTTCATCTCGCTGTGCTTGAACTAAATGATACCGACCTCAACAAAGTAACCACTCAGCTTTCCAGTCTCTTTAATATCTTTGGCCTTGAAGTGACGCATGTAGTGATCAGCAGCGCGAGTATGTGCCTGTTTGAGTTCGCTGGGTTTTTCCTTTACCTTTTGCAGTGAAATCTCGCGAACAACTGGGTTTAATGAAAACCATCCAGAGTGTTGCTCCATCAAAAAGCGGTCGATAAGATCATCGCGAACATTTTCAAATTTTGCTTCTTTTGGTAATAAAATGTCGATTGCTTGACGCTTTACGGTTTTGCGATGAACTGAAAGCCGCCTTAATAACCTGGATGTTTCTGGCTTGAGAAGTAGTTCAATTGTCCTTTCCAAAAGTTCACTTTCAAGCTTATGCAACAATGTGGCAGACACTTCACGATTACGGGCTTCCCAAATCTCCGGGCTAATACCAATTAACTCTTCCAGTGAACTTTTTTCTAATGCTGTAACCAGAACTTGAATTGCACGCGGGTTACATCCTAGCCAGTTGACAACATCACGCCGCCTCTCTTTTGGGGGATTTCATTATCTCTTCCCTTGTCATTCAGTAACTTTCCCAAAAAATTCTTCTGCATCTGATGGCGCCAATCCACTCAATGTTCGGATTTCATACGCTTCCGACCATTTGCTTCTTTCAACTATGCGATTTGTTAAGAATCGAAACTCGCCCAGGTATATTGGGCCGATTTGCCAAACGGCCCAGAAACCTTATCAATGCATTAGTAGGTTTTCCAGCTTCATCGGTCATAGCCCTTTGAAATTCATCAATTACTAACAACAAAGGACTATTTAGAAGGGTGCCTATCGCTTTCTCAATGGAGTTTCCTTCTGTTACCGCATCTGCTAAATCAGTAACACCGATTTCGCTTAATTCAGTGGCCAAGTCAAGGAACAAATTATCTGTTTGATTGGAGCTGGCATCAGGCATATCAGTCATAACTGCATTCAGGCCAGATTTTTTGATAACAGTGCGTGCTATTGATGTTTTTCCAACACCAGAAAAGCCCTCGATGAAACATATTGGAGGGCCCTCTTTTAGCCAAGTTTGAAGCAAGAAGTCGGTTAATTCTGTGCGATTTTTCCCTGTGTAGTAATTTGGCATAGTCAAACCTTGTCAAAAGTTCGTGAAGTTGAAAGAAATCCAAGTAGTAATACGAATAAACTGTCCGCCAGTTCAAAGATTATAATACAGGTGTTTATTTCACTGGGGATGATTTTTGATAATCTCTGCATAGAACTGATAACGTGCATTGTAAAAGAAGAATGCAGCGCAAAAAAAATACAGAAAAGGAAATAGATGAACACAAAAGAACTCTTCAGCACAAAAAACTCACGCGGCGCATGGATCGTTTTCTTCGTCTGCATCCTGATCTCGCTGGCCGCCTTCGTGACGGCCTCCCAGGTACAGCGCGACTTCGGGCGCGTGGAGGTCAGCAACGTCACCTACCCCAACAGCAACGGCATCCCCATCCGCGCCAAGCTGCTCAAGCCGGTCGGCGTCTCGGCCGAGTCCCCTGCGCCGGGCGTGGTCTACATCCACGGCTACCAGAACAACCGCGAAACCAGCGACGCCTACTGCATCGAGATGGCGCGCCGCGGCTTCGTCGTCCTTGAGATCGACGCCATCGGGCGCGGCAACTCCGGCATCCCGGGCGATGTCGAAGACCCCGATTTCGACCTCACCTACGGCGGGCGCAGCTCCTTCGCCTACCTGAAATCCCTGCCCTATGTGGATCGCGACTCGCTTGGCCTGATGGGGCACAGTCTCGGCGCTGAGATGGTCTACACCATCGCGCTCGAAGATCCCAGCGTGCAAGGCGCTCGTCATCTCCGGATTTGCCTACACGGACGAGGCGACCAGAGTCCATGCCCAAGAACATGCTCATGATCTTCGGCAAATATGACGAATACCGCGAACGCATGACCGGCACGCAACGACGTCGAGTCCGAGTGGATGAGCAGCCCACAAACGGAAGCAGCCTTCGGCCGCGTCGATGCGGACTTTGGGGCTGCGTACGGCGACTTCGACTCTGGTACCGCCCGAAAGGTGGTCCTGCTGCGCGGCATCCACCTCCAGGAATCCCACAGCCGAAAAGGCGTGGCCGAAGCCGTCGCATGGATGCGTGATGGCGCTGAGACCCGGACGACTCCATGATTGGGTCGCGCCCGAAAACCAGATCTGGGAGATCAAAGAGTGGGCCACGCTGGTCGCCATGCTGGCCGGGCTGGCCGCGCTGCTGCCCCTGGGCCTGATCCTGCTGCGGACGAAATCCTTCAGCTCGCTGCAGGGGAGCATCTCGGAATACGCCTGCACCCGACGCGAGTTCTTCAAATACGCCGCGCACCAACGGCCTGCTGATGTGGCTCTACCTGCCGCTCATCTTTGCCCTGTTTGGCGTGCATGTGTATGTGGTGCAGATCGACAAGGCCTTCCCGATGATGCTGGTCAACGGCACGGTCTGGTGGTTCGTGTGGATCAACGTGATCGGCTTCTTCATCCTGCGGCGCTGGCTCAAACGCCGCTCAGACGGCCTGACCTGGGCCGACCTGGGGACCTCGTTTGACAAGATCACGCTTCTCCCTGGATTGGGGCTATCTTGGGAAAACGGCTCTCCTGGCGTTGATCCTGTTCGCCTTTGCCTATCTCTTCGAGCATCTGCTGGAAGCAATCTTCATCGTCGATTACCGCTTCCTGTTCCCCTTCGCCAGCGACCTGACGCCCTATCGCTTTGGGATGTGGCTGCTGTACTTCCCCTTCCTGCTGCTGGGCTTCCTGCTGATGGGCCCCTTCCTGCACGGGCAATTGCGCCTCCCGCAAAAAGAGACCTGGTGGAAGACCTTCGTCTCCTGGTCAACCGCCAACACCCTGGCGCTGATCGTGCCCTTGATGCTGTTCATGCTGGTGCAATACATCCCGCTGCTGACGGTGGGGTTCATCCCCTTCGTGGGTCCCGGCGGCGTGCTGGCCAACTTCACCATGAGCCTGTTCCACATCATCGGTGTGCTGATCATGATCGTCCCCATCTCCACCTGGTGCTTCCAGCTGACCGGCCGCCCTTACCTGGGAGCAATCCTCAACGCGGCGCTGGTCACATGGATGTTCGTCTCTTCGCAGGTGATTGCGCCTATCCCGGTTTAGGGATTGTATTTTGTGAGAAGATAGTTAGATGTCAAATATTAATTTTCAGAGAACTTATCTCTTGGATGAAGCATTTGAAAGCATTAAGGAACGCGCATCTCACATACTGGGAAAATATTGGAGCTATCCAAATTTGATCAACTTCAATGAAACAGAAAGAAGCGTTACTTTTACTACGGAAAGACTGATTCCTGCTGCCGCCACAAATCGGCCACGTGTCATGCTTCTGTTCTCAAACCCTCATCCACACTCTGTACATCAAGGCATGTTCCTTTCACCAAATACCAAAGGACAAGAGAACCTTTTCTGGCCAATAATGAGAAGAAGCAGGTTGGCTGTCGTAACGCGGAAGAAAATACTAGTCCAAAGCAACTTGCGGAAATTTGTATCGAAGTCAAATATCAAGGACCCTTTGAACTAATCTTCTACTGTTATTATGCATTTCCAACTGATTATCCCAGAAGATGTCAGAAGAATATTTGGAAAAGAGTATTTCAGTCAAATCATTGAACCAAAATCATCTGATGAATTTATGCAAGAAATTCAAGAGGCATCTGTGGATGCAGTGGTTACGTTTAATAAAGGGATATTCAATCTGGTGTCGCAAGACCCAATTGAACGTTACATCGAGCGCCTTATGGATGGTGAATTGATTCAGAGTCAGATAAAAAGCATAGATAGAACCATTCCTGTTTTCTTGACTTTCCCAACAGGTTGGCGATATCACAAAAACTTTCGGTATTTTCGCAAGGGCAGTCTTGATAGAATAAGGACAGCGATTTGTAGTCGCGCCTGATATAAACGTTAGGCAGCCAATCCACTTTTCACAAAAGGAAATGATATTTTTATGAGTTCAACCCGCATGTCAAAGGTAGAATTAGCCACCCGCCTCGTTCTTGCCTTCAACGAGGCCTTCAACCGTCATGATGTGCCAGGCATGATGAAGCTTATGAGCGAGGATTGTGTCTACGAAAACAACGGTCCGGCCCCCGATGGTACCCGGTACTCAGGGAAGGAAGCAGTGGCTCAATTCTGGCAGGACTTCTTCCGCAAGTCGCCCCAGGCACACATCGAGATCGAGGAGATTTTTGGCCTTGGTATTCGGTGTGTTATGCGCTGGAGATACGATTGGGTGGATGCGGCCGGGAAAAAGGGGCATGTCCGCGGTGTGGATATATTCAAGCTAAAGGATGGTTTCATCTGCGAGCAACTGTCCTATGTAAAGGGTGTGGGTAATTTCGTCGGTTTCTCTAGTAACCAAATGTCATTCTGAGCCGCGTAGCGGCGAAGAATTTCGAATTTTCCAGTTGAAATCAGGAGATTCTTCGCTCCCGTTGGTCGCTCAGAATGACATACTAAAAATCCTATTCCACCCTGTTAACCACTCCCTGTATACGTAAGTGAAGAATGCAAATCGCATAAATCGAATTTTACAAGAAAGGAATTGAATAAAATCACATGGATAAAAAGTATGAAATTATCTACGTTGAGAAGCCTGAAGAATCTGCCTGGGGGATCATTGGAGGAGGTCTTCAAAAGTACAACATCGAACAGGCAGGGGACAATAATTTTCAACGCCTGTGTTTCGCCTTGCAAACCCCTGAAAACGAGATCGTAGGCGGGGTGCTGGGCGAAGTGTACTGGGGCTGGTTGTATGTCGACCTGTTGTGGATTCAAGATGAGCTGCGCGGGCAGTGGATATGGACATCGTCTTTTGACTCGATTGAAGATGAAGCACGCAAACTTGGTGCCAGGAACGCATATCTGGACACGTTCAGTTTCCAGGTGCCAGATTTCTATAAAGATCATGGCTATCAGGTCTTTGGCGAACTGCCAGATTTTCCTCCCGGGCATCAACGTTACTTCATGAAAAAAGAACTTTAGGAATAATGTTATGCTTGTCTCTTCGCAGTTATTCGTACCTTTCCTAGTTTAGATTGAGAATTAACCATGGACATGAAAAACATCCCTTTTGGCACTACCGACTGGTCACAAATCGCTCCCACGGAACACAAGGGAGAAACCGGCCTGGCAACCTGGCGCACGCAGCAATTCGACACCCTGCGGGTACGCATGGTCGAGTATAGTCCCGGCTACCTGGCCGATCACTGGTGCAAGAAGGGACATATCCTGTTATGCCTTGAAGGAGAACTGCACACCGAACTCGCCGATGGCAGGCAATTCGTCCTGACCCCGGGTGTCAGCTACCAGGTAGCGGATGACGCGGAACCGCATCGCTCCTCCACCTTAAACTGGCGCGAAGCTCTTCATCGTTGACTGATGCGAGAAAGGTTTTGATTATGCTCAAATCGGTTTTGAAAGGCATTGCCGTCATTGCCAGCGGCCTGTTTTTCGGCGCCCTAGGATTATTTCTTGGCGCGTATATCGGCGGTAACTTCGCGCAAGATTTCACCCTCTTTGGTGTGCGCGGGTATGAAGCCGCCGGTCAACTAGGTTTTATCCTGGGGTGCATTATAGGCATCGCGGTGAGTATCCTGTTTTTACGAAACCGATCAAAATCATAAATTAATTACTCGATAAAAACCTGATATGTCTTATCGTGATGTGAGTTAATCATGTCTTTTGTGTGGATACACATCACTGTTAACCCAGCTTTTATGGAGACATGTCAGGTTTTGTCAGCGATTCCAAATATGGGGTCTCTCTATCCTGAAAGTGCAGATCAGCGAAAATTTAAGTGAATGTTGCTCTCAAATCAATAAAATCAGAAAGGTCTCCAAACCGTTTTTTTCAGGATGCAGAGAATCGAAAATCGCCGCTAATCGCTATCAGTAAACTCCCCGCTCTTTGGAAAAGCTCAAAATCATCATCCATACCCTGGTACTTCGAGTGACCGTAACATGAAAATCATCAGAGCCTCCCAACTATCAAAAACCATATAACGTAGCAACGCTCGTAAGTCATTGAAGAAGTCCACGCGCGTTACGAGTTCTTTTCGCAAACGTTGATATTGCTCATCTAATAAATTCAGGAGCGTGTGCAAGAAAAAGGCAAGCAAATTCAAAGTTGCCAAAAAGTTCGCCAGGTGTTCTTCCCCGTGTCCGAAATTATGCTCGAAATGATAGCCTTGATTTTTTAGCGTGTTATTTGTTTCGTTCTCACTTTTCCAGCGAGTCCGCCCGTCTTGGGCTAAGGCAGCTACATTCATAACGCTAACTTTGTGGTTTGTCACAAAGCTGTTGTGGTAGTCTTCTTTTCCAGTGCCTTCGTTTATGATGATGACTTCAATCCAGTTCACCAACAAGGGGTCTTCTTGACGTAGAGGCACTTCATTTGCAAAACGATAGATGTGCTTTGCATAGTAGCGCCCGTTCCAATGACGTTCTTCCACTTCTTCTACGAGACCATTTTTGGCAAGAAAATCAACGGTCTTGTAGAGTTCTTTGTGTGAATCCGGTTTACAAACCAGGATAAAGTTCAGTTCAGCCGCTAAAAAGGTTTCGCAAAGCGGCTGGTTCGAGTACAGATCGTCCCCCAACATCGTATATCGCCAACCTTTTAGCATATCTGTGTTTCGTTTGACCCAGCGTTTGGTGGCAGCCCGTTCACAGTCTTGTTTCTCATGCCCATCCTGAGGGGTCATAAACTCTGGTGATAAGGGCAGTACACTTGAGTTGCCTGCCTTTACGATCACAGGAAGAATTGCGGAATGAAAATACTGCGTCTCTCCGTTTCTCAATTCACGGTGCGAGCAATTCTGGCAGTTTATCTTTTGGGAGGAGATCGTCTCTGTCCCATCTGTAGAGATCAGTATCTGCCCCGTCTGACTTTCAAAGTCTTTCAAACCCACTTTTTCACCCAGCATCTTCAGCGCGTAAGAAAAAAGATCGTATAACAGCGATGGTTCTAATGTGTCCAGCAAGTTCCGCGTTTGCGTGTCTGTTGGGATACGTCCCACACCAAATAGCTTGAATAAATTGTTCTTTCCCTGCCTTTTCTGCAAAAGACGCTGCGATGCCAGAAATGAGGGGGATTGTGTGAAAAACACACTGAAGGCAGAGACTGCTGCATCTTTTATCTCGTAGCGCGTGTTTACACCTTGACGGTAATCCGGTAGTTTTTCAAAACAATCCGATAATTCACCAATCAAGTCGTCAAATACTTTGCTTTTTTTCACAGATCAAGAGTATCACAGCTCTCTTCTTTCATATCAGATACCGTTTGTCTTATTCATACTTGGAATTGCACAGGCTACCCACCCTGAAGCAACACATCCGCCAGTTCAGCCGTATTATCCAGAATCAAATCCGTCCCCCGGCGTTCCAGTTCTTTGCGCTCCCCAAATCCGCAAAGCACGCCGACGGTCTGCGCCCCAGCTGCTTTCCCGGCGCGGATGTCCACAGTGGTATCGCCGACCATCAGGCAGTTCTCAGGTGCCACACCCATCTTCTCAGCCGCGTACAGGATCGGGTCGGGATACGGCTTGGTATGCTCGGCGGTGATGGCGGTTACGATCTCCTCGAAATGGCCGGTTAACTCGAACTGCTTGAGAAAGGCGCGGGTAGACTTATCGTCACGGGCGCTGACAACTGCCATCGGGTACTTTCCATGCAGGCGCTCCAGCATCTCTTTGATACCGGGCACCATCATGAAATGTTTCATCGGGCGCGGACGATGGCGGTTCAGCCACTCCCATAACCCCAACAATTCGTCATCCAACCCGATGATATCGGGCAGGCCGATCAGGGCGTTGCCAGGTGATTCGATCCACATTACGAACTTCCGGGCGGTGCGTTGCGGATCATGGAACAAAGAACGGGGCAAGAATTGGGCCACCTTCTGCGTATACACATCGTCGGTATCGCTCAGGGTGCCATCTACGTCAAAACACAGGGCCTGGATACGTTGTACATCGAGAGACATGCAGTTATTGTAAACCATTTCGCACCCATGAATGACATGCTATACTTGTGTAGATGATTGCAATTTTATTATTGGACTTACGCAGTTCGCAAAAGATACCGAAAATAAGGGGTGCGTGCTCCGCACGCACCCCTTATTTTCGGGGCTCCATTCAACTACATAACTCCTGATTATATATCTTGTCATTATGGCTGGATTAAATCAGGCAAGGACGTGGTATATTTTAATTATCCTATGGAGATAAAAACCCAACAAAGGAAGCCCATCACTGAAGAAGACCGCAACCGGCTCGAGCTGCTCTATCATGTCAGCCGGGAGGTTGCCACTGCACTGGATTTGCGCACCGTGCTCCAGCGTGTGCTGTATCAGGCAATCCAAAATGTGGGCGGGGAACGCGGAAGCATTGTCGTGCTGGATGACGCCGGCAAAGCTGTGGATTTTACAATCGTATTCGGTCAACAACAAATCGACGGAGACACAACCCAGCAATTACAGGATACGGTAGAAAACGGCCTGGCCGGATGGGTGTTGAAAAACTGCGAACCTGTTCTGATTTCCGACACCAGCCAGGATGAACGCTGGCTGCATCGCCCTGATGATGCCAGGAAGAAAACAAGCGCAAAGTCGGCTCTTTGTATGCCCCTGCAAGCGCGTGAGCAACTGGTGGGCGTGCTGACGTTGGTGCATTCACAAACCAATGCCTTTGGTGAAGAACACCTGGATTTGATGCAGGCCATCGCCGACCAGGCCGGGATTGCCGTGTTGAACGCCCGTCTGTACACGGAAAGCCAGCGTAAGGCGCGTGTGATGAGCGCATTGGCTGAAGGCGCAGCCACGATCAACACATCCTTACGATTGGAAGATGTCCTGCAGCGCATCTTGAAACAGACCATTCAGGCTATGCAGGTGGAAACGGTTGCCCTGGCACTGTTTGACCCGTCCACCGATGAGTTGGTCTTCCGCGCAGCCACCGGACACAATGCCAACAATATTCTCAACCGACGTATTCCACCAGGGCAGGGATTGGCCAATCTGGTCGTCAAAGATGGGCAAGGGGTAGTGATACCTGACGTCAGCCAGGACCAGCGTTTCAAAAACGCGGACAGGTTTGGGGGCATAGAGACGCGTGCTATGGCGATAGCGCCCATCCAGGTGCCGGGCGAAGTCATCGGCGTATTAGAGGTCATCAATCCAACTGCAGGTGAGTTTGACCCGGACGACTTGCTGGTGCTGACCGGGCTGGGCAGCCTGGCCGGGACATCCATTCAAAACGCGCAACAATTTGAAAGGATGGATCCTCGCATCAACACTACCGCGAACTGTTCGAAGATAGCATCGATCCCATTTTATTGACCGATTGGGATGGGAAGATCACTGAGGCGAATCGCCAGGCAATAGAATTCAGCGGGTATAAAAACAAACATCTGCATGAAATCAGCATCGATCAGTTGCACGATGTCAACTGGAATATGCTCGGGCTGGGGTTCAACAACCTGAAGTCATACCAGACGTATTCCTATGATTCGATGTTACGCACAGCTAGTGGACGCGCAATACCAATCCAGGTCAATGTGCGGCCGGTCGAATTTGAAAATGCTGTTGTACTGCAATGGATTATTCATGACATCAGCGAACGCAAGGCACTGGATGACTTGCGTAACGATTTGATGTCTATGGTCTATCACGATCTGCGCTCACCGTTGGCAAACATCATTTCCAGCCTGGATATGTTGAGCGTGTTGATAACCAATGACGAGGATGAGGATGTGCAATCGATTATGAAGATTGCCTTCCACTCCACTGCGCGCATTGAACGTATGATCAACACATTACTGGATATTAACAAGCTGGAGTTGGGCCAGGAAATCGTCAACCAAAAAGCCGTCAATGTAGAAAGCTCTGGTTGTTGATTCTATTAGAGAAGTGGATCAGATTGTGGAAGGCCGCAATCAGAAGCTCCGCACCAATTTCCCCGAAAAAGAGAAGCTTGCCCCCGTTTGGGTCGATGAGGAAATGATCCTGCGCGTATTGATCAATCTGATTGAAAATGCCGCCAAGTTCTCACCCGCAGAAGGGAAAATTACGGTCTGCGCCCAGGCCGAGAACGGCCAGGTAAAAGTCTTCGTGCAAGACACAGCGCCTGCTATTCCTGCCAAGGAATATGAACGTATCTTCAACAAATTCACCCGGCTGGATGGCAAAGACAAGCTAAGTGGGATGGGCATTGGGTTGTCATTCTGTCGCCTGGCTGTTGAGGGCCATGGTGGTCGGATATGGGTTGAAAGTGAACAAGACAAGGGCAACACCTTCTTCTTCACCCTGCCTGTGGCATCGGAAGAACAGCAGGAAAGTTCCAAAGGGGATTAGGGTAAAATTGGCTCTCTACCCCTCAATACTCGAAAGTGCATTCTCTCAATTCACCTGTTATTAGAGAAGCACCAAGAGGGGGAAGATTTTCAGGAGCAGCACATTTATGGATTCCATTAGCAAACAAGTATTCATTGAGACTCAATATCCCGGCGTGACTCTGGGAGTCATCAGCCTTTCCCGCGGATTGGTGCAGATCGACGCGCCGCCTTCGCCGGAAGACGGGCGTTCGTGGCGTGCTGCGTTGATGGGCTTGAGCGGTGGCCCGGAACGTATCCTGATCAACCTGGACGCGCATCCTGACCGGACCCTGGGCGTGCGAGCCATGGATTGCAGCGTGATCGCCCACGAAGAGACAGCCGAGGTCTTTCGAAACAGACCGAACACCTTCAAATCCCAACAAAATGAAACCGGCGCCAACTGGGAAGACATCCCCGGTCTGACTGGAATCCGTTGGGTGCCGCCAGAGATCTCTTTCACTCAATCCATGACCCTGGAATGGGATGAATCCCAGATCTTGCTTGAAAGTCACCCCGGCCCAAGTGCTGGCGCCATCTGGGTGGTTTTGCCCGAAGAGAAAATTGTTTTCGTGGGCGATGCTGTGCTAAAAAACAAGCCGCCCTTCCTGTCTACAGCGGATATGCCCGCCTGGCTTGAAATCCCTGTCCCTCCTGCAAAGCAAAGCCTACGCCGATTACACCGTTATCAGCGGGCGCGATGGAAAAGTATCAGATGAAATCATCAAAAGTCATGCTGATTTCATCAAGGATGCACACAAAAGGCTGGAAAAACTTTCTAAAAGAAAGCAAAGGCCGGATATCACAGAAAGCCTTGTACAACCCCTGTTATCCAAATTCAAGATTCCAGCTGTGCAACAGAAACTATATGCCCAGCGGCTGCGTTACGGACTGAAGCGTTATTACGCCCGTCACTATCACCCTGGCCCTGATAAAGAAGAATAGTTTTTGAATTATCTCTAAGCCCGAAGACACAAACGCATAAAGTCAATGAAAGCAAATGCTGCGCCCTCGTGTCTACGCAGCTTCGTGATAAATTATCCTCCATGACTGACCACGCAAAAAAAGCCCTGAAAGTACACAACAAACTGATCGAATTTTATGGCGAACCCGTCTGGCGCAATCCCCTGCCGCCTGTAGACGAATTGGTCTCAACCATCCTGTCGCAGAACACCAACGATGTCAACCGCGACCGTGCTTTTGACTCGCTGCGAGCCAAATTCCCCACCTGGGAAGAAGTGCGCGATGCAGACACGGATGCTGTGATCGAAGCCGTCCGTGTGGCGGGGCTGGCCAACCAGAAAGGCCCACGTCTGCAGCAAGTACTGCGTGATATCACGGAAGAGCGCGGCTCGCTGGATCTGTCGTTTTTAGAAGATATGCCCATCGAAGAAGCGCGCGATTGGCTGACCAAGTTCAAGGGCGTTGGCCCAAAGACAGCCGCGATCGTGCTGTGCTTCTCGCTCAACCGACCGGCCTTCCCCGTGGATACGCATGTCTACCGCCTGACAGGGCGCATCGGACTGCGCCCTGAGAAGATTTCCGTTGAGCAGGCCCATCCGTATCTGGAAAGCGTTTTCCCGCCTGAGACGTATTACGCCGCACACCTCAACATCATCCGCCTGGGACGTGAAGTCTGCAACGCCAGAAAGCCGAAATGCCCGGAATGCCCTGTGCGGGAGTTGTGTGATTTCGAGCCGAAGACGGAATAACTGCATGTCATTGCGAAGGAGCGTAGCGACTGTGGCAATCTCCTGTCTACTGGTTACTTGAGATTGCCACGCCCCTACGGGGCTCGCAATGACAACTTGAAATCTGATGCCTAAATCTCCCCCCGTCAGCATCGAATTAGAAAAGCTAAACATCCCGCATCGCGTATTCACGCATCCCGGGAAAGTCTCCTCGTTGGAGCAAGCCGCCCAGGAGCGTGGACAACGCCCGGAGCAAATCGTGCGCAGCATCCTGTTCGGATTGGTGAGGGGAATATTTGATGGCGCTGGTCGCCGGGCCAGCGCAAATCTCGTGGAAGGCGCTGCGGGCCTATCTCGGCCAATCGCGGTTGACGATGGCGGACAAGGATGAAGTGCTGGAGATAACGGGATATCCCATCGGCGCAGTATCGCCTTTTGGAACGGCAAGCAAGCTCAGGGTTCTGGTTGATCCGAATGTCTTCGTCGAAGAGGAGATTTCCATTGGCTCCGGCATCCGTGGAACAACCGTCATCCTGAAAAGCGATGATCTCAAGCGCGCATTGGGGGAAGTCGAAATGGTCGAACTGTTGGAAAAGTCCTCTTGACGTTTGTGAAAATCCACACTATAATCCAGTAAATCTAGCATAGTAGTAGACTTTATCTCATTATGAGACTTTCAAAACGCGGTGAATATGGCCTGCGGGCCGCCATCCATCTTGCCAACGCGCAGAAGCACTCCCCTGACGCGATGGTGCAGATTAAGGATATTTCGGTTCAGGAGAAAATCCCGACCAAATATCTGGAGCAGATCTTGCTGGCACTCAAGAACGCCGGGCTGCTGCAAAGTAAAATGGGCGTGGGCGGCGGTTATTACCTGGCGAAAGCCGCCGGAACAAATCAACCTGGGACAGATCATCCGTGTGCTGGATGGGCCGCTGGCGCCTATCCGCTGCGTGAGTCACATGGCATATGAACCCTGCGGTTGCCCGGATGAAGAGACCTGCGGCTTGCGCATGGTGATGGGGGATGTGCGTGATGCCATTGCTGATATTCTGAGAGAACACGACTCTGGCGGATGTGACCGAGAGAGTGGATGCTGCTCGAGCGCTACTTGGGAGAGTAGCGTCAGCTATTTTTTTATCTCAAAAGTATATTAATATTATAGACTTTATATACTATCTAAAAGGAGATAGCAAATGGAACTTTCAATTCTTCTGTACGTGCTGGTTGGCTTCGTTGCCCAAATGATCGACGGGGCGCTCGGGATGGCCTATGGCGTCAGTTCGAACACCTTCTTGCTCAGTATCGGCGTGCCCCCTGCTGCGGCCTCTGCCAGTGTGCATCTGGCGGAAGTTTTCACGACTGGCATTTCCGGTTTCTCGCATTGGAAGCTGGGGAACGTCGACTGGAAGTTGGTCAAGCGGTTGTTGCTTCCGGGCGTGCTGGGCGGTGTTGCCGGTGCATACCTGCTGACATCCATTGATGGTGATTTCATCAAGCCTTATATTTCCGCTTACCTGCTCATTATGGGCTTGGTCATTCTGTGGAAAGCATACCGCTACGAAGCCAAACCGCATAATGGCGTACATACGGCCAAAGTCAGTATCTTGGGCGTGATCGGTGGATTCTTCGATGCCATCGGTGGCGGCGGATGGGGGCCGATCGTGACAACAACGCTTGTAGCGCGCGGCAAGGATGCGCGCCTGACGATCGGCTCGGTCAACCTGTCGGAGTTCTTCGTGACGTTTGCGGAGTCGGTAACTTTTGTGCTGACACTCAGTTTTCTGGGCTACTGGCAGATCATTCTGGGGTTGTTGGTTGGCGGCGCTATCGCTGCCCCTTTGGCAGCGGTACTGGCAAAGAAACTGCCAACAAAAACATTGATGTTCATTGTGGGGATTCTTGATCGTAGGGTTAAGCATCCGCACGATCGTGATGGCGATTGGAGAATAACCATTTCATTTGCTTTTCTACCAGATGCCCGGTATCAAACGATACTTGGTTTTTTGTGTGGCGAATTCTTTATAGCCAGGTAATTCTTCCTGCAAGGTGCGGTCTTCCAGTGACGTGCGGATGACAAGCACAATTGTCAAAGCGATTACCGGCGCGAACGTCCAAAGCGAATCCAGTAACAGCGGGGTGACAAAATATGTCAGCAGTGCACCAGCGTAACCGGGGTGACGGACAATAGCATAAGGTCCGCTTGAGATGACATGGTGTTCGCGTTCCTTCTGAATGCGGACAACACCAGAGAAAAAGCGATTTTCGAGCAATGCCCAGGAGCTAAAGGCAAAACCCACCAGGAATAGAATCAATGCAACGATTTTCGTTGTCAGTCCAAAATCCAGTCCAGACCAACCATCGCGCGCATCCAGACCCGCTACCAGGGGAATTAACGCGCCCCCCAGCCCAACCAGACGCACCAGAATTTTGTCCCAGGATTTAATATCTTTGTGATTAACAAATTTGGCGCGCTCTGCCAATAAGTCGGGGTGTCGTTTAGAAACGAGCACACGGCCGACGATAAACCCCAATACTCCGATCAGTGCATAAGCCCAGCCTTCCCACCAGCCCCAATCCCAGGTTATGAGCAGGGGCAAAAAGGGTATGACGATAATAAAAACAATCATTTGCACGATGGTGCCGACAGTTAACGTTTTCTTAGCATTATCCATAAGGCCCTCCATAACAATTATAATGATTATATTGGAGATAATCTCATGAAAATCACCCGCCCAATCTTTCTTCTATTTCTGGCAATCTTTTTGCTGAGTTTTCAACCTGTGCAAGCACAAAACAATTCACCATTTGTGCTGGTGCTGAACGTAAAAGGGGTTGTAGCCCCGGCCATGCAGGAATATATCCAGCGCGGACTGGAGATCGCAGATCAACGCAATGCTGACCTGGTAGTGTTACAACTGGACACTCCCGGTGGCAGCATCGACACGATGAACAACATCGTGCAAGATATCCGCGATAGCAGTATCCCGGTGGTGGTTTATGTTTCGCCGCGCGGTGCCATGGCCGCTTCTGCTGGAACAATTATCACGCTGGCGGGACATGCCGCCGCCATGGCTCCAGAGACCATTATCGGCGCGGCCAGCCCGGTCGGCGGGCAGGGCGAAGATCTGACCGAAACGATGAAAGCCAAAGAGATCGAGGCGCTCAAGGCCACTGTGCGCACATTGGCTGAGAATCGCAGTGAAAAAGCCATCGCATTGGCCGAATCCGCAATTGAAGATGCCAAAGCGGCCTCGGCAAGCGAAGCGCTTGAAGCGGGTTTGGTTGATTTCATCGCCGAAGATTTGGATGATCTACTGAAACAACTGGACGGTTTCGAAGTTCATGTGGCTGGTGAAGCGCTGACACTGGAAACCAGCAATGCCCGCACCGAAGAGGTAGCTGCAAACTTCATCGAACAACTCCTATCGATACTGACCAACCCCAATATCGTCCTGATCCTGATAACGATTGGCGTGCAAGCCATCCTGATCGAGATCGGCAGCCCGGGCGGTTGGGTAGCGGGCTTCATCGGTGTGGTCAGTCTGTCGCTGGCGGCTTATGGTTTAGGCGTGCTGCCGGTAAACTGGTTTGGCATCCTCTTCCTGATCACATCCTTTGTGTTGTTCATCCTGGATATCAAAGCGCCTACGCACGGCGCACTGACCGCAGCGGGCATTGGCTCGTTTATCGTCGGGGCACTGGTGCTGTTCAATTCGCCGGGCACGCCGGATTTCCAGCGCGTGTCTATTCCGTTGGTGGTTGTGGTTGGGCTGCTGAGCGGTGCACTGTTCGGCATGATCGTCGGCTTTGGCATTCGCGCGCTGCGTGCACCCATCCGTGCGGGGCGCGAGTCAATGGTTGGGAAAACGGGAACAGCTACTTCGGCGCTCAATCCAACGGGACAGGTCCAACTCGGGTCCGAGCTTTGGACAGCGGAAGCAGCCGAAGGCTCTGAAAAGATCCGTAAGGGGGATAGGGTTGAGGTTGTCGAAGTTCAGGGACTGAGATTGAAAGTCCGTAAGATATAATTTTGTCATTGCCCCGCCACAGTATGGCGGGGTTGCGAGGAGGTGTTTTCCCCGACGAAGCAATCCCCTCATAGATTCGGAGATTGCCGCGCTCGTTTCACTCGCTCGCAATGACATACTCACGCATCAAACGAGGTTTTATGCCTGCTACCCCTACAAGAGACCGGGTCAACCCCGAAACGACTGACACCCGCCCCCTGCGCCGACCGGAGTGGATCAAGGTGCGCGCGCCTTCGGGCGAGACGTATGAAAAGCTGCACACGCTGATGCGTTCGAAGGAACTGAACACGGTCTGCGAGGAAGCCATGTGCCCGAATCTGGGCGAGTGCTGGGGCTCCGGCACGGCCACGTTCCTGATGCTGGGGAACGTGTGTACGCGCAGTTGTGTTTTTTGCGACATCCAACATGGCAAACCGCAATTGATGGACTGGGGCGAAGCCGAGCGCGTGGCGCAGGCCGTCAAGTCGATGGAACTGAAGCACGCTGTGATCACCTCCGTCAACCGCGACGAACGGCGGGACGGCGGCGCGCCCATCTTCGCGATGGTCATCCGCCGCATCCGCGAACTGCGACCGGGCTGCTCGATCGAGGTGCTGATCCCCGATTTCAAAGGCTCGCGTGGAAGCCTTGAAGATCGTAATGGAAGCCCGACCCGAAATCCTGAACCACAACGTGGAGACCGTGCCGCGCCTGTTCAAAACTATCCAGCCGCAAGACAAGTACGAGTGGGCCGCAACAGACACTTTCCAACGCCAAGAAACTCGACCCCGAAGTGCTGACCAAGTCAGGCATCATGGTCGGCCTGGGTGAGACGCTGGACGAGGTCAAAGCCGTGATGCGCGACCAGCGCGATTGGGGCGTGGACATCCTGACCATCGGCCAGTATTTGCAGCCCAGCAAGAAGCACTATCCCATCGACCGCTACTACACGATGGAAGAATTCGTTGAGCTAAAGGAATATGGCGGGGAGATCGGCTTCAAATGGGTCGAATCCGCGCCGTTGGTGAGGTCTTCGTATCATGCGGCCGAGCAGGTGCGGGCATTAAGTATTGTGCACCGAAAGTTGTATGGGGATGTGAGTGGGGAGTGATGCGTGAGAAGTAATAAGTAAGAAGTGAAACTCTCGTCAGGTTGGCGGGAGTTTTAGTTTGTCTATTGATTTAGGGAGAAATTGATTGTATAGTTATCTCAGAATACGATTCTGCCAACGCAATTTGTGTAACGAAAAGGCATTTTGGAGACAACAAATGACAACCGACAATGAATCTTGAATCTTAAGAGAGAAGTTATTCGGAAACAAATCAACACGGGAAAATATAAGTCGCTTGCAGCAATCATCCTGGACGGCATTGGGATTTTTTTCCAGGAAGTCACCCATAGAAAAAAAGTGATTTCCTATTTGAGTAGTGGCTTTATCATAGCCCTGATAACTATTCTAATAAGCCTTTTAGTATCATTAATTGCGAAGGAGCTTCATACTTTTGCGAAACTAGATGCAATACTAATGGGCTTTTGGGGCATTTTTATGGGCTATCTCAGTATTGTTGGCTTTTACAAGGTCATTCAGCACTTTTTGGAAACGCTCTCCCGAAGTATTTTAGACTCGATTGAATCTATAGCAGATTTAGAAAACCTGGAGAATTGGCTGGCTTCAACTTCGCGCACTCGAAATCAATTGATATTCGGTCTTTGTTTTGCAATTATTATGCCTGTTTTCTTCTTTCCGGTCATATGGAAAATTCTTGGACCACAATATCCTCGTTTTGGATTTAGTTTCATTGCCATTGTAAGTTTCTTTCAGGTTGGATTAACTGCCTCCTATTTTTTTCCTTTACTGAGTTTCCTAAAGCAATTGAGTAAATATAAGTTGAAGTTATTCACGTCAAATCCTGCCAGTTCTGAAGTGATTGAACAATCAATGCAGACTTTGAGCCAACAATCATTACTTGCCGCAAGTATGGTTGCCTTTTTCACCTTTGGGTTTGTTCTTTTCGATTTTTTTAGACAACAGGATATTCTGGGCTTGGTCATATTCTCATGGGTTCTTTTTATCTACGGTTTTTTCGATCAGCAGAGTGTTTTCAGAAGAATAATTACCAGAACAAAAAGGGTAAAGCTCAATTCTATCCAGGAGCAAATCGAACGATTAGAAGCAACCCAAAATCTCGCAAATAAAGATACCCTTGAAGCGATCAACCGACTGATGGATTATCATGATCGCATTAAAGATACACCCAATTCAGCTATTAATCTGCGATCAGGACTGAGTTTTTTGAATTCTCTGTTACTGCCGGTCGTTGGATTTTTACTGGGAAATATTGAAACTGTCTTAAAGTTATTTTTAAATCGGAGGCTATTTCT
Source organism: uncultured Chloroflexia bacterium (assembly GCA_963791785.1). Taxonomy (GTDB): domain Bacteria; phylum Chloroflexota; class Anaerolineae; order Anaerolineales; family Villigracilaceae; genus JAABUE01. The sequence continues at coordinate 41,666 of CAWBTW010000004.1, read as the reverse complement.
CACCTGAAAGGATCTATATGAACACAAATTTACTGGTTTAGCTCACAAGCTGGTCCGCATATCTGAGCGCGATCGCGACTATTCTTACCTTTGTCACAGGGTATTCTGTTCTTCACCGTTGGGGGAGTCTTCGGGAAGATCAATGATATTTCGAGCGTGTTTCAGGTGCTGTTCATGATTCCGTTGGCGGTTGGTCTCTATCGCTTGTTGCCCATCCAACATGCGAGTACGCTGGGGCTGGTCGCAGCACTGATTGGGATTGCGGGGATGCTGGTCGCAGCGTATGGGCAAAGTCTATTGGTGGTCGGGAAGATAGATTTTGAAGGCTCGCTGAAATACTTCCCTGCTGGCGCTGCCATCGGGATTTGGCTAATTGTGATCTGTACGTTTGCCCTGAGCCATAATCTGTTTCCCACCGGCCTTTCTTGGACAGGTATTCTGGCAGGTGTCAGCTATATTGTGATCGTTCTGGCTTTTCTGGTCAAAGGACAGCAGAATATGGTCTTTTACATCGGTGGGCTGGTGCTGGGAATCAGTTATCCCGTTTGGGCGATCTGGCTTGGGCATCTGATTGGTACGGGTGTATTAACTTTAATATTGGGTTAGTCGAGGGACGAGGGATTCGTGCAGTGGAGGGCCGAAAGAGGAAAGCTATGAATAAAAGGATAGCCATTTTCGGGGCAATTGTTGCGCACATCATTTTCATATCGAGTATCGTCACATTTCTATCCCGGTTGTTTTTTGGAATCCAACCTGGGCACTGGATTGGAATCCCGCTGCTGCTGATGGTATTTCCCTTGATCTACTTGCTGCTAAAAACGTCGGAACAAAATCAGTCTGTACTGTATTACATCCAGGTCGGGTTGATGCTATTTTTTATCATCGTTCTTTTCCTAGTTGATTACGTGTTCAAATTGGATTTCCGCAACACGCAATGGATGGTGATCTCATTTGTAGTGCTCTATTTCACCGGGATGGGCGGCATGGTTGAATCGCTTCAATGGCAGGACGAGGCTGGACAATCTCAGCTGTCATCCTGTTTTTTGTAGCCGGGATACTGGCCTTCTTGCAAAGGGCAATTACTGGATTTTAACAAATTAGAAGAAATTGCTAAAATGAAAAACTCGCAAAAGAAAAGTTCCCATCCGCAAACCTTTCGGGCTGGTGTGGGCGCGGTTATTCTCAACGAAAATGGACAGGTGCTTGGACTGGAACGCAGGCATATCCCCGGGGCGTGGCAGTTCCCCCAGGGTGGGTTGAAGCAGGATGAGGCCCCGTTAGATGCGGTGGTGCGGGAGGTGCTGGAAGAGACCGGGATCGAGGTGAGCGACCTGGAGCTGCTAGCAATCACATCCCGCTGGCTGGCCTATGAGCCGCCGGAAGAAGCCCGCAACGAAAAGATCGGTCGCGGTCAGGTGCAGCGCTGGTTCCTGTTCCGGTTTAGGGGTCAGGATGAAGCCATCACGCTGGGCGATGGGAAGGAATTCAAAGCCTGGAAATGGATGCCAATGGCCGAAATGGCATCCAATGTTGTATCGTTTAAACAACCTGTCTATCAGGAACTAGCCGAGGAGTTCAAATCGTATTTGGAAAATGAAAAGATAGCAAAGGATTGAAATGAAAAACATCATCAACGAAATCAAATACGACCTCAGTTTCATTCGATCACACACCTTGCAACCCAGGTGGTTCAAGATATTGAAGGTCTTTCTCATGCTGGGATTTCTGGGAGGCTATGTTATCTTGTTTGGGTGGGGAAAAATGTTCCTTTTTCTCGTCAGTTTTTTGGGATTGATGCTCATTGTCCATTTTGTGTACCGCGCGAAAACAAATAAGTATAAACAAAGCTGGCTGGATTTTATCGTCTATGAAGAAAATGGGGAAACGAAATACAAAAGAATTGGAAAGTTCTATTACGCGGCCATCATTTTGAGTGGGATACTCTCATTCATTGTCAGTCAAGTATAGATCGAGATTCACGTGAAGCATTATTTGCCGATCACATTGCTCGTTATATTTTTTACTCTACCCGCCTGCAATTCCCCAGAAGTATATACCAGCCAGCCGCTGCCCGAATTCGGTCATTTACATGGCCGATGGAATTGAAAACGAAAAAATACAAATGATTTGGCTGGAGGTTCCCAAATCTCTGGGAACCGGGGAACAAATGGTGCGTCTCTTTTTGGCGAGACATGAGCCACCCGAACCAGCCATCCCCAATCCCAATGACTTGCGCTGCATTCTGAAATCAGATGGATGAATTTGCGATACTCGGACCGGAAAAAGTTCCGTTACTATTTATGGAGGATGGCAGCTTTACAGGCAGCTACACCTATCGGGCCTGCCCGGATTGCATCGAATGTTATATGAACTGGGATTACACTCTGGAGATGACAGGCTCGATCTCGGATGAAACAGTTTTGCTCGATATTGCAATTGTCCATTTCGGGCATAACGTACAGGGGAGTTACTTGAGCACTGAACTCACACTGGCAAAGAATGCAAAGACGGAACCCCGGATAAAGTGCAATCGATTGATAAAGTGCAAACAAGTAAAGTTTGTCAATTTGAGATAAACATCCTGGCATTGTTAAAATTGACGATATGATGCTATACTAATCTTAACAAATCGTATAATTTTGGTATCCGGAATCTATTTTTCCCATCGACTTCAGAACACTTGGGAAAGATAAGGATAGGGCAATGACTCAAAAACTCCGCTTTTATTCACTGCTGACAATCATCGTATTGGCTATGTCGGCCTGCACCTTCAACTCTACACCTGCACCTCCAACTCCCGGCTTTGTTGATCCCATACCAACTACTACTCCTGTCCCTGTCCTGAGCATGGTTGTGAGCTACGAGACAACCAATGTATATGATGCGGTTGACCAGGATGTCAACTATATCTATGTGATAAGTAATACAAGTACCACGCCCCTAACCGGTCCCGTAACTGTGACCGATGACAGGGTAACAGTGGTCACCTGCCCGGGACTTGAAACCGTCGGTAATGGAGACGCCAACCTGGACGTGGGCAAGTCGATTACCTGTACCGGAGCCTATAAGATCACACAATTGGACTTGAATGCCGGCTCATTCGCGAACACAGCAACTGCTTCCGCTGGTGGGAATAATTCACCTGCTGTTACTGCTACTGTTACAGTCGTACAAACCAGAGCACTGACGCTGACCACAAGCGCTAATCCCGAAACCTATAACAGTGTTGATGAGAACATTATCTATACCTATACCGTCAAAAATACAGGAAACGTGACCCTGGGTCCGGCTCAATTCACGGTAACCGACGACAAATTTGCCGAACCGTTCATTTGCGGTTCAGAGGGAGCCAACCTGGCCCCGAACGAAACGGCCACTTGCTCCAGAACATACACAGTCACCCAGGCCGATCTGAACGCCGGGTCTGTGACCAATACTGCCACCGTATCAGATGGAACAAACACATCAGCCCCTGTTGCAGGGACAATCAACAAGGGCGGCCCGGCGACTGGCTCAACTATCCAGCATACGGTGGTTGAAGGGGAATGGCTGTGGCAGATCGCTCGCTGCTATGGAGCCGACCCCAGGCAGGTGGTCCGGGACAATCCGCTGCCCGATCCCACAGAGCTTATGCCGGGTACTGTAGTGACAGTACATAACGTTGGGAGCAAAGGTACTTCTTATGGTACGCCCTGTGTACGCATTCACAGGGTTCAATCCGGCGATACCTGGGAATCCATCGCGCAACAATACAGCGCTGAAGTCGAATTCATCAAATGGGTAAATCCGGGTGGGTTATCACTTGGAAGCGACATCAAGGTGCCGAAGGGTACCCTGTACCCATAGACTGCAAACGAACTGGGAAAGCAAAAATTATACCAACGCAAGGAGGCCGGCAGTAAGCTGGCCTCTTCACTTTTTATGAGATAATGCCAATAAATTTCGAATACAATAGAAACAACGGGAGTGCCAAACATCAATACCCTTATGTCATTCTGAGGGAGCGTAGCGACCGAAGAATCCCGCCACAAAGCGGTGGAGACCCTTCGCTACGCTCCAGGGTGACATATTTACATATTGCTTGGAGTTTAGGCACTTCCAAGACAACTTTAGTGTTATAGAAAGGACTTCACGATGGCAGAACTAAAAACCAAACGCAACAAAGGCGATGTAGAAGCCTTCCTCAACAGCGTCGCTGACGAGAAAAAAAGACAGGACAGCTTCACCGTTCTGGAACTGATGAAACAGGTCACTGGCAAGAAGCCAGAAATGTGGGGCGATAGCATCGTCGGCTTTGGCAGCTACAGCTACACAAACACCACCGGTCGCGAAAACACCTGGTTTCAAACGGGTTTCTCCCCGCGGGTACAAAGCCTGACGCTCTACATCATGTCCGGCTTTGACGAATATGACAATTTGCTGGGTAAGCTGGGCAAACACTCCACCGGTAAATCCTGCCTGTATGTCAAGAAACTTGAAGATGTGGATATGGATGTGCTAAAAGAACTGGTCAAGCAATCTGTGGAGCATATGTCAAAAAGAAGTGCGCGTTAGCGCCTTCAGAAGTAACCGCAAAAGGCTGGGAAAAGCCAGTCTTTTGTTTTTGAAAAGGTTCTTTTGGCACACAAAATCATGACAAACTCCACAAGCTAAGCGGCATCCTATCCGGTATAGTAAAAGAAATAGGAGGCCTAAAATGACCGATACAACCAAAAATCTAAAAGAAGCCTTTGCCGGTGAAAGCCAGGCAAATCAGAAATACCGCGCCTTTGCGAAGAAAGCTGAGAAAGAAGGATTTGCAAATATCGCCCGTCTGTTCCAGGCAACCGCAGAAGCAGAGCGCATCCATGCCGAGGGACACCTGAAAGCCCTGGAAGGCATCGGCTCCACGGCTGACAATCTGCAGGCCGCCATTGATGGCGAGACGTATGAATTTGAAGAGATGTACCCGCCCATGGTCGAGCAGGCGGAAGCCGAAGAACACAAGAAAGCCAAACGCATGTTCAAGTACGCGACCGAGGCCGAGGCGGTGCATGCCAAACTATATGCCATGGCGCTGGAAGCCGTACAGCAAGGCAAAGACTTGGATGCGGACTTTTACCTGTGCCCGATCTGTGGCTACATCGAATTCGGCAAACCGACCGATCCGTGCCCGGTTTGCGGCACCAAACCGGAAAAATTCGTCAAGTACTAAAATTTAGTGTCAACTTTCCCCCGCTCGATTGAGCGGGGATTTTTTGTTTAATTGGGATTTTCTCTTATTTTGGAGTATTATTATCTAAATAGCTTTATTATTACAGGAGGATAATATGAGTCTCGTAAAGATTTCGCAAGCCGAGGGGCGCATCCCGGTGATGGTGTTCGAGTTGCAAGAGCGGGTCAATCTGGGCAACACCGCAGAACTTGAAGGTGCAGGCCAAGATGCCTATGCCAACGGCACACGCGACCTGGTACTCGATATCAGCAAGGTAGATTCGTTCACCAGTGCTGGCATCAGGGCGTTGATGGTCATTTATAAGCTGTTCGCAGGCGACGAAGGCAAAGAGTCGAAGCATGTCAAGTTGGTCAGCCCAACCAGTTACGTTCGCGAAGTGCTGGAAATTTCTGGAATAACCGATTCAATCGAAATTTTTGACACGCTGGATGAAGCAGTAGCATCGTTCTAATATCGCAACCAAAAAGAGACCGGTTTTTCAGCCGGTCTCTTTGCAATAATCGGTATCTCTTAATCTCTATCCGAAATCTGCTCTAGCTGCCGAGGACGCTGCCTTGAGCAGATTTTACGGATAGGTTTTTATTGCATTGGTGATGAACGATAACGCTTCAGCACATTCCATCCCACCAGCTTGCGGGTTTTCTCGTCATACAAGCGTAAGGTTAACGATTTGAAACTGGACCAGAGCGTAATCGGCTTGACATGAAAGATGGGATTCTCTTTGAAGGCTCTGGGTAAATTGTAATTGGGGATCTTGGCGCTCAGGTGATGGATGTGATGGTAGCCAATATTTCCCGTAAACCAGTTCAACACGGCGGGCAATTTATAAAATGAGCTGCCCTGCATACTGGCCTTGAAATAATCCCAGTGCTCGCGGCGTTCCCAATACACATTTTCAAAGTTGTGCTGTACATAGAACAACCAGATGCCAACCGAGGCGCCAAAAAAGGTGACCAGCAACTGCACTACGAAAAAGGCTTTCCATCCGAAGAGCAGGCTCATCCCTGTGACAAAGATCGCCATCGAAAGATTGGTCCACCATACACTGGCAATATCACGTTTGCCTGTCTTAGGTGGAATCCGATGCGAACCGATGAACACTATTACCGAACCGAAAATGAACATGAACACAGGTTGGCGCATGACGCGATAGCCAAATTTCTTCCACCAGGGTGCAGACAGGTATTCTTCGACAGTCATGGTATACACGTCACCTTTGCCGCGCTTGTCCAGGTTTCCGGCTGTCGCATGGTGAATGGCATGGTCATGTTTCCAACGGTAATAGGGGGTGAAAACCAGCAAACCAGTGATGCGTCCCAGCCAGGTATTGGCTTTTTTTGATTTGAAAAACGAGCCATGCCCGCAATCATGGAAGATGATAAAGGTGCGCACCATAAATCCGGCTGTAAGGATACTCAACGGTAAGGTCAGCCAGAAGGAAATCTCCAAGCTGCGCATCGACAGGTAGAACAAGACGGCATATGGAACAAGCGTGTTGACCACTTGCCAGATGCTGCGCCACATATCAGGTTGGGCATATTTTGCGACCACTGGTCGCCATTGAATTTTATCTATGTTCATAGGTACCTCCAGAACTATTTTACATCAAATCGGAGCCTCTGGTTATGTGATAGGATTACAATTTCAGGTAAAGTCCAAAGTTTCTATGTCACACATGCTATGTCTATTATCTTATTCGATTTCGACGGCGTACTAGCTGATACGCTGGAAGATATGCTCAGATTCGCACGAGAAGCATGCGCGCAACTGGGCTTCCCGCGCAACCCCACACCTGCCGACCTGAATGCGCTTGAGACGATGTCCTTTGCAGAATATGGGCGGCAACTCAAGCTGCCCCCACAACATATAGACAGATTTGTCAGTCACTGCCTACAACTATTCAATCACAGGCCAAGTTCACCAAAAATATTCGATGGCATGCAGCGGGTTGTAAGCGAGGCAGCAAAGCACAATACAATCGCTATCATTACTGGGAACACAACCCCAACAGTTGATGGATTTCTCCTGGAATACGGCCTCCAGGAATATGTCCGATTAGTGATTGGGGTAGATCAGAAAGGTACAAAGCCAGAGAAGATCAGGCGCGCATTAAAAGAACTTGCTCAACAAGGAAACACCGCTTACATGGTTGGGGATGCGGTCAGTGACATTCGCGCTGCCAGGCAAACTTACATCAAGAGTATTGCAGTGGGCTGGGGGCACCAAAGTCCGTCCCGGCTCATGGAGGCAAATCCTGATTATCTGGTCAAATCGCCGCAGGAACTTTTAGCACTCCTGAAAAATCTATAGGTCTGCTAACAATTCTTGCAAGGAGAGTTCTGCCAGAGATTCCAGGGTTAAATTGGCGCCATCGGTTTTGAGCAGGGCCGTAAAGAGATTGGGGACCGACACCACAAAAATCCCGGCTGCGCGTGCTGCCTTGACACCGTTAGGAGAATCTTCGAACACGATCGCCTCGTTAGCCTGAACACCAACAGCCTCCAGCGCTTTCAGGAACAGGTCGGGATGGGGCTTGGTGCGCCGCGATGGCACATCGTCTCGACAGATGATGGCCTCGAAACGGTCAGCAAGCCCAAGGCGGGCGAGATGCGTATCCACCCAACTGTGCGGTGAACTGGATGCGATGGCCAGCCGCAGACCCAGTCGCCGGGCTTCGTCCAGATAGCCCATCACACCCGGTAAGATGGGTTGGATAAGGGTCAGCGCATCGCTCTCGGACCTGTGGCGTGCGCGCAGTTCTTGGGCATTTAACCCGTCCCCGGCCAGTTCCACCAAATACTCGGCTGCGTCAAAATTGGACGCGCCCCAACCGCCCACGATCTGCCCCCAGGTTTCAGGAGCCAACTCCTGCCCATGTTCACGATAAATGGCCTGCCAGACATCGAATTCGGGGGATTCGGTATCGAGGATCAGGCCATCGAAGTCAAAAAGAAGCGCTTTGATTTTCATAAGGGGTGATTGTACCCGATAACAAAAGCCTGACAGGTTTTCAGCCTGTCAGGCTTTGAGTAATTTTGTCTGATTTGGAATTTTATCTTTTGGATGCAGGTGTACGGTAGCCTGCTCGCAGTTCAACTGCTCGCGAACATTAGTGATTTCGTCGGGCTGTCCCCTTCGGGGATGCTTCGCGAAAGCCCGACCTACGAGTAATTAGAATAGTTTCAACACCGCCTGGCTGGCCCAGGCAAACAATCCGCTCGGCATCAGGCTGACGATGACAGTGACCAGCGCAGTCCCGGCGGTGGTGAGGCCGAGCCAGAACTCGCGCTCGGTTTCGGGTTCGCCTTCCTGCATGTACATGGTGACGACCACGCGCAGGTAGTAGTATGCGGAGATGAGCGAGGTGAGCACGCCAATGATCGCCAGTCCAACGTATCCGCCGGAGAGCACGGCGCGGAAGAGGTAGAACTTACCGACCAATCCGAGCGTGGGCGGGAAACCGATCAACGAGAGCATGAAGATGGTCATGGCGGCGGCCAGGGCTGGGTATTTGCTTGCCAAGGCCAGCGTAGTCGCTGATGGCGAGGCCCTTGCCTTCCTTTTGCTCCAGCGCGATGACAACACCCCAAGTGCCGAAGTTGGTGATCGCATACGCTACGAGGTAGAACAGTCCTGCTGCGATGGAGACCGGAGCAACTTCAGGATTTCCGTAGGGGACGAAGGCCATCAAGATGTAGCCAGCGTGCGCGATGCTGGAGTAGGCCAGCATACGCTTGATGTCGGTCTGAGAGATGGCAATCAGGTTGCCGACAATCATGGTCAACGCGGAGATGGCCCAGATAACGGGGGTCAGGTCTGTTGCAATGGAGGGAAAAGCTGTGGAAAAGATGCGCAACAACGCGGCAAAGCCAGCGATCTTGGCACCAGCTGCCATGAAAGCGGTGACAGACGTCGGAGCACCCTGGTAGACGTCAGGCGTCCACATGTGGAAGGGAACCGCGGCGACCTTGAAGCCCAGCCCGACCAGGATGAGGGCCGCGCCGATGGTCAGGAGCAGGCTCGGGGTCCCGGCTGATGCGGCAGCAACGATCCCGCTCAGGGAAGTGAAACCAGTCGCGCCATAAACGAGGGCGATGCCGTAGAGTACAAATCCCGATGAGAAAGCGCCCAGCAGGAAGTATTTGAGCCCGGCTTCTTCCGAGTCCGTTTTGGGGCGGGCGAAAGCGGAAAGCACATACAGTGGCAGGGAAAGCAGTTCAAGCGCCAGGAAAAAGGTGATCAGATCGGCAGCCTGCGCCATGAGCATCATGCCGCTGATGCTGAAGAGCATCAGGATATAGTATTCGCCGCGCTCGATGCCCATACGCTTGACGTAGCCATAAGCCAGCGCAACACCGAGTAAACCTGTAACTAATCAAGAGCGCATTGACAAAGACCGAGAAGCCATCGACAACAACCATGTCGTTGAAACCAGTACTCTCAAGTCCTAGCTGCGACAAGGTAAAACCAAGCGTCAGTGCCAGACCAAAAGCGGCCAGCAAGGCAGTCAACCATTTGCGCTTCTTGGGGATGAACAGATCCGCAATCAGAAGCACACAGGCCCAGGCAACCAGGATGATAATCGGGAGTAAAACTTCGAAGTCAACTTGTGTCATAACAGTAGCCTTTCGATAGCCGATCAGCAATTACGCTGAGCGATCGCTAGGGAATCGCCATTGCAGCGTCTGTAGAGAAACACAGAGAGTATCCACTGTGGGGCCCATCAGGTCAAAGAAGGGCTTCGGGTACAGGCCGATCCAGAAGATGAGTATCAAAATCGGGACGATGATGAGGATCTCACGCGCATTCAAGTCGCGCAGGGCATGCCCGTGTTTCTTGACTTCTTCCACAATGGAGCCTTCCGGCCCAAGGAACATCTTCTGGAACATATACAGGATGTAGATGGCGGCCATAATGACGCCTGCTGCAGAGAGGCCCGCGTACCAGGGATTGGCAATCGCTTTGGAGCCAAAGGCACCCAACAGAATGGTGAACTCTCCCACGAAGCCGTTCAGGCCGGGCAAGCCCATAGATGAGAGCGCCACAATGAGCATAACCGATCCAAAGATCGGGGTGATCTTCCACAGGCCACCGTAAACCTTGATCTCACGGGTGTGCGTCTGTTCGTAAATCATACCGACCAAAAGGAACAACGCGCCTGTGCTGAGACCATGGTTGATCATCTGCAAGATACCGCCAGCGATGCCTTGCTCGTTGAGCGCGAACAACCCCAGCATCACGAATCCGAGGTGGCTGACCGAGGAGTAAGCAACCAATTTCTTGACATCCCGCTGCGCATACGAAACTGCCGCACCATACAGGATACCGATGGTGGCGAAGAGCGCCATCCAGGGAGCCATTTGCACCGCAGCTTCAGGGAAGAGCGGAATGTTGAAGCGGATGAAGCCATAGGTACCCATCTTTAGCAGCACACCCGCCAGGATGACCGAGCCAGCCGTAGGAGCTTCCACATGGGCATCGGGCAACCAGGAGTGCAGCGGCCACATCGGGACTTTGATGGCAAAGGCGGCGGTGAAGGCCAGGAAGAGCCAGAACTGGATTCCAGCCGGGATACCAGCGGAGGCAATCAGTTCGGGAACGGAGAATGTCCCGCCTTCGATGCCCAGCCACAAAATCGCCAGTAGCATCAAGATCGAGCCCGCCATGGTATACAGGAAGAACTTGACAGCTGCATACAGACGACGCGGGCCGCCCCAGATGCCGATCAGGAAGTACATCGGGACGAGTGTGAATTCCCAGAAGACGTAGAACAGGAACAGGTCCTGCGCCAGGAAGACACCCATCATGCCGACTTCGAGCATCAGGAAGAAGATCATGAAGTCCTTGACGCGCTCTTCCACAGCCGTCCAGGTGGACAGGAGCGAGATCGGAGTCAGGAAAGCGGTCAGCAAAACCAGCAGGATGCTGAGTCCGTCCACGCCCATGTGGTACTGGATGTTCCATCCGGCCACGGTGATCCAGTCATATTTGGCGACCAGTTGCAGGTGCGGGTTTCCAGAGTTGAACATCGAAAGCACCCACAGCGAGATGCCGAAGGTCGCCAGCGAGAAAACCATCGCCGTCCAACGCAGCAGGTTCTTCTTTTCGCTCGGCAGGAAGAGCAACACCAGCACGCCCAGCAGCGGGAAGAAGGTTACAAGTGTCAGGGGTTGAAGAAAAAAGTTCATATTTTATCCTCGGTTACAAGTTGAAGGTTGCAGGCTGAAGGTCAATAACCAACCTTCCAACCGTTACTTGAAGAGTAAGTATCCTAAGATCAAAACTACACCTAGTAAAACTGATAATGCATACGAGCGCACAAAGCCATTCTGGAGTTTGCGTAATTGGCCAGAAAACCATTGGGTCACAGTGCCAAGCCCATTGGCAAAGGCATCAATACCGCGCTGGTCTGCATACTTGTTGAGCGCAATATTGCTAAGCCAGATGTAAAAAGCCGCAATGACCTTCTCGTGGAACCAATCATGCCAGAAGCGCCAGTCCACGTAATCGGCCAGAAATTTTGCCAGGTCCACATAGCGATTGATGAAAACAGCAAAATAACCTTCGTCCACGAACCACTTGTTTTCCATACCCGTGAAGATGAAGCCAAGCGGTTTCTTGAGCGGGTCAGGCTGGCCGGATTTAAGCGGGTTGCGTCCATACAACAGCCAGGAGAAGAAGATGGCGAACAGCGCAACAACCGTGGAAATACCTGCTACCGACAAGTTCAGCGGCAGACCTTCCACTTCGCCCAACGTGTGACCAAGCCAGTGAGTTAGGGTATGGAATCCTTCAAATGGCAGGTTCAACCCGCCACCTAAGGTGGCCAAGATAGCCAAAACTATCAAAGGAGCGGTCATGATCAACGGGCTTTCTTCCGCATGGGCGGCGGCTTCATGCCGTGCTTTGCCGAAGAATACCATCCAAATCTGGCGTCCCATATAGAAGGCAGTCAGGAAAGCCGCAATCGCCAGGAGCAAGTAAACGGCCGGATAATGCAGTTTCGCATCCAACAGGATTTCATCTTTTGACCAGAAGCCTGCAAACGGGAAAATACCTGCCAGCGCCAGTGTGCCAGCCATGTACAGCCAGAATGTGACGGGCATGGTCTTGCGCAGGCCGCCCATATTACGCATGTCGCCGGGGTCAAAGACTTCTTCGTGGTGGTCACCGTGTCCGCCATGATGGGCTAAATGGTGATGACCACGTTCCAGTCCAAGAATGACCGAACCAGCCGAAAGGAAGAGCAAGGCCTTGAAGAAGGCATGAGTCGCCAGGTGGAAAATCCCTGCCACATAAGCACCCATCCCGACCGCTGCAACCATGAAACCAAGCTGCGAGATGGTCGAATAAGCCAGCACTTTCTTGATGTCGTATTGACCAACCGCAATTGTCGCGGCAAAGAGCGCCGTCACCGCGCCGGTCATCGCCACCACATACTGCGCTTGCGGGACAAGTGTATAAAGCGGCGCTGAGCGGGCCACCAGGTAGACGCCAGCCGTGACCATGGTCGCAGCATGGATCAGCGCGGAGACCGGCGTCGGGCCTGCCATCGCATCCGGCAGCCAGACGTAAAGCGGAATTTGCGCGGATTTACCAGCCACACCGATCAGCATGAAGAGCGTGATGGCAATGATGATGCCGGGTTGCGCATGAGCAAGCGCAGGAGCGGCTGCAAAGACTTCGTCAAACTGGAACGAGCCCAGGTACCAGAACATCAGGAAACCGGCGATCAGGAAACCGAAGTCACCGATGCGGTTAGTGATGAAGGCTTTGTTCCCTGCGTTTGAGTTGGCCCAGGAGGGGCGTCCCAGCGTATCCATGTCGTACCAGAAGCCGATCAACAGGAAGGAGCAAAGTCCCACGCCTTCCCAACCGACGAAAAGCATCAAGTACGAGTCGCCGCTGACCAGGATCATCATCATGGCGATGAACAGGTTCATGAAAACGAAGAAGCGGCGATAGCGGCCCACATCATTCTTGAAACGCACGTCTTCGTGCATGTAGCCGATGGCGTAGATGTGGATGAGCGTGCCCACGCCCGCAACCACCAGCATCATGGTGGTTGAAAGCGTGTCGACGCGGAAGGTCCAGTCCAAACTCAGGCTACCAACATGCATCCAGTTAGCCAGGAAGACCGATTCGCCATGTCCGTGGCCAGCCCAAACAGAGTAAGCCAGCAGAGCAGAGACAACAAAGGATGCAAACGCTGCCGCGCTTGCCAGCCAGCCAATGCCCTTCTCGGGCAGCCTTCCGCCGATGATGATATTTAGCAATAGCCCAATGACCGGAAAAAACACGATCCAGGGAGCTAGATTGAAAAAGCCTGTGGTAGTTGCTTCACTCAATAACATAAGTTATCCCTTCAGGCTGTTCATCAGGTCAACGTCGATGGTGCGCTTGGACTTGAAGATAGCCACGATCAGCGCCAGGCCAACCGCTACTTCCGCCGCCGCGACCGCGATTACGAAGAAAACAATGATTTGCCCGTCTAACTGTCCGTGCGTATTGGCAAAGGCCACGAATGCAAGATTGGCCGCATTCAGCATCAACTCAACCGACATGAAAATGATCAGCGGGTTGCGGCGAATGAGCACACCCAACGCGCCGATGGTAAACAGGATCGCAGACAAAGCGATGTAATAGGTTTCAGGTACCATCTACTTCTGCTCTCCTTTCTTCTCTTGTTTCGTCAAAACGATTGCCCCGATCATGGCGACCAGCAGCAAAATGGACGTGACTTCGAACGGCAGTAGGTACTGGTTGAAGAGCACCATACCCAGTTCGCGGATCGCTTCCACAGTGTTGGTTGCTTCCGTTGGCGGGATAATCGTCGCCACTGACGGGTTGCGCCCCAGTATCAAATAAACGGCTTCAACCACCAGCACAAATGCCAGGCCGATCGCCATCGGTTGCTGGTAGGGCAGCACCTTGCCGGGAGAAAGTTTCTCCGCGCCCAGCAACATGATGACGAACAGGAACAGCACCATGATCGCCCCGGCATAGACCGTAATCTGCGCCATGGCGATGAACGGCGCGCCCAACAGCAGGTAGAAAACCGCCACCGTGGCGAAGTTGATCACCAGGAACAGCGCTGAATAGACCGCGTTCTGGCTGGCAAGCATCCCAATCGCCGCCGCAATTGCCACCAGGGCTAGAACTAAGAAAAGTATCAGGTCAACACTCATAATCACCTTTTCAGAGATTAGAGAGTGGAGATTAGAGACTAGTGACTGTTCTCTGTTCTCTACTCTCTTATCATCTAGTCTCTTGGATCTTCCATCTCCGGCACCGACCTCGTGAACACACCCGGTTCCACCTTCTGCGGCGTGGTCATCTCGGGCGAGGGAACACCTTCCAGGAGATAATCCTTGGTGTAGATGGCATCGCGCCGATCTGTGAACGATAGCTCATAGTTGTCGCCCAGCACGATCGCCTCGGTCGGACAGGCGTCCTCGCAAAAGCCGCAGTAGATGCAGCGCAGCATATTGATCTCATAAGTAGAAGCATACCGCTCGCCGGGAGAGAAGCGTTCCTCGTCCGTGTTTTCAGATGCCTCCACAAAGATCGCATCTGCCGGGCAAGCCGCCGCACACAGCGAACAGCCGATGCACTTTTCCAGACCGTTTTCGTAGCGTTTGAGCACATGCCGCCCACGATAGCGCGGTCGTACTTCCCGCTTTTCTTCCGGGTACTGGGTCGTGACCGGCCCTCGAACCAACATCTTGAACGTGGTAAACAGGCCACGTCCGAGTTCTTTAAGCATAGTTCTTCCTCCGTATCGTGCGGTCTACCATTAAAGTAGCGATCCAGCCCGCAAACAGCGAAAGGATGGGAGTCAGCCACATCAGCCACGGATTGACTTCCTGCGCCAGCAAGATGCCAACCGCCGTGATGAAGACCACCGCCAGCGCCAACGGCAACAGGATCTTCCAGCCCAAAGCCATCAGGCGATCATATTTAATGCGCGGCCAGGATGCGCGTACCCAAATCATGATACCCAGCAAAACAAAAATTTTGAGGAACATGTACAGCGGGCCAAGCCAGGGGAAGTTGTCCACGCCCGGGCCAAGATATCCGCCCAGGAAGAGCGTCGCCAGGATTGCGCTGACCACGATCATCTTCTGGTACTCAGCCATGAAGAACAGCGCGAACTTCATGCCTGAATATTCGGTGTGATAACCAGCTACGATTTCCTGCTCAGCTTCTGGCATATCGAATGGGTGACGATTAACTTCCGCGATCGTCGCGACCCAGAGAATAAGCGCGCCCACTGGTTGCATTACTACAAACCAGACATCACGCTGCGCTTCCACAATCTCTACCAAGCTCATCGAATTGCCAAGTAAAATCACCGCGACAAAAGATAACCCCAGCGTCAATTCGTAAGAGATCATCTGCGCCGAAGAACGCAGGCCGCCCATCATGGCGTACTTGTTATTCGACGACCAACCCGCCAGCACGATGCCGTACACCGCGATCGAAGCGATGGACATCAAGAACAGCACGCCCACATTGATGTTCGCGATTGATTGCGAAATATCGCGCCCGAACAGGTTCACATTCGGGCCCCAGGGGATGACTGCCGCGATAACAATCGACGGCACCATTGTGATAACCGGGGCCAGAAAGAACACAAACTTATAAGCTTTGGCCGGGGTCAACTCTTCCTTGAAAATCAGCTTGACCGCATCTGCCATCCACTGCATCAAGCCCTGCGGGCCAGCCCGATTGGGCCCCAAGCGCGATTGCAAGAGCGCCAAGAAGCGGCGTTCGTAATACGTTAAGTAGCCGAAGCCGATCAGCAGCGTGAAAATCAGTACCAGTGATTTGATGGCCCATTCAAGCCAGATTGTCCAGTCCATATCATTTCACCTTTATCGCCACCGGCTCGCGGATCGCCAGGCCCATACTGCGCGGGATCAGCGCCACACCAGCCGAAATTGTCTCGTCGATCTTCACCACAGCTTCGCCTTTCACGCCGTCAAAGCTGACCTTGACCTTCGCTCCCGCTTCCACGCCCAATTTCTTAGCCGCATCCGGGTGCAGGGCAATGGTCGCTTCGCCGATGCGCTCGTTCAGCAATTCTGCCGGAGCGACGGTCGCGCCGCGGTCATACAGTTTTGTGACCGGGACCGCCAACAACTCATCATCTTTCGGACGTAACCCCGCTTCTTCCCCGACCTCGGGTATGCTGACCGTTTCGCCACGTTCCGCCGCGCTGACGAGTTTCATGCCCAGCCCCTGCGTGTTCTCGTAAGTCGTGCCACCATAGTACAAGTCGCCGCGGCCCACGATCGGCCATTGTTCCGTTACTTCAGCTAACTTAGCGTAGGACAAACCTTCAAAGTCCTTCACTTCAGTAGCTAACTTCTCGAAGACCAACACTGGTGACGAACCTTCCAATTCAATAGCAACGTTCTTCGCGATTTCCGCCGTTACGGCGTAATCTGCTTTGCTCTCGCCCACCGGCGGGACAGCTGGATAGAAGCGCTGCACGCGGCGCTCACCGGACGTGAACGTTCCGTCGCGCTCACTGTGAGCCTGCGCAGGCAGGATCACATCTGCCAGGTCAGCGGTTGCGGTCTGGAACAGATCTTGCACCACGACGAGCTTCGCATCTTTGAGTGCGCTTTCTAGCGCAGGATTATCGCCAACCGGATCGGCGCCTACGATGTAAACAACTTTACCTTTCAGCGCAGCGGCCAGGTCGGCCTCGGGGCGGAAGCCCATTTCCCAGGCACCCTGGTCGTTGGCTTTTGGCCACACACCGAGTAAACCATTATTTCGTTTTCCCGTATGTCCCGTTTTCACGAGCAAGTCCGCACAGGCGGCTGCTACGTTGCTGGAGCCTTCCAGGCCCAGGCTATCACTGCCGAACAGCACGATTGCATTTTCAGCCTTGGCAAAAGCCTCGGCAATCTTGCTCTCCCCGCCCAAGTCCTGGACAGCCTTGACTTCATCGCCGTTTGTATAGCGCACGACGAAATTCGCAAATTTATCGAGCTTGGTTTCGCGGGCATTGGCTACGATCAGGGTCGCACCTCGGTCAGCAGCCTGCTTGACGCGCAGCCACCAGATGGGCGCTTCTTCATATAAGTCAGATGCGACCACCAGAATGGCATCGCCCTGACCCATATCGGAAAAGTTGGTACCCTGTCCCACACCAACTTGGGAAACCAAGTCACCTCCGCCCATGTCTGTGTAGAGCACGGCTTTTCCACCCAGCCCGTCAGCCAGGGATTTCAGATTAACAAATCTTCATTGGCGAGGCGGCCAGATGCCAGTACAACTACATCCTTGCCTGCTTCGCCAAGCTTTTCGGCAACCAGTTTTGTAGCAGAATCCCATGAAGATTCTTTGCCGCCAACCAGCGGGGTGGTCAGCCGTTCATTACTCTCAGCGAAGTGATAAGCGAAGCGGCCCTTATCGCAAATCCAAATTTCGTTGACCTGCTCGTTCTGACGCGGCATCACGCGCTTGATGACCACTTTGCCGTCCGCTTTGGCTTCGCGGCGGGTGTTGAAGGTAATGTTGCAACCAACAGGGCATTGTCCACAGATAGAAGCAGCAGACAACAACTCCCAGGGACGCGCCCCAAAACGGAAGTCGGCTGTCGTCAATGCGCCAACGGGACAGATGTCGGTAGTATTGCCCGAAAAAACGGAATCAAATCCCGGTTCCGAAACGGAGATGATCTCGCTCCCCCGTCCGCGCTCGTCAATGGCCAGAACGGCCTCACCCGCAACTTCATCCTGGAAACGCACGCAGCGTCCGCACAAAATGCAGCGCTCGCGATCCAGGAAGATCAACTCACCCAGCGAGACATGCTTGTCCATCTTGAGCTTGTCATCGAACAGGAAGCGGCTCTCGCCCGGGCCATGCTCCATGGTCAGGTTCTGCAGAGGGCACTCGCCACCCTTGTCACAGATCGGGCAATCCAGCGGGTGGGAAGTCAGCAGGAATTCGATGATGTCTTTCTGCTCTTTTTTGGCCTTCTCGGACTGCGTCAGCACGGCCATGCCCTCGGAAACGGTGGTTGTGCAGGCTGTTTCGAGCTTGGGCCAGAATTGCAGTTTGGGCTGCCCATCATCATCAAGAACAGGTTGGCCGGTAGCGCGGTCAGTCATCGGGCGACCGACTTCCACCAGACACATGCGGCACATGCCCGCCGGTTCCATCTTGGGATGGTAGCAAAAGACGGGGATGTCTATGCCAACCATCTTGGCTGCATCCACGATCAGCGTTCCGGCGGGAACTGTGACTTGTACGTCGTCAATCGTTAGAGTAACTTGTTTTGTCATATCAGCTTCCTTTTACCGGCAGTTTAAAGTCTTGTGGGAAGCGTTCGATACCAGTAACCACTGCCATGGTCGCAAATTCACCCAGCGCGCACAGGCACTTGTTTTGCATCTGTAAGGCAACGTTTTTCAGCAGTTCTACATCTTCCTGCCCCCCTTCGCCGTTGTGGATACGCTCGCTCAGATGCTGCATCCAGTAGTTGCCCTCGCGGCAGGGGGTGCATTTGCCACACGATTTCGTGTTTGAAGAAATGGATGGTCTTGTTGATGACCCAATCGATGCTGACAGTGTCATCGATCACGATAACGGAAGCAGACCCAAGGTCCGCGCCGAGATCGCGCACAGATGCGTAGTCCATCGGGGTGTCGAGGGCCTTGTCATCCACAACGATCAGGGATGACGATGCACCCGCCGCCATGATGGCTTTGACCGAGCGGTCGTCGATGATGCCGCCGCCCTGTCCATAGATCAACTCGCGGAAAGTCGCACCGAACGGAAGCTCGTAGTTGCCCGGCTTCTGGACACGTCCCGACAGCGAGAAGACTTTCACGCCCGCGCTATCGACAGTGCCCATCGACTTGTACCAATCCGCGCCATTTTCGACGATCAGCGGGACGTTGGTGAGCGTTTCGACGTTGTTGACCACAGTCGGCTTGCCGTACAATCCAAACGAGGGCGGGAAGGGCGGGCGGATGCGGGGCTGTCCGCGCTTGCCTTCCAGCGACTCGAGCAGGGCGGTTTCCTCACCACAGATGTAGGCCCCTGCGCCGAGATGAGTGTAAATTTTGAGGGAATAATCGGTGCCGAAGAGCTTATCGCCCAGATAACCGGCTTTTTCCATCTCTTCGATCTTCTCGTCGAGAAAAGCTGCTACTTCCCAGAACTCGCCGCGCAGGTAGATGTAAGCCGCATTCGCGCCGACCGCATACGATGAAATCGCCACGCCCTCCAGGAACTGGAAGGGATTGCTTTCCATGATCTCGCGGTCTTTGAAGGTGCCAGGCTCGGATTCGTCGGCGTTAGCAACCACGTAGTGCGGCCAGTTATTGTTGTCCATGAAGGACCATTTCAGGCCGGTCGGGAAGCCCGCACCGCCGCGTCCGCGCAGACCGGAGTTTTTGACGACGGCAGTCACTTCTTCGGGCTTCATCTTCTTGACGGCATCTTCAAACATCTTGAAGCCGCCGTTCTTTTTATAGACATCGATCTTGTTGATGTCGGGAATATCACGATGACGCAGGAGGACGTGGGTCATTATTTCGCCTCCTTCTTGAAGCCTTCAATCAATTCCATCGTTGCTTCAACGGTCATATTCTCGTGGTATTTGATGCCATCCGTTCCCTGTGTCTGGAACATGGGGGCCTTATCGCAGGCCGCTAAGCACATGACCGCTTCGACCGTGATCAGGCCGTCTTCCGTGGTGCCGCCGGGTTCGATGCCCAGCTTGTCACACAGGTCGGCCAGGAACTGGTCGGCTCCGCGCAGGGCGCAGGGCAGGTCTGTGCAGACCTGGATACGCAATTTGCCTTCTGGCTTATCGTGATAAAGCGTGTAAAAACCGATGATGGAAGAGACTTCCGTATCGGTGATCTCCAGCATTTTGGCAATGTCGCGGATGGCATGGCGGTCTACGTAGCCTTCTTCACGCTGCGCCATATACAGCAACGACATGACCGCCGAGCGTTTCTGTTCCGGCGGATATTTCGCCAGGATCTTTTCTACTTCCTTGGGATACTTTTCTACCAAACTCATCTGTCAATATCTCCCAGGACAAAGTCAATCGAACCAATGATGGCGATCAGGTCAGCAACCAGATGTCCTTTGGCCATCTCAGGCAGCGCGGCCAGGTTGTCAAAAGAGGGCGTGCGCATGTGAATGCGATAGGGTTTCGGGCCGCCATCGCCTTCCAGATAGACGCCTAACTCTCCGCGCGGACTCTCCACCGCCGAATAGATCGAGCCTTTGGGCGCATCGAAGCCTTCCGTCCACAGTTTGAAGTGGTGGATGAGCGCCTCCATGCTGGTGCCGATCTCCGAGCGCGGCGGCGGGACGAATTTTCGGTTGCTGCTGCGCACCGGGCCCATCGGCAGCTTATCCAAAGCCTGCTCGACGATCTTCATCGATTCGCGCATTTCCTGCACGCGGACGAGGTAGCGGGCGTAGTT
This sequence comes from uncultured Chloroflexia bacterium, assembly GCA_963791785.1. Classification (GTDB taxonomy): domain Bacteria; phylum Chloroflexota; class Anaerolineae; order Anaerolineales; family Villigracilaceae; genus JAABUE01. Next base: position 20,984 of record CAWBTW010000004.1, on the reverse strand, counting down.
GTCACCTTCGGTGCGGACGGGCACTTCGAAATCGTACTGCTCATAACCGGAGTACGGGCGCTTCTTGCGCAGATCCCAGTCCACGCCGCTGGCGCGCAGGATCGGGCCGGTCACGCCATAACTGAGGGCCTGTTCCTTCGTCAGGTAGCCGATACCAAGCAGACGGTCGAGAAGAAGCGGGTTCTTCGTCAACAGGGCTTCGTATTCGTCGATCCGTTTCGGGAACATCTTCAAGAAGGCGCGCACCGCGTCTTCGAATTCCACCGGCACATCGCGCCACACGCCGCCGGGGCGGAAGTAGGTGGTCATCATGCGCTGTCCCGAAACAAGCTCGAGGATGTCCAAGATGATCTCGCGCTCACGAAAGGCGTACATGAACATCGACATGGCTGCCAGGTCGAGCGCGTGCGTCCCGATCCACACCAGGTGTGAAGAGAGACGCTTCAGTTCGGTCAGGATGACGCGTAAGGCTTGCGCGCGCGGCGGCACGTCCAAGTCCACCAGTTTCTCAACCGCCATACAGTAAGCCAGGTTGTTACCGACCGTGTTCATATAATCCAGGCGGTCGGTCATCACTTCGGCCTTCTGGTAGGTTTTGGCTTCCATGTTCTTTTCGATACCGGTATGCAGGAAGCCAACATCGGGGATACAGTTCACCACAATCTCGCCGTCCAACTCCAGCAGCAAACGCAGCACCCCATGTGTTGCCGGGTGCTGCGGCCCCATGTTGAGCAACATGGTCTCGCCTTCGATGGCGCGGTCTGAAACCAGATGTTTCAGTTCATCAACGGTTACTTCTTCTAACTGAGCCATAACTATTCCTTCGCGTAGGGCTTGCGCAGGTCTATTTCGTCAAAGTTGAAAGTGAACTGCGGCTCTTCATAGCCCAACGGATAATCTTTGCGCAGTGGATGGCCTTCCCAGTCCCCCGGCATCAAAATGCGACGCAGATCAGGATGTCCTTCAAAGCGGATGCCGAACATATCCCAGAGTTCGCGCTCACGCCAATTGGCGGACAAAAATACACCGCTCACTGTCGGGACCTCCGGCCTGGTCGCCGCTACCGGGACACGCACCTGTATTGACAGATTTTTCGTTATCGACGTCATCTGGTAGATAACATGGAAGCGCGGATCTTCTTGCGGCCAGTAATCAACTGCTGTCTGCGCTGACATCAGTTCGAATCCATGTGTGTCGCGCAAGGCTGTGACCACATCCACGATTTGTTCCGGCTTCACGAAAACATGCGCTTCACCCCGGAACTCTTCGAGGGATGCATCGAAATCCTTTTGCAAAGCCTGGACAATTTTTTCTAGTTGTTTATCCATAAATTTTATCCTGTCACTGCCCCGCCTGAAGGCGGCGGGGTTGCGAGGGAGCGTTCTTCAGCGACCGCGGCAATCTCATGATTAGGAGAGATTGCCACGCCGCTTGGTTTCGATATGCCAGACGAACACTGGCTACTCAACCGTCGCGGCTCGCACCTGTGCCTGCGTTACGGTGCAGGCAATGACACCTAACTAATCCTACGCCACATCCGCGTAATCTGTAAATTTTTCGCCGTACACTTTCTCGTACAGCGTCACCACGCCATGGATCAGCGCTTCGGGGCGCGGGGGGCAGCCAGCTACATACACATCCACTGGCACAACTTCATCCACACCCTGGTAAACGGCATAGTTGTTGAAGACACCACCGCAGGATGCGCAATCTCCCATCGCCAGCACCCACTTTGGCTCGGGCATCTGGTCGTACAGGCGGCGCAGCACAGGCCCCATCTTGCGCGTCACACGGCCAGCTACGATCATCAGGTCCGATTGGCGGGGGCTGGCACGCATCAATTCCATACCGAAGCGGCTCATATCATAATCAGCAGCCTGCGCCGACATCATTTCGATGGCGCAGCAAGCGATACCAAACAGCATCGGCCACATGGCGCGCGTGCGTGACCAGTTGACAACCTGTTCAAGCGTCGTAGTCACCACGCCCATATTTCCGAGTTTTTGTTCTACTCCCATTCCAGGGCTCCTTTCTTCCACGCATACACGTAGCCTACCAGTAAGATAACGATAAAGACGACCATCTCGATCAACCCGAACAATCCGAGTTTCCTGAAGACAATCGCCCAGGGAAGGAAGAAAACAACTTCAATGTCGAAAAGAATAAACAACACCGCGACCAGGTAAAAGCGGACAGGCATACGGCGCGTCCCCTCACCGTATGGGGTCATACCTGATTTGTAGGGCATAGATTTGCGTTCTGTCTTTTTCTTTGGCCCAAAAATTCCCCCAAGGCCAATCGCAATCAAAGCAACGGCGGTCGCGAGAACAATCAGAACGGCAATCGCAAGATACTCAAGCAGCATAGGCACCTCTTTAGCGTTAGACTTGCACGCCGGCAAGAAAGTATATCATAAGGCTTTTTTACTCGCCAGACAATGTGACATTTTTCACAAATAAAACAGGACAGGGGTCACATGACTAATTGACAAAAAAATAGTAGGAACGAAATGTTGCTTCATTCCTACTGGACTTATCCCAAATAATCACGCAGATGCCTGCTGCGAGTTGGATGACGCAACTTACGCAATGCCTTGGCCTCGATTTGACGGATGCGTTCCCGCGTCACTTTGAAATAGCGGCTGACTTCTTCGAGCGTGTGATCCTTGCCATCCAATAAACCAAAACGCAGTTCCAGACACCTGACGCTCCCGTTCGGAGAGCGCCGTAAGCGCGCTTTGCACCTGTTCGCGCAGCATCTCTCGTGAGGCGGCATCCAACGGTTCGAGAGCATCTCATCTTCAATGAAATCGCCCAGTTGGCTGGAATCATCTCCGCCGCCAACAGGTCCTTCCAACGATACTGGCTCCTCAGCAGAACGCAACACACGGTCCACTTTCTGGGTAGCATATTCCCAGCGACGCTGTAAAGCCGGGTCAAGCGGTTCATCCCTCAGTCTTTGCCAGCAAGATAGCCTGCACATCAGTAGCGGGCAGGTACCCCACTTCCAGCGCCAGTTCTTCGTTAGTGGGATCGCGCCCAAATTCCTGCGTCAATTGGCGCTGGGCACGCAGGATGCGCGTGATGGACTCGAACAAATGCACCGGGATGCGGATCGTGCGCGCCTGCTCGGCAATCGAACGATTGATGGATTGCCGGATCCACCAGGTGGCATAGGTGCTGAATTTAAATCCGCGGCGTGGATCAAACTTGCCCACCGCGCGCAGCAAACCCAAATTCCCTTCCTGGATCAGATCCAGAAACGAGATACCGCGCCCAAGATAACGTTTGGCCACACTGACTACCAGCCGCAGGTTGGCACGGATCAAGGCATTGTTGGCCTCATCCGCCCGCGCTTCAACGGAAGCAAGCTCATCGTCCAGGATTGAATCGTCTGGAATATTGCGCTGGAAAGTGCGCGCGGTGGGCAATTTCTGGTTCTTCTGCAAATGCTTTAACAGCCAATCCGCAAAGGAAGATGGCAACAGGTACAGGCACATAAAGACGCTGAAGGCCTTGCGCACCATGCTGTCCCAGGTGGGGTCTTGTCCCCACAGGCCGTTATCGAGGTAGGCGCGCAGGTAGGATGGCTCTTCAATTTTCCAGCCATGCTGCAGGGTCTGCGCTTCAGTCAGCACCAGCGCAAGGTCGGGCATCTCGGTCTTCAAGACGCCTGGCGTCATCTTCCAGCCGGTCCCAGGATGTCAGCAATTCATTGACAATCGCGCGATAGACCCCACAGGATACGGTGACCCCGCCCCGCTGCGGACGACGCAAGAAAGCTGCTACCAATCGGTCTGCTTCGATCAGGGTCGCCAGGCGGAACTCGCTGTCGGAATCCAGCAACTTGACCTGACCGATCTCGCGCAGATACAGGCGCACCGGATCTTCAGAAAGTTCGGCGGCCAGTTGCTGGGGTCTTCTTTATGTCGAGAACATTTTCTTCAGTTTTCGAGTTCTTCTTCTTGTTGCAGCCAGGCTTTCCTCATCTGGCTCAACAATTTCATCCACATCTTCATCTGTTCAAATCAACATCCTCAGCAGCGAGTTCTTCATCAATAGGCGAATCATCCCGCGCAACTTCCACAGGCTCATCTTTCAGCGCTGGGGATACGCGGAGGTGTTTGGTGGGCTTGGATTTTGGTTTGGCTTTGCTTGGGTTCATGGCTTATTCGATTCGACGTAAAGAAAGTTTTCTCCCAGCATGGTCCAGATCGCGCAACAATCTTGTATGTTGCAACACCTGTTCCTGGTAAGAAGTTGCTCTCAAATCACCCTGCTGTTGGGCTTCTTCCAGCATGAAGCGCAATTGGTTCAGGCTTTCATTCAACCCCAAGCGGCGGAGTTTGATGATGCTGCGTTGTAATTCCTCCAATATACGTTCTTCAACGGGGTCAAGCACTTCGGTTTGCTTCAGCAGTTCTCCGGCCAGTTCCTGGAGCGCTTCAGGCAAGACGTTCCACCACAAATTGATGATGATCCTGCTTATCCTGCTCCAGCGATTGGCGGATAAGGTCCAACAGCATCTGATGGTCAGTATACTCGAAATCCTCGTTTATGAGTCGCTGCAAACCGGCTTCCTGCAACTGGCGGTCGAGGCGATGCAGTAACTCCGGTCTGCGGAATAACAAACCGATACAATAGATTTCTGTTTTATAGGATGGGCTGATCGTTTTTAGGACCTGGACATCCACCTGCCCCTTTTCAGCATCCGGGCGACGTCTTGGCCGCCTCACCCGCGGACCCTGAGTTCTGCCTGGCCGATCAACGAGCGTTCATCTACCTTCAAAAATCTCGCCAACTGTTGACGATAGGTATCCCGTTCCACAGGGTTGGGCAGATCGTTGATCAGCGGCACAACCTGCGCCGCAATGCTTGATTTAGCTTTCGGGTCATTCAAATCCTGTTCAGCAGCCAGGGTCTCCATCACATGTGTGACGATGGGTTTCGCATCCTGGATCAATCGCGCCCATTCATCGGGATCACGGGCAATGATCTCGTCCGGGTCAAGCTCATCAGGAAGGGATGCCACGCGCAGATCGGCTTGCAGGCGAGCCTCGTTGCGCAGCAAGCCGCGCGCATCGAAGCGTAACTCACCCTCGCGGTCCATGGCCGAGCGAGCCGCATCCAGCCCGCGCAGGATGGCTTTCTGCCCGGCGGCGTCCGGGTCGAGCGCCAGCACGATCTTGCGCGTGAAGCGTTTGAGCAGGCGCAGTTGATCTTCCGTCAGCGCGGTGCCCATCGGTGAGACCACGTTCTCGAACCCGGCCTGGTGGGGCGCGATCACGTCTAAATAGCCTTCGACAATCACCACCTGGTCGGCGGCGCGGATAGGCTTGCGCGCCCGGTCTAGACCATAAAGCAAACGGCCTTTATTGAATAGCACCGTTTGTGGCGAATTCAGGAACTTGGGCATCTGCTCGTCTTCGAGCGCTCGTGCCCCGAAACCGGCCATGCGTCCACGCTCATCACGGATGGGAATCATGATGCGGTGACGGAAGCGGTCGTAGATTGTTCGTCCGTATCTCGTCGCTCCGAACGGTGAGCAGGCCGCAATCGATCAAATCCTGCTCGGAGTAGCCGCGTTCGGTGAAGTGCTTGAGGACATTGTCCCAGCCCTGGGGCGCGTACCCCAGGCCAAAGGTCTCGATAGTAGCGTCTGTCAGTCCACGCTTTTCGTGCAGATAGGCCAACACATCCGGATTTTGGAGCAGGTGATTGCGATAGTACAGCACGGCTTCTTCGAGCAGGTCGCGCAGGGACTCATACAGTTCCTTCTGGGCTTCCTGCTGGGGCGTGTATTGCTGCAATTCCACACCCGCGCGCTCGGCCAGGTTGCGCAGGGCTTCCTTGAAATCCCAGCCTTCCTTCTTCATCACAAAACGGAAGATGTCGCCGCCCTCGTTGCACTGGCCGAAACATTTCCAGGTGCCGGTCTCCGGCCAGACCACGAAAGCAGGCGTGCGCTTGTTATCGTGGAAAGGACAGAAGCCGGAATAGCTGCTTCCGGATTTGCGCAGCTTGACCCCGGCCTCGGAGACCAGGTCAACAATACTGATGCGGGATTTGACTTCATCGATAGTAGACATGCGTAAGAGAATTATAGACTCGATTAGGAAAATTTGGCAAATTTCTAATGAAGTTGGGTACAATGAACCATCATTTTGGAGCGCAAAATGCCTTTACATAATAATGAAACCTATATCTCTGTTGACATCGAAACCGCCGGGCCAAACCCCGGGGGATATGCTATGCTCTCGATTGGCGCCTGCACCGTTTACTGAACCGGCTAAAACATTTTACGTGGAAATCCAACCAGACCGGGAAGCCTTTTCACCCGAAGCTTACAGGTCAGCGGGCTGAGTTTGGACGAACTCCGCGAGAACGGCGTTCCGCCAGAGCAGGCTATGAAGCAGTTTGCGGATTGGGTGAATAACGTTACGCCAGAGAATAACAGACCCATTTTTGTAGCTTTCAACGCGCCATTCGACTGGATGTTCGTCAACGAGTATTTCCACCGCTATCTGGGGGATAACCCCTTCGGGTATAGCGCTCTGGATATGAAGGCCTTCTATATGGGCTTGCGGGGTGTAGCGTGGAGCGACACCGGCTTTGAAAAAGTAACAGAATATTTTAAAATTAACCATCCCCTGACCCATAATGCTCTGCAAGATGCGCTTGACCAGGCGGAGTTGTTCAGGAAGATGTTGGATGAAGCTAAAGAATAATCAGGTAGAATTGGTCTGAATTTCTTGTTACCAGTCTTTTGTTGGTTTCTAACGGCGCCGCTGGTCGAGTACCGCGCAGCGGAGTATCGAGATCACCTATTTCAAAGGGATTTATGAATTGTCAGGTCTCGATACGGCGAACGATCACCGCCTACTCGACCAACGAGATTAAGAATAGGAGAAAATAACATGACCCAACCAGCCCCAAGGAAGACCTGCAACGCATTATCGAATCCGCCCGGCGCCTGGGCGTGGAAATGGATGAGGATGAAGCCCTGCAGTGGCTGACTGCCATGGCCGCGGAACAGGGCGAAAGCAATATTGTGCAGGATGAGCGCACTGGCGTCTTCGGGCACAAGGTCTCCATGCTGGACTTCAGTGATGAAGACCTGGAACATTTCCGCAAGCTGGGGCAACTGGTCGAGTTCAAGGATGTGCCCGGGAAGGTCGAGACCGCGCTGGCGCTCTCCGGCTCGGCTGCCCAATCGAAGATCCAGACCTATCCCGGCGATGCGGATTACTTCGAACGCGTCAACATCATCGCCGACACACGCGAAGCAGCCTGTCAAAACCCTGGCCAACCTGATCCGTGAGAAAACGATGGAAACTATGCCAGAGGGCCCAACTACCTGCTGACCGAAGTCAAGTTCGGTTCCTATCCAATGGATGTGGTGCGGGATGGCAAATCCAAATCCAAGGACAGCCCGATCTCGTGGTCGCCGGAGGAGATCGAAGACGGCCAATTCGACGTCATGCTGCCAGATGGGCAGACGGTTGTCATCCGCTGGGAGGATGTGATGTCCGAACCCGGCTGGTGCAAGCTGGATTGGGTGGTATCCGATGGGGTGCGCGGACAACTGGTCAATGCCAGTAACATGCTGGACGCCACGTGGGAAGCGCCGGATGGAACCATCACACCGCTGGACGGGTATCTTGATCCGTATTTCCAGGAAGTGTATCTGGAGGCCGAGTCCGTCCCCATCTTCTCGAAACTGGCACAACACGTCTCGGCAGATGCGCTGGATGACTACGTCGGACAGTTGGAAAAAGAAGTCAACAAGTATTTGACCAAGATATCAACTACGGCAAAGCTGCCAAGCGCATGTACAACATCTTCCGGCTGACCGGGCGCTACGAGGAAGCGGCTTTCATCCGCGAGTTGTTCGACGAGCCAAGTTCGATGCTGTATCAGGTCTGGGCTTTGATGCGCACGATTGAGGAATGCAGCCAGCCCAATTCGGGTATCCCGATGAGTACAGTCCGAGACCAGGCCGATCAACTCATTATGTCAGTTATCGAAGCGTTGGAAGGGGATGAAGAAGCCATCGTGGTCAAGCAACTGATGGCCTTGCGCCGGGGGCTGGACAAGCAGGAAAGCGGTCAGGCCCTGAACGCGGATACGGAGGCCTCGCGCGCCGAGGTGAAAATTTGGTCAATAACTTCTTTTTTGAGAAAATGACAGCGCTGCCGGAGATCAAAGTTTACATGGATGAATTTGAAATATCTTAGAACTCAAAAAAGCGATGTTCCCGCCGCCGGTGGCGGCGGGAACATTTTCACAAAAACTTGTACTACAGTCCGCAAATAGTTTCGAAAACCATGCGCACATTCGTCCCATCAACCTCATAAACGATCACCCCGGAGCCTTCCCAGCGTTCGACCCCGACCAGAATTTCAAGCAACCCATCATTATTCAAATCAGCGGGAAAAATTCGCGGCATAGGTGTAAGGGAATTGAACCTCGACTTCCTGATAGTAATAATCGGCAACAATAGGAACCGTCACAACAGAATTCCCCACCACTTTGCGCATGATGACCAATGAATAATCACCGTATTCAACGCTGTGACCGGTCGCCTCGACAAAATGCGAGGCGCTGATCAAAACTTCTTCCGTTCCATCCCCTTCGATATCCACGCGCAGAATTTGGGAAATCTCAACCACTGGTTCTGAGATGTTTTGTCCCACCAGCCAGCTTTCGATTGCTTCAACATATGTGGCATGATCAGTCGGGATTTCCTGGGCAACACGAGGCGTTACATCCCAGGTTCCAGTGACGCCCACTTCAAGGCCGCCCTGATAATTAGAACCCGTTGTGACCCAGTACACCGGGCAAATATTGTCGCGCATTGGTTTCATCCCGCTTCGCCGAACCCGTTGGCCCATCCACACCGTAGAGTTGGTACACTTCATCATCTGACAAATGCGGCGCCACCGTTTCCGGATGCAACCATTCGCCGTTCTCCGTGCCCCCCAGCAGGTAAAACGAAATTGGAGCCACCCTGGCAATGATGGCGGAAAAAGGTTGGGTTTCAGCCTGCTCTTGCTCGGTGGGAAGAGGTCTCGGCGGTGGCTGCCACCGTTGGCGTGATAATAATAGGGGTGCTTGTGGCCGCAATTGAGGGCGTTGGCGAAATCGTTTCTAAAGTTGGTGGTACCGGAGAAAATAACCCACTGCACGCCATCAACAGGATGGCTGCAATAGCTAACAGCCAGTTCTTTTTCATAGCACACCACCTCCCCAAAATAAAACCGGGACAGGCTTGGCCTATCCCGGTTGGCTTCTCTAAAACCCTTCGAGCTTGCTCATGTCGGCAATGCCATCTGCCAGATCCGCGATCTTTTGCACCAATCCCAGGCGATTTTCTTGCAGGGTCTTGTCCTCGGCCATGACCAGCACATTGTCAAAGAACTCGTTGATGGCGGGGATGAGCTTTGACAACCACATCCAAGAATTCATCCACATCCTCAAAACGTGGACGGCTGACCGACTGAACTGCTTCATATAAGTCTCTTTTCAGACTCTTCCACGAAGCTTTGCGGATCGACTTCAAAGATCTTGCTTCTGATCGCGCGTGATACGGACGCAGCGTGCATAACCAGGCAGGATCTCATCCCAATCCTCGCGTTCTGACCCACGCTTCAAGCTGCTTCACCGCCCGGGCAGCACCCGCCGGGTTGACGGATTGTGCCGCCAAGACCGCATCGACGACATCATATTTGTAGCTCTCTTTCAGCAACACCGACAGACGTCCCGCAATGAAATCGAGCACCTGATTCTGGACTTCGTCACTGACTTCGATGGGCTGCAGCTTGGCAGCTTTCGCAACAGCTTCGCGCAGGTCAAAATCTAGGTCATGCTCGATCAACGGCTGGACCGTGCCGATGGCGGCGCGGCGCAGGGCAAAGGGGTCTTTCGCGCCGGTGGGAGCCAATCCCGCCGCGAACAGGCCGACCAGCGAGTCGATGCGGTCGGTCAGGGCCAGCAGCCACGCCAGTTTTCGTCTGCGGGACAGTCTGGTACTGCTCGCCAATCGCGTCGGCAACTGCGGGGTCTTCGCCGGAGCGCAGGGCATACTCGCGCCCGATGATGCCTTGCAGGGATGTCATCTCGGTCACCATCTGGGTGACCAGGTCGGCTTTGGCGAGGTAAACCGCCGCGCGCCAGGTGCTTGAGACGCATTCATCGTCCTTCAGGTTGAGCATGGGCGCCAGTTCTGCGACGAACTTCAACATGCGGTCGGACTTATCCAGCATGGAGCCCAGTTTGGTCTGGAAGATGAGCGTGCTCAGTTGCGGGCGATAGTCTTCGAGTGGACGTTTGATGTCTTCGCGGACGAAGAAATCGGCATCGGCGAAACGCGCGTTGAGCACGTGTTCGTTGCCTTCGCGGACGATGTCGATGTGCAGGTCGTCGCCGTTGCGGATGGCGATGAAGTAGGGCAATAAGTCCCTCGACCCCGTCTCGCGTCGCTCGACTCCCCTCTCCCTGAGGGAGAGGGGGCGGGGTTGAACGGGAAAATATCTCTGATGTTTCTTCATCACGCCAGATGAGCACATCGCGCGGGAATTCCAAATATTCTTCGGGGAAGCCGCCCATGACGGCGGTCGGCATTTCGACCAGGTGCGTGACTTCGGTCAGCAGGTCTTCGTCGATGATGGCTTCGCCCTTGACCAGGTCGGCGGCCTGCTTGACCTGCTCGACGATCAGGGCTTTGCGCTCTTCGCTGTCGATCACGATGCCCGATTCCCGAATGACATCAAAATATTTGTCAGCCGAGGGGATTTCGATCTCAGGCGAATCATAGGGGCGCAAGCCACGGGTGACGTTGCCAGCCACCACACCCGCATATTCAAACGGGATAACGGTCTCACCGAGCATGGAGACAAACCAGCGGATGGGGCGCGAGAAGGCCACGCCCGAAGTCATTCCAGCGCATGGACTTCTTGAAGTTGATACCAGCTACCAGCTCAGGCAGGGCTTCGACCAGCACTTCGGGCGCCGGGCGGCCTTCAGATTTGACGACGGCCACCACGTATTTGCCACCGTCGATCTCGCGGGTTTCGAGCGCGGACACGTCCACGCCTTTGCCGCGCGCAAAGCCTTCGGCGGCTTTGGTGGGATTCCCGTCAGCGTCGAAAGCGCGTTCAGCAGGCGGGCCTTTGACCAGTTCTTCCAGGTCGGGCTGGCTGGGGCTGAGAGTCTCTACAAAAACGGCAGCACGCCGGGGCGTGGCTTCGACGCGCACGGGACCATGTTCCAGGCGCAGTTCATCCAGCCATGCCGGAACCCGCTCGCGGAGCTGAGTCAGGATGGCTTCCACATCCGAATAGGGGAGTTCTTCGGTGCCGATTTCGAGAACAAACGGGAGTCGAGAGTTGATGATTCGGGAATTGGGAGTTGGGAGTTGTCACATGTGCCGATTCCCGATTTCCGACTTCCGTCTTGTGAAGTAACGGATATTCAAGCTCTTTGCGCTGCTCCAAATACGCTTCGGCAACCTTTCGGGCCAGCCCGCGCATACGGCGGAAGTAGCCCTGGCGCTCGGTGACGCCGATGGCGCCGCGCGTGTCGAGGATGTTGAAGGTGTGCGAGCATTTGAGCACGTAATCGTGGGCGGGCAGGACCAGTCCGTTCTCGAGGCAGGCGTTGGCTTCGGCTTCGAAGCGTTCGAAGATCTGCGCGCATGGAGCTCGACGTCGGCGATCTCGAAGTAGTATTTGCTGTGCTCGAACTCCTCCTGGCGGCGGACTTCGCCGTAGGTGACGCCGGGCGCCCACTCTTCGCCCCAGATGGCTTTGGCGTTGTTGAGCGCGATCAGGATGCGCTCGAGGCCGTAGGTCAGTTCGACGGCCACCGGGTCGAGCGGCGGTGCCGCCGACCTGCTGGAAGTAGGTGAACTGGGTGATCTCCTGGCCGTCCAGCCAGACTTCCCAGCCCAGGCCCCAGGCCGAGATGGCGGGCTGCTCCCAGTTGTCTTCCACGAAGCGGATGTCGTGCTGGCGCGGGTCGATGCCGATGGCCTTGAGCGAGTCGAGGTAGAGTTCCTGCGGCTCGCCCCATGGACGGGGTCGGCGGGATCGGGCTTGAGGATGACCTGGAACTGGTAGTGCATCTGGAAGCGGTTGGGGTTCTCGCCGTAGCGCCCGTCATCGGGACGCACGGAGGGCTCCACGTAGGCCACGTTCCACGGCTCGGGACCCAGGACGCGCAGGAAGGTGGCCGGGTTCATCGTCCCGGCGCCGACCTGGGTGTAGTAGGGCTGCCAGAGCACGGCGCCGCGCTCGGCCCAGAAGTTTTGCAGTTTGAGGATGATGTCTTGGAAGGTGGCTTTTTGGGTCATTTGGGATTTCCGATTTTACGATTTGGATTGATGATTGCGGGGGGATTATACCGTATTGAAAAACAATAGGCCCCTGTATTTATCTGTAGTAAGAGCGTACAATTCTAAAACAATGAGATTTCTAAATGCTTGGTTTGGACTAGGGTTTCAACGAAGCGGGATAGGTTATACAGATACCATTATATCTGGTTTCTATATCTTTACTGAAGACGTGAAATTTTGTAATGTTATTAATACCTCGAGACTTATGGATACCAGTATCTGACCAAGAAGAAAATCGAGTTAGCGGCATACGCAATTACAGAAACGAAAGAAGAGAGGAAATGGTGCCAGTATTGTAACTGCCTTAGTAAACAAGATATTTCAAATTCCAGTACCTTATTATGTGTTGGTAAAAATGGAAGGCTTTATTAACATTGTTGACTTTCTCAGGTGGAGTCGAACATCACACTGTCTCCGACCAATGGCAGGTTATCCTGTAGGTATTATACATTTGGATGGCCAAGCCGCCTTGGCATTTGTGGTAGGCAGATCGAGCTGATAGACAGATGATTTTGCTCGTATGTTGCAATCACAAATATTAATCATAGGCATTATTCTGCAAAGGTTTTCAAACTTCACAGACATTGGCAAACTACTTCCACAAGTATTTTATGAGTATTGAAACGAGCAACTGAAAGCAATATCCCGTCTCTTGGAAATGGGTTCGATTGGCATTTATGATTATGTTTCATATCTAAATGGAATCGAGAGTTATGTAATAACCCGTGAAATGGTTTATCCAACAATCACGACTTCGAGGCGAAAAAGTGATAAAACCGAGATTGGAACAAGATTAGAAATTTGACCGGTAGTAATATTTGAAAAGTAGTTCCTCTTCCATCCATAAAAGATGCTTATTATCTAAGCCATGATGGGTTATCTTTAGGTTCAGCCGTGCGCGTGAGCTTCTCTGAACGTTACTACCATCGCTATTCATAATGTATATATCTCTATTTCCCTCTCGATTGGATACAAAAAGAATTTGAATTCATCTGGAGACTCAAACCGGACTTGTATCATGGTATGGACTATTTGTGATATTGATTGGTTTAATGTCTGTGGAATCCACACTCAAGGGTAAACATATTGTTTCACCGTTTTCCCCTCTGTTCGAAAAACAAAAGCAACAGTATCGTTGTTTGGTGCCCAAACTGCACCATAATCCTGATTTTCCGGATTGCTAGTTATTCGTTGAATGTTTTCCCCATCCTGGATTGATCTATAAGGTTTAACTTGACCATCACGGCTTGAAGAAAAAACAATCCTTTCTCCATCAGGCGACCATGGAAATTCTGAAAAGTGGTTTATTGATACCTTTCCATAGGCCTCTGTTAAAATTTTTCTGGTCGTTCCCTTTATTACCCATAACAAAAATATCATTCGTAATACTATAAATTCGTGCAAAGATGAGTTTATTTCCATCCGGTGACCAAGATGCATATCCATCCTGTTTTGCATTGCTTGGTCCAGTTATTCTTTTCAGGTTTGAACCATCGCGATTAATAATATAAGATCATCCTGATCTTCGATATGCTGAAGAAAAGACCACTGTTTTCCCGCCAGGAGCAATCCTTGGACTATTGATACTCCAACTGGCTTTGACCATAACAAATTCATCCGTTCCATCGCTGTTTGTAATTATGTAATCTTTGCCTCTGTGAAAAGCTATTTTTCCATAGATATTTTCTGGCAAAGGATTAAATTTTTGGAATGGGAAATCCATTACCTTGAGGCTGAATAATGGTGTTCTTGATGGAATGGTTTTCATTTGGTGACTTTCAGAGAAGTGTGTTGCTTCAGATCTAAAGACCGTAAGATTTCACAAAATTCTGTTTATAATTTCTCCCTCTTGACATGTCGATAAAGTGAATGTCAAGCTAACCAAAATGGCAACTTACATTTTTTATATAATAGGAACTATTTTCTTCTCTTTCTCTTGTCTGCATAAAGAAATTCTTTTTCGCACCCATTTTGATGAAACTGAATCGGCGAGAGAATCGAAATCATAAAAATTGCACTTGCCATCGGATTGCTTTCTCAATCTCTTCTCCCTACTCCAACGCGCGCCGCCTTCCAAACCCGACAGGTCATACCACACATCCAGGCCGGCGGCTTTCAAGTCAGCGGCCAGTTGCTCGACGAAGGCGAGGTCCCTGCGGGAGTAGGAGATGAAGACTTGGGTCATGGTTTGTATTTCCCAACACTTAGATTATACAATCAAAAACCGCAGGACAGTGCCTGCGGCTGAGTTCTCACTGACAGTTAGCCTGGCTACTTTACTATATTGAACGTGATAAATGGATTGCAACTACCATCTCCGAGAGTAAAAGATACGATATAGAATCCTACCTGGTCTGGGGCTTTGGCATCGAATGGCCCCACTTTTATTGTATCGTCAGGTTCCAATCTCGGGATCTTAGGCAATGCCGATGGAACATCAACCATACCATAAGGATTTGAACCCAGCCTTAGTGCTGTCTCCTCCGGCCAAACGGAATTGCCGGTATTGACAATTGTAAATCCCACTTTAAAGTTTTTACCTCGCTTGATCGCAGTACCATATGCAGGTATTTCATTGATTGTGTCGCAGGCAAATGCGGGTGTAGGTGTGCTTGTAAGAGTGGGAGTTGCAGTTCGCGTGGGGGTAGGTGTAATCGTAGCAGTATTTGTAAGGGTAGCGGTGAATGTAACGGTATTAGTGAGCGCAAAGGTTGGAGTGAGAGATGGCGATGCAAAGGGAGTAAATGTTGTTGTTACGGTAGATGTCGTGGTTGCAGTTGGTGTTGGTGCTTGACTAGGTTCTTCTGTTGGAATTGCTTCAACAATTTTTGGTATCACCCAAGAACCACCCCAAAACAAAAGAACAATTACTCCTAGAATGGCTAAAATCCGAAAAACAGGTACTACCTTAGTTGAGGTAGATTTTAGTGATTTTATAAATTGAGAGACTTACTAGTTTAATGCGGCCATCTGCGCAGTTTTCTGCCATCTCGCGTTTTGCTTTTTCAACTACCTCCTGTTTCTCCTTTTCTCGCAGTGCCTTTTCTGTAGCATCATGTTCAGCTTTCTCGGCGGCTTCTCGCTCAGCCCTTGCAAGCACGAATTTTTCAGCAGCTTCGCGGTCACTTCGCTTTATATCTAGTGCACGCAATATTCTTTTATAGTTTGGTAAATATTTACTTCCTTGAATATCGATGAAGTGAAGAGTTTGAAATCCCAAAGGAATATCACAAGGCTTGTAAAATACAGGGGATAATCTTTAATTTTAGTTTTCTCGCATATAAAATTTCCTCTTCCACCCACGTTGAAGCAACCGAATCAGGTCGATAATACAATAACCACATGTTGACTTTCTTAAATCGCCTTCTCGTTATCTCCGATCTGCCAGCGTTCACCGCCCTCCAACCCTGACAGGTCATACCACACATCCAGACCGGCGGCTTTCAAGTCAGCGGCCAGTTGCTCGACGAAGGCGAGATCCCTGCGGGAGATATAGGAGATGAAGACTTGGGTCATGGGTGAGATTCTGTAGGCATTGATTTTTTACCGCGAAGTAATGAAGAGCGCGAAGTTCTTTTTAGGATTTCCCAACAATGAAATTATACAGCGAAAAAAAGACTTCCGAATTCTCAAAGAATTCGGAAGTCTTATCGTTTAGTTATCGTTGCCCATGCGCGTTCATATATGCGCGCAGGAGATCGTTGATCTTGGTCTGATAGCCCTTCCCTTGTGACCTGAACCAACGCAGCACGTCACTATCCACGCGCAAGGTGATCTGTTCTTTTTTGGATACGGGTTTCAATCCGTGCCGGACGACAGCCTGGGCAAAGAGTTCGGGCGTGATTTCATCTACATCGGAGAAATCGATCTCATCATCGGTCAAGTTGTCGAGCTTGTCCCAATCAGTTTGCGATTTGTTTGAAGTAGAGTTCTGACTCATATCTGGTTGCCTTTCTCGCCGAGATGAAACGAATATTTTCAGCGCGCTCCGTATGCACAGCGACAATTACATGGCTTCTCAATAATCCCAGGGTGATAAAGCGGGCTTCACCATAATCATGGCGAGTGTCTTCAATCGTAACGGTTAATCCGTCGAAGATAGCGGGAACATCCACAAAGTCAATGCCGTGCTTGCGGATGTTGGTTTGCCGCTTGGTCTCATCCCATTCGAAGTTTACATTCATATTGTAGTTACATTTTGTAGTTACGTCAAGGTTCTAGGTGACACGGATCAACTCCCCTTCAACTCGCTCTCGAATTTAAGGTCTTAAGCTGTCTGGTGTTCCCAGGTCAACGGAGCAGCCAAGTAATTTCTCAAGATAATCCTGCAAGGCAAATAAGCCAAAATAACCAACTGGACGATTGAACTCCACTAACAAATCAACATCGCTGGATGATGTGGCTTCATTTCTTGCTACTGAACCAAACAGCAGCAATGATTTGACACCGAATTGTTTTGCCATTTCGGTGTTTTTTTGTTTTAGGATTTTGAGAACAGAAATCTTGTCTCATGCTGAGTATTACACAATAGGTAGGCGCACGGCGGCTTTCAAGTTGGAAGCTAATTGATAAACGAACGCGAGACCCTTACACAAGAATCATCAATATCCATAAATACTGATTACGCCCTTTATCCGCTGAGAGAGTACAGTTAGCCAACTTTCAGCACTCCCGCCCGTGGTTGTTATCCGGGTGGTTTGGCCGCCGGATAATTTGTATACTTCCGCTTTCCCATCCCGATTGGACGTGAAATACAACACGTCTGGGCCAACCGCCAATGGTGCCCAACTCTCAGCACTTCCACCCGTAAATGTCAGCCGCGTGGTTTCCCCATCCTTCAATTTATAGATCTCTGCCTTTCCATCTCGATCGGAAACAAAGTACACCACATCTGTATCCCCTGCTGATGGGGCCCAGCTCTCAGCGTTTCCACCCGTAAATGTCAGCCGCGTGGTTTTTCCATCACGCAATTTATAGAGCTCTGCTTTTCCATCTCGATTAGAAACGAAATACACCACATCTGCTTCGACAGCTGATGGAGACCAACTCTCAGCGTTTCCGCCCGTAAATGTCAGCTGTGTAGTTTTCCCATCGCTCAATTTGTAAATCTCCGCTTTCCCATCCCGGTTGGACGTGAAATACACCACATCTGCATAAGCAGCAGATGGAGACCAACTTTTGGCATTCCCGTCTGTAAATGTTAACCGGATGGTTTGGCCGCCGCTCAATTTGTAGATCTCTTCCTTCCCATACCGGTTGGACGTGAAGTACACCGTGTCCGCATCAACCGTGGAAGGAGACCAGCTCTCGGCAACCCCGCTTGTTGTTATCCGGGTAGTTTCCCCACCACTCGATTTGTAGATCTCCGCTTTCCCATCCCGATTGGACGTGAAATACATCACATCTGAACCGGTCACCAGGGGGATGCCAAATACCCCAAGGACAATAATCAAAGCCGATCCCAATAACGCAACAATAACCCACGTATTTATTTTGCGGGATGCTTTCGCTTGCTGCGGCTCAGGTTTTGAAATTTTCTTTGTCTTTTTCTGGACGGTTTTCTTAGCAGCCTCGCGTTCCGCTTTTTCCTTTGACGCTTTCTCAGCGGCCTCGCGCTTCGCTTTCTCTCTTGCGGCCTGCTCGGCGGCCCGACGTTCTTCCCTTTCCCTTGCAGCTTTTTCCGCAGCTTCGCGTTCTGCTTTTTCCCTTGCGGCTTTCTCAGCAGCCTCCCGCTTCGCTGTCTCTCTCGCGGCCTGCTCGGCGGCCTGACGCTCTTCCCTCTCCCCGGCAGCTTTTTCCGCGGCTTCACGTTGCGCTTTTTCCCTTGCGGCTTTCTCAGCAGCCTCCCGCTTCGCTGTCTCTCTCGCGGCCTGCTCGGCGGCCTGACGCTCTTCCCTCTCCCTGGCAGCTTTTTCCGCAACTTCGCGTTGCGCTTTTTCACGAGCAGCCTTTTCCTTAACTTCAAGTTCTACAGGCTGTGTTTGGGAAGTGTGTTTTGCCAATAAGCTCTCGATTTCCCTGATAAAAGCTCCAAGGTCATCGTGGCGCTCAGCAGGTTCTTTATCCAGGGTTTTGAGCAAGAAACGCTCCACCGGCTCTGGCAGATCACGAACGAATTTTCTCGGTGGGGGCAGCGGTTCGGTCACCTGCTTGAGAAACAGCCCTCCCGGCGTATCCGCATCGTATGGTCTCTGCCCGGTGATGATTTCGTAAAGAATGATCCCCAAAGCATACATATCGGATTTAGGACCTGCCTCCCCCGTCCATTGCTCAGGCGCCATGTATTCTGGCGTTCCAACTGCAGCTCCAGAAGCTGTCAGAGTGGTTGTCTCGCCGCCTTGTAACAGTTTGACAATTCCAAAATCGGAGAGGGTGGGCTCGCCATTTTCGGTCAACAAAATGTTGGCTGGTTTGATATCGCGATGAGCAATCCCGCGCTGATGGGCATATTCCAATCCCCGCGCGACCGGTAGCAGCAACCGCATGGCTTCCTGCCATGACCTGGGGCCGTTAATCATTTGTTTCAAGGTGCCGCCTGGAAAATATTCCAATACCAGGAACGGTGAGCCTTCATACTCCCCATAGTCCAAAACTTTTACGATATTTGGGTGTGACAATCCCGCCGAGGCTTTGGCTTCGCGCTCAAAGCGTTTGAAAACGTCATGCAACTGCTCAGGCGGGAATGCTTCCAACCGGATGATCTTGAGGGCCACTTCCCGTTCGAGGCGGGTGTCGCGTGCCTTATACACCATTGCCATACCACCCTTGCCCAACAGTTCAAGGATCTGATAACGGTCTACAAGTTTTCCGGTGAGATTTTCCATTGCTAGTATTTTAGCAGAAATGGAACGCTTACGCTTAGATGAGTTTTTAAAAAGAAAGTGGCTCTGCGAGGCCGTTCGCCCTGAATGACGAAGATGCTACGCGAAGACGGGGAGACCGCAGGCCGACGTGGCAGTCTCCCTATCCCAAGAGATTGCCACGCCCCTTGCCCTGCTTTGTGGAATTCGGAACTCGCAATGACATACTTGATTGGTAAAGAAAAACCCTGTGAAGGTTCAAAACCTTCGCAGGGTTACTTTGTTAACTCCTCAACTTCGCGCTCAACTCATGCTCCAGCCTGCGGACAATCCTGTTTCGAATCGCCGCGGCTTCTTTATCAGTCAGCGTTTTCTCGGCCTGGTAGGTCAGGCTGTAGGCTAAGGATTTCTTCCCCGCGCCGATCTGCTCACCGCGATAGACGTCGAACAACCTGACGTCGGTCAGTACCTTGCCGCCGGTTTGACGGATGAGCGCTTCGACTTTAGCCGCCGGAATATTTTCGTCCAGGATCAGGGCGATGTCTTCCAGCACCGGCGGGACTTCAGGAACCGGTTTCACCTCATAGGCTGATTCCAATTCACGCATGGTTCCCAGGTCAAATTCGGCTACCAATACGGGCGGGTCTTCAAATTCGTATTTATCCTTTACCAGCGGGTGCAATTCGCCAAACACACCGATAACCTGTCCGTCCACGCTCACTTCGGCGGCTTTGCCTGGGTGCAGGTAGGGAACGGAATCGGTTGGGGCATAGGCTACATTCGTCAAACGGAAGCCGGCCAAAAGGCGTTCGATGCGGCCCTTGAGATCATAGAAATCCATGATCGGGCTGGTCTGCACATCCCAGGAAATTTCATCCCGTTGACCAGTCATCACGATGGCCAGCTTGGTGATTTCGTTGGGTAGTTCAGAACCGCTGGGCTCGAAGATCGGGCCGATCTCGAACAGCGCCAGCCCTTCGCGCAGACGGGCGTTGCGCTCGAGCGCATCCAGCACGGACGAGAGCAGGCTGCGGCGCAAGACGCTCTTTTCAGGCGCGATGGGATTTGCCACGCAGACATAATTCTGTTCCCGCAGGGTCTGAGACCCTGCTGAAGCGGCATAAAGCCGGGCTTCGCGCTCAGGATAGGTCATGCGATAGCTGACCACTTCCTGCAAGCCCAGGTCAGCCAGTTGGTCGCGCAGGCGCTCCTCCCACTCGTTGACCGGGTTGCCAACCTGCGGCGGCAGTTCATCGGACATGCGCGTTTCGGGGATGTTGTCGTAGCCGTACAGGCGGGCGACTTCCTCGAGCACGTCGGCCAGGCCAACCGCGCCTTCGCCAATGTCCATGCGATGGGCGGGGTTTGGGCGATGACCTTCTCGCCCTCGACCTTGCACTCGAATTCGATGCGGCTGAGTAAATCGGCGATCTCCTGCGCGCTGAGTTCGATACCCAGCAGGCGCGTCACATCCTGCGGCGTGACCTCCACAACCGGGTCTTTTGGACGGCAGGGGATATTCGTCCACAAAGCCGGGGGCTACCTCCCCCTCGCCCCACTCGGCCATGTAATGCAAGCCACGTTTCAGGCCGGGGTCGGCCACGGCAGGATGTACACCACGTGAGAAGCGGAAGGATGCTTCAGAGTGCAGATTATGGGCGAAGGCCGTACGGCGCGTGTTGATGAAGTTCCAGCCCGCGGCTTCGAGCAGCACGTTCTTGTATTCTCGGTCACTTCCGATTCAAGCCCGCCCATCACACCGGCCATTGCCAGTGAGCTTTTCTCGTCGCA
>CAWBTW010000003.1:0-108733 GCA_963791785.1 uncultured Chloroflexia bacterium | reverse complement strand
TCGTCACCGCGTAGGCGGGGGTGGCGCCAGCCGATGTACAGCTCGTCGTCGAGCAGCCGTTGATTGTCGGTTCCGACGTCGAGGCTGATCGGCCAGGTGTAGGCGGGGTGAATGCCGGCGCCGAGGGTGTCGAGCGCGAGCTTGCCGATCGGGATCACCATGCCACCTGCCCCTTGATCGCCGAGACCGAGGATGCGCTCATTGTCGGTGACGACGATCAGCCGGACCTCTTCGTTGCGGGCGTGGGCGAGCACGTCGAGCATTTTCGACCCTTGTGGGCTGGGGTGATCCACAGCCCGCGACCGCGTCGGAATAGGTGGCTGTACTTGACCGCAGCGTCGCCGACGGTGGGGGTGTAGACGATGGGGAGGAGCTCCTCGACGTGGTCGCCGAGCACTTGGTAGTACAGGGTCTCGTTGCGGTCCTGGAGCGCCGCCATGCTGACGTACATATCGAGGGGCTGGTCGCCTTTTTCGCTGATGGTCTCGTCGGCGCGTTGCCTCTGGTGCTCACGGTCGGTGACCCGGTAGGGGATCATGCCCTCCAGCTCGAACAGCATCCGCTCCTCGGGGGTGATCCGAATACCCCTTTGTTGAGGAGCGAGTCGGTGATGATGGCGCTGCCTCCGTTCCAGACGTCGGCGGCGATCCACTCTCCGTCGGGGCTGCGCTCGATGCGGTACTTCATGGGGTCGGTCCTCCCGGGCGCGGTGACTCACCAATTCCCTGCCACCGTGCGCTTGCCGCCGCCGAGGTACCAGGTCGGTGTCGGCGTTTCCGCCGCGTCAGTCCCAAAACGAACGTTCGTTTGTTAAGATGGCGCTTGAACCCACCCCCGGATGAAGCGAGCCACTGTGACGATGGCCGGACAAGAGCGATTCCACGCCTTCATCGACGCCGACGAGAAGATCGAACCGACGGACTGGATGCCCGACGACTACCGCAAGACGCTGGTCCGCCAGATCGCCCAGCACGCCCACTCCGAGGTCATCGGCATGCAGCCCGAGGGCAACTGGATCACCCGGGCACCGTCGCTGAAGCGCAAGGCGATCCTCATGGCCAAGGTCCAGGACGAGGCCGGCCACGGGCTCTACCTCTACTCCGCCGCCGAGACGCTCGGCATCCCCCGCGACGAGCTCCTCGACCTGCTGCACACCGGGCGCCAGAAGTACTCGTCGATCTTCAACTACCCGACGCTCACCTGGGCCGACATCGGCGCGATCGGCTGGCTGGTCGACGGCGCCGCGATCACCAACCAGGTGATGCTGTGCCGCAGCTCGTTCGGGCCCTACGCCCGGGCCATGGTCCGGATCTGCAAGGAGGAGTCGTTCCACCAGCGCCAGGGATACGAGATCATGCTCACGCTGGCCGGGGCACCGACGAGCAGAAGGCGATGGCACAGGACGCCCTCGACCGCTGGTGGTGGCCGTCGATGATGATGTTCGGCCCGCGACGCCGATCGCCGCACACCGACAGTCGATGGCGTGGAAGATCAAGCGGTTGACCAACGACGAGCTGCGCCAGCAGTTCGTCGACATGACGGTGCCGCAGGCCGACTTCCTCGGGCCTGACGATCCCCGACCCGGACCTGCGTCTGGAACGAGGAGCGCGGCCACTACGACTTCGGCGCCATCGACTGGGACGACTTCTGGAACGTCGTCAAAGGCAACGGACCGTGAACCGCGAACGAATCGACCACAAGCGCCGGGCCTGGGACGAAGGAGCCTGGGTGCGCGAAGCCGCAGCCGCCCATGCCGACAAACAGCCGCGCCGCCGCTCGAGCAGAAGAGTGCATCGAACGGAGGAGGCCAGCGATGAGCTACGAAGTCCCGCAGATTCGCGGCGAGGAGGAGCTCGAGGTTGCCGCAGTCGGACGAACAGCGGTGGCCGATGTGGGAGGTCTTCGTTCGGAGCGCCGCGGGCTCAACCATGTGCACGCCGGCAGTCTGCACGCCCCGACGCCGAGAGTCGGCCCTCCAGAACGCCCGCGACGTCTACACCCGGCGGACGAAGGTGTGAGCGTCTGGGTGGTCCCGTCGAGCGCCATCACGGCCATCCGACCCCGACGACGCCGACGCCTTGTTCGAGCCGTCGACGAGCAGCCATACCGCCATGCCACCTACTACGAGATCCCCGACGAAGTGGGGCACATGTGAACGGGCCCGATCCCGATCGTTGCCCGCGAGCCCCAGGGTCCCACCCGTGAGGTCGATGCGACGCTGCTGCGTATTGCTTCGCCACGCCGACGACAACCTCGTGCTGGCCCAGCGGCTGGGGGAGTGGATCTCCCACGGGCCCGAACTCGAAGAAGACATCGCTCTCGCCAACCTCGCGATCGACCTCCTCGGCCAGGCCCGAGCCCTCTACACGCACGCCGCGGAGCTCGAGGGCGCGGGGGCGAACACGAGGACCACTTCGCCATGCTGCGAACCGAGCGCGAGTTCACCAACTCCCTTCTCGTCGAGCAGCCCAACGGCGACTTCGCTCAGACGATGGCGCGCCAGCTCTTCTTCGATGCCTACCAGTTGGCGCTCTGGGACGCCCTGAGCCCGTCGGCCGACGCGACGCTTGCCGGCATCGCCGCCAAGGCGCTCAAGGAGGCCCGCTACCACTTCCGCCACTCGAGCTGTGGGTTATGCGGCTCGGCGACGGCACCGACGAGAGCCACCGCCGGATGCAGGAAGGGGTCGACGCGCTGTGGCGGTTCACCGGCGAGCTGTTCGCCGGCGATGACATCGACCTCGCCGCCGAGGCAGGGATCGGCGTGGACCCCGCGACCTTGCGTGGCGCCTGGGAAAGCCGGGTTGGGGCAGTGCTGGCCCAAGCCACACTCGAGTTCCCGACCCCTATCAGCGCTCAGGCGGCCGAGCCGGATTCCATACCGAGCATCTGGGCCACCTGCTGGGGGAGATGCAATGGATGCAGCGCACGTATCCCGGTCTGGAGTGGTGATGTGGCCACGTCGACCAAAGAGCGGGTCCGCCCCGTGTTGAGCCGGTGGTCGATCCGGAGATACCCGTGCTGACCATTGACGACATTGGCATCCTCCGCGACGTCACCATCGAAGGCGACAAGGTCATCGTCACGATCACCCCCACCTACTCGGGATGCCCGGCCATGGATCTCATCAAGAGCGAGATCCTGCCGCGCTGCACTGCTGCCGGGTTGAGGACGTTGAGGTGAGGACCGTCTATTCACCACCATGGACGACCGACTGGATGTCAGAGGCGAAGCGAAGGCTCCAGGAGTATGGGATTGCCCCCCCGCAGTCGGCCGAGGGCTGCGCGGGCGCCGGTGCTGTGCCCACGCTGTCGAACCTCGTCGACCTCGGTGGTCAGCGAGTTCGGTTCGACGGCCCCAGCGCACTTTTCTCGTCGCACACCAGCACATTGACGGGCGTCATGGTGCGTTCCTCGCCGTCCAGCGTGGTCAGTTTTTCGCCATCTTTCGCCGCGCGCGTGATGATCTTGATCGGCTTATCCCCGGCGCGCTCCTTCAACACATCATAATCGAAGGCATGCAGCGGCTGCCCGATCTCGAGCATGGCATAGTTGGTCGCGTCCACGATGCTGTCGATGGGGCGCATCCCGGCCAGGCGCAAACGACGCTGCACCTGATAGGGACTGGGCTGGATTTTGACATCCCGGATCAGACCGAACATAAAGCGCGGATTCAACTCCGGGTCGGTGATCTCCACCTCAACGCCCTCGATCGGACTCCCTTCGGGCTGCAACCGTATCTCAGGCTTTTTCAGCGCTCTGTTGGTGAGTGCCGCCAATTCCCGTGCGACGCCGAGTACGCTGGCGCAGCGTGCCATGTTGGGCAGGATGTCGATGTCAAGCACGGCATCGCCCATGTAATCGGCCAGCGCCGCATCCGACGGGCGCATCCTCATCCAGCATGATGATGCCTTCGTGTTCATCCGAGATGCCGAGTTCTTTCTCCGAGCAGGCCATCGAATAGGATTCCACGCCGCGAATCTTGGCGCGCTTGAGCGTGACCAACACCTGGCCTTCCTGATGCCCGTCGTAGATCTGCGCGCCTTCTTTGGCATAGGCTACTTTGATGGGCTTGGGCAGTTTGCCCTTGCCCTTGTACTCGAACAGGTTCGGCGCGCCGGTCAGAACGGTCTGTTCTTCTTTGCCATCGTACAGATCGCACAGCACGAGCCGGTCCGCGTTGGGATGCGGCATCACCTCGCGGATCTCTGCCACGACGATTTTTTCTTTGTCCCATTCGATGCCGGTGGTTTTGAACTCGTGGCGATACTGGAGTGCATCCCTGGCACATCTTCCAGCCTACGTAGTGGATCTCTTCCACTTCGAGGCCAGCCAGAGTCAGTTGTTTGGCAATTTCTTCTACGGATAAACCTTCAATATCTACGAAATCTTTTAGCCAGGAGAGAGGTAATTTCATAATAACTCCTTCGGAGAGAAGTAGATATTAGATAATTAGAGATTAGCTTGTTTCAAAAGCACTCCGTTGGTTCAGTGGCGGCGATGTTTTTTCGCCGCCGTATCGAAACCAACAGCGCATTTGAAAACATTATGTTTGAGGTTTCCTCGGCCGGAACACCAGGAAGAGCGATACGTTTCTCTAAGTGCATTCGCTGCTACTCAACCACCGTTGAACCATGAATACTCATACTGTCTTTTTCTCTACTCTCTGTTCTCTAATCTCTTCTACTTTAGAACTGTTCCAGGAAACGAGTATCGTTTCCCCAGAAATAGCGAATGTCATCGATCTTATAGCGCAGCATCAACTGGCGTTCCGGGCCCATGCCGAAAGCATAGCCTGTGTAACGACGCGGGTCATAGCCGCCGTTTTGCAGCACGATCGGATGCACCATGCCGCAGCCCAGGATTTCCAACCAGCCGGATTGCTTGCAAACCGAACAGCCTTCTCCGCTGCAGACGAAGCATTCCACGTCCATCTCGGCGCTGGGTTCCGTGAACGGGAAATAAGAGGCGCGGAAACGTGTGCGCGCATCCTGCCCGAACATGCGGCGGGCGAAATCGACCAGCGTGCCTTTCAGATCGGCGAAGGTGATGTTCTTACCCACGGCCAATCCTTCGACCTGGTTGAACTGCACTTCGGAGCGAGCCGTGATCTGCTCGTTGCGGAAGCACATCCCGGGGAGTGCAATACGGATGGGTGGCGGGTTCTCAGGATTTGATGCAACTGCTTCACGCATGGCGCGGATCTGTCCCGGCGAGGTGTGCGTGCGCAGCACAATGGGATTGTCGCCACGCTCGCCAGCGTCAATGAAGAGCGTATCCTGCATCTCGCGGGCGGGGTGATGCGGCGGGAAGTTGAGCGCCTGGAAGTTGATCTCGTCCGTTTCGACTTCGCGGGAGGTGTACACCTGGAAGCCCATCTCGGACAGAATACTCAGAACGCTGCGCAACTGCTGCGTAGACGGATGCAGGCGTCCCACCCGTGTGGTGCGGCCCGGCAGGGTCACATCCAGTTCTTCTTCTTCCAACGATTTTGCCAGTTCCGCCGCTTTGACAGCTTCGGTCCGCTCGGCAAAGGCGGCTTCCAAGGCAACCTTGACCTTGTTGGCAGCCTGCCCAACGGCCGGGCGTTCTTCTTTGGAGAGCTTTCCCAACCCCGAAAAGACTCCCATGACCGGGGAACTGCGCCCCAGGTGGGCAACGCGCCAGGCTTCCAGCGCATCCTTGTCTTTGACAGACTCAAGCGCAGCCAGCGCAGTCTGTTCGATTTCTTTCAGTTTATCCAGCATACGTACCTCCTACGAAGAGAGTAGAGATTGGAGAATAGAAATTAGTCACTGCTCCGTACTCTCTGGTTTCTAAAACACAAAACTCCCGTCCACATTGGGACGGGAGGGGCTTTCGCGTCCCGCGGTACCACCCAAAATTGAGCTTGTTCAGGCTCCACTTAGTGCTGACCATCATCAGCCTCCCCGGTAACGCTGGGATTGCGGCTTGAACTAATGTTGTACGGGCGAAGCATACTGTCGCCCCTACCGTTCACTCAAGCGGCTCGAGAGGGAACTTCGGTCAGGTTCTACCGGGTGGGAGTTTCAGCCATTGCTCCACACGTCTCTGGCGGCGTTCGCTGACGTACTTTCCTCTGTCATCGCCTTTAAAATGTTGAAGGTTATTATCGGCAAAAATGGAAGGATGTCAAGGGCAAAACGCAAAATGCAGCTTGACCAGCCTCTGATTCTGCATTAAGATCCAGCCTCGCTAATACCGTAACCATCTATAGAATAGTCGTTGCGGCATAATGCCCTCGTAGCTCAGTGGATTAGAGCGCTTGCTTGCGGAGCAATAGGTCGCGTGTTCGAATCACGCCGAGGGCGCCATTTTAGAAGCGGGCTTTCCCGCTTCTTTTATTTTCAACGGGAGGGCGTATGTCTGAATATCAAATCCTGCTAACCAATGACGATGGCATCAAATCGCCGGGGTTGTGGGCTGCTGCTGAAGCACTCTCGGAGCTTGGGATTCGTGACCGTTGTTGCGCCGCGCGAACAGTCCTCCGGCATGGGGCGCAGCCTGCCAGTCACGTCAGATGGGATCATTCAGGAAGAACGGTTGCAGATCAA
Source organism: uncultured Chloroflexia bacterium (assembly GCA_963791785.1). Lineage (GTDB taxonomy): Bacteria > Chloroflexota > Anaerolineae > Anaerolineales > Villigracilaceae > JAABUE01. The sequence continues at coordinate 102,160 of CAWBTW010000003.1, read as the reverse complement.
AGGTCAGGATTGGCCCGTGTATGCTGTCGGCGGAACCCCGGCTCAAGCCGTGCTGCATGGCATCCTGGAAATCATGCCCCAGAAACCTGATCTGGTTGTTTCGGGCATCAATTATGGATCTAATCTTGGCACGGGCATCACCATCTCGGGGACAGTCGGCGCCGCGATGGAAGCAGCTGCATTGGGATTCCGTGCATTGGCGGTTTCGTTGGAAACGGCCAAGGAACACCATCTGACCTATTCCCGTGATGTGGACTTTTCTGCCGCATCTCATTTCACGCTTCAATTTGCTCGCTTTCTACTGGAGAAAAAACCGTTCCCAGACGTTGACCTGCTCAAGCTCGACGTACCGAGTGATGCCACTCCTGATACGGATTGGGTGCTGACCCGGTTAGCCAAACAACGTTACTATGACCCGGTCGCCCCGGAACGAGAGAAGTGGTCAGTGCCGGGAACAGTGGGATACAAGGAAGCGCCGAGTTTTGATGAAGAACCTTCTGATAGCGATGTGTCTGTAATAAGGGAGAAACGCCTGGTGTCTGTCACGCCTATCAGCCTGGATATGACTTCCAGGGTAGATTTCAGTGAACTTGAAAAACACTTCCAAAGTTAAACGAAAAATGGGCTTCACAGCCCATTTTTCGTTTGTAAGAGTTTTTAGTTGAAGTGAGGAGAAAACTTGGCTATCAGTTTGTCTTTCGGTTGATAACCAGTGATGCGTTCTTTGATCTCGCCATCTTTGAAGAATAACAAAGTGGGGATACCCATCACTTGATATTTCATCACGACATTGGGATTTTCATCGGCATCGATCTTGACCACTTTAACCTTGCCATCCCACGCCTCGGCAAGATGCTTGACGATCGGGTCAAGCATTTTACAAGGACCACACCAGACCGCACTGAAATCCACCAGTACGGGTTCTGATGCGTTGATTACTTCTTCTTGGAATGTATCTTCTGTAACTTTGATTAATTCAGCCATTTAAACCTCCAGATAATTAGATGTTGTTTGTATAAGATATATTACGTTGGGAGAAAATTATACTCAGAGAACTATGTTTTCTGAAGCTATTTTCCATACTCATCCAACCGTCCAAAGTGTGACGATAGTACGTGGTGAGTGTGGGCACCTTGGTTGAATGATATGGTGGACTTGGGATCGGGAAAACCCGCCTTACAGAATTGAAAGGTTCTATTCCGACAATGGGGTGATTTTCATTTTTAGGTGTAAATCGTACAATATTTGTATGGGAGAAAAAGAGCATTTAATTTTGCAAAATAGGTTTCAAGAGTGGTTTGAAAATCCTGTTCCGGCCGATCTGCCGCCTTCTGCCGAGGTAGATCATTCAGTTGAAGACCCTGTTCCAACTGATTTATCGCTTCCTGGTGCGATGGATCATACAAAACGAAGAAGACGCGAAAACAAATCTGCAAAATTATTAGAGTTGTTCATTCATGGTTTCGGTGGAGCGGTTTTCTTTGGGTCAGTTGTTGGTTTCATCATTTATATTTTCAATTGGAGCTTTGGGGGAAGGTACAGCCAATACTGGCTAATCCAATTTTTAGTTGTTTTCTTAGCGATGATACTAGGTTTTTATAACAGCCTGGTCAAAGGATTTTCTTCCAAAAAACGCAAAAGATAATTTTAGAAACCACACAGTTATTAGGGGTTCATGTTTTTATTCGTTTTTCACCAAATGATTTTTTGGCCTGCCCTTGTCCGTCTTGAAAAGTGCGGATACAATAAACGCCCGTGGCCTAACAAAAAACAGCCGGAGAACTGGCCGTTTCACAGGTACACGCGGGCGCGTAGCTCAATGGAAGAGCAGTGGCCTTTTAAGCCATTGGTTCTGGGTTCGAATCCCAGCGCGCTCACAAATTTATCCTCCTTTGGGAGGATTTTTGGTTCTGGGTCCCCACAGGGGGGATGCTATTCGAGACCCAGCACACTCACTAGCATTCTCCTTCGGGAGAATTTTTGATTCAGGGCATCTTCTCAGTACATTATACCGTTGCTAGAAATGTTGCTGTGATGTTGGGATCAAACAATTTCCCTGCTTGTTCCTTGATGTACTTCAAGGCATTTTGTTTTGGCCAGGCTTTTCGATAGGGCCGGTCTGATGTGAGCGCGTCGAAGACATCAATGATTGCAAAGAGCCGCGCTGATAGTGGAATCTCTTCCCCTTTCAAGCCAGATGGATATCCGCTCCCATCCCACCTTTCGTGATGCCGAAAGGGAATGTCCATGGCGGGACGGAGGTAGCTAATAGGCGAAAGTAAATCACGGGCATATTGAGGGTGTTGGCGCATGATATCCCATTCATCATCCGTTAGCGGCCCGGGTTTATGCAATATGCGATCAGGGATGGCCATCTTTCCAATATCGTGCAAAGCTGCACCGCGGCGCAGGTGAACAAGGTCTGTTGAGGGTATCTCAAGTTTAGTGGCTAACTCCAACGTTTGTTCAACAACACTTTGGGTATGCTTCTCAGTCGCATGATCGCGCATTTCAAGAGCACGAGACCAGCCCTCGATGATAGCGTCGTATGCTGATGTGATTTCAGTGTTGGAGCGCTGAAGTTCGCTAAAAAGTGATGCGTTATCGACCGCGATTGCTGCCTGTCCTCCAAGCATTTCAAGAAAGCTTAGCCACTCTGCATCAGGGTTTATCAGTGAGCGTTTGAAAATTTCTAATACACCCTGCACCTGCCCCTTTGCTACCAGGGGAATACCATAGTATGAGACAAACCCCTCCTGTCCAAAGGAAGGCGAACGCAAAAAATCAGTATCTCGATTGGATAAATTTACTTTGTGAACAACCCGTTGTTCGAGTGCTGCAATGCCAGCATATCCTTCTCCAAGCCTGAGTTTTGTGTGGCTAAGTGCATTGGTTAGAAAGCCAAGTCCTGCAGCATACTCCAACCTTTTTACGTCAGCGTTCCACAGGAGGATAGAAGCGGCATCAATTTGCAAGTGGTTCACTACTTGTGTCAACAGGATGGAAAGGGTGAGATTTAAATCCACGCTTGAAGTTATAGCGTGGTCAATTGCTCGCAGGGCGGACATTTGATCAAGTTGTTTTTGGATCCTTGCCTCATTGGTTTTATATCTTGTTATGTCCTGGATGATTACGACACCATGTTTTCCATTTGGCAATATAAAACGAGCTTCAAACCAATGTTCTCCATCTTCAAGTTGCATGGTGTAATTGATGTCAGGCGGTTGCCGATTCTGTTTTATGGCTAGAAGAACTTTTTTGAGTTCATCATCAACTTGGTCGGGAAAAAATTTACTTAGATGGCGGTTCAGGTAATCTTCCGGGTGAACATAAAAGAGAGATGGGGAATCACTGTTGTAATCGAGAATCACCCCATCCTCATCAATCTCCAGAAGTAATATTGGAAAAGCAGTAATGACAGCTTGGAGCATCAATAACCTTTTTGCATAACGGACGCGAGGCGCGGTGTTCCCTCGACACCGCGTCCCCATGCCACCGCGTCATCCTGTGTTGCGTCAACTGTTTTCATTAATGAATGAAATGACGCCTCCTTAGTAAAATTACTAACTCAACACTTTTTTGGTTACTTGTTGGGCCAGATCGCTCAGTGAATTTGCCCTGATAGAAATGATGAGCGCCTGTTCTTCCAGGGTGAGATCGAAAGAATCTCCTAAATACCCTTGTCGCAGGGCAGTTTCTGGCTGGTTCAGCAGCAATTGGCGAAACTGGTGATTTAGGACAGCAACTTCAAACACCTTATTCAGCCCTGTTAAAATCCTTGGGGCTTTAGGAACTCGAAGGGGCAACGCAGAGGTTTGAGCGATTTGTGGTGTAGCCATGAAATACTCCTAAGTAATCGGTTTTTGATAAGCAAGGATCCAGAACGCACCAAGCGCAATAAAAACGTCCCCCAGGCTGAAAGCAACCTGGCAAGGAAATCCAACGGGAGGTAGAAAGCGATCGGCTAATGGTTCCAAGTGTGTTTCACTTAATGGAAGAAGGATATCCTTATAGCCAATACGCTTTCCGCGCTCAAAAGAAGTCATTTTTTCTGAACCTACTACCCGTTCGGCCGTTTGTGGGTTTATTGGCATAAAACCGCCGTTGGCAATCATCACTGTTAGATTCAAGATCAAGCCAATGATTAGTATGGGCATTCCAGGTAATTGACGGTTGACCCAGGCAAATAAAAATAAGGTTCCCTGTGATGCGATGATAGCGGAAGCAGCCAACCAGTCCGGTACGAGCGCTTGTGTCCTGTCAAAATAGGTGACAAAGTACTGTGGAAGAAAAGCTGCAATCGCAAGCCAGGGATACTTTAGCATTGGAGGCTGGTATGGATTTCCTCTCAATTTGGCCCATCCCAACCCAGAGAGTAAACCAACCCCAAGTGCTAAAAGTAAAATCACTAGCGAATGCCTCCACCACCATCCATGGGAGCGCCAACGCCGAGTATCAGCATAGCCAATGCAATAATGGTCAGTGCCAGTTGCAGATGTTGGCGGTTGATTTTTGTTCCGAAGCGAACGAACTGAGATAGCGTGTTTTTCATTTGGTTTCTCCTTATTTATTTTCTTGACATAAGGATAAACCCTCTCAGGCTTCAAAACAGGCTTCAAAAGATTAAAAAAATCAGCTCAAGTGAGCTGATTTTTTATCTGACGGAAAGGTTAGTTTAGCCCATCAACCGTTTGTAAAGGGCTTCCATTTCTGGAGAGGGGGGCAAATCGAGCTCATGCTTCATCATCTCTTTGTAGGTTTCGTACAATTTAAGCCCACTGACTCGATCATCCAATTGTATGTAAATCTTCATCGATGCGGAATATGCTGCTTCAAAGGTAGGCTCATGTTCAATGGCTTGTTGATATGTGGCAAGTGCTTCATAAACCTGGTTGTTATTCTTGAAGAAGTTGGCGAGGGTTAAAAGGGTGGAGAGAAATTTCTGGTTGATTCGCTCCCTCTCTGGCTCTACCCAGATTGCGTCGATATCTTCAAGGAAATGTCCGCGTACTAACTGCGCCGCTTTTTGATACAGTTCGATTTGCATTTTGGGATCTTGAGCTAATTCTGCTTGATATAAAAATCCTTCGAACGCTTCAAGGTCATATTCGTAATCCGAAGAGCGATTGAAGCCATAACGGTCATCTTTAAATAAAATAATATCTTTGCCAACTGCTCTGCGCAGGCGATAAAGATCGTTTTTAAAGCGGAGTTTAAGCCTTGACGGTTCTTCGATTTCAGGCCAGAATGTTGTCCCTATTTGCTCCCTTGTCATCGATTCTTCCATTGTCAGGAAGTAAAAAAACAAATCTCGCACTGACTGAGTCTGCCAATCTGACATGGTTATTTGTTTTTCTCCTATCCTCACTTTTGCGCGGCCAAACCCCTGAATAATTAACTTCGCATCAGGAACTTCTATTGTGCGAGCTAATCGACGTATCCTTCTTCGAATCCCGGGGATTTTCCTGTCAAACCGGCTTGCTTTACTAAGAAGACCGCGCAAAGCAGGTCCGACCTCCGAATCAGTTTGTAAACCATCCAACCAAGTTTGTGTCTGGTGTATGAAAATCAAAACAGGATGTTCAACTTGGCCGTTGCTATTCAATGCCTCCTTTATTTTTTCCCGAGCATCGCGGTTTCTCTTCTCTTGATTTAATGCTCCAGCCAATAATAGCTGGCTCTTTATGAGTTCTGTGGCACGACCATCCATTTTGAAACGGGCCTCAGCAATTTCTAAAACATCTCTTGCCTGTTCAAATTTTTCCTCGTGCAGAAGAAGTTGCCCTCGCAAAAGATGATATAAACCGTCCTCATATTGTGAATCTTGAGAAGAGATTAACTTGCTGGCTTTATCAAGTAAGCGGTTTGCCTGATGCAAGTTTGACTGTTGGATAAAAAGTTTCGCCCGCGCCAGGATCGAATAGTTTTGCAGAAATCGATCTCTAATTTCCTGAGCAATATCATTTCCCTGTTGGTAATATTGGTCAGCCAGATTGAAATCTTCCACATCTACGTAAACATCCCCAAGGCTGATCAACAATAACGCTTCCATGCGAACATAATAGCCGCCTCGTCTTGCACATAGTAAGCCTTCTTCCAAAGCCAGTATTGCCTTATCATAATCTCCATGCAGGGAATGGAAAACGCCCAGGTTGTTCAGAACATTCGCCTGCCAGGTTAAATTCCCTTCCCGTTTCCAGAAATTTAGTGCTTCCGTATTTAGACGCAGTGTCTCATTATCTCTCCCCAGAGCAGCGTAGGCCATGCCAGTTTCCATCATCAGAACAGGGATGCGGTGAGTATCATCCATATGGATATAGATATCAAGTGCTCGTTCCAAAGCCTTCACAGATTGGCGAGTCTTTCCGCCACGGAACAGGCTAAGACCTTTTTCGCGTAATGCGTCGGCAAAGTTCAATTGCAAATCATCTTTGAATTCAGTCAGGCCAATGACCTCCTCAGCATCGCGGAGCGCGGCCTGGTAATCTCCCAGAAAGCGGTGTGCATTCGCTCGTCGAACCAACGTCATGGTCAGACCCAAAGGGTCATCCTTTTCACGAAAAATGGCATCAGCCTGATTTAATAAATTCAATCCATCCTGCAAATCACCCTTCATATAAGCAATGATTCCCCGAAGGGATAACAACCCCGGCCTTTTTCTCCGAACCGATGGGGGCAGCTCGTTTAGCCAGGTTTCCAACGTAACTAGAGCCCGAAGCAGCAAATGTGGCGCTGCGCGTTCAACCAGGCTGGCAAGGGCATCTGCATTTTCCAAACGTTTCTGGATATGATAGGCTTTTTCCCATTCGTTGTGCGCTTCATAAGCTTGTGCAAGGTTACTCAAGATTGGGGGAATCTCTTCAGGATGTTCCTTTGACAAGCGATCCTGGAGAAAGTCGCGAAAGAGATGATGGTACCGTATCCAGCCACTCCCAATGCCTACTGGTAGTGCAAATAAATTGCTCTGGATGATGGTGTCTATCCAACGAGACCAATCTTTTCTCCGGGGATATAACTCTCCAAAAACGGCTTCACACAAAGCGACATCAAATTCCTCTAACAGGGAACTGCGCAAAAGAAAAAAGCGGACATCCTCCGGCTGCTGGTCGAGAACTTGCTGCCCAAGGTAATCAAACAGATCAACACCCGCCGCGCGCGCCACCCGCAGCCTGTCTACCATTCCCTGAGCAATACCCAGGCTGGAAAGTTGTAACCCGGTGATCCACCCTTCTGTCTCATCTAAATAGTTCCCGTGCTACATCATCAGAAAGATGCACGTTGTAGTTCTTTGCAAAGAGCGCCTGGATTTCGTCAGCGCGAAAGGCTAACTCACTTAAATCCAGCCCACCAACCATATCCCTGGCTACCATTAAAGGCAGGTCTGGCACTCTTGTCAGCGCGCGTGAAGAAATGATCAGGTGACAGTTTTCATCTACAAGCTGCAAAAAACGGCTCAAGAAGTTTTGAATGATGGGGACATCGCTGATTAAATGATAATCATCCAGGACCAGAATATAGTGCTGGGGAATGCGATCATAAATTTCATTGACAAGTGTAACCACCAACGATTCCATTCCATCATCAAGGGATGTAAGGTTGTTAAGCGCTGCCTGTGATTGGTTTCCAAACTTGGGGAAGCATTCTGCAATAGCTCCAATAAAGTATGCTACAAATCGTTGTGGATCTTGATCCAGCGTGTCAAGTGATAACCAACAAAATGGCAAATCACTATGTTGACGTAAGTCGATCAGTAACGATGTTTTTCCATAGCCGGCAGGAGCAGAAACCAGGATCAGTTTTTTATCCAGGAACTCAAACATCATCTCCAGCAGACGCGACCTTGACAGTAACTCTTCACGCCGTCTGGGCACTACAACTTTCGTGCGGCTGATTGGAATATTACTCGGAGTTATCATTACACGGTTAATTTTGACATAAAAGGTAGAATAAACCGAAATCCATTTGGGGGATTATAGATTTTCCATATTATCAGATTAAATAGCAGATGTGCGGCATAAGTGTACACCAGCCTAAACAAAAAATCCCGCACAATTGTGCGGGATTTTTTCTCTCGAATTATTTTATGGCACACTATAGATAGAAATTCGTCCGGCCAGCAAATCTGCCAGGACCTGCTCGGCCTGGGCTTGTTTTCCTGGAGGAAGCAGATTGGGGTCCACATCGGCCAATCCCAGCGGGGATTGTACGGCTTGCCCGCCCTGGCCTGCGATCAGACTCGGCCAGGCTGCCTGGATTGCGCCGATCGTGTCCGAGCTCAGGCTGGCAGCCCAGTAGAGCGGAATATTCCCTTGCGTGGCAGAGCCTATTTGCACTGCGCCCGATGAACCAATGTAAGCCAACAATTCCGGTGTTGCGATTTCCGGGTACACATAGATAAAATCCACTTCGCGTTGCTGAATAAGATAAACAGCATAACCACCATGGTTTTCCGGGGGCTCTTAACCGGGATCGGGATGGATTGGGGAAAGTCGTATGGCAAATAGTAGTAAGGACGGCAAATGCCGCAGAAATAAGTCTTACCGTTTGCGTACGCCTCCAGTGCCCTGAGAGCATCAGCGTTTCCGTCTGGATAGATCATGCCAATGCGATAATCATCTGTGATCATCGCGCCAATGTAACCGGCCATGAAGGCCATCACATCGGTTTGAACGGTATTTGCCAGCACGCTGATATTTCCACCTGGGGCTATGTCGGGGATGTTGATCGCCAGGAATTGCGTTTGCGGCGCAGCAGCAGCCAGCGCAGCTATGCCGGGACCCGGATCGGGCGGCAGAGCGATCACCACGCGCAGAGCAGGCTCAAGGTCCAGTTCGCTGAGCGTGTTGCGGACCTGGAAACGGAATCCGGCCTGCTGCGCCAGATCATAGACCGTGGTCTGGTACAGGTCATACATGGCCTGGTCCATATCCGCTGGCAGCACGAGAATGGCCAATGGTGAAGAAGGTGTGGCCGTGAATGTCGCCGTTGGGATTGGCGTATCAGTTGGAATGGGCGTTGGTGTGGCCTCGGGCGTGCTTTGCCCGCATGCTGCCAGGATCACGGTCAAAATCAGGCCTAGAATGGATAGTGATAGGGTTCGTTGCACAGGTAGTCTCCAAAAATAAAGTATGGCCGATTATACCCTTCACAGTCACATAATATAACGCGAACAGGGGCACAGCCTGGCTGTGCCCCTGCACTTTGAGAAGATAACTCAATTATTTGACAGCGATTTTGATTTTCTTGGGGCGGGCTGATTCGGCCTTGGGCAGGCGCAAGGTCAACACACCATCTGTGATCTTGGCTTCCACTTTATCAGCATCGATCTCGGTCGGCATGCGCAGGGAGCGGCGGAAAGAACCATTGGGCAGTTCACGCAGCAAGTATTCATCATCGCTGGCCTGGAACTCGCCCTCGATGTGGACAACATCTTCAAGCACCTGGATGTTCAGGTCATCGGCTTTCAGGCCAGGAACCAGGGCGCTCAGCACGAAAGTTATCTTCCTCATCGCGGACGTTCACGTTCAAGAAGTGCTCACGGCTGGAGCCACCATTCATGGCAGCCATGCGGCGGGACAAGTGACGACGATACGGGTAAGGTTGAATGTAGAAGGTCATGTTCGTTCTCCTTTTATAGGTTATTGATTTGTCTCTATCTTATCCAGAGAACGTAAGAAGAACGAAAGCAAAAAGTTGATTTCTCATAAGAACGATTTTAGCGATTTGTAAACAAACTTATTGCTACACCTGTGTTTGCAACCACTTCTTCAAAGTTTCGCTCAAGACCACTTTCTTTTCCCAATCAGGCTGCTTGAAGAACTCATACTCATCATAGCGCAAAGTCACCGCTTCGTGGAAAAGCTCAGGCTCGGCATCTAAAAATATTGGCAAATTTATACGCGATCCCAGATCTTGCATTTCATCCTTGTTCAACATGGCCAACAACGTCGCAGACAAGATCGATTGATGCACGAAAATACGATACAAAACGTGCTCATCATAATATGGCGTGAGTTCCGGCTGCTGATAGAGCTTGCTCAAAATTATCCCGCCATGTACCCAACAACTTCTTTTGTGGGCGCAGGCACATAATCCCGGCGTTGATATTGTGGACGAATGCGAACCGCATCCACTGTGGTGATCATCGGGGGGATTTTCTCCACGGGCGTGCCACAACCTTCGTAGATGAATCTCCAGAACGGGTCTACGATTTCATCGAACAAGCGAGCTGATATTCTTCAACATCACTGGACGATATCCCAGGCTGACGTTTTCCCCAAGGATGAATTCAACAGGTTCCTTCGCAAAGATCGTATCCGAATCCATCCAGACCAGGATATCAGCCTGACTGGAAGCCAATAACTTCTGCGGCCGCAGCAGCATAAACTTTGCCCCCGAACGGAAATTTAAGCGCATCTTCCGGGACCTCGAACCTGTGAACCTGAACATCCAACTCTTCCAGCGCCTGACGCGTGGATTCGCTAGCCTGCTCCAGATTTTCCGGCATCATCAACCACAATGGATTGTTTGCCAGTTCACCCCCGAACGTGCGCAGACTGCGTGCCAACAACAGGGACTTACGTTCATCCCCTCCGTATGCCTGCATAAATGCGAAGATCAAATTGCTCATATTACCCTCCCACTCCATGGTATCCCAGCCTGTTCTTATCGACCTGCAAGTCAAGCTGGAACTGGTGCATGTCTTGATATTCCTGTCCCATGACAACGTTGATCGTTCCGCTGCTCATCTGGTACACGACCGACCACTGGGTATTGTTCTGGGCCACATCGGCCAGCAATCGCATGGCAGCTTGTGCATCAATCTGACCGTCGGTTTCAGTCAATTGCGCTTCGATCGTATTGTACCGCCAGCAGCCACCCTCTGCCGGCTCATCCACTGAAGAGCGCAGGAAGTTGGTCGCCAGATGCCAGGGTTTTTCATTTTCGATGAACGTGCATCTCCCCATTGTAATATTCCACCAACACTGACTTACCGTTTGCGTCCGCCATGAGATAGTGAATGGGAGGCCCGCCCTCGAAGTCGATATTGTAGCCCTGCATGCTCTTCAACTGCTTCGTCCACTGTGCGGGCATGGTCCAGCATCTGGCGGATGATGCCAATCGAGCCGATGGTTTCTTTGTTTCATCGGGCTCCATATTCCCAGACGATACAGCCGCCATACCAATCACAAGGCCATGTTCGTTCATGCCATCGAAAGGCAGGTAGGGGGCATCGAGTAAACTCGTTCGCTCTTCGATGGGAAAATCGACAATATCTTTGGTAGTTGTTTCGTTAAATCCAAAGTACGCGAGATCTACCATCGATACCGAAGCATAGCCATCGGGTGGATCGGTGAAGAGCAACAGGGCCGGGCTGAACTGCCAGTCGAAATTGCGGCCGTAGAGTAAATTGTTTTCGTCGAGAAGAACAGTGAACAGGGAACAGGCCCAGGTTGGGGGAGCTTCAGATGCAGTAACAGGTTTCTCAGGCAACACTGTTCCCGCGCGCGGACGATACACCCCGGTATAGGTCATTGTGTAAAGCGGGTAATCATCTACTTTTTGCAGGGAGTTGAGGGTGGCAAATTCTTGTTCGTGAGACCAGCGGGGATGGGTGGACTTGTCGGTTCAGGTGGCAGGCTGGGGGTCGCGGGAACGAGGCGCAGGGCTGCATCCAATCAGAAGGAAGATGCAAAGAAGAAAGATGCCTGTTTTCAGGCGAATTTTCATGTCGCGTTTAAGGGATAGCGTTCGCGATCAGGACAACCGCAGCCAGTATTAGTAACATGATGGTCGCCCCTTTCAGCAAGCTGCTCATGTTGTCCGGTTTGTCACGGAAGAGAATTCGTCCTTGCCCATTGGATGTATACAACCAAACGCTTCCGAGCAGGAGGAAAATTGCCCCCCCGGAAAAGCCGCTAAAGAGAAAAATAAGCCCGGCAATCAGCCAGACAATGCCGAGGTCACGTCGATTTTTTTCGTCCAGGTAGTTGACCATGTTTCCTCCAGTAAATAGTTCAGGGCTTCTCTTATTCAATTTTTTATGACTTGAGCCATGTTAGCAAATATCTACCTGACAGGGATGCTGCTGGAGGGGGGTTTTTGATGGTACGTGAGAATGGAATCGATTTTGGCGTTTGTGCGACGAGGGCAGGCAACCGAATTGAAAATCCCCGCTTTATACGGGGATTATGTTATTCAGTCTGTAGTTGTTGTAAAAGTGCGCGGTAGTCTTCAGCGTTGGGTGGGTTCATGAGCAGGATTTGCTGGATGACTTCAGCCGCTTCGCTTTTCTTTCCTTCTTCGACAAGGAGTTCACCGATGGTATCTAACTGGGCAATGGCATCCTCCAGTTTGCCCGGCCTGTTGATATTGCTCTGCCAGGGCGCGGCGTAATATAACCCGGTCTTCATTCTCCTTAACCAGATCCTCGAGAAATGGAACAGCCTGTTCTGTCTTTCCGTTGCTCTCCAGGTATGAGAGATAGTTTTCCAATTCGGCGATTGCCTTGGGTTGCTGTGCCATGCGCAGGTTGAGATCGATCAGGTTCTTACGTACCACTTCATCATCAGGGCGCAGGGTACGGATCTGTTCAAAGACGCGCATGGCCTGTTTCCAATCCAGGCGCTGCATGTCAATATCAGCCATGCGTTGCAAGATGTGAACATTCCAACTGCGGTCAGCGCCAGTCTGTTGGACAACCTTCAAAGCAGTGGTATAGGTTTTGCGGGCCATATCAAGGTCGGCCAAGCGGTAGTAGATATCGGCCAACTCAAGGTACTCATTGACGGCATCGTTTACTTGCCCGCGAGCGATGAGCTGGTCGATCATCCGTGTGCGCGCATTCAGGTCCATGGGTGCAAGATCGATCACGCGGCGCAGCAGTTTGGTGGCCTGACTCATTTCCCCGCGCACGCTGTAGGCGTTAGCAACCACAGTGTATTTGGCTATGGCTTCTTCGGTATTGCCTTCACGGACCAGCAAGTCGCCCATCAGGGAATGAAGTGGAAGGTAGGTGGGGGCACTTTGCACAGCATGGAAAGCTTCGTCCATGGCCGAACGTAACTGACCTTCCCGGGCAAGTTGGTTGATCTGACTCATTGCGTCCAGCACCTGGCTGCTCTGGGCCTGGATGATGACTTCTGCCAAGGGGAGCGGAATGTCACCCTCTTGAGCTTTGGGCAATTGTTCACGAGTTTTAACCAGGTGGTTTCGCCAATCCGGACGCACCAACAGCTCTTTGACGTTTTTGCATAATTTTTGCTGGCTGTTCTCATCCGTATCAGCGGCCTGGGCTTCGATGAGCGGCTCATAGAGTTGGCGAATTTCATCGGCATGCTCATCTGAGACGACCATGGAATCGGCTTCTTTGAGAGCCTCCAGATATTCTACGGAGGCTTCACCTGTGCGCCCCAGTTTGACCAATAAGTCACCCATCAACAGGCGTGTACCCAGAGAAAAGTCAACGTGTTTGACAGCATGTCCCAGAAAGCGCAGGGCGCTCTCGGTGCGGTCGGTTTTTGAACCTTAAATGCCCCAGACTGAAATACAAAGCGGGGTGATCGAAGCCGGCATCCAGGGCGTTTTCCATTTCGTCGGCGGCCAGGGATTCCTGATTTTTGGTTTGGGCATCAATGGCCTGACCCAGATGCAACACGATTTTGGTCTGTTCGGCCTGGTGCAGGGAGAGTTGCCCGGTGCCTTTAACGATGGCGGATAGTCCTCGTCGGGTTTGCGCGCCAGCGCTATCGTCGGAGTAATCGAAGAGCATTTCTGCCAGAATAGTAATTGCTTTCTGGCTGGCCTCAGCAATCGGGTCCATGGAAGATGCGACTGATTGTGTGGGCGGAGCCTGTTTTTTTACTTTCGACATCACCAGCGAGGCGGTTCCCCCCTTGGGCGAATCGGCTTGGGAAGCAATTGTCCGGAGCGCAGCAGTGTTTGCGCCTGTTTGGCTTCCTCACTGGTCGGCGCCATCTTCAAAGCTTTGTTGACCAGTTCGGTGCCCTTTTCCAAATTCCCGCCGCGCTGTAAAATGCTGGCTACGGCCAGGTACTCGGTGATGGCTTGCTGGGTGTGGCCGAGCTTTTCATGGGTCAGCGCCAGGCGAGAGCGAGCCATGATGTGTTCCGGGGTGAGCATGGTGACATGCGTCCAGTTTTCAATTGCCTTTTCCACATCCCGGTTGTTCATGTGAAGTTCAGCAGCTTTCATGGCCGCATCTGTGGCTTCTTTGATCTTGCCAAGTCTCTCCGATAGCTGTGCAATATGCTCAAAAGGAACCGGGTCGTGCAGATGACAGCTTGGCAACGCTCTGGTAAATGAGCAGTGCCTCGTCATATTGCTGGGATTGTAAAAGTGCCAATCCCAGGCTGCTCAAAGCTTTGGGATGATCGGGGAACTCCTCTAAAGCCTTGCGATAGGAATTGATGGCTTTCTCCCATTCCTGGTCCCAGGCATGGGAGTGCCCCTGATTCATTGTTTTCTGGAAAACATCTTCTCGGCCGGGCATATTATTCCAATTTTACCCTTGACTTCCCCCGCAGGGGATATTTTTAATGGATTTGCACTAATTTATCATCACTTGCATCTCGCCCCAACTCGGCCCCCAGCGTGCTTCCGTGAGAAGCGGGATGCTCAAAGGATAGGCCGCCTGCATGGTTTCCTGCACCACGCGCGCGGTTGCATCCAATTCACTCTTAGGACATTCCAGCACGATCTCATCGTGCACTTGCAACAACATCTTACCATTTAAACCGGCTTCTTGCAGAGCATCCGGGAGCTTCAGCATGGCGATCTTCATAATGTCTGCTGCTGTGCCCTGAATAGGCGCGTTGATGGCTTCACGTTCCTCGCGGTTTTTCAGGTTGATGTTGGTTGGGATTCTTGAGCATCGGGAAATACCGCCGGCGTCCCAGCAGAGTTTCCACATAACCCTGTTCGGCAGCGATCTTGCGGATGCCATCCAGATAATGCTTGACGCCGGGGAACTGCTCGAAATAAGCATCAACAAATTTCTCGGACTCGGCCAATGTCAGTTCGGTGGAACGGGTCAGGCCAAAGGCGGACATGCCGTAGATCAGACCAAAGTTGATGGCCTTGGCATGCCGGCGCATCTCTTTCGTTACCGCATCCAACGGGACCGAGTAAATTGCTCCCGCTGTTGTGGCATGGATGTCCTGTCCCTGGCGGAATGCCGTTAACATGCCCTCGTCTTCAGCCATATGCGCCACGATGCGCAGCTCGATCTGCGAGTAGTCCACCGAAAGCAGCACATTCCCCGGCCCGGCGATGAACCCGTTTCGCACGCGCCGTCCAAGCTCGGTGCGGATGGGGATGTTTTGCAGGTTGGGATTCGACGATGAAAGCCGCCCGGTCACTGCCCCGGTCTGGCCGTAGGATGTGTGCACACGGCCTGTGTCAGGATTGACCGCAAGAGGCAGCGCGTCCAGGTAAGTGGATTTCAGCTTGGAGAGTTCACGATGTTCCAACACCAAGTCCACCACCTCATGTTTGCCGCGCAATGTTTCCAGCACCGCTGCTGATGTG
Organism: uncultured Chloroflexia bacterium; assembly: GCA_963791785.1. GTDB lineage: Bacteria > Chloroflexota > Anaerolineae > Anaerolineales > Villigracilaceae > JAABUE01. The sequence goes on along the minus strand of CAWBTW010000003.1, from coordinate 86,611 downwards.
GAATAATGTCCGCTGGCGGTTTTCTTGCCGCGGTTGGGCGGCTCCAGGCGCAGCCGGTTGAAGAGCACATCCGAGAGCTGCTGGGTGGAGTTGAGATTGAACTCTTTGCCAACTGAGTGATAAACTTGTTTCACAATTTCGTTCAATCTTTCCTGCAACTCTTCTGACATGCTGGCGAAAAATGGCATGTCGAGCAGGATGCCGTTCATTTCCATATCGGCCAATACGGTGATCAACGGCAGCTCGATCTCTTCCATTAGTTTTATGCCATCCACGCGCTTCAGGTCTTCCTGTAAGAGCGGCATCATTCGGATGGGCACTTCAGCATCGGCAGCGGCGTAGGCAGCAGCGGCCTGTATCTCTACTTCGGCCATGCTGATCTGTTTCTTGCCTTTGCCGATCAACTCTTCGATGTTGGTCATCTCCTCGCCCAGGCGTTCGTATGCCAGGTTCTTCAACCCCAGATTGTGCGAACCAGGATTAATGACAAACTCAGCGATCATGGTGTCAAATGTCAGCGGAGCCACCTGGATTCCGTAGCGTACCATCACGATGTAATCGTATTTTGCATTGTGAGCAATTTTGCCGATTTTTGGATTGGTCATCGGTTCGCGTAGGGCCGAGATAACTTGCTCAATAGATAAATTTTTTCCGTTCGTATGCCCTACTGGGATGTAATAACCTACCCCTTCTTTCACGGATAGCGAGATGCCGACCAGTTCCGCTTGCATCTCATCTGTGGATGTTGTTTCTGTATCAAAAGAAATGACTTTTGATTTATTCAGTTCATTGACCAATTTATCCAGCTTGGCAGGAGTATCCACCACTTGCACATCAATTTCCAGGGTGGATTGGGGCGCGGATATGGTTGGCGCTTCGCTCCCAAACAAAGACATTTGTCCGCCCGGTTGGGTTGAGGGGGTGCTGGTTCCCGTTTGGCCGGTCAATTCCGCGATTTTCTTGGTCAAGGTACGGAATTCGAGTTCCTGGAAGAAAGCGCTCAGGGCCTCCGAGTCGAATTCGGTAGCGCGAGCATGCTCGAGGTCCAGTTTGATCGGCAGGTCGGTGCGGATGGTCGCCAGGTCTTTGCTCATATAGGCTGAGTCTTTGCCCGCTTCCAGCTTTGTCCGCCAGCGTTTTTCGACCTCGTCCAGATGAGCGTAGATTTCGTCCAGCGTGCCGTATTGTTCAAGATACTTGAGCGTGGTTTTATGTCCCACGCCCGGCACGCCGGGTATGTTATCGGAACTATCACCGACGATGGCTTTGTAATCGACGACCTGATTGGGAAGCACACCTAATTTACTGTTGACTACATCCTCGTCTGTGATGTAGGTTTTGTTGTCGCCAGCTAAATACACGGCAGTGCGCTTGTTGACCAGTTGCAGCAAGTCGCGGTCACCTGTGATAATCTTGACCCCCACGCCCTGTTCGTTGGCGATTTTTGCAACCGAGCCAAGCACATCGTCGGCTTCATAGCCATCCATCTCAAGGCGTGGCAGGTTGAATTTATCCACCATCTCACGGATGCGCTCGATCTGCGGACGCAGGTCATCGGGCATTTTGGCGCGCGTGGCTTTGTATTCGGAGAACAGCTCATGGCGGAAGGTTTTTCCGGTGTCGAATGCCACTGCCATGTACTCCGGTTTTTCCTGCTCAAGGATGCGTATCAGTTCTCTGGCAAAGCCAAAGATCCCGGCGGTGGGTTCGCCTTTGGATGTTTGCCAGCGTTGATTGGTTCCGCCAGCAGTGAGCGCGAAATACATGCGGTACGCTAAGGCATGTCCATCAATTAAGTAAAGAATAGGAGGCATGTTTGGTCCCGGTGGTCAGTAATCGGTTTTCAGTGTACAGGTAAAATTTTACCGCAGAGTGCAAAGCTCTCTGCGGTATTGTGGACGAAGTTCTTACAGGTTACCGCCGTGTCTGGGAAATTCCCTGGCGCGCGCGGGTCTGTTTTATGTAATCTTTGACCAGTTGCGGCGGGTGCGGTTGTAAACCACCCATAATGAGATAGCCCGGCGCCCAGAAATCGCCCGAAGGATTTTCACGTCGCAGGCGTGGGAATTCATCGAAGATCTTTTCCGATGTCTGCTGGCGCATGATACGCATCAGATGGCCGGGGGAGGTATTCGGTGTCACGTTAGTTACCCATTGCAGGTATTCAGGGCGTACGGCTACAAACTCCAGACGCCAGCCAAAAGCAATACAAATATTTGGCATCCATTCCGAGAGTCTGTCAGCCAAATCGCCAGTCATGTAGTGGGCGGTGAAGCGCGGCACTAACAGGCAGGCAAAGTTCAACTGCGCCATGCTTGCCGACGTCGATTCTGTTATGATCCGTCCGGCCACTTCGGTGATCGAATGTGGGCGTGTTTCGTCCAACTCGCCTGGGGCGGGTTGACGCACAGGCGTAGCTGGCTGCCGGCGTTGTGATTTTGATGGCAGGGTGGCTGCGAGTTCTTCATGCATATCCGCCAGCGAATCCTGCTGCTCTGCCAACGCCAAATCCCGCAGGTGAACGGCAGGGGAGCTTTCCTGGCTTGGATGGTGTTTCGGCAAGGGTGTAGATGGGCGCGTGACAGCAGCAGACGGATCCATGTCCAAGTCCAGCCTCGACACGCTCTCGTCTGCATCGGCGGCGCTCATCAGGGGTACTTCTGCTTGCTCTGGCGGTATAGGAGGGGGAATTTCATTCAGGATTTCTGCAATGGATGGGATTTCCAGATCTTCGCTGGATTCATCATAATCATCATAATCATCCGCTTCAGACTCAGCCTGAACCTGCTCCACATCCGATGACGTTATGCGTTCCACCGGCGCTACAGGTCCCGTTTTGGCAACCGCTAACGACTGGGCCAAAGCGTTAGCCTGGTTGCGGATGGTGCTGAAGGGAGTTTCCGCGTCAAAAACCAGCGCCAGAATGACATCCGTTGTCATACTGGTCGCATACAGCATGTGCTCGGCCTTGGTTGATTCCAGCCGGACAAAGCGCAACAGGTCATTGCCTTTCTGTCCGTCCCAGTGACGGGAAACAGTCCTCGCGAGTTCGTTTGCAGCATTCTGCGAAAGTTGGCCCGCATAAGCCCACAGTTCCTTTTCACGAGTGATCAATGCAGCCTGCGCCGAAGATTCTAATGTCAGGCGCGTGAGATGCTGTGCAGCTTTTGAAACGTCATGAAGCCAGGGAACGTCGGGCATTTCTTGGTTTTCCTGTGGTAAAGATTTCTTTTCTTCTGAATACTCTGTTTTTACATCTTTTTCAAAATCATCCAGTAATTGATCTGGGATAACAGGAACAGCGCGCATAAGCTGGACAAAATCTGGCAAATGGAAAGGCTTACGGAGCAATACCCAGGGGCGAATTGCATCCATGGCCGGGGGTAGATCATCATCTGCCAGAATGACCAGGTCAAGATCAGGGTTTCTGCTGCGCAGGGAACGGCCAATATCAAGTAGAGCGCTCTCTCCCAACTCCATATCCAACAGAGCCAGAGTACAAATTCCGTTTTCCACCTCTAAAATGGCATCGGTTTTGTCTTTTGCCATGTGAACGTGAAATGAGCCTGTATCGCTCAAACTCTGACGGATCAATTCCCCAAGACTGTCCTGTGTGGTAACTACAAGTAAATCTGCCTTCATACTGTGCAAAGTGTATCATGTCAAAGAAGCATAGGCAAGTCAACCATTCAGGGGATGAGCTTACAAATTCGTCTGTACAACTTGACTTTCACCCCCTATCTGTGCTATCTAATAGGAAATTTTTCAAGAGGAAATCTATGCACCGAGAGCGTGTATCTGAGAATGTCTATTGGTTCCAAAGCGATGTGTATGCCCAGGTTACGGCAGGAGTGATTGTCGGGCCGCAATGGGCTGTGGTTATTGATACGTTGGCGCTGCCTGAAGAAACATTAGGTATGCGAGAGTTCGTTGAGCATGAACTCGGTGTGCCAGTCCGTTACGTGATCAACACACACTATCATGCTGACCACTCCTGGGGCAATTGCTTCTTCCCCGGTGCGACCATTGTTGCTCATAATCGCTGTCGTGAGCTGTTGATTGAGCGCGGCATACCATCTCTGGAATTTGCCAGTAAGCAAAATGCCGCATTGCGACAGGTCAAAATTGTCCTGCCGCATATGACGTTCACCCAGGGCAGCATGACCTTGCGAGTGGGCAAAAAAAATCTGACCCTTACGGCAGCTTTTGGGCATAGCGATGATGGCATATCAGTGCTTGTCGAAGAAGACCGTGTCTTGTTTGCTGGCGACGCCTTCATGCCAGTGCCCTATATTGTGGATGGGGATGTAGGTGATATTGTGGCATCCATGGAACGCCTCAGTAATATGGGGCTTGAAAATATTGTACAAGGCCACGGCGATATCATTCTTCGAGGCGAAATCGAAGGAGCCATCAAGGAAAACCTGGACTACATTGCAGCCATTAAGAAAGCCGTGCGGATTGCAGCACGGCGCAAAGAGCCTCTGGAATATTTGGAAGGGGTCAGTATCGAGGATTGCGGAAAGAGTCGTGTTTATCTGGGTGGATTGGCCGTTGCGCTGCATGAGCGAAACTTGCGCGCCCTCTTACACCACGTTCAGAGCGGGAACGAACTAGATTAATGTGATTACATGATACAGGTTAAAAAAGAAGCCAGGCTCATCGCCTGGCTTCTTTGTCTTTGCTATGTTGCGTTACTGTGATTAGGTTGTTGCTTTTCGCGCTTTGCTCTGATCCATCCATTCAGGCTTTGCTTGACAATGCGTTCTTCACCTGCAAATAATTTTTTCAGGTTTGGACGTAACGCCCAAAGAAGCAAAACTTCAGCCAACACACCGTAAAGCACATTGATCCAGAGAGACAATCCCATCAAGGCACGAATAGCGAAGATAATTATGGCAAAGAATGCCACGCTCATAGTTGTAACCGATGCAATTCCCAGAGTGAAGAAAACCAACGCGCCCAACGGGAAAATAATGAAGATAGAAGGTCCCCAAAGCCCAAAAGCGCCACCAACAGCTGGCGCGCCGCCCGCACCGCCTTTCAGGCCTACGATACGTCCCTGCTCATTACGCTTGGGTACAAAGATCGAGTAATTGTGCCCAAGAATAGCTGCAATCGGAGCAAGTATATGCAGTAGATGTGCTTCCGGGAGAATAGCCTTTGCTATCCAGACTGCAGAAGATCCTTTGAGAATATCCATGATAGCGGTGAGCAAACCAGCCCAGAATCCAGCCGCCCGCATGGCGTTTGTGCCGCCAGTGCGTCCGCTCTCTATCACGCGGATATCTTTACCGGTTTTCATTTTTACGATCAGCCAGCCAAACGGGAATGAACCGATGATGTAAGCTAGCAAAAGCACCCCAATGCTGATTGCGATTTGCATAAGAGTAGTTTCCTCCAAGATGCTCCAGGTTAATGTAACATTGGTAACACGGGAATGAGCGTCAGGTTACTCCTCATTCGTTACTTGTATGGTTACTTCTGTTACCTTTCCGGCTTCGATCCAGAAGCCGCGTGCGCTCCAGGTTTCCCCTGTGCGCGACCAGATGACGTGAACCGCATCGTAGGCCGCCTCTGCGATATCGGTAGCGGAAACAGTTTCCGGCCCGGAAGGATGCGAATGATAGATTCCGACCAGATCCAAGTCGTGATCTTCGATCCACATAAGAGCCTCGTACTGCTCCTGGGAATCCATCCGAAATCGTACCGGACTTTGAGCTGCGTTGCGCACCTTGAGCACACGCTCAACTGAATCCTTCTTCCCCACTAACAGGCCGCAAGCCTCAAGTGGGGCTTGCTCGGCCACGTGACGCTGCATGGTCTGCCAGTGTGCAGGCTGCATTTTCAGGGTTCTGGTCATTTATCGAAAGAGGATGGCGATGCCCCAGGTCAGCCCCAGTGCGATTAGCGGCTCGATCATCGCGCGGCGCAGGGGAATGCCCTCCAGAAGATTACCTGTCAGCGTGGAAAGCGCATATAGTGGCCCGAGTAAGGCCAGCCCAAACTGAACAGGTGAAACCGGCCAGTAGTGCAGCCCGGCGGCGATCTGGGTACAGACCAGGGCAATACCCATCGCCCAATTGAATTCCCATTTTTGCCCAACACGCAGATGCAATGTGCGCAGGCTGACCAGCCCGGCAGCGACGAATATGGCCGGGGCCAACACAAATAACCGCGCTCCGCTAAACCGCAGAGCAGTGGTCAGAATCAGATAGATGGCAAAGGAAAGCGCGGTGAGGCCCGCGGTGGCAATGGCATAGTTGGGCGCGGATGGTTCGACAACAATATATTCTGCCAGGAAAACGAGTACTAGCAGCAGGCCGCCAATTCCAAATCCCAGCCACCAGGTGTTATCAGGTGGCAGGATCGTAAGTGGAATGCCAATGATGAAGGTTGCCAGGGTGGGCAGCAGCCAATGTTCGATGGTACGCGTTTTTCCCAGAGATGGGTGTGAGCGCAACAGCCAGTCCATACCGGTAGCTGTCAACCCGGCGGCCATGATAACCATGATCGTGTTCAGGCTGAGCGGATACGCAAAATAGAAGCCAGGCAGTTGCAATTCAAGGGTGAATTCGGGTGTTTGGATCAGGCGTGTCAGGGCATATGCCAACAGGACTGTTGCAGTCAGCACACCAACTCGATTGATATCCGGCAAATAGCGGGTTTCACTCACAAATTAGATTGTACCTGTCTATAAATAGGCTGCCAAGAGGTCTCTGCCCGGAATTGGTTTTATAGAACATATCTTCTGTAAATGTCGGCGGTATGGTAAAATTGGTAGGTTATGGAAATGGATAAAATCGAGACCCTTCCCCCACCCCCCGGGGTGATCGGCTCTCTCAGAGCGGGCTTTGATGCAATTGCATCCAACCTGACGGTCATCTTGTTGCCGTTGGCTCTGGATCTTTTTCTTTGGTTAGGTCCGCGTCTGCGAATAGACCGGCTCTTCCAGCCCCTTTTTGATGAAATGTCCCGTTATGCCGGATTTAGCGGCATACCAGCAGCGGACATAAAAACTTTGCAAGAAAACAGCACTTTCGCCTTGGAACAATTACAGCAATACAATTTATTGACTGCATTGCGTACCTTCCCGATTGGTGTTTTCAGCCTGATGAGTGGGAAGATAGCGAATGAGACCCCTTTTGGCTCACCATCTGTAATCCAGGTAGATTCTTTGTTTACCTTTTTGGGATGGATTGCTCTTCTAACTCTGGTTGGATGGGTTAGCGGCAGTTTGTTTTTTCGATGGGTATCGATAGTGGTGGTTTCTTCTGAATCAGCAAAGTTCCGCTTTGGCCAGTCAATAATACAAACTGTATTACTTTCTATGTTGCACATTATGCTGGCAATCATGATTGGTATGCCATTAATGGCTGTACTCGCTTTGGTAATTTCTGCCAGTCCTTCCTTTGGGCAGGGTTTGTTGTTGCTCCTGGGTTTGCTCTCTATGTGGCTGATTGTGCCCATATTTTTCACGCCACACGGCATTTTTATGCGTCAACAAAATGCCTTTTTATCTATTTACGCCAGCTTACGGATGGCGCGGTATACGCTGCCGACCAGCAGCCTGTTTGTGTTGAGCGTCATGTTGATTGCCTATGGCCTTAATTTTCTCTGGAACATCCCATCGTCCAATTCGTGGATGTCGCTGGTGGGAATCACAGGGCATGCTTTTATTACTACATCGCTCCTGGCTGCCAGCTTCATATACTATCGCGATATGCAGGTTTGGCTGGAAACTGTCCTTGAGAAGCTAAAAACAAATTTACCAGCACAACAGGCGTAGAGCTTAATAAAGTTAAAATTTTGAAAAAAGTGCAACGCACTTGACTAGAAGTTTTCTCAACACACTCTCAACATTGAAGTGCGTTGCACTTATAAAGATCAACTAACAGAGCAGTAGTTTTACTTTGTCTTTATTTGGAGGTTTCTGTGGTTCAAAGTAACACCAGTTATCAAGCAAAAGATATTCAGGTATTGGAAGGTCTGGAAGCTGTCCGCCGCCGCCCGGGCATGTATGTGGGTGGTACGGATATCAAGGCCATGCACCACCTTGTCTACGAGGTGGTTGACAATGCCATTGATGAGGCCCTGGCTGGGGTATGCAAGCGCATTGATGTTGTTATCAATGCCGACAGCAGTGTGACGGTTCGAGATGATGGCCGTGGAATTCCTGTTGATATTCATCCGCAGATGAAGAAGTCGGCGCTTGAGGTGGTGATGACTGTCTTGCACGCTGGCGGCAAATTTGGCGGCGGCGGCTATAAGGTTTCCGGCGGTTTGCATGGTGTGGGCGTCAGTGCGGTAAATGCGCTCTCCGAATGGTGTGAAGTCGAAGTCAGGCTCGATGGGAAAATCCATAAGCAACGTTATGAGCGCGGTTATCCGCAGGGGCCAGTAAAAGTCATCGGTAAGTATAAAGAAGATGAAAGCGGAACCACTGTACCACGTTCAAATTCGATCCGGAAATCTTCAAGGACAACGTTGACTATCGCTTCGATACGTTAGCACAACGCTTTCGCGAGATGGCATTTGTCACCCGTGGCACGACAATCCATTTTCGGGATGAGCGCAGCAATCGGGAATTGACATTCTATTTCGAAGGTGGAATCAATTCCTTTGTCCGGTATTTGAACCGTAATCGTGCTTCGCTGCATCCGGTCATTTCCGCTGACAAAGATATTGATGGAGTTGGTATTGAGGCAGCTATCCAGTACACGGATTCTTATACCGAGTCGATTTATTCCTTTGCCAATACGATCAACACAGTAGATGGCGGCACACATTTGACCGGTCTCCGCAGCGCGTTGACTCGCGTGATCAATGATTTTGCGCGTAAGAACAACCTGCTGAAAGATTCTGACTCGAATTTCTCTGGCGATGATACCCGCGAAGGGCTGACTGCCATCGTTTCGATCAAGCATCCGGACCCACAATTTGAATCGCAGACCAAGGTCAAGCTCATGAATGCCGAGGTGCAGACCTATGTTCAGCAGGTGGTTGTGGAGCGTTTCAACACTTTTCTAGAAGAAACGCCATCAGCTGCTAAGACTATCATTGCCAAATGTCTGACTTCGGCCCGCGCCCGCGACGCAGCTCGCAAAGCCCGCGACCTGGTCATTCGCAAATCGGCATTGGAATCGCTCACGCTGCCCGGCAAGCTGGCTGACTGTTCCGAACGCGATTCATCCAAGACAGAGCTATACATTGTAGAGGGAGACTCGGCTGGTGGCTCGGCCAAACAAGGCCGTGACCGTCACTTCCAAGCTATCTTGCCTTTGCGCGGTAAAATCCTGAACACCGAGCGAGCACGCCTGGATAAAATTCTGGGCAATAACGAAGTCAAGTCACTCATTTCCGCTTTGGGTACCGGTATCGGGGAAGGGTTTGATCTGGAAGGCCTGCGCTACGGGCGCGTCATCATCATGACGGATGCAGATGTGGACGGCAGCCACATTCGCACCTTGCTGCTAACTTTCTTCTTCCGCTACTTACCCCAATTGATCGAGGAAGGGCACCTCTATATTGCCCAACCGCCGCTATACCGTATCGGGCACAAGAATAAATTCCAGTATGTGTATACGGAAAATGAAAAAGAAAAGCTGCTGAAAACTTTTGGTAACGACAAGGTGAACCTGCAACGTTACAAGGGTCTCGGCGAAATGAATCCCGATCAGTTATGGGAAACTACCATGAACCCCGAGAAGCGCACTCTGCTTTTAGTGGCCGTGGACGATGCCGCCGAAGCAGACCGGACCTTTGACATGCTCATGGGCAATGCCGTTGATCCACGCAAACGCTTTATCCAGACCCATGCGCGAAGCGTTCGCAATCTGGACGTTTAGTTGTTTTTGATAAATAGAGAAGACCAGTTTCGTGAACTGGTCTTCTCTTATTTTCTATGGGATTGTCATGAAAGTACCACTTCAATATGCCTTAATGTAGTGTAAAATGCACTGCAGGAAGGCTTCTTTCTTAAACATTCACTATTTTCTATTCTTATGTTGCAGTCATTACGCTTAAATCTAACACTTAGCAAAGTTTTGCAACTCATAGTTATGGTATACCAGGCAATCGCTGTGGTGGTATTTATTGCAGCGCTTGTTTTTGCCTATAACTGGTTGCAACTGCCATTTCTGGGGGCTTTTTTGGAACCCACCCTGACGCGGAACCAGGCAGAGCCTACAAAGCCGAGCGAAGCCTGGCAATTGGTAAATCAGGGCGCGCAGCATGGCGATCATTTAGTCTCCGTTGCTGGGGAGGAAATCCACAACACCCGTGATCTTGAGCGTGTGCTGGGCGGTTTCTTTCCCGGGGAAACGATACCTGTCGTCTTTCAGCCGATGGATGGGGAATCACAACAAACATATGATGTGACACTGCACAGCTTCCCCGCATCAGACCGGACCTCGTACCTGATCGTCCCTTCGATAGTCAGTTTCGCATTCTTTGCGCTCAGCCTGTGGATATTTGGCCTGCGCCGTAATGAACCGGCTGGTCGCGCCTTCACGCTTTTTGCATCTTCCATGGCAGTCGTGGCTGGAACTTTTTTCGATCTTTACACAACCCATCAGTTTTCTTATTTTTGGATATTAGCGTTACCTCTGGCAGGCGGCGCACTGGTTGATTTAACACTTTCCTTCCCCCAGGAAGCTCGCCTTGTAGTTGGTCGCCCCTATTTACGTTGGGGCGGCTATGTAATTGCGCTTTTCCTGGCGGGATATTCTTATGTTACCATGTCCAACCTGGAGCAACCTACTGCTTATTTTAAGGCCTGGTATGCTTCCTATATCTTTGATGCGCTCGCTATTCTCCTTCACCTGGGTGTGACCTTATATCGCGGCTTCCTCGCGCAGTCGCCAGTTGTGAAAAGTCAGGCGCGTGTAGTGTTGATTGGCATCTTGTTCTCACTAGGGCCGATGGGTATCTGGCTTGTACTATTCCCCTTCGGACTGGTTTCTTTTTCTCCTTACCTATTCTTCTTTGTTATTTTATTTCCCCTGACCATTGGTTACACTATTTTGCGGTATCGCCTGGTGCGGACCGATATCTGGCTCCGGCAAGGACTGATTTATTCCATACTTTCCATCCTTTCAATAGGCGGCTATGCTTTGCTGGTTGCTGGCTTCAGTCTGGTTTTTAGAGATGTCCCAGCCATGCCAGCAAATAACCCATACGTGGCTGGCGGTTTAGCTTTTGTTCTGGCTATAGCTCTGGATCCATTTCGGAAGCGTGTGCTCAACGTGGTTGACAGCACATTTTTCCGAGGACAGCGCGTTTTCGATCAGCGCCTGCGTGATTTCAGCCACCAAATGACCAGTGCATTGGATATTCAAAATATTGGCGGCATTCTGCGTCATCAGATCATGGATACGCTTGCGCCTGAATATATTCATATCTATACCTTTGATTTGCTCAATGATCAGTACATCAGCCTGCCAGATATTGATGGCCGACCAAGCAGCGATGTTCGTTTCTCATCGCAAAGCGCACTGGCGCAGTACTTTGCTAGCGAGCACTTACCGTTGTACCTGGATGGCGCGACGCTGCCCCCCACCCTGAAAGCGGAAGAAGCACGATTGAATTTGCTTGGTGCAAAGCTGTTTGTTGGGTTGGCAGGAAAGGAACGGCCCAACAGGCTGGCTGGCACTTGGTCAGCGCTTATCCAGACGGCCGTACACGCCTCAGGACTTGACCTTCCTCGAGAATCTGGCAGACCAGTCCTCGGTCGCGATTGGACGCGTACAAACTGTCGCTAACCTGGAGCGGCGCATTCAGGAAATGAATGCCCTGACGCGAGTATCCCAGGGCGTCAATATCACCTTGACCTTTGACGATGTCATGGAGTTGATTTTTGCCCAGACCGGGCAGATCATCCCTGCCAGTGAATTTCATGTCACTTTGTATAGCAAAGCCGGGGATTACTATTATTATGCTTTCTGTGTAGAAAATCGGGAACGCCTGGCAGAACGGGAGAATAATCCGTCTGCCAGTGAATCTGGGCCTTGGACAAGAAGTGGTCAGCAAGGGTCGCCCAATTTTGACACAGGATTATCCTGCGTGAATGTCAGGCTCGCAACGTGACGCCTTCATTCCAGGATGTGTTTGCCTGGATGGGGGTTCCGCTTAATGCTGGCGCGGAAACCATTGGTTCACTAGGTATTGGAAGTCGTGATGCCAGCGTTACCTACTCACGCGCGCAACTTGACTTGCTGCAAGCTGTTGCTGACCAGACCGCTGGCGCCATCGTCAAAGCTCGCCTCCTGGAAGAGACACAACAGCGCGCATATCAGCTTTCAACATTGAATGAGCTGACTCGTCAGCTAACATCCACGCTTGAGTTGGAACCTTTGTTGCAAACTATCTTGGAGAGCGCTGTCAGTATGCTTAGTTGTGAAGCTGGCAGCTTGTTCCTTATGGATGAACAGACTGATGATCTGATTTTCAAAGTGACGGTTGGGCCTGCCTCGTCGGAATTGATCGGCCAACGCGTACCGGCTGGCAGTGGCATTGTTGGCCGCGCTGCAAAAGCGCGCGAGCCAGTTGTGGAAAATCAGGCACAAACATCTGATGCCCACTTTGCTTCTGCCGTCGGAACAGATTGGGTTTACCAGCAAATCCCTGCTGGCTGTACCTCTGTTGTATAAAGATCGTGTTATTGGTGTAATTGAAGTAATCAACCGCAAGGACGGCTTGCCATTCGTTGAAGATGACCAGACCCTTCTGTCTGCTTTTGCCGGGCAAGCAGCGGTTGGTATTGAGAACGCCCGGCTGTTTACACTCACCGACCAGGAATTGGCTGCCCGTGTGGAAGAACTCTCTGTAATGCAACGCATTGGCCGCGAATTGAATGCCAGCCTTGAAATTGACCGCGCGATGCGCATTACGCTGGAATGGGCAATGCGCCAGTCGAAAGCGGAAGCCGGATTGATCGGTATGCTGGCAGATAGAAACTTGAGCGTCATGGCCGAACAAGGGTATGGAGATTTGGACGAACGCTTTAAGGACAGATGGTCTATTACCGTTGGATATCCCATCTGTAAAATCTGCGATGCAGACAGCCCAGCCACAGCAAGTTTCGCTGCGGAGTCGATGCTGAGGACAGTATCCTGCCTGGTGCGCATACGCAAATCGTTATCCCGATCCGACGCGAAGCAGAAGTCATTGGGTTGCTTTTCCTCGAAAGTGTCAGCGACACCCAGCAGGATGTCGCCTTCCTCAATCGTCTTAGCGACCAGGCTGCCATAGCCATTGCAAATGCCCAGTTATATGGGGAAGTTCAGCAGGCAAATGAAGCCAAGAGCGAGTTTGTCTCATTTGTGGCGCATGAACTCAAAAATCCGATGACCTCTATCAAAGGATATACAGAATTGCTTTCGGCTGGCGCGGTTGGTCCGATCAATGAGATGCAGACCAATTTCCTGAACACGATCCATACGAACGTGGAACGTATGTCGACTCTCGTCTCGGACCTGAACGACAATTCCAAGATTGAAGCTGGTCGCCTCCGCCTGGACTACAAAGCTGTGGACTTGCCCGATGTAGTGGATGAGGTAATCCGATCCACTCAACCGCCAAATTGAAGACAAAAAGCAAGAACTTCAACTGAAAGTGCCCGATACACTACCCCATATTTGGGCCGACCGCACGCGCATTATTCAAGTAGTGACCAATTTAGTGAGCAATTCCCACAAGTACACGCCGGAAGGTGGAAAGATCATTGTAGGAGCTGAGGTATCTGCCAACCAGTGGGAACCCAGACAGCGCAGTACAAGTAGTGCATATCTGGGTTAAAGACAATGGCATTGGTATCAGTGCGGAAGACCAGAAAAAGATGTTTGGCAAGTTTTTCCGCTCTGACGATGAGAAAGCCCGCGAGGTGCCTGGCAGCGGTCTCGGGTTGAACATCACAAAGAGTTTGGTGGAAATGCAGGGTGGCAAGATATGGTTTGAGAGCGAGTACCGCAAAGGAACAACCTTCCATTTCACCATACCGGTGGCAGAGGACTAAATATCTATGGCATTTCATGCTGCTGTTGGACAGGCGCAAGCCCTGGATGGCCGCGAAGCCAGTCTGCAGGCCACACATCAGGCTCTGAATAGTCTTGGGGCGGTTGCGCCTGGATTGGGGATTGTGATTGCTTCCCATCATTATCAGGCGCGTGATGTTGCCAGCGGAGCCTCAAGCTTGCTGGGTGATGCCCCGGTGATTGGCTTTAGTACTCCGGCCGGGTTAACAAGGGAAGGCTTGCATGCACATTCAGTTGTTGTGGCTGTGCTCAGCATGGATGAAATGGAGGCCAATGCCCATTGGTTGCCTGGGTATGCCCAGAGCAGCCGTGAAACAGCTTCTCAATTAGGCATGCTGATTTCAGATAAGACAGGCACAAAATGTCATTTTCTTTGCGGATGGCTTCAATGGAGATGCTGAACAATTTTGCAACTCGATCTCATATGGATGAACTTCGCATAGTGGGCGGCTTATCTTCCGGTGACTTGCACACGGGAAATACCTATCAAATTGCCGGGAACCAGACCGGCACTGGCGCGTTGGCAGCTTTGACTTTCAGCGGCAACCTGCGTATGGGCGTTGGCCGCGCCCATGGCTGGGACCCGGTCGGCAGCCAAATGCGCGTTACACGTTCACGCGGTTTCTGGCTGCGCACCCTTGATGCTCGGCCCGCATCTGAAACCTATGCTGAGTTGTTTGGCTATCCAGCCCGTGAGTGGGGTTTTCCACCTCTCAGTCACATGGCGCGCCTGTATCCGCTTGGCATGGAACAAGGCGATGATCTAATTGTTCGCGCACCTATTCGTGTTGAAGCGGACGGTAGTTTTCGCATGAACGCATCCGTCCGTGATGGCGCGGATGCGTTTGTATTGGTAGGAAGTTGGGCAAGTTGCCAGAAAGCGGCCCAGCAGGCAACCCAACAGGCCTTGCGCGAGTTGGATGGCGTAAAACCAGCTTTTGCACTTGTACTGGTGGACATTGCCTGGCAAATGTTGCTCAAAGCCACTCCTGGTGCAGAGATTGCTGCCATTCAAGAGATCATCGGCGACGATATTCCCATTGCCGGAGGCTATACACTGGGACAAATTGTTCCCGGAAAGAAAGCTACTGCCCCGGGATTTTTCAATCAGCATATTGTGGTGATTTTGTTTGGGGAAGAAAAATAAGGCAGATTTTTTCAAATGCAAGATATAAGAAGCCCGGCTTATCGAGCCGGGCTTCTATTTGAGGGGGAGAAAACTAAAAGCTTATGCAGGCATTTGAACTTGCGGCAAATCCTTCATGGCTTCTTCAATGGCTTCGGCAGGATACTCGTAATCTTCCAGGTCGCTGCTCAGGTAAGCTTCGTAAGCTGCCAGGTCGAAGTGACCGTGTCCAGAGAAGTTGAACAGGATAGTGCGTTTTTCACCTTTTTCTTTGGCATCCAGGGCCTCGTCGATAGCAACACGGATGGCATGTGAAGTTTCTGGCGCGGGGATGATGCCTTCGGCTTTGGCGAAGGTCACCGCGGCTTCAAAGGTTGCGCGCTGCTTGACAGAGACGGCATCGATCAAACCCGCATCGCAGAATGCGGAAAGGCTGGGTGCCATGCCATGATAACGCAGTCCACCGGCATGGATGGCGGGCGGTACAAAGCCGTGGCCAAGGGTGTGCATCTTGACAACCGGGGCCATCTTGGCTGTATCGCCATAATCGAAGGTATAAGCGCCCTTTGTGATGGATGGCGTGGCGGTTGGCTCAACGGCTACCAGGCGGGCACGTTGGCCGTCTTTGAGATTTTGGCGCAGGAAGGGGTAAGCAATCCCGGCGAAGTTTGACCCGCCGCCGACGCAGCCGATGACCACATCCGGGTACTCACCAGCCATGTCCATCTGCTTGAGCGCTTCTTCACCAATGATGGACTGGTGGGTCAGCACGTGGTTGAGTACCGAACCGAGACTGTATTTCTTCTTGCCTTCAGATGTGGCCGCCACTTCAACAGCCTCGGAAATTGCAATCCCCAGTGAGCCTGTGCAATCAGGGTCTTTCTCGAGCATCATGCGTCCGAACTGGGTGCGGTCGGTTGGGCTGGCGTAGATGTCGGCGCCATAGGTTTGCATCATGACCCGGCGATAGGGCTTGGCATTGTAAGAAACCTTGACCATGTAAACTTCCAGGTCAATGTCGAAGAAGTTACAGGCCAGCGACAAGCGCCGAGCCCCATTGTCCGGCGCCGGTTTCAGTGGTCAAAGCTTTGGTTCCAGCGACTTTGTTGTAGAAGGCCTGGGGGATAGCGGTATTGGGCTTGTGACTGCCAGCCGGGGAGACGCTTTCGTTCTTGAAATAGATATGAGCCGGGGTATCCAGGGCCTTTTCCAGACGGACAGCACGAACCAGCGGGGTGGGGCGATAGAGCTTATAGATTTCACGCACTTCTTCGGGA
Source organism: uncultured Chloroflexia bacterium (assembly GCA_963791785.1). Classification (GTDB taxonomy): domain Bacteria; phylum Chloroflexota; class Anaerolineae; order Anaerolineales; family Villigracilaceae; genus JAABUE01. The sequence goes on along the minus strand of CAWBTW010000003.1, from coordinate 70,175 downwards.
ATATCAATATAAGCATCGGTGGCAATTTCCTGCATGATCAGTTCCATCGGGAACAGACAGACAGGAAATCGGGAGTGACCGGTTCGAGCGTGCCGGGGTGCAGCACAGGCGTCGGTGCGACCGGGCTGTCGGCAGCAATGTTGTACCAGGATTTTGGAAGATCAGATTGGTTCAAGAGAAAACGAGTTTGTTCAGACATGGGAACCTCCATAAGATTTACGATTTTTGATTTTGGATTTACGATTTATCTGATTGACATATTCACTTATTACTGTTTCACTTCTCATGATTGCCCTTCAAGGCGGATGAAAAACAATGCTGAAAAACATTTTGTTCCTCCTGTAATACTTAGCAAAAAATTCCTGCGATATTGTTCGCGAGCACCTTGTCGCTGAATGACTGGCTGTGCAGCAGCCCCATTTTTTCGTGGGCTTCTTCCAAGGTCTGCTGTGCGATGAACTTGGCCTTCACTGTGCCACTGAACAACACTTCCAAAAGCATCTTGGGTTGGGAAATGTACTCTGCGCGGCGCTCACGTAACGGCGCGAGATAAGCGTTCAGCACTTCAACCAGTCGGCGCTTTACTTCTACATCGCCGATTTTTCCTTCCTGATAGCGGGCTTTGAACTCTGCGACTTCAGCTTTATCGGGATTAAAAATGTCATGATAGATAAAGACCGGGTTGCCGTCCACATGCCCCGGGTCCGTGGCGTGGATGCGCGTGGGGTCGGTGTACATCGACATCACTTTGCGTTCTGTCTCCTCGGGGGTATCCCGCAGCAAAATGGAATTGCCATAAGACGTGTGCATGGTGCGGTTGTCCACGCCGGGCAGGCGCGCCGCCTTGGAGAGCAACGCTTCTGGCTCCGGAAAGGTCTCACCATAAGTCTGGTTGAAGCGCCGGGCGGTCTCGCGTGCCAGTTCGATGTGCGGCAGTTGATCCTCGCCCACCGGCACCACCTGCGCTTTGTAGAGCAGGATGTCCGCCGCCTGCAAAACCGGGTAAGTCAGCAAGCCAAGCGAGGGTTGCAAGTTCAGTTCCTTGATCTGCTCTTTGTACGTGGGCACCCGCTCCAGTCGCGCCACCGTCGTCAGCATGCTGAAAAGCAGTGCAAGCTGCGCGTGCTCGGGGATGATGGATTGCAACACAATTGTTGCTTTCTGCGGGTCGATTCCCGCCGCCAACCAATCAGCCAGCATGTTCAGGATGTTCTCCTGGATGCGCTCTGGCTGGGCATGCCCGGTCGTCAGCACGTGCAAGTCGGCCACCAGGAAAAAGCACTCATGCGTGTCTTGCAAACGCTTCCAATTCTCCAGCGTCCCAACCAGATGGCCGATATGACGCGGCCCGGTGGGGCGATGACCTGTGAGAATTCGTTGTTTCGACATGGCAGTCTGCATTCATCTAAAAGGGACATTCCAACTTACGGAACGAAGAGTCGGCTCCCGTCTCTTCCCGGACCTCGAGCCTGCGCGCCGTGAAAACGGCCTCCGCCGTCTCCTCAACCGACTCCGTCACCTCGCCGCAATGACGTTCCTGCATCGGGTTTTCCGTCTCACGCGGTGTTTCAGCAACTTTGACGGCCAGTTTCATTTCAGTTTGTGTGTTCATTTCTTTCTCCTTCTCAAGAATTTCTCTGCGCTCTCCGCTACTCTGCGGTTGGAAAAAATAAAAGCGCTCATCCCAAACATGGGACGAACGCTTCTGCATCCGTGGTGCCACCCAACTTAGGCTGACCAGTGGCCTTAACAAAAACTTCCCTGATGAAGCACCAGGGAAAAAGCCAGCCTCACTCTTCGGGTACGGGCTAACAGCTAATGTCTAAAAGCTAACTGCTAACGTTATACCCTAGCTCTATAACGGGAGCATCCCGGCGCGGGTTACTTATTTCTGTTCGCCCTGCGGCTCGGAGGTCCATTCGGCGCTGTTGTTTCGGGCAGGACTTTCACTAATCGCCTGCTCTCTGTGCCGTCATTCAGCGCGTACTCGTCCTCGTCACAGCCTTTTGTTTATTGGCGCTGATTATACCCAGAATGGGTAAAGAGTCAAGACCCAGTTTGACCATTAGACCGATTAGACTTATTAGACCAGTTAGACTTGTCAGACCAGTGCGACAATAAAGACTGGTTAGACCTGCCAGACCAGTTCGACTATGTAATGCCTGAAGGGTATAATATGCTCCATGATCGAACTGACCATCCCCGGCCGCGGACCGTTGCGCATTCAGCATCTCGTCACCGACGTGAACGGCACCCTCGCCGTAGATGGTGTTCTGGTAGATGGGCTGAGCAAACGCATCACCTCCCTGCGCGACCGGCTGGAAATCCACATGCTCACCGCCGATACACATGGTCGCCAGGCGGCTATCGACGAACAACTCAACCTGAAAGCAACACGTGTCCAACCAGGGAATGAAGCTGCCCAGAAAGCGGAATTCGTTCGTGCACTTGGCGCGGATACCGTTGTCGCCATCGGCCAGGGCGCGAACGATGCCGAGATGCTCAAAGCCGCCGCGCTTGGGATTTGTGTCATGTCACAGGAAGGTGTAGCCACAGAAACCCTGATCTCCGCTGACATCCTTCTCCCTGATATTATTGCAGCTCTTGATCTGTTTGATAAACCCGTACGCTTGGTTGCGAGTTTGCGTAAATGACTTTACCGAACGAACCCACCCAACCCACAAAGCCACACCCCGATTCGCGCATCAGTGCTCGCGCCAGACGTCGGCGCGCACGCCGTACCTTCTTCCCGAAGGATGCGCAAGGTCGGGCTGCTGTCGTCGCCAGGCTGGCGAAACGCACATACCCGTCCTACGAACTTTTTATCTATTCACTCCTGTGCGGTGCGGTTCTGGGGGTGGGATATATCCTTGATTCTATATGGTGTGCTGGTGCTCGGCATCTTATTTGCCCCGTTGATGGCTCCCTGGGTTGGCTTTGTACTGTCCATCATCAGCGGCACGCCGCGTTTGTTCGTGCAGACACTTGCCGGGTTATTGATCAGCGCCCTGCTGATTTTCGGAGCCAGCGCGCTGGCTGGCCTGGCATCGCGTCTCATCCTGCCCCACACTTTCAATGCAGCTTTTACCCTCAGTCGTTTGTGGTGGCCTGATCTGGTCGTCATGGCGCTCGGAGCAGTTTTGTTGACCATATCGTTCGTGCGCTCCGAGAGCAAGCCCTACCTGCCCAGCGCCCTGGTGGCTTACGAGTTATTCATGCCGCTCAGTGCCAGCGCATTTGGAGTGGGTAATGGGATTGGCGACCTATGGCCGCACGGCGTGCTGGTCTTTGTTGTGCATCTGGCCTGGGCGACGGTCTTTGGCCTGATCACGCTCGCCATCTTGCGCTTCCGTCCGCTTTCCGGTGCGGGATACATTTTTGCCCTGGGCGGTTTCGCCACTGTTATCCTGACCGTTTTCTGGCTGACCGACCCTTCCAAAGTACCGACCTGTGGACCAACCGCCGACTGAATAACGTTGCCCGCTGCCACGCGTGACGGTGACTCCGCTCCCCAGCGAAACGCCATCCCCTGCTGCGCCTCCTTCCGCGACCTTTGTTGTGCTGAGGCCAACTTCAACCGAATCCACCCCTGAAGAGACTCCCGAAGCGACCTCCACGACAACGGGTGGAACCGTTACTCCCGTCCCGTTGACGTTGGATATCACCCTGCCTGTCACTGAAACGCGCACCACCACCCCTGCCCCCGAACCGACGCCGGTCTACGCCGTCATTCGCGCGCGGGAAGGCGGTGGAGCGTACATCCGCAAAGAACCGGGCGGGAACGTGCTGGCCACACTCGATAATGGCGCCATCGTGCAAATCCTGCCTGATACCCAGGATTACAATGGCATATTGTGGATCCATATCGTCGCCACGCGCAATGACATCCGTGTGGAAGGCTGGATCATTCAATCCGTACTGGAAACAGCAACCCCTGTCCCAAATTGGGAACCTTCAGAAACCCCAAACCCTGCACCGTAGGGATGTTTGTAAACTATCCCTGTGTATGAGGAGATAATTTTAATGCCTATTCATTTCGGTACTGACGGCTGGAGAGCCGTCATTTCAGACACATTCACCTATAACAATTTACGCATGGTTGCCCAGGCGATTGCCGATGCCGTTGCGTCAGACCACTGGGATAAGTCCGGGAACGGCGGGCAGGCTCCGGACCCGAAAAAGATCGTGGTCGGTTTTGACACGCGCTTCCTATCTGACCGGTATGCCGGTGAGGTAGCGCGCGTGTTATCTGCAAACGGATTTACCGTCTGGCTGACGCAGGCTGATGCCCCCACACCAGCTATTTCGTTTGCAGTCAAGAATCTCAACGCAATAGCCGGGGTGGTTATCACAGCTTCGCACAATGCCCCGCGTTACAACGGCGTGAAACTCAAGGCAGCGTTTGGCGGTTCGGCTCTGCCAGAACAATGCCGTCGCGTGGAAGTGTATATCAACGACAACGAGCAGCGCGCGCGTGGCCCCAACCTGATGGATTTTCATCAGGCGCGCGAAATGGGGTTGATCCAGAAATTCAATCCACTGCCTGCCTATTTTGAACATTTGCGTACCTTGATCGATACCGACGTGATTGCAGATGAACCGAAACGCGTGGTTGTGGATTCGATGTATGGGTCCGGGCGTGGTGTGATCAAAGCCTTTTTGCAAGGCACAGGCTGTGAAGTAACCGAAATCCGCAACGAGATGAACCCTGGCTTTGGCGGCGCACACCCTGAACCAATTGCAAAACATCTTAACCCTCTAGTTTCGGCTATCAGCTCAGGGATGGGCGATTTTGGCATCTGTACTGATGGAGATGCTGACCGCATCGGCGCGATGGACGGGCGTGGCAACTTCGTTGACCCGCACAAGATTATGGCACTCTCGCTTAAATATCTGGTGGAGAAACGTGGCTTGAGTGGCGCAGTTGTGCGCACCGTCTCAACCACACGCATGATCGACCGCCTTGCCAAACGCTATGGCCTGACTTTGTATGAAACCCCGGTCGGTTTTAACCACATCGCCGATTACATGATGAGCGAAGATGTGTTGATCGGTGGTGAGGAATTGGGCGGTATTTCTTTCAAAGGGAATATCCCCGAAGGTGACGGACCTGCTATGGGATTGCTCTTGATAGAAATGGTCACCGCAGCAAAGAAACCATTACATGAGATGGTCAACGATTTACTCGAAGATGTAGGACCGGCTTTTTACGAACGCAGCGACCTGCGGTTGAAACGGCCAGTGGCAAAGGCCGAGATGACAGATTTTCTGACGAAGCAGGCTCCGGCTGAGATAGGAGGCAAGAAGGTGGACAGAAGTCAGTACACGAGACGGTGTCAAATATATCCTGGCTGACGATTTGTGGCTGCTCATCCGCCCATCCGGTACCGAACCGGTGTTGCGCGTTTATGCTGAAGGACGCAGCCAGGAAATGGTAAAAGCCTTACTGGATTATGGTGAACAGGTGGCTGAGACGGTCGTGTAATGCACCGTCAACCATCACGTGCCCTGGCCCTGCTGGAAGCATTGCTAATCAGCATGGTCTGGGGTTCATCATTTATCTTCGTCAAAATAGCGCTTATAGAACTCGGCCCGCTGACCATCGGCGGGCTGAGATACTTTTTGGGATTCGTATGCCTGCTGCCTTTCTTACGCCGTCGCAGTTTTACACTCACCCGCACCCAGTGGCTGCGCATGGCGCTGCTTGGGTTTAGCGCTTACACGCTGGCCAATGGCGCCTTGTTCTGGGCACTGCGGTTTTTGCCCGCGACTACAGGCTCCTTCCTGATGAGCCTGATCACAGTGACCGTTCTGCTTGGCGGCATCTTTTGGTTGCGGGAAGATACCCAACCGCCTACAAGCCGTTGGTATTTTGATCGTGCTGGCGGGCATGGCGCTGTTCTTTTCTCCTGGCCTGAAGCCTGGCGAGCCGCTTGGTTTGGCGATCTTTGCACTCGCTTTGCTCGGCTTCACTCTGTTTGGATTGCTCAGTCGAATTGCAGCTATTGACCGCCAGGTTGATACGTTAACATTGACAGCATTTGCCCCTTGCCATCGGCGGCGGACTACTGTTGGCAATTGCCATCCCTCTCGAAGGAATTCCCAACGCATCTCCCCAGACCTGGGGCCTGGTTCTGTTACTAGCAGCTATAAACACGGCCCTGGGCTACGTACTGTACAACCATGCTTTGCAATCCTTGCAAGCTTTCGAGATGAATGTGCTGCTCAATCTTTCCCCCATCTGGACAGCACTGTTAGGATGGTTATTACTTGACGAAATTCTAAGCAGCACACAATGGGCAGGTATCTTTGTTGTTATTACGGGGGTTATGCTGGTTCAAAAACGAAACCATAAAAAAAGACCCTGAAGGACTTACACAACCTTCAGGGTCTACTCCGATCAAAGATAAAGATTGTTATTGCATTGTTGGTGTAGCCCTCAACCTGCGTACCAGGAAAATGACAACTACGAACACCATCGCCGCGATCACCATACCTGGCAGGCCGACTTCATCTGCAAAGCCGGAAGTCGGCAGGGCAGTGGAGGTTGCTACAACAGTCCCTGTTGTAGCTGCTAACTGCGTCCAGGAAGCTCCAACAGTAGCCGTTGCTGGATCAGGAGTAAGCGTGAATTCCAGCGTGTTGGTTGCTGATGGCTGCGCAACCACTGGCGTGTCAGTGGGGAAGGGAGTATCGGTTACCTGTGGTGTCTGGGAGAGATTAAAAGACACTGCTGTCGCCGTCAATGCATCATTGATAGTTTCGGCATTTTGAGTCTCGACCGCGCTTTGCTCGTTTGTTGGGCAGCCATTTGCTGTGGCCGGATCAATAGCACGTAACCTGCCAGGCAGGCAAGAGAAAGCAAGCACTATTCCACCCAATATGCCCGCAGCAATCAGGAATGTGCGGTTGCTGGATTCCTCCGGCATTTCTTCAACATCATCAAATTCAAGATCATCGCCTTCGTACATAGTTCACTCTCCTCGCTTTTGTTGCAGCGTAGCCTCGCTAGGTTCTGATTGCGGTGACATTATTTTATCCCACAATTTCTAAGTTTACCAAAGGAACAAGGATTTGTTCATCATTTTCCAGTTTCACTTCGCCTGCCGGGGCACGCAGGCCGCTGGGCAAAGTAGCCAAACCAGGGAGCAATTTGGTCAGTGTGCCAATTGCGCCTGCATGAGGCATGCGGCGCAGGCGAACGGTTTGACCAGGCTCCAGATAGTCCACATCCTTTGGCAGGGGTGGTTCTTGCGAAACTGGCAAAGGAATGATGACTTCAGGTCGCGCGCCTGTATAGCGGTCAAAAGCTTCGGCATTGATGGTAACTTCGCGCTTGGCATTGCTGGCCAGCAGCTTGTGTGCAGCAGAATTCATCGGGAAATGCCCATACCCGTCAATTGCAATAATTGGGAAACGCATCTTCTGGGCAGCGGGCAGCAATGCAGGCGGAATGCTGGATAGGATCAAACCGCGTACAGGCAGTTCAGCAGCGGCACGCAGGGTATCGGCATCTCCCAAAAGCCCGGCCAGGATAATGGAGCCCCGCAGGCTGACGTCCAGGCGTGAGGTGGTGAGCACATCATCCGGTTTTTCGGCCAGGTTGATCATTGTGCCGGTAGCAATACGTCCGTTGCCCCAGGTTCCCTGGATCAGCGCGCCGACGGTGCGAATAACTGCGCCGCGATATGGGATGACCTGCACGACAGTCCCGGGCAGGCCCGCTTTGAGCTCAACAGATGTTTCGCCAGTTTCCATCAAGACCTGGCCTCCGCCAGCTACTACCACACGTCCGCTGCGCGGCGCGCGAATCGTGCGCGAGATGATGCCTTTGCTAATGGCTATCTCTGTGCCTTCATTAACTTTATCATCTTCTTTCACGCGCAGCAGGCGATCTGCCGCGTTAGGAGAAATATCCAGAGCGCGGGCAACGTCGATCAGAATGTGTTCACGCGCCCAGGTTGCCTCGGCAATAACATCTGTAGGGCTGACTTTCTGGTTGAGTTTGGCGGTAACTTCGCCAGCCACAGGCAAAGTGCGTTCACGTTCAATTGTCGCCAGGGGCAGGGCATGATAGACAGGTGCAAGCATGTGTCAGCCTCCCACCGACCAGAGCCATTTTTTGAACAATTCGCGGCGGCGTACTGGGTCTTCCGGCAAAATCAACGGCCTGCCGCGCGCATCGATGACCACGCCCATCACACCACCTGCAACCTGGATGGCAGCATTGCGACCGGGGCCATTACCAATATCAGAACGGCCCAAAGGTTGCAGCGTGAGACGGGCAGTCTGCCCCATGCCCAGCGGCAGGATTTCAAGCCCGCCAAATTTGACTTCTGCGTGAGCATCGCTGCCGTCTTCATAGGTAAGGCGCGCTCGCAAAACCGGCGTGCCATGAGCAGCAGAACTGATGACCGAAACAACCGTGCCCAGGCTCATGAATGCGCCTGATTCGAGCACTTGCACGGGCAGGAGCTGATTGGATTCGGCTGCCGCACCCAATAACGGGAGCAGGTTGTTTTGGTCCAGAATGATCGATGTGATTCCTACTGGCTGCAGGGCGTCCAGTAAAAGCAGCATGCTTTGTCCAGGCGTGGGAGCGTCGCTTAGAGCGCCTCCCCCTGCCAGGATAGGCTCAAACATGGGCAGCAGACCCTTTCTGATGGTGCGGGCCTCGGGCGGGAAGTTGCGCTTTGCCCGCTGTACTGCCAGATGCAACGCCTGGCGGGAGATGGCATGCGCGATGGCATGGTCTTCTTTGGTTGCCGGGATGGTGCTGGGATCGATTGAGCGCTGGTACAGGTAATCACGCACAACACTGGGGGCTATATCAAGGTGCAGCCAGCGCAAAATATCTTCGGGGCTAGTATGTTGCAGCAGCCCGGGTAAATTGTCACCCAACCCGAACTGCGGATACACGCCAAGGGTGAGTTTTCCATTGAAGCCGGCAGCCACTATGGCGGCGGTTGTGCCAATGTCCACGCTCAGAATACCCCGGTTTGCACCGTTCATCTGGCTGAGGAAGCGGATGATGCGCCCCTCTGCATAAGCGGTGGGCAGCAGGTATCCACCTGCCCAGGCAGCTAATTCATCTACTCCCGGCATTTGCCGTTTGCGCACGTCTGCAAAAACCTGCGCCAATTCGCGGGAAGCAGGGGCCAGGTCTTCGGTATCGAGCGAAGGGCGAATGTTAGGACTGAAGTGCAGTGAAGGTGTCAGGTTTTGCAGCGCTTCCTTGACGGGTTCTGTGAGGCTCTGGTTGCCGGCAAAGAGCACTGGCGGGCGCTTCTCCTCTGGCATCAGGTAACAGGCCAGACCGACCGCTTCCAGAATTTTCTGGACTGAGCGCGACGCGCCGCCATCCGTCCCGCCAGCCAGGATAATGACATCGGGGCGGGCGCGCAGAATGGCATCGATTTGCTCATCGGCCTGGCGCGGATCGTTCAGGCCAAAGGTTTCGACCACTTGCAGGTAAGCCGTTTCGGCCAGACGGTGGGCGCTTTCCATGGATACATCTGAAAGCAGACCGACCACAATGGCGCGCATTGCTGGCCCGGCTGAAAGCGTAGCCACAAACGCATCTATCCCGGACCCATCGGACTGCATCGGTGTGATCAACTGATTATCCTGGTCTAGCAGCGTTTTACCGGTAACTGTTTGCAGGTGAGCAATGGCCTGATTCACGCCCAGCGAGATATCTTTGAAAGGCGCTTCAGCAGTGGAGCGGGCCTGCCCGGATGCAATAAAACGATACTGGCCTTCAACCACATCGAAAAGCACCGCTCGCGTAGATGACGCGCCGACGTTTACAGCCAGGAGGGAATTATCTTGGAGTAATGAAACAGGCATAAGGTTAGAATGATCGCATAATAAGATTGATGAATGTGCGCAGTGAGTCCATCCGTTCGATCAGGGCAGTCAGGGCAGCCATGTACACGCCCGCGAACAGCACGCCGAATGTTATCGCGATGTAAATGCGCCCGATCCAGGTCAGGATTTCGACCAGGAAATTGCGTTTTACCGAACCATCTTCTTTTTGACGCGCTCCAAAATGGAAGTAGGCCAGCGTGCCAACCACGCCTACCAAAACAAGCACGCCATTCAGGAATATGAAAGCTGTATCAATACCGCTTACATTTGCCAATCTCATGTTAAAGCCATCGATTGTGGCGCTGACCTGGGGTATCAGGGTGCCCAACACTGCGCCGCCAATTGTGACTGCGGCCCCTACCCCTACCAGGAATGCCATAGGTAGTTGACCAAACCCGGATAAACGTGGTGAAACTTTGGTGAGCAACAAAGCGCTACCAAGTAGTGGGAATAACAACAGAATTTCCTGCCACTCTCCTGAGAAGGCCGCTCCTGACCAGATAGGCTGGATCAGAAGTGGCAAAATGACCTGGTTCCAGGCAACGGCAGCCACATACCCCGCGGACACCCCCACAAAGATGTACACGGCTGCTCGAAAGAGTGGATTATCGCCAAAAAGATAGCTAAGGATTAGAATCGTAATGAGAAAACTTACACCAGCGGAGAGCAGATCAGACGACATTGTCATGCTATGCCTCCCCCTGTTCTTTGCGGCGTTCCCGCAAGCCTGAAACCAGGCTCCACAATGAACCAATGAGGATCATCGCAAGGGCTGCCAGCAGGCCAAATCCGTAGGCATCCCAGTAGCGGCGGGCTGTCCCGGGACGCCCAACGTTGAATTGTTCGATGGGTGCCCCGCCATCCAACCCGGTGAGCATCACATCAACCTGACCGGATTGCTGGTAAGGCAGGATCATCGGCCCGGATTGAGCGCTGGAAATCACCACAAAATGGGCATCCTTTCGTGCGGTTTCAGTCTGTTCGATCCAGATGCGGGCATTTTCCATATCGCTGGTCAATAAAACAATAGCAGCAAAATCAGATAAGTGGCTAACACCCTGTAACACCGGTGTTTCCCAGGCATTTTCCCCGGTTATCGAAGTCGGTTTGGTTGTGACTGGATTCTCGGCAAATGCCAGCACACCAGCCGCGCCACCGGGCAAATAACCAAGATTGATGTACTGTTCTCCGGCCTGGTAATATGAAGATGCCTGGGTGTTCTTCAAATCCATGAACTTTTCGGCCAGACCGGGGCCCATCGGCGATGACGAAATCAAGCTCAACCGTGGGGCTTTTTTCAAGATCATGTAATCAATCAATGGTGCAGCGGCAGCCTCCAGTTCGCCTGCCAAGGCTGCATCATAATCAAAGATCAGCAAGACGGGCGCATCAGCTGGTAAGTTTCCTGGCACATAATCCTCCAGGAAAGCTTTTGTTGCAGGATGAACGCCAGAAGACATCGGGTTCATTTGTATTCCCGTAAAGACCGTACCGCCAACCACCAATAGGATCACAATTGCGATGATCCAGCGCAGGAAGCGTTGTGATAGCACAACAGGCTGTGTTGTGATGGGTTTGGGATTGGTTTCAGCAGCCAGCATTTGCTCCAGCAGAGCTGCTCCAGATTGTTGGTCTTCACTGGCTTCAAGTTTGAGGGAATAAGCCTTTGGTTTGCTGGAAGGGCCTGCACCCGGCACGGCGGGCAGGATGCCCGTAACCCGGCCAGCGGACCTTGTTCTTCCACAGGCAGGTCAGCAGCCGTTCCCCCTTCTGTTTCTGAGATGACAGATTCAACAGGCCGCATAGCCTGCACCCAATCGGGCAGGTCAGCAGGGCGCAGATCATCTCCTTGCGCCTCAGCAGATTCGGCAGGCGCTGACGGGATATCCCCTTCAACCTGGCTGACAGTTTCAGCATCAGAGAGCCAGTCGGGCATGTCCATAGAAAGAAGAGCGTCTACATCATCCGTGGGTGTGGGTACTTCTTCAGCATCTGCAAATGCAGTCGGAAGCCCCTCCTCCTGAACAAGTTCATCCGTTGCCAGGGAAGGGCTTCCACTTCATCAGGCAGCTCTTCGGGTTCGGCAGTTTTCTCGCCCATTGCTGACAGCCAATCAGGAGTTTCATCTTCGGCAGCGGGCAGAGCCATTTCTTCTTGCGGAGCGGCCTCGACACTTTCTTCACCAAGTGATGCCAGCCAGTCGGGAGTCTCACCTTCAGCAGCGGACAGCACCATTTCTTCTTGCGGAGCGGCCTCAGCACTTTCTTCGCCGAGAGTTGCCAGCCAGTCGGGAGTCTCGCCTTCGACAGCCGGTTGAGCCATTTCTTCTTGCGGGGCGGCCTCGACGCTTTCTTCACCCAGCGCTGCCAGCCAGTCGGGAGTCTCGCCTTCGGCAGCGGGTAGAGCCATTTCTTCTTGCGGAGTGGCTTCGGCACTTTCTTCGCCCAGCGATGCCAGCCAGTCGGGAGTCTCACCTTCAGCAGCGGGTAGGGCCATTTCTTCCTGCGGAGCGGCCTCGGCGCTTTCTTCGCCGAGCGATGCCAGCCAATCGGGAGTATCGACCTTCGGCAGCGGGCAGAGCCATTTCTTCTTGCGGAGCAGCCTCGGCGCTATCTGCGTCCAGGGCTGTGATCCAGTCGGGAGTTCTCACCTTCATCAACCGGTTGAGCCGCCTCAGCGCCTGCTTCGCTTTCAAAAGGAGGTACAACCTGTTGGGCAGGTTCTTCGGAACTCATCCAAGCTGGCAAGTCACTCTCAGCTTTGCTCTCAGTTTCCTCATCAGCGCCTTGCAGCCAATCGGGGAGTTCAGTGTCTATCGGAGCGTCTTCAGTAGAATTCCGCTTGGGGACTGGATTCTGCTTCGAAATCGGCATCCCACTCAAAGTCCGATTCAGATGCGGCAGGTTGTGCTTCAGTTTGAGCTGCTTCTTCTGTGACCGAGCCTGCCAGCAAGTCAGAAAGTTCTTTATCTTCTTCCTGCTTCCCGGTTTCGTCGGTTCTCAGGTCAGAGATCCAGCCAGGCAGCGTACTGGCTTCACTTTCTTCTGTCTCGGGGGCTTCATCTCCCAGCATGTTCCTGAGTGCTGCCTGGTCATCTTCATCTGTCGATGGTGTCTCTTCGGGAGCAGCTTGCGCGCTGTCTCCGCGCAGGCCAGATAACCAGTCCGGAATTTCTTCATCTTCATCAGACTGGGATTGCAGACCGGCCAGCAGATCAGCGGGTTCTTCGGGCTGAGCCGCTTCTTCCTCAGCCGGGGCCTGCTCCGGTTCCTCCGCAGTGGAATCGCGTGCCTGTTGACGGACCTCGCGCAGCCATTGCGGTAAGACAGGCTCCAACTCGCCGGTTGCCATATCAGTGGGTTGATCCCCCGGTTGGATTGGAGGCTGTGAACGGCTCAGTTCATCGGTGAGGGGTTTCAGGCGCGCTTCACAGAACTGGCATACGTCCAGCTCTGCGGGGTTGGGCTTGCTGCACATCGGGCACTTGATTTCAGCCATCAATTGCCTCCGTATGGACGGTCAATACCGAACAGCACGCGTAAACCGGTCGTGAGTGCGCCCAGCGCCACACCGATCAGGATGCCGCGTGAGCCAGCCGCTGCGAAAGTATCCTTAATAAGCCATTCTATGAAGTCTGCTCACGCCGGGATTTTTCCAAAAGGCAAGGGCACTGCCACCAACAATATCACGACCGCCACGCCCAGGAAGATAAAGGTCATCATGTCAACGCGGCGGCGCAGCAGGCGCGCGCTGGCATAGACCAATGTTACGGCCAGCAGGGCCATCAGCGCAGCTTCTGCCGGGATGATGATTGCTTCCAAGAAAAAATCCAATGTTGGGTTATTCGTTCCCAGGAAGATTCCAAGCACAGCCGATGCAAACAAAGAGACGATCAGCAGGATACTGTAAGCAGTCCCCTTTTGGCGCGTGCGGATCTTGTGCCAGTGTACGCCCAGAAGATTGAGCACCCCCACAAGCACTGCTACCGCTGCCAGAATGACCGCCCACTGCACCAGCAACAGGCGGATTTCGCGTAACGCATCAACAGGGACAAAGTATCCCAGCAAGACAAGTAGTCCAGTAGCAATAGCAACAATGGCAGCACAGGATGCGCATCATATAATCCCAACTAATTTCAAGGCGGAGCCGCCCAGTAAAACGAAGATAATAACCCAGCGCAGGATATCCTGTGCCTGTAAACTGGCCTGGTGAGAAGCGCCCGCATTGGTATAAGCTCCGGCAGCAAAAAGTTCCTCGCCTACTAACGGATCGTCCACACTGGCGTAGAGCACAGCCTGGGCAGCAGGATCGTCAGCAGCGGCCACGGCCAGGCTGTTCGCGCGATCTGCGGCATCGGTCAGCAGGGCCACTTCCGGGCCAAAATGACCGATGAGCACATTGGCTGAAACATTTTCATCGCGGATGGAGGGATAGCACCTGCGACATAGGAGTAGGGTGTCAGGCCAGATAACCGCCCGGTGGCGGGGTTATAGAGTTCCTCCGCGCCTGCAGCTTTATATCCGGCCTGCAGGGTATCGCGCGACAGGATAGCCAGGTCACCGGCACCAGATGTGACTACCGGGGGCCTATCACTGACCGAGGTTTGCTCAGCCAGGTGACGCAACATGGCCAATCCGGCCAGGGCAGATGCGCCGCGCGGTGTTTGCAATCCGCCGCGACCCAGTGAGATATGCAGTCGCGTCCCGTCTTCGACTGAGATCCCAATGGCACGCTTCAAGCGAGTATAGGCCGGGATTTCGCGGAAAACAGGCGTGGACTTGCGCTTACGGCGAATAAAGGTCAGCCCAAGGATCAGGCCAGCCGCAACAAGGACCAGTACCAATCCTATAATGCCGTTCATGCGGTGGTCTCCTCGCGCAGGTAGCTGGCAAATGCGCGCACTTCATCGTCTTCTTCCAGAACCTGTGCCAGGGCTTCGATTTGTTTGCCGCCAAAGAACGGACGTGCAAAATAAAGCGCCTGGGAGCCGAGCAGGGTAAAAGGGCCTCCCGCTTCGAGCAGCCAGGCGGCAAAGGCAGTCAGTTTCCAATACTGGAGACGTTCAGCCCAGGTGGGCCAGTAGGCGCGCGATGTTTGCATAGGTTGAGTATAGCATAAATTTTAAGGTTGATTACACGCTAAAAGTTATCCCATAGGGCCTAAGAATTACAGGAGGATTGCAACTTGAGATGACATATTCTTTTTCCATATGATCGCAAATCGCTAAAAAGCTCCCATAGTATAATCCGCATAGAACCCCCCTCATGGAGGACCTATGAGCGAAAGAAAAACTAGTTCTGAGCCGAGCCAAAGGATCCGTGTGCTGGTTGCCAAACCCGGCCTGGATGGACACGACCGCGGCGCAAAAGTAGTTGCGCGCGCCCTGCGAGATGCAGGCATGGAAGTCATCTATACTGGCCTGCGCCAGACCCCGGAAATGATCGCTGAAGCTGCCCTGCAGGAGGATGTGGATGTTGTAGGCATGTCCATCTTATCAGGCGCGCACATGGCACTCGCACCGCGCGTGCTGGAACTGCTCAAAGCCAACGGACAGGAAGGGGTCAAAGTGTTTATTGGCGGCATCATCCCGGACGAAGACCTGCCGCGTTTGAAAGAAATGGGGGTGACCGGGGTGTACGGTCCCGGCGCTTCGACGGAAGATATCATCCGCGAAGTGAGGACTGTCCGTCGAAGGATAAATAACAACAGCATGACTTTAGCAGAAGAGCTCCTCTCCGGAAATCGCCTGGCATTGACGCGCTTGCTGACACAGGTGGAGAACGATACGCCCGAGGGCCGCGCGGCGCTGACCGAACTCTTCCCGCACACGGGGAAAGCGCATCTGATCGGCGTGACCGGCGCGCCAGGCACAGGAAAATCATCGCTGGTCAACCAACTGGCGCTGCATTTCCGCAAGCAGGAAGAACGCCGTGTGGCAATTGTGGCTGTGGATCCGTCCAGCCCATTCACGGGCGGGGCGGTGCTGGGGGACCGCGTGCGCATGCGCGACCTGGCAGGCGACCCGGGGTATTCATCCGCTCGATGGCTTCGCGCGGTTCGCTGGGAGGGCTGGCACAGGCCACCGCCGGCTTGGTGCAGGTTTTTGATGCAGCAGGCTACGACACAATCCTGATCGAAACGGTTGGCGCGGGGCAGGCAGAAGTGGAGATCGCCCGCCTGGCGCATACCACCCTGGTCATCGAAGCGCCGGGATTGGGCGATGACATCCAGGCCATCAAGGCCGGGATTTTGGAGATTGCTGACATTCTGGTGGTCAACAAAGCCGACCGCCCCGGCGTGGAGAACACACTCAAGGCGCTCAGAAGCGCGCTGGAGCTGGCACATCCTGTGCGGCACGTGTTCCAGCATCATGGCAGGCTGGAAGTGGTGGAAGCTCCGGATGTACCTGTATATAATTCGTGGATCCCGCCCATTCAGAAAACGGTTGCGACCGAGGGCACGGGCGTCGATGAATTGGCCGATGAAATCGCCCGCCATGCGGAGCACTTACGTGAGAGCGGGGATTGGGCTGCTCGTGAGCGCAGCAGGCTGGGGTCCGAGTTGGATGCGATGCTGCAAGAGATGCTGGTCACACGGTTTCGGGATCAAGTTTCTCAGTCCCGCTATGAGGCAGTGCTCGAGCAGGTCTTCCAGCGCGAACTGGCCCCCTGGGAAGCGGTCAAAATGCTGTTGAACGGACGGTCTGAATGAGCATTATTTATGGCAAGCGTGTCCGGTTGCGCAGTGCGGAACGCAGCGACCTTGATAAATTCGTCGAATGGATCAATGACCCGGAAGTGACGGCCGGCCTTACGCTCTTCCTGCCCATGTCGTCGGTGGATGAAGAGAAATGGTTCGAGACCGCCATGGGGCGAGCGCAGGAAGAGAAGCCGCTGGTCGTTGATATGAAAGATGGGGACGGACTGGCGCCTGATCGGGAACAGCGGTTTCTTCGATTTTGATTGGTTTGCCCGCGCTGCAGAAGTTGGCATCATGATCGGGGAGAAAATCAATCTGGAACCAGGGATACGGAACCGAAGTGATGACCCTGCTGCTGCGCCACGGCTTCGCCACCCTGAACCTGAATCGGATCTATTTGCGAGTTTATGCCGAAAACAAACGCGCCATCCGCACCTACGAAAAGGCCGGATTCGTGCACGAGGGGCGTATGCGACAGGGAGTTTACAAGCATGGAAAATATTTCGATGTATTGTTTATGAGTGTTCTGCGCGAGGAGTGGGACGCCAGAAACAAGGAGAACTGATGGCCCCTTACAGCCACCGCGAAATGAAAGTGTACGGGGACATCAAGTTATACGCCGGGACGGGTTCACCGGAACTGTCCCAGAAGATTTCAGACTATTTACATAGTCCGCTGTGTGGGCGTGATGTGATTGAGTTCCCAAACGAGAACCTGTTTGTCAAGCTGCATGGCAGCGTGCGCGGACAGGATGTATACGTTATCCAGCAGACCGCGAGCAACGTGCATCGCAACCTGATGGAACTGCTCATCATGATCCAGACCCTGCGCCTGGACTCGGCCGCGCGCATCACGGCGGTTGTGCCGTACCTGGCTTATGGGCGTTCAGATAAGAAAGACCAGCCGCGTGTACCGATCACGGCGCGCCTGGTGGCAGATATGATCGAGGTAGCGGGAGCAGACCGTTACATGACCCTTGATCCGCATGCCGGGCAGCTACAGGGTTTTTTCACCATCCCCGGCGATGTATTGACCGCTTCACACATGATCGTGCGTCATATTAAAGATAAGTTATATGCCAAATTGAAGGATCCGGTCATCGTAGCCGCTGACCTGGGCTTTGCCAAAAAAGGCCGCAACTATGCTGCTGACCTGGATACGCCCATCGCTTTCATCGAAAAACGCCGCGCTGCCAATGATGCCAAGGCCGAAGCCCTGACCCTGATCGGCAACGTGGAAGACCGCGATGTCATCATTGTGGATGATGAGGTGGATACCGGCGGCTCGATTGCGCAGGCTGTCCATCTGGTTAAGGATTGGGGCGCGCGCGATGTGTACCTGGCTTTTATCCATGGCGTGCTTTCGAGTAATGCATCGCAACGCTTGTCCGCTTTGCCCATCAAACGCATGATCACAACCGACACGGTTCCCATCCCGCCGGAGAAGGTCGTGTATCTGGAAGATCAAATCACCATTCTTTCTGTATCCGAATTGTTGGGAGAAGTCATCCGCCGCGCGCACGAGGGACGCAGTGTGGGTGAAATGTTTAACGAATGACTGACAAGTGCAATGCACTTGGTAGAGTTTTCCTCAGCGCGCTCTCAATATTGAAGTGCGTTGCACTTGTATAGATCAACTGAAATGCCCGAACTTCCCGAAGTCGAGACCATTGCACGCAGATTACGACCAGAGCTGGTAGGCAAAAGCATCACAAAAGCAGACCTGCTCTGGTCTCGCACGCTGGCGACCCCGACTCCCGCGAGGTTCAAAAAACAGATCAAGGGACAGGAAATCAAGGCGGTCCGCCGCCGCGCCAAGTATTTTGTAATCCAATTGTCACATTATTACCTGTTTATCCACTTGCGGATGAGCGGGGATTTGTATATAAAAGGAGCAGATGCAGAGCCGGAGAAACACGACCGATTGATATTCGACCTCACCCCTGGCAAGAGCAGATTGGTGTTCAACGACACGCGCAAGTTCGGACGCGTGTGGCTGGTGGGTGACCCGGACGAGGTAATCGGCGGGCTGGGACCAGAGCCATTAAGCGATGAGTTCACGGCAGACATGCTTTACGAAGGTTTACAATCTCGGCGCCGGCAGTTGAAACCACTGCTGCTAGACCAGTCCTTTTTGGCCGGGATGGGCAATATCTACACCGACGAAGCCCTGCACATGGCGCGCCTGCATCCTTTAGCATCGTCCGATTCAGTTGATCGGAAGCAGGCCCGGGCGTTGTGGGATGCGATCCGGGAAGTGTTGCAAGAGGGCATCCGCCGCAATGGAGCCAGCATCGATTGGGTCTATCGCGGCGGCGAGTTCCAAAATTATTTCCGCGTGTACGACCGGGCAGGTCAGCCTTGTCCGGTTTGCGGTACGGCGATCGAGCGCTTGGTCGTTGGTCAACGTGGCACACACGTTTGTCCAAATTGTCAGAGAAAAGGAAACTGAGTATGGCTGAAGCTGGATGGACATTGAACCCCCTGGTTGCTATCGGAATTGGCATAGCGGTCATGTTTTTTGGCTACGCGTTTGGGTTGTTCGAGGGCCGCGGTCAGGGTTATAAGAAGCGAAAGAACGAAGAGGCCGAAGAAAAGAAGCACACGCCCCCTGTGGAACCATTACCGCCAGCCAGCCCCCCGGTCCCTTCCGATGAAATCCCTGTGCTGGATGTAAGCATGGCTTCTGATGGCGAACTGCGCTTGAAAATGGACGGCCAGCGCATGGACACTTCTGCCCTGGGTGCTGAGGGACGCAAGCGCCTGATCGCGATCCTGACCCAGATGCGCCCGTGGCTGGAAGCGCCAAAGGGGGCAGCGCCGCCTCCTTCCCAGCCCAAGCCTGTTGCATCATCCCAGGCTCCCACACCCGGTCCCACGCCACCCACTGCTCCAGCTTCTGACGAAAGACCAACCGTCCCGCCACCAGACAATGGCAAGGATGAGCCCCCTCCACCGCCTGGAAGCATCGTGGCACAGATCGACACTGTGCTGCAAGCGCGGCTGGTCGGCACCCCCCTGGCTGATAGGGGCATTCGTTTGCAGGAATCACTCGAAGGCGGTGTGATCGTTTGGGTAGGCGTATCGAAGTTCGAAAGCATTGAGGATGTGCCCGATGAGCAGGTGCAGGGGGTGATCCGCAAGGCCATCGCCGAGTGGGAAAATAAATACACACCCGGGCTATAAGCCAAAAAGCTCAAATCAAAGGTTGTTTTATTCGAATCAAAAGGCGATGGAATGTTCGCGAACATTCCATCGCCTTTTTGCAACTCTATTTCATGCTTGTTCCCATCCTTGTGGAAATTCGAATGGGATACGCCATGATGGGTCCGACTTCCAAAAACAGAACATCACTGCTAGTCTACGGTCCACCATCCAGAACCCAGTTGTCTTGGGGTATGCGGATGGAAACACCTTCGCGAGTGTGCGGCCATAGATATGGGGTCTGTGGTGGAAGATAGATTGCAGACCAACGATTCGTGTCTTGTACAACACGTACTGGCATGGCAGAATACACTTTGTTTTGCCATATCTCACGAACAACGATTACCTGACCAGGTTTCCAGATTTTCATAGTTACTTATCTGAATTCATGTCTTGCGGCTGGTGTCTCACCGTCAACACCGGGCAACCGATCACCTCGGCCACTTCGGCGGTCACATTGGGGGCGTACAGTTGTCTCAACCCCTGTGCGCTGTGCTGTGACCCCATGCAGACCAGATCATAATCTCCCTCTTCAAGTTCTCCCAAGATCTCCTCGATCACATTCCCCTGGCGGATAATTAAAATCTGTTTTCAGGCCCGCCTTGCGGGCTTTGTTCAATCCCTTTTTCAAAGTACGCCCAAGCAACGAGCCAGTATCTTCCAGGTGATCCCAATTCTCGCGCACAATGCGGGCTTCCGGATAATCTTTCTCTATCGGTGGGACAACATGCAGCAGGGTGACAGGAGATTTAACCTTTACCGCAATCTCCAGTCCCAGACGATTCGGCAGGGATGCCGTATCCCAACCCGCCCAGGCACACCAGCAAGTGGGTTGGGGGAAACTGGCTGAAGGCACGTACAGGATCGGCCCTTCGACATCCGCCATCAGTTGATGGAATGAACGGCGCAGTACCAAGCGTCGCAGCGGTGGCCGGCCCAAAGGAGTTAGCACGGTCAGATAATCCTTCTCTCTGGCTTTTTCTGGGATGACATCCTCGGCATGTCCCTCCCTGATTTCCAGATGATACTTCAGCTTCTTTTCTTCGAAGAGTGCCACCGCCCGGCTGAAAATCTCATCCAACGGATGGGTTTCCTCATCGATATTTGGACGTTGTTTACCCTCGATGATACCGACCAGCGTTACAGGCACGCGCATAGTCTTTCCCAGCCAGGCCGCGTACTCAATCCCCGGCCAGGTTCGCTCAAATCCGTTGGTTACCACCAATATCTCAGGTTTCATGGCTCACTCGCATCCCTGCTCATCGGAACAGAATCACACCCAAAATCCCCGCCCCAAGCAGGACAAGCGGAGACGGGATATCGAACCAAAAACCGATGGCGCTCAGGCCCGCGATGACCAGGGCACGCGCCTGGATGGTTTTCGTGCTTTCACTGCGGAAGATTTGCCATGCTACTACCGCAATCAACATAGCAACGGCAGGCGCGAGTCCTTTGATGAAATTCGCCATCCACACTTCACCCTGGACCCTTTGGATTGCTGCCGCTACCGTCAGCATAATCAGCGTCGGCGGCAGGATCGAGCCAAGCAGCGCCGCGACAGTGCCCGGAATCCCGCCCGCCGCAAAACCAACGAACATCGCCAGTTTCAAGGCCTCGCTGCCCGGCAGCACATTTGAGAAACCTACCGCCTCAATGAATTCGGCCTCGGTCATCAGCGTTCCGCCCGCTTCTTTGTAGAGCAGTCCCACCGATGCCGGGCCTGAAGTGGACAGCAGGTTGACCCGTACAAACATCCAGAAAAGCTGTTTCCAGACTGCAAATTTTGACGGCTTCATCAGAATATGAACATCCCTTGTTTTGGGTGCAGTTTTACTGCATCCCGCTCGCACAGCGTTCCCCTTGGGGAGTACAACTGCTCACCAACATAAAATACGGGAAGGTGTTTTACCATAATTCCTTAGAATATGAATATTCCTAAAATGCCCGCCACCAGCAGGACGAGCGGCGCGGGCGCGTTCAAGATTAGCGCGATCAGGCTGGCCAGGCCAAGGAGTCCTGCCTGCCAGGTGATCGACCCACCATCATTGCCAGCAAACACCTTCCAGGCCACGAAAACCATCAGCACAGAGACGGCCGGGGTTAATCCCTCCACAAACCGGCTGACCCAGGCTTCGCGCCGTAAACGGTGCAGCACCGCCACCACCCCAAACATCAACAGCGTTGGAGGCAGGATTGATCCAAGTAATGCCACCAGTGCCCCGGACACTCCGGCCGCTGCGTAGCCCACGAACATCGCCAGTTGCAGCGCATCTGACCCCGGCAGCACAGATGAAAGTCCCACCGCCTGGATGAACTGCGCCTCGGTCATAATCCTGCCAACCGCTTCGGTGTGCAATAATCCCACCGAGGCCGGGCCTGAAGTGCTTAACAGATCAACTTTAACGAACAACCAGAAAAGCTGCAGGATTGTTTCCATGTTAGATGCTCTTTACAAGATACAGTTCCCCGCGTTCAAAACCCCGGTCGAGATAATACCCCCGCGTCCCTACCGCCGAGATAACAGCTATCTTCGCAAAGCCATGCTCTCTGGCTACCTTTTCGGCTTCTTCCAGCAATTGTGTGCCCAATCCGCTGTGTTGGGCTGCGCCTTCCTTTTCAACGCCCACCGGCAGGGATTGTCCGTACACGTGCACTTCGCGAATCAGCGCTGCGCCACTCAAATCTTCCAAGCCTGTTTCGGGTGCTTCCTGTGATGGCAGCGACAGGCGAATGAATCCGGCCAGCTTGTCATTCGGCGTATCGAAAGAGATAAAGTGCTCTTCAGCTTCAGCAGCGGAATAGACCAGATCGTGCAGCTCCACCTTTTCCGCATTCACGCGCTGTTTGCGCACTTCCCGACATCTCACACACTGACATGCTGGTTCCGCGTTCCTTCATCTCGCGATGCACATCCTGCCGCAATGAGGTGCGCTTGTTGCCCTCCACCACATTCGTGGACGGAATATCGCGAATCACGCGGTTGACCCGGCAATAGCGCGGGATGGTTGGCTTGATATCTGACGATCAAGTCGATCAGTTCCTGCGTGGTGTAAGGATGGAATTCGCCGCGCTGCCAGTATTCGTATAATTCGGCTTTGGCGAGTAACTGGTTGGGATAAATCTTGATCTCATCCGGGCAGAACCCGTCCCACAGGCGGGCGAAGTCAGCACGGTCAGAGTCGGGGGTGGCGCCGAGCAGGTTGGGCATCCAGTGCAGCACGATCTTGAAGCCTGCCGCTCGCAGCAGTGCTGTGGCGCGACGGGCAGCTTCTACATCATGCCCACGCTTGTTGATGTCCAAGATGTGATCGTCGAAACTTTGTGCTCCCATCTGGACTTTGGTCACGCCCAGGTGACGCAGCCAGCGGATTTCGTCGGGGTTGATCTCATCCGGTCGGGTTTCGATGACCAGGCCCACGTTGCGGTGGGAAGCGGTTTCGTTCAGGGCTTGAGCTTCCGCTAATTCTCCGGGATTTACCACAGAGTTCACCGAGCCCGAGGAGTTTTTATTCTTTTTCCCTTTGTGCTCTTTGTGTCCTTCGTGGTTAATTTCATTCAGCGCATCAAAGCAACGCTTGACAAACCACTCCTGGTAATCCCGCCGGTACGAAGACCAGGTCCCGCCCAGAATGAGCAGCTCGATCTTGTCCGTCGGATGCCCGACCGCATCAAGCTGATCCAGACGTGAACGCACCTGGTCGTACGGGTCGAACTCATGCTCCAGGCCGCGCATCGCGCCAGGTTCGTCTGGCAGGTAGGATTTTGGCATGCGCACATCCGTCGGGCAGAAGATGCACTTGCCCGGGCAGGGATAGGGCTTGGTCAGCACCGTGACGGTGGTCACGCCCGAGAGCGTGCGCACCGGTTTCAAACGGATCTTCTCCAGGAAACGCGGATCGGCCTGCATCTCACCCAGTTCCACCATCTGGTTATAAGCCGCTACCAGGGCGTGTTTGCCCAGGTAGCCGCCGCGCGGCAGGGGATGACGGCGGATGGCCTTCATCACCAGGCTGCCTTCGCGAATTTCATCCAACACCAGCCGCGCCAGCGCCAGTTTCTCAGGGGTCATGGAGTGGGCTTCCTGCCAACTTTGCTTTTTCATTGGGCGAAAATTATACCCCTCAAAGGGCATATATAACCCAATATCCCTCGCGGGTATCATATAATAAACATGTGAAAGCAGACATCGCCCAGCGCCTGATCGAACTCAATCGCCAGTTCTACACTGATTTCGGTGAACCCTTCTCCGCCACGCGCGGACGCATCCAGCCGGGTGTGCGCAGGGTTCTGGATTCGCTGAAAGGGGATGAGACGATTCTCGACCTGGGCTGCGGCAACGGCGAACTGGCGCGTACCCTGGCCCGGGACGGCCACCGTGGCGCGTATCTCGGCCTGGACTTCAGCCTGCCCCTGCTTGCGGATGCGGAGTTTATGCCCGAAGGTTTTTCGGCGGAGTTTCGGGAAGCGGATTTGACGAAGCTGTCAGCTTTTAGCGGTCAGCAGTTAGTAACTGGAAATCCCCTGGCGGGTACAGGCTGGTCACTGGTTACTTCATTTGCAACCGTACATCACATCCCATCACATAAAATCCGTTTGGAAATTCTCAATACTGTCCGCGAGCTACTGTCCCCTGATGGGCGCTTCATCCACTCGAACTGGCAATTCCTGAATAGCCCGAGACTCAGGGACAGGGTCCAGGAATGGAGCGAAATTGGTTTAGTCGGAATCAGATGTGGATGAGAACGATTACCTGCTCGACTGGCGCTCCGGCGGAAGAGGTCTGCGTTACGTGCATCACTTTAATGAAACAGAATTATCCAAATTGGCCGAATCCAGTGGCTTCGAAATTGTTGAAACGTTCTATTCAGATGGCAAAGAGGGGAATTTGGCCGTGTATCAAACTTGGATAAAGCCCTGATCTGTTAGGCAGTTGTGTTTTTTGTGTCGGATCGTGGCAAAGTGAAATAGAAGGTAGCCCCTTCTCCCGCTTCCGAACTCGACCCAGATCCTGCCTCCGTGAAATTCAACAATTCGCTTCACGAGGGCAAGACCGATGCCCGTCCCCTTGGTTTTGGCATCCAATTTTTCGAAGAGGCCGAAAATTCGTTCATGGTATTCGGGCGCGATGCCGATGCCATTGTCTTTGACATAGAAAATAGGTTTGCCATCTTCTTCGCCGTGCTGACCAATTTCAATGCGCGGATCGGATTGCTCCCCCATGCACTTGGCCGCGTTATCGACCAGGTTTTGCAGAACCTCCACCAGGCGCTGACGGTCTCCATAAACAGTGGGCAGGTTTGGTTGGATTTGACCGCGACTCCGCGTGCTTCAAGCTGTCCGTGGAGAATCTCCAAAACTTCCTGCGCAATCTCATTAAAGGGGACATCTTCCGGTGGATTCATCAAGCGGCCAATGCGCGAGAGTTCGAGTAATTCATTGAGTAATCTCTGCATCTTTTTGACCGCGCCCTGGATGCGCTGGATATCCTCCTTGAAACGTTCCATGTTGCCGGAGGTTGCATCCTCCTCAAGATACCCGATAAAACCGTTGATGGTGATCAGTGGCGACTTCAAATCGTGTGAGACAGTGTAGGTGAAACGTTCCAGTTCAGCGTTTTTGGCTTCCAGTTCCGAGATCAGGTTTTCCCGTTCAACCTCGGCCTGTTTTCGCCCGGTGATATCCCGGGCAATGCCCAACACCCCGATAAGCTTGCCTACCGCGTCATACATTGGCGTCTTGATAGTTTCAAGCAACTCCCTGTGACCATCATCAGCGTATGTAACTTGTTCTTCATTCATGCTTGGCTTATTCGCAACCATGGCTGCTTTATCGTTTTCCCTGAAAAAATCTGCTAGGTCTTTATCAATAAAATCATAATCCGTGTTCCCCACAATATCGGATTCTTTTGCACCAAAGAAACGTTCGAATTTAGGATTGCATGCGAGATAGACGCCATCCGGATCTTTAACCAAACAAGATCGGGGATCGTCTCGACCAATGTGCGCAGGTGTGCTTCGCTCGCTCGTAATGCATTTTCCGTCCGCTGCTGCTCGAGGATGCGCCGATTGAGAGAGTCAATGGTTTCTTTAAGTTGGCCTGTCATCTTGTTGAAAGCTGTTGCCAGTTGCCCGATTTCATCCTGCGATTCTACGACCGCCTGGGTATCCAGGTTTCCGGTGGTTACCTGTTGCGCCACGGATGTCAAGCGAGTGATCGGCTGACTTAAAAGCTGCCCCATACCTGTGGCAGTCAATCCAACAATCCCGGCAATCAGCGCTGCCAATAGTATTGCATTTCTGGTCTGTGCCCTGACCGGGGCTAGAAAAACATCTTGCGGTTGCACGAAAACCACCAGCCACGGCTGGGTTGCCATCGCAGCTACGGCTGCCTGGTTCACCTTGCCGTTTGCGACGATATTTGAAAGTGTGAAAAAGGATTTACCGGTGGTCGAGGATTTATTCACGGCCTGGTTTTGCCAAAGTTCAGCTGGATATACAAGTTCATCGACCGGCAGGTCGGGCAGACGCCGGGCTGCTTGTAACTCTGCAATCTGGAGCGAGTCAAGGGATGTGTCCACCTTGAAGATGGTTTCCGGGGCCAGGCCGTTCGCCAGACGGATCGTGTTCTCGTCCACCAAAACCGCGAATGAAACCGGCCCGGCCAGATTGTTGCGCTGGGCAACAATGTTTTGCAAAATACCGGCATCATATCGTATCCGTAACACGCCAACGATATTGCGAGCCGGGTTACGCACTGGGCTGCTGAAGTATAGCGAGGCTTTCCCTGTCGTCTGCGAAAATTCAACTGGTGAAACAAAGGGAAGGCCTGTTTTGAGCGGCTGCTGAAAATAGTCGCGGTCAGATTTGTCCAGCCCAATATGAGAAGCAAAGGTATCCATCACCGTCCGGCCTTCGATGTCCAGCAGCGCATAAGACGAAATATTGGTTTTGCGGCTCAGGGCGCGCAGGGTGGTTCTGATCTCAGGATCCAGATCGCTGCCTGAGCGTTGGTCAGGCGGCAACTTGAGATAGACAGCCCACAGGGGCAACTCGGCCTCGGTGCGGATGACGTCTAAATTGGTGTTGATGAAGGCATCGAGAGTGGCCGCCGTTTGTGACGCGGCAGTGAAGAGCGCTTGGTTTGCGTCGTCCGTCAACCTGTCCCGCATAGCCCGGTTGTTCAAGAACGTTAACAAGCCCAGCGGAATCAGAGCCACTGCCAGAAACGTCAGAATGAATTTGGCCCGCAGGTTGAGGTTTAGGAAACGTCTGGAAATGAAGAAGCCTTTCTTTGAATGGTTCATATCAGCAACTATCCCTATTCCTTGCCCATATGGGCAAAACGCAGGGTCAGTTCATCCACTTTGGCCAGGCCAGTGAAGTCTGGACTCACGGCCACAACCCAGTCAGGCTGGTACAGGAGCACCCAGGGGGCTTCTTCTGCAATGATTTGCTGGGCCTCGTGCATCAGTTCCTCCCGTTTGGCATCATCTATTGTCCAGGTGACTTCATCGATGATTTGATCCAGGCGTTCGTTACAATAGTTAGCGTAGTTGGTAAAAGTACCGCATTTTACCAGGAAGGTAAACTGGAAGGCCGGGTCATTGCCCCAGGAATACCAATCGTGGATGAAGAAGGGCAGTTCGTGACTGTTGAGCCGGTCAAAAAAGTCGGCATCACTCATTTCGTTGACCGTTACCTTAATCCCAATTTCGGCCAGCGAGGCCTGGATCAATTGAGCGGTCTCTACATCGGAAGGAGTAGACAGGCGCACAGCCAACTCCGCCTCAAAGCCATCGGGGAAACCTGCTTCTGCCAGTAATTCCCTGGCTCGATCCAGATCGGTGTTATAGTCCCAAAATTCGTCGGTGTGGGTGGGCATTCCAACGGGAACGAGACTGGTGGCCTTTTGTGCGTACCCGTACAGAACCTGTTGAATGATGGCATCGTAAGGGATGGCGTAGGAAACGGCCTGGCGCAACTGCTGGCTATCAAAGGGGGCTACCGCGTTGTTCATCCCCAGGTAGAAGAGTCGCCGGGACTCAATGGTAAATACCTTGACGTTAGGATCGGCCTTCAAGTCATCCACACTGCTGAAGGGCAACCCCAGGGCCAGGTCGATCTCTCCCTCCTTCAACAGTCGTTCTCGCTCCTCAGCTTCGGGAACCACCCTGGCAATAACCTTTGAGTTCTGAAAATAGTCTGGCCCCTGCCAGTAGTTGGGATTAGGCTCAAAGATATATTCCACACCTGGCTGCCACCCGGTGATGATATAAGGTCCGCTGGCGTTGGCATTTTCGCGGTACCAGTCAAAGGCCCACGGATCCTCGCTGGTTGCGTGGGCCTGGGTGGTCTCCGGGTCCATGGCGCCTAGAATCTGGAAGGAGAGGATGGGCAAAAAGAGCGGACTGGGCCTGTCCAGTTGGAACTCCAGGATGTAGTCGTCTACAACCACAATGTCTTCTGGACTGTCAAAACCCATAAATTGAACCAGCAGCGGAATGTAGCTTCTGGGAGCGATCATCGCCCGGTCGAAGGTGTGTTTAAAAGAATGGGCGGTGATAGGATCGCCATTGGCAAAACTGGCCCCCTCTCGAATTTTCACAGTAGCCACCAGGTTATCGTCGGAGAACGTTACCTCGGCCAGACCGGGGCCATACTTGTTCACTCCCTCCAATACGCCCTTTTCCGCTCCGGGCACAAGCTGCTGCGAGAGCAGTGGTTCGTAGAGGTTGCCTGTGGCATGATATCCGCCATCGCTGCGAAACTCCATCAACTCGATGTGGTCAATATCGCTGTCTAAAGCCACCACGATCACCGGCTTCTCTGCCCGCATAGCAGTTGGAACCTCAAACGTGGCCGTTGGCTCCGGGGCACCGCACTGGACTGTCAACACAGATACCACAACAAATACCAGAAAAATTACTAATCTGTTTGAGTATTGGTTAATAAATTTGGCTTTCATTTGTCTGACCTCCATTTCTCCACTGTGCAAGGGAACTTATTACCTTCTTACTCCTGCTCTGGGGTAGAAAGCGTGAAATAGAACGTGGTCCCTTTTTTCGCTTCCCCCCCGTTCGGGCCGCGAGTCCGCCGCCGTTCGTCGCGAGCGTCGAAGGTGCTACGCGAGGGCGTGTCGCTCTCCACCCAGATCCTGCCCCCGTGATATTCAACGATTCGCTTGACGAGAGCTAATCCGACGCCTGTGCCATCGCTGTTTGCATCCAGCTTATCGAAGAGATCAAAGATCCGTTCATGGTATTCAGGTGCAATCCCAACACCATTGTCTTTGACAAAGAAGATTGGCTTGCCATCCTGTTCGCCCTGCTGCCCAATCTCTATTTGCGGGTCGGGTTGCTCTCCCATGAATTTGGTTGCGTTGTCGATCAGGTTTTGCAGCACTTCTATCAGCCGCTGACGATCTCCGTAAACAGCGGGCAGGTTTGGCTGCGCTTGAACCGCGATTCCACGAGATTCAAGCTGTCCGTGGACGTTATCCAATGCGTCACGCGCTAACTCTTCAAATGGAATTTCTTCCGGCGGGTTCATCATGCGTCCAATGCGGGAAAGTTCGAGCAATTCATCCAGCAGGCGTTTCATTTTGGTTGTGGCATTGTTGATATGCCGGATGTCTTGCTGGAGTTTTTCGATTTCCCCTGCACGGGCATCTTCCTCCAGGTAGCCGAGAAATCCGCCAATTGTGATGAGTGGGCTCTTGAGATCGTGAGATACGGTGTACGTGAAGCGCTCAAGTTCATCATTCTTGGTTTTTAACTCGCGGATGAGCGCTTCCCGCTCGGCTACTGCGCTTTTGCGTTCGGTGATATCCCGCGTGATTCCGATGATACCGGTCGGGTTGCCGTCCGAGTCGGAAATGAGACCTGCCCGGATTTCCCCTGGAAAACGAGAGCCATCTTTTTTCACCATTGTAAAAGGCGTGTCATCGATTTTCTTGACCGTTGAAGCTGCCTGGATTTTCTGCAGAACATCGGCATGTTCTTCCGGCGCAAAATAGTCCAACACATTGGTGCCCAGGATTTGGTCAACCCGCTCATAGCCATGCACATCTGCGGTCTGCTGGTTGCAATACAGTATGTTGCCCGATAGGTCCGACATGGTAATCGCGTCAGGCGACATCTCAACCAGGGCGCGGTAACGCGCTTCGCTTGCCTGCAATGCTTCTTCTGTTTTCTGCCGACGCATGGCCATAGCCGCCACATTTGCAAGCGCCATTGCAAGGTCCTGATCAATAGGCGGGTGCTCTTTCCGCATGACAATAACCGCTGTGCCCCAGAGTTCCCCTCCATACATGAAAGCCAAACCAGTGAAGCTGCCAATGCCTAAGGTTTTCTGGATGATCGTAGAAACCGATTTGGGGATTGCGCCAAAAGTAGTCTCGGTTAGATCTGAAGAAACCGCCACAATCTCCCTTGAAATTCGCTGATACATTTCAGGCGATACCGGGCTGGGTAACCCGATAATATTCCGACCGAGGACATTGTTCAAGGTGGACAGTATTTCCCCGGAAACAGTAACATGGCGCGTGATCAGCGCCTGTTCTTGCGCGTCGTATTCCGCAATACTGACCCCCAGCGCCCGGGTAATGATTTGCAGTTTTTCGGCGATCAACTTATGTATATTGGCATCCGGTGCAGCGGTGGCGCACTCAACTGCCAGCTCGCTGATGGCTTGCAGATTGGCAACGCGTTGCTCTGCCGCTTTCTGGGCGTACTGATGGTGTTCGATTTGCCCTTCTAATTGCTGTTTTTCCTGCTCCAGATTGATGGTCCGTTTGAGCATATTGATGATGATCGGCGCAATGATCAAGGGAATCAAAATGGCGTCAATCGTTGCGTACATGAATATTTTTGGGTTATATTTGCCGCCGTCTATCCATACGAAGAAGGAATTTAAACCGGTGGTCAAGATCACTGCAAATAAAACAGCAATGCCGGTGAATACCCACGGATTGATATCACGGATGCTGGCCAGGATTTTTTCGCGCATATTAATCTCCAAACTTCATGTATTGATAACCGTGTAATTATTCAGCACTTCGTGGTAATGTGAAATAGAAAGTGGACCCTTTGCTCGCTTCCCCCTGCAGGGACGCTGCACTCTCGACCCAGATCCTGCCACCGTGAAATTCAACAATTCGCTTCACGAGGGCCAGCCCAATGCCCGTGCCTTCGGTTTTGGCATCCAGTTTTTCGAAGAGGCCAAAAATTCGCTCATGGTACTTGGGCATGATGCCAATACCATTATCTTTGACATAGAAAACAGGCTTGTCACCCTCTTCACCGCGCTGACCAATTTCAATGCGCGGATCGATTTGCTCCCCCATGCACTTGGCTGCATTATCGATCAAGTTTTGCAGAGCCTCTACCAGCCGCTGGCGATCTCCGTAAACGGCGGGCAAATTCGGTTCCAGTGTGACCGCGACTCCACGCTCATCCAGTTGCCCATGGACGTTTTCCAGGGCTTCCCGGACAAGTTCTTCAAATGGGATCTCTTCTGGCGGATTCATCAAGCGGCCGATGCGAGAAAGTTCGAGCAACTCGTCTAGCAGGTTTTTCATCTTACCAGCAGCATTTTTGATACGTTGAATATCATCTTTCAGCTTTTCGGTATTTCCTTTCATGGCATCTTCTTCGAGATAACCGAGGAACCCGCCGATTGTGATCAGGGGGCTTTTCAGGTCATGAGAAACAGTATAGGTGAAACGTTCGAGTTCAGCATTTTGCAATTCTAGTTCTTGAATCAAACTCTCCCTCTCCAATGCAATTTGTTTTTGATCGGTGATATCGCGGATGATGCTGCCGATCATG
The DNA here is from genome assembly GCA_963791785.1 of uncultured Chloroflexia bacterium. Taxonomy (GTDB): domain Bacteria; phylum Chloroflexota; class Anaerolineae; order Anaerolineales; family Villigracilaceae; genus JAABUE01. Next base: position 38,576 of record CAWBTW010000003.1, on the reverse strand, counting down.
AACCCTTTTGCGGTTTCAATTGGAAATGCGATCTGCTGTATGAAACGACAAGTTCCTTCCGGACGTTGGATCTGGACATCTAGCATGTGATTTAGCCAAGGCGCTTGTCCCGTTTGGAGAGCCTTTATTACTTGATCGCGCAATCCTTTAGCATTTATTTTTTGTTTGCGTTCTTTGGTCATCATTTTCATTTGGATGTCCCAAAAGTACCTTCCGAACGCATCTGTAATTTTAATTCCCGTTATTTGCTCGGCAGCCTGGTTCCATTCGGTGATCAAGCCCTCTTCGTCGCATATGACAATGGCATCAATGGCCTGTTGAATGACGTTGCGAAATTTTTCTTCGCTGTATTTGAGCGCTTGCTCTGATTGTTGGGCAATGAGTTGATTGGCCGCTTCCAGCTCCTTACTTTTTGCATCAAGCAACGCACGGGACTCTTGTGCTTCGCGGTTGGCTTTGTCGGCTGCCATCAGAGCCTTGCTAAAGTACCACAAACTCCCTGTGACCATAACGATATTCATGGCAAAGCCAACGCCCTCTATAATCATGGGTGCAGCAGCCGTTGGATCGGGCAACGTAAGAAGCTCCAGCCAACCACGGCTGAACGCCAGACCGAATAGCACGTATGTGGCAAAGGTCAGCCCTGCGATATAAAAACTAGAACGTGGGTTAATCAGGATGGCTCCAAGGACGATCGTTGTGAGTAAAAAAATTCGTCCACCGCCCGCCAGCCAGCCAGAATACAATGATAATACGGCAAACGTATATAACAATGCAACAAAACCATAAGAACGCCACCTATCAGAAATTTTCCGAACCGAATAGAGGATAAGAACCAAACTATAAGAAAGACTGTAATAGATCAAGTTGAAACTAACCGTTCGTACTCGAATGAATCGTTCTAAACTGAATATCAGACCGATCAAACCCAATGCTGCAATGATTCCAAATAAAACTCTCATGACGATATGGCGTTGTTGGCGTAACCAGATCGTCCAGTCTGTTTGCGTATTGTCTCTCATGTACTAACCTCCAAAATGTGCATGTGCGTTTATAACCCGTTAGCAATTGTTATCCGTTTACCTTTTTACCTGTGGAAACTGGCAATGTAAAATTGAAAGTCGTTCCCTTGCCAATTCCTTCCGATTCGACCCAGATCCTGCCTCCGTGAAATTCAATGATGCGCTTGACGAGGGCCAACCCAACGCCTGTCCCATCGCTGTTTGCATCCAGCTTATCGAAGAGACCGAAGATGCGTTCATGGTATTCAGGTGCAATCCCAACACCATTGTCTTTGACAAAGAAAATCGGCTTGCCATCCTGTTCGCCCTGCTGCCCGATCTCAATAACCGGATCAGGTTGATCTCCCATGAATTTGGCAGCGTTGTCGATCAGGTTTTGCAGCACTTCTATCAGCCGCTGACGATCTCCGTAAACGGCAGGCAAGTTTGGCTGAGCCCCCTGCGGGGATACTATCTGAACCTTGATGTTGTTCGCGTCTAATTGCCCGCGGACATTTTCAAGCGCTGAATCCACCAGGTCATTCATGGATACGGTTTGGGGGTCGTTCATCATGCGCCCAATGCGTGAAAGTTCAAGCAGTTCGTTCAGTAACTTTTGCATTTTACTGGCTGCTTTTTGTATGCTCTCGATATCTCTTTTCAGGCGTTCTGTGTTTCCCGAAGCAGCATCCTCTTCTATATATCCTAGAAAACCACTTATGGTGACTAATGGAGATTTCAGGTCATGCGAGACAGTGTAGGTAAAACGTTCCAGCTCAGCGTTTTTAGCTTCAAGTTCTGCGTTTGCGCGTTCGAGTTCTTCTGTGCGGCGCTGTACGCGCAGTTCCAGATCATCGTGTGCCTGGCGCAGTTTGGCTTGCATTTGCCTTTGCTCGGTAACATCGTAAGCAACCAGCAAACGACCGATAATTTTGTTATTGCGATCGCGAAGTGGAGATATAAGGGAATTGAAAATGTAATAAGCGCCATTTGGGCTGGTGTATTCCACTTCTTTCTTTACTGGGTGTTCGTGGTGAAATAGTTCTACTAAGTCAGGGCGATCACTAAGAACTTTTAAAATGGAGGTGCCAATTATCTGGTTGGCTGTCATTTCTAAACCTGACAATGCGGCGGGGTTGATATCTACAATGCGAGATTGGAAATCCAATACGATGATTACATCTTTCAAGTATTCCATAATCGCATCTCTTGCGATGGGTACAACATCGAACAGGCCGTAGCGGAACAATCCCCAGGCAAAGACCAGATTGCCAATTCCAAATGTGTAAGATGTGATGTCACGTTGTCCGAAAATCAATAAACCGACCATGCCTGGAATGGATCCTAGAAACGGGAACGTAAAACCAAGGATGATAATGAGCGATTGTCTGCGGAACAAGCGTTGCTGGCGAAAAAGATTCCTGATAAAGAGAATAGAAGCAACAAAATAAGTTAGATAACTGTACGCAAAGCTGACCCACATTGGACCTGTGAACTCATAAAGCAGCGAGTCGAAAGGCTTGCCAGGGACAATTTCTGCCGTAGTTCTGATCCACCCATGCAGGGGATTGGTGTATAGAAATATCAGGAACAGAACAGGGAAGGTGAAAAGCCCAACGCGCATGGGGCGGGAGAGCGAGCGCTGCTGACCTGTATATTCGAAGGCAAAGACCAAAAGAAGCAGCGGCAGGAACATTGACCCAATGAATTGAAAATCATCCCAAAAGAGTTTGCCTTCCAGGGTTGGGCTGGCGAGCTCAAGCAGAGAATCCTGCTGCCCATGAAGCTTCGACCAGCATGAGCAGCGCAAAATACTTGATGCCCGGCATTTGCCGGTGACGCCAGGCATAGACGCCTACGCCAACCGTCAGAAAAAGTGACAGGGACAAAGAAATGTAATGGAACCAAATAGTATTGCTCATAATAAAATCCTGAAAAGATTATGCTCCCTTTTGAACTGGCAGCGTGAAGTAAAACGTAGACCCTTCCCCCGCCGCACTCTCGACCCAGATCCTGCCACCGTGAAATTCGATGATGCGCTTCACGAGGGCCAGACCGATGCCCGTCCCTTCGGTTTTAGCATCCAATTTGTCGAAAAGGCCAAAGACGCGTTCATGGTATTCGGGTGAAATACCGATGCCATTGTCTTTGACATAGAAAACGGGCTTGCCATCCTCTTCGCCCTGCTGGCCGATCTCGATGTGCGGATTGGGTTGATCGCCCATGAACTTGACCGCATTGTCGATCAGGTTTTGCAGGACTTCTATCAGGCGCTGGCGATCTCCATAAACAATGGGCAGGTCTGGTCCCAGCGTGAACGTGACTCCGCGCGTTTCAAGTTGCCCGTGAACGATCACCAATGCTTCGCGTGCCAACCCTTCAAACGGCACCAATTCAGGTGGATTCATCAAGCGGCCAATGCGCGAGAGTTCGAGCAGTTCCTTGAGCAGTTGGTCCATTTTTTCCACAGCTTCATGAATGCGCTGGCTGTCGTGTTCCATACGGTCTGTGTTTCCTGAAGCAATATCGTCTTGCAGATGCCCGAGAAAACCGTTTATGGTAATCAAAGGTGATTTTAGATCGTGCGACACTGTGTAGGTGAACCGTTCTAATTCAGCGTTCTTTGTCTCCAATTCCGAGATGAAATTTTCACGCTCGCTTTCGTATTGCCTGCGAGACGTGATATCTGTTACCGTGCCAGACATGCGCGTGGGTTTCCCATCTGTACCGAAATACACCTTGCCTTTCCCCTCCAACCAGCGGATCGAGCAATCCGGGCAGTTGATGCGATGAACAACTTCGTAATCCAGAATTTCACCGCGAACAGCGCGCTCAATCTCTTCTTGAACCCCTTCCCGGTCATCCTCATGGATGAGGTTCAGGTAAGCTTCAAATGTACCCCCAAACTCACCCGGCTCCAGGCCAAATAATGGCTCGACACCGGGCGACCATGTCACTTCGTTGAACTCGATGTTCCAATCCCAACTTCCCATATTTGCTGCCTCAAGAGCCAGTCGCAAGCGTTCTTCGTTTCGGCTGAGTTCCATTTGACGGCTTTTCTCAATTTGGTCACGATGGAGCATGGAAATCAAAACCAGCGCGGCTCCAATAAGCAATGATTGAGAGGGGGCCAACAACTGCGTTGATATCCGGGAAATATGCCTGCGCATAACGTATCATCAGCAAGATACCCAGGCTGTTGCCAATGCTAGTAAGAGCAAAAATCTTTTTTGAAGCAGGATGCTTCCCAGAATGATGCTGAGCACCAGGTAATTTAGAGTAGCAAGCGGATTGGGACTGTCACCACTTACAACATTTGAAAAAACCACGATCGGAAACATGGAGATTGTCAGGGCAGACGCCAGCCTGTATTTTCCGGTTCGGTTGAGCGCAAAAGAACCAAAAAGGAATACATACCCATACCAGGGAGGCGCGTACCCCGGAACTGTGAGCAGATAGGCGATATCCACGCCTGCAAATATGAAGATAAAGACCAGCAGGAAAATGGAGAGCAATAATGATTTTTTCTGCAGCGCAATGTCCTTGATGGATGGATGCGGCTGCAGCAATTTCTGATTGAGCCAGGCAAGTGCCAGGCCAATCCTTTTCTTCAGGTTAGAGAATAATTGTTTCATACAGTTTCTCCAATGGAACCTCTTCGCAACGGTTTAAGTGAAATAAACAAGGTAACCTTATCTCAAATATTCTACCTTGCAGGTATAAAATATAAGTTTCAATTTCAAATCAATATTGCTGGGGTGCGCAGAAACAAAAAAGCGCAGGAAGTCTCCTCCTACGCTCATTGTGGTAATTATGAGCTTTGTCGAGCTTATCCATTCTTTAGTCTTACATCTCTACTATTTCAATTTCCAGCTATTTCCACTCTGTTGATAACCATAACTTCTCCGCATTTTCTTGTAACCACAGCATCAACCTGATATGGACAGGGAGCTTGATCATGTGGCTTGTCGCTCCATTCCTGTAGTAGTTTCTCGACATCCCACATTAACGAAATCGATCTGGGCGATTTTCGACTCTCATTTCAAGGATTAGAGCTGTAACATAGATCAGGTATGGATCGAAATTCCCACTCTTGAGCTGGTTGGCTACTTCCGGGTGGACCAGGATGAACTTTCCGCCGTTATCCAGGGCTTCCTGAATGGCTGCATCCTGCTCCCCTAAAACGAGCCTTGTTCCGGAACCGCTGATGGACGATTTCGCGATGGTTTTGATAAGCTCAGCAGCTTCATTCTCTTTCGAGCCATTATTGGATGTTGCCAGTTGCGTCTTTAGATTTTAACGATACCGGGCTGGTCTTCGCGCCTTCGACAACCCCCATGGCCACTATCCCGGTAGCTACATAAGGGTCAATGTCTTTGTTAGCTATACAATGATAATTAAAAACGATCGAACAGAGGATCATGCCAGCCCGGGCGCCCTCCAGATAATCAAGCCCGTGTTTTTTCATGATCTCGTTATACTGATCCTGATATTCAGCCTGGACCTGGGCAAGCTCCATGAGCGGCTTATCCTGTTCCGGGAATTCGGTAACCACTGGTTTCGCCATTACATCCATTCCGTTCTGCTTGCAATAGTACGCAAACAGATTCAGCAGTTGGGGGTAAGCCGTATTTACTTCTTCCGAAAGGACAACAACGCCGGGATCAACGTCTTTTTTTTGATCGCCCTGAACAGGCTTGTCCCGGCTAAACGCGCGGCAACTGACATAACGGTCCCGGCATGGGGCCTGCCATTCAGGAGTGGCGTTTTCTCCTGGAAAACCTTCACAAACTCCATGGCGGCATCATAGCGTTTCTTCTGTAGCTTGGGCGAAGCAAAAGGATTATCTGAAGAAGATTGTTTGGGGCTTCCTTTTTAGGCGATTTTTTGAAAAAGTCAAAGAATGGCATGGTGTTCTCCTATTCCGATTGAACACACTGACGGATATCCCGATTGAGAACATTTTATCATTGTGCAGGCAGGGTGGAAGTTTACAAATCCCCTTCAGTTTTTTGATATACCTCTGGTATCTTGCTCAGGCGGGGTCTGAGACCCCGCCTGAGCAAAGATTATCGTTTCAACGTACGATATTTGATGCGGCGGGGGGAATCTTTACTAAATTGCCCAGCATCGCTAACAATCTGTTATTACGGGCATGTATTTTGCATGACTGTGAAATCATACAAGCGTGACCGGCTTGAATAGTAACTTTCATCGGGGAGTTGTGAAAATTTTGTGCCAAAATAAGAATTGAAAATAATTCGAAAACTATTGACCGGTGTGATAGAAGGATAAAGCGCATCGTAACCATCAGGCAGATAATAAGCATTCAGTATTTTCAGTTGCGCAGCTTTATTCTTATTCAATTGACCGTGGTCTCCCTGTAAAATAATTACAGGTGGCGATTCAGATTCATCAATTAGCATTTGCAAATTTGGTAAAATGAACTTGTTGATAAACATGACCTGATTCACATATCCGTCAATTGGTTTGGTCTGATCCGGTGCAACTGGATTTCCATCCTTATCAAATGCAAAGGGCGTATGGGGTGTTATAAGATGGATATAGACAAATTTTGGCCCCGGCAAATTTGCCACCTCATCAAAGCTATCTAAAATCAAAAGTGTGCGCTCTCGAAAACGTTCGGCATGAATATTGTCAAGATTTATGATGTCGAAATCATCAAAAATTCTGGCATAACTTGAGAGCAAAACCAAGACCTCAAACTCTGTAATTGGCCCATAAGGAGGCGCGATAAAGGTGTCTGCATCTCTCCATTCCATCGAAGGAAAGCCAGTTGCAAATGCGACGGTTTCATATCCCATGCTAGAAAGGGACTCTTTGACAGCATTATTCTCCAGTAACTTGAACATATAGAGATGTTCTGTTTCATCGGGCTGGAATTCATCGCTCAGATTTTGAAGGTAGTCAAAGTTAAGAGAAGACGCTAATGAAGGAGCGGTGCTGACGTAGTTGCTCTGACTACACTCGGCAACATAAAAACCCAAATCATTAAGTGACTGAATAAACCCACTGTTATCAAATCCATATAGATCTTTGAGAACATCAGCACGGGAATATAAATCTAGAATGATGTAATAAATATCAGGTGTGGATCTTGGTGATTCTATTTTGACTACATGATCAACCAATGGGGTAAATTGAAGGTTTTTTGTAATGGCATATCTTATCCCTTGCAAGAAAGGGAATAGCAGAAGGATAATCGCCATAAAATTGATAATTGCATGAACATTCTTGGGTTGATCTATTTTCTTAAACCAGCCAATCCAAAGAATGAGGATGATCGTCAACAAGGCCCATATCCATGAAAAGGTACCAAAATTTACAAATGAGATTCTTGGAACTAACAGCCTTCTCATCAAATCATATGAATAAAACATAACCAGAAAGATGGAGGTTATAAAAGCTGTTTTATCCTTTGATCGAAGGACGAGGTAGAAAGAAAGGCTAACCACGCCAGCAAGCAACATAGATAAAAGCAAAGGCCGTACAAAATCCAGAAAGAGTATGTCATGGATATTAAAGGTATACATACTGAAAACATAATACACGCTGTACAGGATGGGATGTACAGGTGATAAGAGAAAGCGCTCTATAAGCGCGTATATTTTCTTGTTTCGCATTTGCATTTGACTGTGAGTGCCTATCGTTTCAACGTACGATATTTGATGCGGCGAGGGGTGAAGTCTTTTCCGAATTGCTCTTTCATGTAGGCTTCGTAATCAGACCAGTTGCCCAGGAACAGGCGCGCCTGGCTGTCGCCTTCGAAGGCCAGGATGTGGGTGCAGATGCGGTCGAGGAACCAGCGGTCATGGCTGACGACGACGGCGCATGCCGGCAAAATTCTCCAGCGCTTCTTCCAGCGCCCGCAGCGTGTTCACATCCAGATCGTTGGTCGGTTCGTCGAGCAGGATCACGTTGGCGCCCTCGGTCAGGGTCTTGGCCAGGTGGACGCGGTTGCGTTCGCCGCCGGAGAGCACGCCGACCTTCTTCTGCTGGTCGGAGCCGGCGAAGTTGAAGGATGAGCAGTAGGCGCGCGCGTTGATCTTGCGGTCGCCCAGTTCGCAGCGTTTCTGCGCCCTGCGAGATCTCTTCGTAGACGGTTTTCTCGGGGTCGAGCGTGCGGGACTGGTCGGCGTAGGCCATTTGACGGTTTCACCGATCTTGATCGAGCCGCTGTCGGGCTGCTCCTGCCCGACGATCATTTTGAGCAGGGTGGTCTTGCCCGCGCCGTTGGGACCGACGATGCCGACGATGGAGCCGGGGGGAATGGTAGCAGAAAAATCGTCCAGGATGAGGCGCTCACCGTAGGCTTTGGTCACTTTATCCAATTCGATGACCACGTCCCCCAAACGCGGACCGGGCGGGATGTAGATCTCCTGGTCGCCGCGATACTGCTTCGTACTTCCTGCGAGAGCAGATTTTCGTAGGCGGTGACACGCGCCTGCCCCTTGGATTGACGGGCTTTGGGCGACATGCGAATCCATTCCAGCTCGCGCTGCAGGGTCTTCTGGCGCTTGGACTCGGACTTTTCTTCTTTGCGGAGCTGCTCTTCTTTTTGCTCCAGCCAGGAGGAGTAGTTGCCCTTCCAGGGGATGCCGTAGCCGCGGTCGAGTTCGAGGATCCAGCCGGCGACGTTGTCGAGGAAGTAGCGGTCGTGGGTGACGGCGATGACGGTGCCCTTGTATTCCTGCAGGTGGTGCTCCAGCCAGGCCACGGACTCGGCGTCCAGGTGGTTGGTGGGCTCGTCGAGCAGGAGGATGTCGGGTTCGGTCAGCAGCAGTCGGGTGAGGGCGACGCGTCGCCGTTCGCCGCCGGAGAGGATCTTGACCGGGGTATCGGCCGGGGGGCAGCGCAGGGCGGACATGGCGACGTCCAGATGGGAATCGAGGTTCCAGGCGTCGATGCTTGTCGAGTTCGTCCTGCAGTTTGGCCTGCTCGGCGATCAGGGCGTCGAAGTCGGCATCCGGTTCGGCAAATTTGGCGTTGACCTCGTCGTATTTGGCGAGCATATCGACGATGGGCTGCAGGGCGCTCGCGGATGACTTCGATGACGGTCTTGGATTCGTCGAGCTGCGGTTCCTGCTCGAGGAAGCCGACGGTGTAGCCCTTGGACATGGCGATCTCGCCGACGTAGTCCGGGTCGACGCCGGCCATGATGCGCAGCAGGGTGGACTTGCCCGCGCCGTTCAGGCCGAGCACGCCGATCTTGGCGCCGTAGTAGAAGCCGAGCGAGATATCGCGCAGCACCTGTTTGTTGGGGGGATGGATGCGCCCGACGCGCATCATGGAGTAGATGACTTGTTTGGTGTCTGTGGTCATGGGGTGGATTTTATCATTTCACCACGAAGATTATAAGAAAAAAAGATTTATGACTAAGAAGGAAACCGTCCATACTGTTTTGCGAATTTCAATTGAGTTGACTCAAAGAATTGTTCTAAATTCATTCTCAATAATATTGACTACTTTTGATGTGTTATCTTTGAAAATATCAATTTTTTGGACGTGAAGCTTTTCAATAATTGAACTTAGCAAAGCTTTGTTTTCTAATCGTTTACAGTAATCTGAAAATGTAATGTTTTCAAATTTGTTTTCATCAATAGTTACATAAAAAAGATAGCAAATAAGGGTCTTTTCGATCATTCTTCTTAAAATTTTCATCATCAGTAAAAATGTTCATCACTAAGGTGAAGTACGTGAATGTTATATCAAACCTGATATACGGATTTAGCCTTAGAGCTGAGCAGACATACAAAATATCTGCAACTTGGGCAAGAAAAGAAAATACTGCTATTAAAACTTTTGGGCATCTGATTTGAGAGTAATTACTGGCGATATGTTAGTGTATTGTCCACTATGTCTTTCTACTCTTTCCCTTAATCAGAGATCACGATCGCTTAATTGATCGAATACAAGGTTGTCTCGAACATAGCTACTTAGCCCTGTCTCTATTTCTTCGAAGCTCTTATATTTGTCATGAAACTCTTCGTGACTTTTGAAGTCATCATTAAATGCTTCTGATATAAATTTCCAGAAAAACAAGTCCAATAATTCACGATGTTTTTCTGAATCTTTTACTGCTATTTCTTGGATTGGTAAAACATAAAAGCACCCCTTATAGGTTGTTAAAATTTCCAAGGTGTCAAGAAATGCCCGCCTAAAGTAATCAACAGTAAACACAACATTTATTTCATCTTCAGGGTGTCTAAAAAACATTTCAAATTTTGAAAATGGATCGGAGATTATATGGCAGTCGCCAAGCGATTTAAAATAATACGTGTTCGTACTCAGAAACATTCAGAAAAATTGCTCCAGATAGAACAAAACACGTTTGGCTCTCTGCTAATTCTTCTAGTTCAAACTCAATTGATTTAAAGTTTGCTTTAGCCAAAAGCACTTCACTTCATCTAACAGAGCACATATTTTTGTTACAGATAAACCGTCTGCCTTAACATGCTCCCTATGTTGTAGTAATAGGTCAAGATATTCATCTTGAGACCTGTTAATATTTAGTAACGTAGGCGATTTCATTTTTTGCCAAAATATTTATCTGCAAACCAAGCCGGGATGTCATAAAGTCCAGCCAAAAGTAAGTACAACAATATCATGATTTTGTTGCTGTCAGATTTCACATCTGGCAAATTTTGGTTGTCGTAAATATCTGGCACTGCATGAAATTGATGATCGGCACTATTGCAGTGAAGCATAGAACTTTCTCTAATAGCACCCCACATGCCATGAGTAAAACTTGAATCGTAATCGTAGAAAAGGTCATATAGCTCCTTTTCTCCAACATCTATGCTTTTATCCCTAATTCTTTGTTTGTCAAAGTAATTCAAGTCAACGTCAATAAATTCTTCCCACCTGATTTCGTTCACGAGTGCATCTACGACATAAATAGCGAAATGGGAAGTTTCATTTACTATGGAGTTACTTTCTCTTGCCTTTAGAAGAACGAGTTTGTACTTGCTAATGCCATACAGCTTATATTCCTCCCATATATTGGGTTGTTCTATCTCTCTTTTTAGTAAATATTTGAGCATGATATAGACTTCAATCATAGTTCTAATTCCATGTCGCCCCAGTATTCTGTTCCCCAGTGCATTGTCATTTATCTCGGTAAAAATTTTCAAAGCATAATTGATCGACCCAATGAGTACATCAAACTTATCTTCTGAGAGAGATTTTTCTTTGTTGGAGTAGAATACATACTCTAATACTTTCCGACAATCCGTTACAAATTCTTTGTGGTCGGTTGTGTTTTCAGGAAACTCTATTTTTATTCGATTACAAGTAATCATTCCAAATTCTCTCCAAAATTCATAAGAAAATCCAGTATTGTATTCTTCAAAAGTCATTCCTATTTCGGTGCTTCTTATAGCGGGACGATACCATCTCATTTTTTCGTCTTCATGGTCAGTATAGGCGTATTCTTTTAGGGCTTTTGCTGTGCCTTTAGCATCGGTAGATATAACAAGCTTTCCGTTGAAAAGCATTAGACTTTAAGAAAGAAATCTCAAATCAGTTGCTTCATTAGACTGGTGTGGAGAATATGCTTTAACTGCTTCAGAGAGAATTTGTATTCTTTCTTCAACAGTTAAGTGAGCGATGAAGAAATATTCGTTAAATATTGGCTGAAATCTGCTCTTATATATAAGCGTTAATGGAGCGAGTACTTCTTTGTCGATATATTTGCAGATTATTTGATAGAGTGTTTTTTGCTCATTTTTCGAAAAATTGAATATCATTGACAGCCTTGGGGTTGTCAATGATATTCCACTTCTTGAAATTCCAAACAAAATATTTCCAGCTTTTTCTAATCCTAACTTCCTACCATAGTACTTTCGGATTAATCCAAGCCAAAGATATTCAGGCATCCTTTCTTTTGTCCAAGAATTGAATTTGAAAGTGTCCCCTAAACCAGCATTAACTGGAGTGACAAGAGCACCTTTTCTCTTTTTATGATCGCTTATACCACTGACATTCTTTTTGTCAGTCATTTTTGTGTTCCACTATGCAATCAAAACAATTCAATTTCCAATTTTTCACACAATTAAGTATAGCATTTTAGTCACAAATTGTGGCGATGACCCGCGTGTTGCGGGGTAATTTTTGCCCCCTGTGGTAATGTTGTGATGAAAAACAAAAGCTAACCATTGGCGAGACGCTTTTTTTGATTTTGTGTAGCCCCTTCTCGGCTCAGAGAGTGTGGGGTGGGACCTAACCCCGCTTGGCATCATGGTTCGCGGTGTTGGGTTGCCCCTTCCCTGTAGGGAAGGGCATAAGCGTGGTTTCTATCTTGTCCGCTGGCGCGGACATTGGCAAAGCAAGGGTTCTGTGCTTGGGCTGTCTTGGCTTCTCCCCTTCAGGGGAGACGGGAGAGGGGTTTTATCTGTAAATTATCAAATGCCTATCAAGAACATCGTTACTAATCAACGAGTCAGCAAAGAGAAACTTCAACGCGCCAAGGAACTTCGTCGCGACATGACTCCTGCCGAGAAAATATTGTGGAATGAACTTCGAGCGAACAAGTTGGGTGTCCATTTTCGGAGGCAACAAATTATCGCAAGTTTCATCGTCGATTTTTATTGTCACAAGGCATCGCTGGTCATTGAAGTAGATGGGGACATCCACGATTTGCAACGAGAAGAAGATGCCAGACGAGAGAAGGCATTGTCTGAGTTGGGGCTGATGGTGATCCGTTTCAGGAATGATGAGGTTTCGAGGAATTTATCAGGTGTAGTTGAGAGAATAAAACTATTTATAGAGAGATGACAAAAGCGACCCGTCAGCGAGGCGCTTTTTACTGCTTGATCTGTTTACGCAGTACCCTGTAAATTCAGGTAGTCCTTATTTGCCAGGTTTTCCATGTGTCGAATGCGGGAAAATAATGTTTGTCTACCCAGACTCATTCAAGCGAGACGCTAAACCAATAGGTGACATCCCCCTGCTTCCAACTGGTGTGGACGTCGATGATGTAATCACCGGGCGGAAGGTTCGGAGACCAATCGATGATTTCGGACGGGGGCAGGCTTTCGGTCTGGATAGTTTCGCCAAAGAGTTCTTCGCTGATCGAGATGGTGACTTCATCTGGCAGCGGCGTATCAAATTGGAAGCGGACAGGTGCGTTTGTGGGAAGTTGCGTGGTCTCATCAAAGTAAGGTTCAATCGTGTCCACACAAAGTGTTCCGCCCATACCCCCATCCCAACAATAAGAACTCTGGAAGCCGTCTATCAGGTTGCCGTCTCTGACCAGATAAACCAGTGGCGGACTATCGAGGTTTCCACCGCAACCTGCTACAACTGTGGCGGTTAGAGCGATGAGCAACATAATTTTTTTTGACATCTTTCCTCCTTGCAATTGAAATAAGTTATTTGGAGCGACCTGCTCGCAGAGCCAACATGGACACGATGAAGAGCAGAATTCCAATCACGATCATTCCGCCCACATAAAACACGGAGATAAAACCGGCGCGATAGGGACTCCCTGAAAGTATGGTCGGGAGTTGGGCTGCCCCCGCGGATATCGGCCAGAAGAGACCCAGAAAGGCATGAATGACGTAGCTGCGGTGCATGCGGCGCCCTGTCCAGAATAAGGCCAGCGCCTGTAAGGCGAACATGGCTGATATCACAGTGGATATGATCGGAGCCGGGATGCCCGCTTTGGCAGGCTCACCTGTGGCAAAATCTTCGAGTGTATGCGGAACGGTGAAGAAGAACAATAACAGGGACAGGATCACCACGCTCGTGCCCCAGCGAGAGGTTTTTACTTTGGTTTTGGCCATAACAAGTTATTTCCTTTTCGCAGCTTTCGTAGGCTGAGTTTTTTCTTTTGTGGAAGCAATTGCTTTATGAAGAATTTCAAGGAATTCATCTAATGGCACGCGGTGGATGCGTGCCGCCCATTCGACCGTGACCGCTTTGGTTGCCAGCGCGCGGATGGAGTAACGCCCAACTCTTTTTATGCCAAAAACTTCCATCACATCGGCGATGTCACCGTACTCTTCAAGAATATTTGAAACGCGGGTATCTTTTGTGATTTCCATATTCTATTTTCTCCTTATATATTCACAATACTACGCATGTCATGCTGAACGGAGTGAAGCATCTCAGTTTCGAGAATAGAGACTCTTCGCTCCGCTCACACCATCTCGGTATCCCCGTTCGGGCCGAGAGCCCGCCGGGGCGAAACGGCCTTCGGAAGAGTGCCAAATTTTACTAACTTTTGCGAACAACAAAAATAAAAAGCCATCTGTCTTGGATGAAGATGGCTTTCGTGGACAGGGTATCAGACGAAATTTGGACTCAATTTATCCGATTGTATCACGTCTCCCCACCCTGCGGGGTTTTTCACGTGGACAGATACAGCTCTTAATTTGACTGCAAGGCCGGTACAGCGACGTGGTTGCCGCAATTCAGGCAATCTTGTGCTTGTTCAGCCACCAGTTTCCAGCCACGGTAAGTTTCCCAGGAAGGCAGCAAGCCTGCCTTGTCTAATCGCGTCAGAAAATTGGTGGATGGGCGCTTGCCGATCTGGCTGCCCCACCAAGTATGACATTTGTTGCAAATCCAAATGGCCCCTGAGCCTAACTGTGTAATTTGTGACATTTTATTTCCTTCTGCGGGTAGATTCCCGACAATAAGAGTGTGCTCTCCAACGAGAGCAGCAAAGATGGGTTGAATAAGTCAGGCTGTGGAAGTTTTCTTGGATAAAGTTGTTGCCCAATAAAAAAAGCCACCTGCAATTGATGCAGATGGCCTTGGTAAGGCAGACTGTATCAGCGGCTTTGCGCTAACTGGACTTATTCTATCTTTATTATTATAGTATTTCCCCTGGGGTTGTGCAATAGCCCAATATGATGATTTATCTATCACCCCCACCCCGCGGACCGGCGGCTTTAAGCCCAAATCTGCGTAGGCTGCTTCCAGGAATTCGCGTGTTTGATTAATCATATCCGTGGCAATATCCATTTCAATGTTTGCTTCAACGCCATAATCACCAACCAGTCGTTTGTCGAATGCATCAATTAGCCAGCGATGAATTTTGGATCAAGGACTTTTGTTTTTGAAAAGTGCTCTCCAAAGGCCGCATGCACATTACCATGTTTGCTAAATGACAAATCCCTTTCGTTCAACAACGCTTCTGCTACATAGAATATGGCATAGTAAGCCCGGCTAGCTGCAAAATCGGGATAGTTGTTTGTGACCAATAGCTCGGCCGCTTCTATAGCTTCAGCAGCTTTTTCAAGCAATTGCACAGTGTACTCCTTCATGCAGCGATCCCCTCAGCGCGGATGTTGCGAAGCAGCCGGGTAGTGCTATTTTGCCATTGGTCTTCTTTCATAATAACGCGACTGATGCTCAAGCCATACTCTAACGACAACTGACTGGCTAATTCTCCAGTCCGGTCAATTTCTTTTCCATAGCTTTGATAATCACTAAGCACAATCATCACATCCAGGTCTGAAGCAGGATGGGCGTCGCCACGCGCATAGGAGCCGTACAGATAAACAGCTTTCAACTGGTCACTGTAGATGTCGGCTAGTCCTTTCTACAATTCGTGCAGCAGTTTCTGGATATCTTCTGGCACAGGGTTTATCCTGCTAATATCTTACCGTTTTTTCTTATAAAACAAGCAGCGCTTAACTTTACAGCTACAAACAAGGCTGCCTCACAGATAAAACTTAAGAAAAATCCCTGCCCCGGTATGTTTTTCTCTCTTGATGAAAATGCTACAATGCTGAAGAATACAGCCATTGAACCAAAATCGGAGTATGTATGAAGACCAAGAATGCCCTCTCCAACCCACTTTTATTGGTCTGTATGATTTTTTTCATATCTCTTTTTACCGGTTGTACTCAGAGTACAGGACATTGCCCCACCCAGCCCTATGCGGATCTCTCCGAAGCGGAAGATTGGATACAGGGTGAGCAACTTCCGTTCCGCTTTCCCCTGGACGATGCCAATTCATATCGGGACAGGGAATCTGCAACATTTTGCACAGCCAGCAGCGGACCTGAATCTGCTCGTAAATACCACGCCGCGGAAGATTATTTCCAGCCAGCGGGAACGCCCGTGTATGCGATGGCGGATGGCGAAGTCAGTTTTTCCGGGCCGATGGGCGGGTATGGATGGTTGATCATCATCGATCATCCGCAGGCCAATATCTATTCTTTGTACGGGCACCTGAGTTCCCAGCCGCTGGTACATGGAAACAGGACCGGTTTCAAAAGGGGATTTGATCGCTTATCTGGGGGATTCGCATGAAAACGGTGGCAGCCTGAAGCAGCCGCTAGAACCGCATCTGCATCTTGGGATTCGTGCCGGTCAGCGTTCTGATTATTCTGGCAAGGGCGAGTGGCGCTGGATGGCCGGGTGGATGCGCCCCTGCCCTGCAGATATTGGTTGGCTGCGTCCTTCGGAGGTCATCTCCGGGCAGAATATCCCTGATGGGGGGTACCCGAAGCCAGACGCTGATTTCCTGACCCTGTGGGGTATTGAAACCTTTTTAGGGTTGATTTATCTTGCTGGCGGGATTGGTGCGTTCATTTCTGCCACCAGGAAGAAAAAACCCCTCTTGCTCATTCTGGGGGGCGGGGTGTATGCGATAGCAGGTTGGGTTTTTCTTAAAGGTGGCTGGAGAATCAGCCCTCTGTTGCTGATTTTGGCCGCTATCCTTTTGCTCTTTGGGATTGTGCGATTCGCTCGACGGAAACTATAGCAATATCCCCATAAAGATGACAGTCACCTGCGTCAGTTGGCAAGTATCTCAGGCTTGTGGTAAGTGAGATTCAAGATGCTCTATTTGCCCTTCGATACCATCTTCACCGGGTAAGCATCGGCAAAAGAGCCTTGAAATTGAATATCTCCGGTCACCCATATGGCGATAAATAATAGACTTTATCGGTAATAAGTTGAAAGTCTGTTTTGGACGCTGATGAACGCAGAAAACGCGGATTTTTTCTCTTTTTCTCAGCGTCAATCAGCGTTTATCTGCGTCCCAATCTTTATTGCCGATAAGTCTAATGGTAGTTTTCGCCCGACGATAGCTTGCAGCGTAGCTTGCGTGCAGTTGAGAAGGATGTCGGCCTCACCAATGTCAACCTGGCGTAGCAACCCCGAACGCACCTCCCAATTGAAGGATTTGCCATCCACAACCCACTGAATAGATTTTGACCAATTTTCCAATCGCAAAGGCGTTTCAGCTTGAGCGTTGACCCGTTCGAGTAGATTTGATAGTAGTTGAGGTGTCTTCATTATCATAGCGTTCACACACCAAGTTTTCGACCCAATTGAAAAGCGCTCTGCATAAGTTCGGGCTGTTTTTCAGCATCCCCGATCTCATTCGCGGTTCCATACACCATACCCGTGATCTCTGCACCCAGATAGCGGAACATCGACTCAAAGGTGTGGATAGCGTTGATCCCGCCGGAAGTGTACAGGTCGGTGTCTCCATACGTCAGAATGATGCCGATTTGCTTATCACGAAAGGCACCCTCACCCGGACTGTCTTCGTGGATGAGCGCATACCAGCGGTCGATGCACAATTTGGCCTGGGCGCTGATCGTGAACCAGTAGACCGGGCCAGCGATAACGATGGCATCTGCCTTCTCAAGCAATGGATAGACCCCCTGCATATCATCCTTGACGATACACACGCCGGTCTCCTGGCAGACATCGCAAGCATCACAGGGACGGATGTCCATATGATGCAGCATCAGGCTCTCGACTTCGGCTCCCGCTTCTTTGGCCCCCGCCTCTACCTGCCCGGCCAGCGTGTTGCTGTTTCCGTTCTCACGCGGACTACTCTTCAAAACCAAAACTTTTTTGCTCATGACCCCTCCCAGATCTGAACGAATTAATATAACAATATCCCCAACAAAATCAAAATAGGGGTGGTCATAATAATCACACTGACATGCGCCTTCGTTGAAAAATGCTGTACAGAGCCAAACCCAGCATGATCACTGCAGCTATCCAGGCAGTATTAGCGACCAGCGGTTCAGCCGCCTGTTTGACCGCGATTCCCGCAAAAGCCCAGACAAAAACGAATAAATAGCCGCTGTCCTTGCGCGAGATCGCCATCAATGCTCCTATCAGACTGGCGATAACCAGCATGATCACTGCCCAGACCTGCGGCGCGATGCCGAAACCATTCCAATTGATGGAATCCAGCCAGGGAGTGATATTTGCAACGGTAGCGACCGAGATCCAGCCGAGATAAACGCTGAGGGGCACGTCCACAGACCATTTTTCTCCGGTGCTGACCGCTGCTCGTCCAACATTCAGCTTCAAATAGGATACGATCAACGTTCCCAGTAATAGCAGCATGACCAGCACACTCAGTCCAAAGAGATTGTAGTGCCAGCAAAACAGCCAGGCCGCGTTGAAGACACCGCTCAGGGCAAACCAGTATCCCAGGTTCCGCAGACGGGGATTCTCTTTTTGTGCCGGGAGAAATTGGAAGATGGCAAAAGCGATCCAACCAACGAAGATCAGGAACCAGATGGCAAAGACATAGCCCGCCGGGACAAAAAAGACCTGAAAACGATCGGAGATCTCGCCGGTGTTCTGTCCGTTGAGCGGCAGCGCACTTGCCAGAACATTGATAGTTAGAGCCAGAATAACAGAGAGTAAATTTGCTGATTGACGCAGTGTATCTTTAGACATGAGGTCCTCCATTTTTTTTATTGAATATATCATGTATTTTGTATGCCCCGCTTATTTCTTTGTTCAGCTATAACAATATCCCCAACAAAATCAAGACCGACGCCCCCGTAAAAATGACCGGGCACAGCTTGAACGGGATGAAATTCACCTTGAAGCCGGTGAACAACGACACCACGGACAACACATTCAGCCCGACCACCGCCAGCCAGTAGACCGCGCGCGTGACCGGACTGGCCGCATCTACAACCGTGACCATGGCGACCAGCGCGCCGATGAAGATCAGCGCGATTAGCCCGACGTTTCGCGAAGCACCCTAAAAGGGAACTGTCGGGCCGCCTCGACGATCCATTCCATCGTGATGATGTGACGGTTATCTTCGGAGATATCGCCGAAATCAGCGACCACGTTTTTGGTGGGGAACAAATGCGCGACACCCCAAAGTGTTGTAAGACCCGCCCCGATGTATGCCAGGATTTGATTTATCATGCTGCCCTCCCGAAAGTTGATAGTCTTTATCTTACTGATTTTCCATCATAAAAACAAGTTCCCCCGTTTTTATTAGGTATTTCCTTTTGCGATAGTTGCTGAATTTTCCGTTGCTGCATGTAAATGATAACAACCAGGAGGACAGTTACAACCGGCCAAATGATGACAAAGACCCATACATTGATTTCTTTATAAGTGATACCGATGACCCCCGCCCAGTAAACCAAAACATTCACGCACCAATCAAAGATTATATCCATCATGACCAAACCTCCGTTTTTGATATCCCCCAATTTACTGCGGACGGGCTTTCAAAGTCTCTCTGGAACTCTCAGGATTAATCCTAAAAGGTGACTGTCAACTTCGAGTTGACAGTCACCTGCTTCACAAATGCGCGATGCCCCAAAAAACAACAAACCCCGCCTCGATCGGCCAGGATTTGATTTACCATGCTTGCTTCCAGAAAGTTGATAGTTTATCTCACCGTAATTATGTTCCCTAAAACGTCCAGATTTTTCCTTCAAACACCTTATCAGGTATTTTTATTGAAGCCTTTTTCACTTCTGGATGATTGGCGAACATCAATCGAATTGTTCTAATGGCTTCATAAGCTTGAATGATAATATCTCTTTGTTCTTTTAAAATATCCCTGATCAAAAATATCCTCGTTAATTGAATGCGCAGGTTCTTGACGCATTTTTCTAATCTTTTTTAAAGTATTTATGGCTTCGTCCCATGGTTCCCAATCACTTGTTCTAAAATTTTTTCGGAACCATTCATCTAGTAATTGAAGTGTACCTTTTTGTTGAATAATGATTTTTCCATCTTTACGTTCAATCTCATTTTCGTAAGATATCTCTTTCATAAAGAAATCTTTGTTTAGATTATCTGAAATCATCTTATCTAGCAATAGAATAAAAGCATTAAACTCTTCCAATGTTGGCCGTACAATAAACGAAAACTTACGAGGTCTGTCTTCTCCATATTCCCTATAATCTTCTCTGAATAATGGCGGACGTTTCATGGCTTCTACCATTTGATTAATAATCCACAATTCCAATACGAAAGCTTGAAAAATTGGAAGACGTTCCCCCCAATCTCCAATAATCGTGTTTCTATAATAATCGGGATGTAACTTGTAAGATTCTTCTAGTTCCTTGGCTTTCCAAATTCTTTGATGTTCGGGGCTCAAATCTGCAAGGTATCGAATATAAACTGCTACAGCTCTATCTAAATTTTCATCGTAAGCAAATCCAAATGTATTCAATAGAACTTGGTCACTTTCTGACATCAAATCGCTACCATCTGCATCTCGTATGCTAATGTGTCCATTTACATCATCATTGCGATAATAATATCGTGGATCGTTGCGATAAACCTCTAAAATGGAAAGATCAAATGATCTGTGTGATAACTGCGGTGAACCTAAAGCCAATTCAAGCTTATATGGTTCGTCACGATATTCGTCTCGATTCACAATCCTATTCAAATGATTTGAATGAGGGTAGAAACATGTATGAACATCGACTTTGTCTAATTTAGAAATTTGAATTTCCTTTGGTTCAAACCCTAAGCGAATGATGTGCGTATTAATATCAGTATCACTGAAAATTAAACCGATTAGTTCATCATTGATTAATTCTTGAACATATCCTTTTGTTTCATCCCATGTCGAATTCAATTCATGTAGAAGGCTGTCTAATGGGATTCCGTTAAAATCAGATGATTCTAAATAGAAGCCCGCAATTGTCTTTAGCACTTGGTCCTTAGAAATTCCCATAATTTCTCCGTCAGTTTTTAAACGTCTAATACAAAAAGGGCTGATAAGCGTAAAACCTATCAGCCCTAATTATACTTTTTGCTTTTACAACTTCGGGAACCTGCTCACGACTACCGCCGCTGTGGGCAGCACGCCGCGGTCGCCCAGTTTCATCTCGGCGGGAGCGGGGCCGGTTTTCTTCGGCGCCGATTGGTAGATGAAGATGGGTGTATCCTACTTCGGCGTTCTTGAAATCCAGGAAGGCCTGGCCGGTCAGCAGCCCGTCCATGTCCACCGCGCAGGAGGTCACCCAGCCGATGACCTTGCCGCGTTTGTCGATCACCGGGTCACCGTTGTGAGCCATGCGCACGCCCTTCTCGGTGAAGCGGAAGCGTACCACCACGCCCTTGCGGGTCTTCTCGTTGGCGATGAAAGCTTCGCGCCCGATGAAGTAGGGCTTGTAGGGTTTGACGTAGGAGCCGAAGCCGCCTTCCGCCACGCCCAGATCAGATTGGCCCATCTGGCCCGAGCCGAGTCCCATTTCGTGACCGTACAACGGCAAACCGGCTTCGGTGCGCAGGCTGTCGCGCGCGCCCAGGCCGATCGGCTTGACGCCGAAACCTTCGCCCGCTTTCAGGACCGCGTTCCAGAAGTCCGCGGCGCGCTCGGGATGCACGAACAATTCGAAGGCCATCTTCTCGCCGGTGTAGCCGGTGCGGGAGACGATCAAATCGAACCCACCCACCACGGCATCGCACAGTTCGGTGCGTTTCAGTTTCATGATGCGCGCGCGGGTCTCATCGTCCACGCCCATCGCCAGCAGCGTGTCGCGGCTCTTGGGGCCTTGCAGGGCGATGTCCACGCGCATGTCGTCGCCCGCTTTGGGGTCGCGCAGGTTGCGGATGACGGCCTCGTAGCCGTAGGTCCGTGCCCAGGGGCGGTTGTTGTCGATCTTGACCTTCCCATCGCGCACCGACTCGAACCAGGTGCGGTCCTTGTCATCGTTGGAGGCGTTCACCACCACCAGGTACTTGTCATACGCGCGGCGGTAGATCAGCGTATCGTCGATCACCTCGGCATCCGGGGTCAGGAAGTGGCTGTACAGGCTCTCGCCCGGCGCCAGCCCGCCGCAGTCGTTGCCGCAGATCGTGTCCAGGAACGAAGCCGCGTCCGCGCCCTCCACCGAGTAGACGCCCATGTGCGCCACGTCGAACAGGCCAGCCGCCTGGCGCGTTGCCAGATGTTCTTCCATCACAGACGAGTACCAGACCGGCATCTCCCAGCCCGCAAAGGGAATCACTTTCGCGCCCAGGTCTTTGTGGACCTGATAGAGCGGCGTGCGACGCAGGGGCGGATCGGCAGGTTCTGTCCATTCAAAGGACGGCTTCGCTTCGCCCTCGCCCTCGCACATGCTGAGGAAGTAGGGTTTTTCTTTGTTGCAACAATCGCCTTCCGTCCGCTCGACGGGCTTGGCATCTGAATTTGAAACGACTACCGGCCCCGGCATGATTTCGTTCGACTCCCTCATCGAACAGGATGTACCCGTCCGATAGGTCACGCAGCCAGGTAGCGGCCAGTGTCGCTTTCTCAGCCGGGACGCTCAAGCGATATTCGTTAGCGCTGACACAGGTCAGCATACCCTCAACCGTTTCATCCGGGGTGTGGACGCAGGTCGGTGCGCTGGAACCAGGCTTGAGGGCAGTCAGATCGGTGCCTACGCTATAGTCCAGGAATTGACGTACGCGCTGTCCCTTTAAGTCGAAAACACCGCGTTGTGGCTTTATCGTCTAAATAATAGAAATGGGGGTAACCGTGCTCGCTCGGCTCGAAGTCCATGCCAGCCGACAGCGCCAGGTCGCGGATTTTGATCTTGGCGTCGTTGAGGGCATTGAAGTCGAGCTTGGCGCGGCGGGCCTTGCCCTTGCGGACGGTCTCGACGCTGAAGGGTTTGCAGGCCAGCAGCACATCCGCGATGATATCGGCCAGCGGCGAGACTTGCTTTCGTCGAAGCCGCGCTGCGTGATCCAGGGCGTGCCCAGTCGGATGCCGCTCGGGTCCATCGCCGATTTATCGCCGGGGATGGTGTTGCGGTTGACCACCACACCGACGATGTCGAGGATGCGCGAAGCATAGTCGCCGCTCAGGGCGGTGCCGTCTGCGCCGACGATGGTGTTGCAGTCGATGTTGATCAGGTGCGTATCGGTGCCGCCAAAGGGAATCACCAGTCCGCGCTTCTGGAACTGGTCGACCATCGCCACCGCGTTTTTGATGGTCTGTTCTTGTAGCTTCTTGAACTGCTCGGTTTGCGAGAGTTTGAAAGCCAACGCCAGGCCAGCGAAAACGTTGACGTGCGGGCCGCCCTGTTCGCCGGGGAAGACGGCGCGGTCGAGCTTGCGCGCGATCAGGCGGTCGGTGGTCATCAGCACCGCGCCGCGCGGGCCGTCCAGCGACTTGTGCGTGGTCGACATGACGACGTGCGCGATGCCGATAGGCGAGGGCACCACGCCCGCCGCGACGAGGCCACCGATGTGCGAGATGTCAGCGAGGAGATACGCGCCAACTTCATCGGCGATCTCGCGGAACTTCTTCCAGTCCGGCACCCACGAATAGGACGAGTAACCGGCGATGATCATCTTGGGCTGGTGTTCTTGAGCGAGTGAGCGGATCTGGTCGTAGTCAAGCTGCTGGGTTTCTTCGTTGACAGAATAATGCACCGCGTTGAACCATTTCCCGCTGCGGTTGACGCGCGAGCCGTGCGAGAGATGCCCGCCGAAGAGCAGGTTCATGCCCAATACGGTCTCGCCCAGGTTCATCAGTGCATGATAGACGGCGTTGTTGGCAGGGCCGCCTGAGAGCGCCTGCACGTTGACGTAGATTTCGTCAGCGGCTCACGCCGTTGGCGGCAAAGGTCTGGGCGGCGCGGCGGCGGGCCAATGCTTCGATGGTATCGGCGTATTCCACGCCTTTGTAATAGCGCGGGTCCGAGTTGCGGCGATAGTTCGCCAAACGCGCCGGGTGGTCGAGAATCTCTTCATCGGACATCCAGCGCGTGTCTTCGTCGGGGTAGCCTTCGGCATATATATTCTGGAAGGCGGAGCCAAGTGCTTCGCGTACAGACAGCGGGGCCTGGCTCTCAGATGCGATCATGATCAGCTTGCGGACCTGGCGCTCGGCCTCGATCTGGGTCAGATCGTAGATTTCGGGGTCAAGGTCAGCCAGTGTGCCGCGGAACAAAAAATCGGACATTGTGTATCTCCGTGATTCGGGAATTGGGATTTGGTATATGTGGACGGCAATCTAATCGTGAAGCTTTCCATGTAACAATTCACGGCTTTCGAATTCCCGCTTCTTGATTGTAGAACGAGAGAGAGTTCGGGTCAAGTGCCAAAAAGCACATTGGTATGTGGGCGTAGATTTTATCGAAAGTTCGCAAAATTGGGGCTTGAAATCAGCATATAAAAACTGTAAACTGAAACTATGATCACACCTCTATCAACCACTGGACAACTCCGAGACCTGGAGGGACGCCATAGATCACTTCTGCGTCTCGTTGAGCTAAGCGTTACTCTGAACTCAACGCTCGAACTGGAAGAACTTCTCCAACTCATAACTGAGACAGCGACCGAGCTGTTGGATTGTGAAGGGGCCTCGATTCTGCTGTACGATGAAAAGAACCCGCGTCTGTTCTTTGCAGCAGCCACAGGATCAGACCCAAAGAAACTAGCGGAGATTCCTGTCCCGATCGGGGGCAGCCTTGCAGGAACAATCTTCCGTACCAACCACCCGATGATCTTGAATGATGTGGATGAGGATCCTCGTCACTACTCCATCGTCGCCGATCATGTGAATTTCAAAGTAAAGTCTTTGCTCGGCGTGCCCATGCCTATCAAAGACCGGACGGTGGGCGTGTTGGAAGCGATCAATAAAAAAGATGGCGCTTTCTCTGAGAGTGATTCTTCGATTTTATCTGTCATCGCCTCACACGCCGCGATCGCAATCGAAAATGCGCGTCTGCTAAGGAAAACACAGCAGGCCCTGGCAAAGGTGAAGGAAGCAAATCAGGTCAAAAGCCGTTTCCTCGCGCTTGCCTCTAATGAATTGCGCGATCCTCTCGGTATCATCCTCGAATACGCAACTTTCCTTCAGCGGGATGCAAAAGGGGAACTCTCGGATCATGCCGACCGCGTGATCGACGGGGCGACAAAACTGCGTTCGTTGCTCGACCAGATGAACAACCTGACCCTGCTCCAAGCCGATGAAATGGAAATGAGGCAGGTGAAGACCCCAATACAGGATGTTTTGGAGTCCGCTCTGGATGAAATTAAGTATTTCGCATCTAAACGGGACCTGCAGTTGGTCTATGCGTTTCAAGAGGATCCAATCTATGTGAATCTGGACCCTGAAAAGACCACCTTGGCGTTTGTCAACCTGCTCAACAATGCCATTCGTTTTTCACCCGAGCAAAGTGAAATTGTGATTGGCGCAAAGGAACAGGGCGGAAAAATCCTGGCATGGGTTAAGGATAACGGCATTGGCATCCCCGCCGAGCAACTGAAAAAGATATTCGAAGAGTTCTACCAAATCGAACTGACAGACCAACCCCGTTACAGTGGGCTTGGTATTGGTCTCACGATAGCAAAAGGATTGATCGAAGCGCAAGGAGGAAAGATCTGGGCAGAGTCTGAGGGAGAGGGAAAAGGTTCGACCTTTTGGGTGACGTTGCCAACGGCGTAAAGAACCTATCCGTAAAAGCCGCTCAAGGCGGCTGAACAGGAACAATAAAAGCAAAAACTGACAGGCCATCTGGCCTGTCCAAGTTTTTTGTTGGAAATTTACAACTCTTGATTTGATCAGGGTTCTATCGCCACGAGTCTCACGAACTCTAACTGATTATCATGCTGCCGTCAATTGGTGCAGTGATGCGTAAATAACTGATAAGCTCCCAGCTGGTGCTCCCAAGGGATCAAGATCTATGGCAATACCTGTATGATTAATATAAAACGTCTACTCGAATCAAAATTCGCAGGATATGATACGCTCCGTCAGGTTCGTCTGGCGGCGGTTATGGATGGACCCGATGGGGGCGGCAATAGGGTGAAATCCACATTTGTATTTGTGTCACGTACAGTATCACCCCGTATTGAAAACAGTATACCGAATTGGTTCCATCACCGAATCTCTATCTGGACTAAATCCATAAGAACGCCTTGAGGAACAGGCTCCGGATGGGTACTCATAGTAGACCAAATCCCAAATACCAGGGTCTCCATCGACAACATCGGGTGGTGAAATTTAACGTTATTGACGCTTCCCGAAGATATTATTTTTGCAATCCCGTCGGAATGTGGTTCGGTATCTTCAGTGTACATGTCATTGAGAGTTATTGCTTCCGTCTTAAGCCTGCATAGCCCGGGAGGAACAGCAGCCGTGGCGGTATATGTCCAGGTCGCCACTGGGAGCCGCGTGCCGTCTGCAGTAATCGTTAAGTTATAGATGTGCCAACTGCCAAGTTAAGCGTGTCACGTAAAGGATACAGTATTGCCACTGCTTGTATCGGTGCCGCCAGGTCGCCGCTCCACTACGTGTGCAACTGATGTTAGTCCAGTAATGGCAGAAGGAAATTGTCTGTGATCGTTGAAATCCAGTGAGCATTGTGAGGCCCGGCATTGGTCACGACTATCGTGATAGGTGATCGCTCACCCGCTATATAGTATATTCGCAATTCAGTACTTTCGTGATACCTAGATCTGCACTCGGATGGAGGCGGAGGGGGTGGAGTTGGAGGAGGTGGCGGGGGTTGTGGTGGAGGCAAAATTACATTAGTTGGAGTCGGTACAGAAGTCGGAATATTAGTTGGGATAACTACAGTCGGCTGGGTTGTCGGCTGCGGTGGCAAGGTGGGGATATTTGTCGGAATGATACGAGTGGGGATGACCGCGTTCGGTGTGAGGAAGAGATCCCCCCAGACAGGCTGGGTCAGTATGTTGGAACTGACAGGCTCGATTAACTCCGGGATGGTATTAACAGAAAAGTCGACATCCGGATCCAAATTGGACCCCATGTCTGCCACCACATTCCAGGTAGGTGCAAGCTCAATGGCAGCCTGCCCGGCCACGAACATGCAGCAAATGCCCAATGGTATGATAAGCAAGATGAGCAGAAGGTCTCTACGAGGTTCTTTTCGTTCCTCGCGTTCTGCTTGTTCTTTCATGCTTTCTTCTGCCCATTTACCGGCAGCCTGACGAATACCGTTGTACCGGGTTTGGTCTCTTCATCATAGCCGGGACTTTCCAACCAGATACGGCCGCCATGTGCTTCAACAATACCGCGCGCAATAGCCAGCCCCAGACCAGGTCCGCCACCCTTGAATTTGGTCTTGCCCGATGAATGCATGAGCACTTCACCGGTTTGATAGAATTTTTCAAATACTACTTCCTGATTCTCTTTGGCAATTCCTATGCCCGTATCGCGCACAGTGATTTCGACTTCAGGAGGGTTAGGAGCTTCTGTAATGGTATTCCCGCTGATGATGATCTGGCCGCCATCGGGTGTGAATTTGATGGCATTCATAATCACATGATAAAAGGCTTTATGCAGCAACTCGGTGTCCGCCGTGATGACCGGCAACGTGTCCACACCCTCGATTTTCAGGTCAAGGTCTCGCTCTACAAGGGCAAATTCAAATGGCTTCTTGGCTTTGGCAATAACCAACTTGAGTTTTGAGTTCGGCCTGGGCTATGTTCAGCGTTTTGCTGTCAATTTTGGACACATCCAACATACTGTTGACTACTTCCTCAATACGTTCATAGCCTTCCATGAGACCCGTTGCCAGTGTTTCGATCTCAGGATTCTCTTGAGCAAACTGTTGCAGCATGTAGGCATACCCCTGGATAAGGGTAAGCGGTGTGCGCAACTCATGAGCAGAAATACTGATAAAACTGGACTTCGTGCGATCCATCTGCTCCAGGAGTTTATTGGCCCTTTCAAGCTCAATTGTACGCTGCTGCAAGTTTGCGGTCATCTCATCAAAGGTATTTGCCAGCTCACCGATTTCGTCCTTGCTGCTGATGCCAGTACGCCTATCCAGATCACCACCCGCGATGGCTTGCGAGGTCTGCACCAATGAAAAAAGTGGATTGATAATGCTGCGCCGGGAGATGAGCAACCCTAGCAAGACAACAACAACCATAGCCATGGAGAAGAGCGCTACATAAAGATTGCGATTGAGTGCAGCGGTTTGAACTACATATTCCGATGATAAGACTACAGCAAAAACCCCTAACAAATCATTACTTACTTTTAGCTTTCCGCGCGCCAGGCTATATGGCCGTTCACCAATTGTCAGATTTTCCCCAAAAACAATTCCACCAGATGTTGCCACCTGTTGATAGGTTGTCTCAGTGATTGAAAGCGTATTCAGGTAAAGGGACTCATCCCCTCCCTGCGCTTGTATCGTCGAGGCAATCGCCTTCCCATTCTCTCCATAGATAATCACATCGGCGAGCGAGGTGCTTTTCAAGGCAGGCAAATCGTATCTATGGATGTACCTATAATGATTGCACCGATCATCTCATCGTCTGCTGTAAATGGAATAGCAGTGAAGTAGTACCAGCGATTGTTCTCAATATCGACATTGATCGCCCTGAGAGGCGTTGCATCCGGGTTGCGACTTTCCAGCATTGGTTGGACAAAGTCCAGAGATGTTTCCTGACCTGGCTTTGTAACCTTTATAAATGTTCCATCTTCTTGACTGTGAAGATGGAGCATTTCCTGCCCTTGTATATCAAGGATAATAAGGTTTTCAATATTCACACCGCTGGCGGTTGGCGTTACGAGTGCGTCAAGGAATGGGAGGTCATCATCGCGGAGCGCATCTGCTACCCCTCTCGTGAAAGCAATGATGCGGGCATTATCAATGTGTTGAAGCTCCAGGCGGGCGAAACTATCTGAAACAACACGTCCGGCTTCCAGAAGTTGGTTGTTCAAACGCTCTGAAAGAGAGTCAGTCACAAGAGTAGTAACAACATAAGCCCCTGTGACTGCCACAAGGAGTGTTAGAAAAAGATAGGGGAGAATTACTTTAAATCGAATACTCACAACTGTTCCCAGGTTGCCCCTTCGCCCAAAAATTCATTCTACTAATTATATACCAGTATCGGTCAATTTATGAGGTCATTAAAACTGTATACAAATTGAAATGCAATTGCCCATAAGTAACATTTCTCACACCCTAAGGGGCTTCGGTGTAATAGACTTTATCGGTAATAAGTTGAAAGTCTGTTTTGGACGCTGATGAACGCAGAAAACGCGGATTTTTTCTCTTTTTCTCAGCGTCAATCAGCGTTTATCTGCGTCCCAATCTTTATTGCCGATAGAGTCTAATAAAAAAAGAACTTTGCTAATGCAAGACTTTTATGGGCGCTGCGGGACTCGAACCCATGACCTTACCATCCCCTTTTGGGGGCTTCGGTGGAACAAAAAGAGCCCTGCGTCTGCAAAACTCTTGTGGGCGCTGCGGGACTCGAACCCACGACCTTACCATCCCCTTTTGGGGGCTTCGGTGGAACAAAAAGAGCCCTGCGTCTGCAAAACTCTTGTGGGCGCTGCGGGACTCGAACCCACGACCTCTTCGGTGTAAACGAAGCGCTCTAACCAACTGAGCTAAGCGCCCATACAAAACTATTTTTATCATTATTGGGCGCGTATGCCCGAAAGGGTAAGCGCCCGGGGAACGTTATTATACGGTGAAGGTTGCATGTTGACAAGTTGCAGGTTACACTTTATTTGAAAATTCACAAACGGGAGAAACCAATGCGCATCATTCGCTTTCAAGAAAAAAACAAAACGCCAAAATATGGATGGCTGCTGGAAGACAAGGTCGGGGAGATCATGGGGGACCCATTCGGGTCCTACAAACGGAAAGAGGCTCAAACGCCTCTAGCAGACGTCAACCTGCTTCCGCCATCTCAGCCGACCAAGATCGTATGCGTGGGAAGAAATTACGTAGACCACGCCAAGGAACTCGGAAACGAAGTTCCCAAGATCCCGCTCATCTTCATGAAGCCACCCTCCTCGATCATCGCGGACGGTGAGAGCATCATCCTGCCGCCACAATCAAAACAAGTGGAACACGAAGCGGAGTTAGTGGTCGTCATCGGCAAACGCGGAAAGAACATCACCACCGAAGAAGCCGGCGACTTCATTTTTGGCTACACTGTTGGCAACGATGTCACCGCCCGTGACCTGCAACGCTCAGATGAACTGTGGACACGCGCAAAAGGTTTCGACACCTTCTGCTCCTTCGGCCCGTGGATCGACACCGAGTTCGACCCATCTGATGCGGTTGTCACTTGCCGTGTCAACGGGCAGATGCGTCAGATGGCTTCCACACGAGACATGGTATTTAGCATCGGTGTGTTGATCGCCTACGTGTCTTCTATCATGACACTGGAGCCGGGAGATCTGCTCTTCACCGGCACTCCTGCCGGCGTGGGATTACTCGAAGATGGTGATGTGGTGGACGTAGAAATTGAGGGACTGGCAAAGTTGAGCAATCCGGTCAAAATTGAAAGTTAGTAAAAAGACAATGAGTAGCCAGTGGCTACTCATTATCTTCTAATTGCAATCTACTTACACGCGATGGTTGCACGCTGACCCCCGTGGGCACAGCCGGTGCGGTTTGAGCTTCTTTGATAAGCCACGCCAGGTGCTTGACCATGACAGCCTGTCGGGGCGCGGATTTGGCCCCCAGGTCAGCGAGAGCAGGTTCCAGCCAGGTTTGATACGAGCGCACGCACAGGTACACCGGGCGTCCCCGACGATCAGGGATACAGTTGAGCAACGAGGCCAGTTTGGTCTCCACGTCCGTGGCTTCGGGGTGAATCAGCGGCGTCATCACGATCCCTTGTGCTCCAGATGACAAGTCAACATAACATTTGACGTCACCATTGCAAATCAAACCGCGCGCCTTTTTTGGCAGCGGTTCAATCGGGTGCATCAATTGCGGAACGATCTGATGATATAGATTCTGCAGGTCAGGTCGATTTATCGACTTGGCACGTGTCCAGCCCTTGGGGGCATCGGAAACACCATTTAGCTCACTAATATCCCACATGCGCTGCCAGGCATAGACCGAAAAACCCGCCTGTCGCAAAGCAGGGAAAATATCGCTAGTTTCGTCTATTTCAGCAATCACATGAAACGCGCCCCACTCCCCGGCCTGCTCCACCAGATGCTCGACCAGCCCTGGCAAAGCAGCATGGCTGAGATCTGAAGCAGGCGCCAGATACAGCAACTTTGCAAAAGTCTCATCGCGTGAATGCGTAATGCCCCCTAACAGCAAATTCGTTTTCTCATTCGAAATCGCGGCATACAGATCCCTGGCAGGGTTGATATATTCAAATAACCCGGCCGCACTCAAGGGATGACCGCGCGTTAGAGCCAGCGTGCTGTCGAGCGTCAGGGCATCGTTACGATAGCGGGCGATGAGGGGAAGATCAAGGATATCGAGCGATCGAATAGTCATCAATCAACTAGAGATAAGAAGTATTCATGGAAGCGGCTGTCACCGGTCAGTTCGGGGTGAAAAGATGTCGCCAGCAAATTGGCCTGTTGCGCGGCAACAATTCTCCCGTCCGGCAAAGATGCGAGGATCTTTGCATCCCCGGATACAAACTCAATAATGGGTGCACGGATAAAGACGGCATGGAACGCTTCGTCCGTGCCCGTGGCCTGCTTCAGTTCCGAGATGTCGAGTTCAGCCTCGAACAAATCCACCTGGCGACCGAAGGCGTTGCGCGCGACCTTGATGTCCATCAGGCCAAGCAGGGGCTGCTCACGGCTGACATCCTTCGAGAGAAAGATGGCACCCGCGCACGTGCCCCAGACGGCATGTCGCTGACCAAATGTGCGCAACGGCTCCATCAGTCCAAAGTCAGTGGCAAGTTTGCCAATCGTGGTCGAACTCGCCGCCAGGAATGATAAGACCATCGATGTCAGCGAGATGTCCAGCCAAACGCACCTCGGCAGTTTCTACGCCGAGCCCTTTGAGCATGACAATGTGTTCTGCAAAGTCGCCCTGCAGGGCCAGTACACCGATTTTCATTTCTTGGTCTCAATAGTCTGTTGTCTCATAAGTCTAACAAGTCACATCCCGACTTGTTAGACTTTTCGACTTTTTAGACTTGTTGACAGCCGCAGGTTACCAACCTCGCCCGGCGATCTTTTCATCTTCGGGCATCTGCGAGACATTGCGCCCGACCATCGGTTCGCCCAGGTTACGGCTGATTTCGGCCAGCATCTTTGGATCCTTGTAATGCGTAACTGCTTTTACAATCGCATCTGCTCGCTTGGCCGGATCACCAGACTTGAAGATGCCCGAACCGACAAAGACACCATCCACGCCGAGCTGCATCATCAGCGCCGCATCGGCAGGAGTAGCCACGCCGCCCGCAGCAAAATTCACGACAGGCATACGTCCAAGTTCTTTGGTCTCTTTAACGAGTTCATAAGGGGCGCCAATGTTCTTGGCATAGGACATCAGTTCTTCGTCAACCATGGTGGTCAGGCGGCGGATTGCGCCCATGACTGAGCGAGCATGGCGGACAGCTTCGACAACGTCGCCTGTCCCTGCTTCACCTTTAGTGCGGATCATAGCTGCGCCTTCGCCGATGCGACGTAAGCGCTTCACCCAGGTTTCGGCAGCCGCACACGAAGGGCACTTTGAACTCGTGTTTGTTGATGTGGTGTTCTTCATCGGCTGGCGTGAGCACTTCAAATTCGTCGATGTAATCTACGCCTAATGCTTCCAGAATTTGCGCTTCCACAAAATGCCCAATGCGTGCCTTGGCCATGACCGGGATGCTGACCGTTTCAATGATCTTTTCGATCAAATCCGGGTCAGACATGCGCGCCACGCCACCATCCGCACGAATATCTGCGGGGACACGTTCAAGAGCCATCACGGCGCAAGCGCCTGCATCTTCCGCGATCTTGGCATGCTCAGGGGTAACGACATCCATAATCACGCCACCTTTGAGCATTTGTGCTAATCCTTTTTTAACGGCAAAGGTACCAGTTTCTTGTTCCATCTAATTCTCCTTCGTAGGTAAAACTTGCGGATGGATTCTACCATGCCAGTCAAAACGTGCAATGGGGCGGTTACTATCCAGTTTCTCTCAAATCCTTGACAAACAGGAAAAACAATATACAATTAGTACAATGATACAATTAATTCAATTATACACTGATACAATTTCGGCATGAAAAAACTGATTGAAAATATCCAACTCGACTTCCGCTCCCATACCCCGATCTACACCCAGATCGTGGAACAGGTTAAACAACAGGTGATCAGTGGTGTACTCAAGCCGGAAGACCAATTGCCCACGGTAAGAGCGCTTGCGCTGGAGTTGCGGGTCAATTTCAATACTGTCGCGAGGGCTTATCGTCTGTTGGATGAGGCCGGCATTATCTCCACCCAGCAGGGACGAGGTACCTATATTCTCGATGTCCGCCGCCGGAGCGCACAGACAAGTTGAGACGACAAGCACTAGAAGCTCTGACTCGCGATTACCTGAACGAAGCGCTTCGCTTAGGATGCAGTCCTGATGAAATAAGCAAAGAGCTAAAAGAAAAGATCGAAAATGATAAGTCAACCGAAAACAAGTGAGGTTACCATGTCTAACAAATACTCAAAAGATAAAACCCTTCAATCCATGAAAGCTAAGAAAGATGAACACATCTCTGGTATTGCTGGAGCGATATTCGCTATCTTCATGGTCGCATGTGTTTTGGGTGCGATTATCATGTCGGAAAATAACACCAGCGATATAACCATTGGTATCTATGTGACAGTCACAATGCTCATTGGGATTTACATCCTGTTCGCCCTGAAAGTGGCCTCCCAGTGGGAAAAAGTTGTCGTCTTGCGCCTGGGCAAATTCAAGGAACTGGCCGGGCCGGGACCATTCTGGATCATCCCGATTGTGGACACCACTCCCACATGGATCGACCACCGCGTCATGGTCACGCCCTTTTCTGCTGAAAAAACACTGACGAAGGATACGGTCCCTGTCGACGTGGATGCCGTCCTATTCTGGGTTGTCTGGGATGCCGAGAAAGCTGCCCTCGAAGTAGAAGACTATAGAATCGCCATAGCATGGGCTGCGCAGACCGCACTGCGTGAAGTGATCGGCCAAATGGACTTGGCCAACATCTTGATTGGTCGCGCCAAAATGGATGACGAGTTACAAAGAATCATTGATGAGCGCACCACTCCCTGGGGCGTGACTGTACAATCCGTAGAAATCCGTGATGTGGTTATCCCTCAGGATTTGGAAGACACCATGTCCCGACAGGCACAGGCTGAACGCGAGCGACAGGCGCGTGTCATCTTGGGCGAATCTGAAAAGCAGATTGCAGCATCTTTTGCCGAAGCATCACAGGCCTACACCCACAATCCTACTGCCCTGCACCTGCGAGCCATGAATATGCTCTTCGAAGGGCTGAAAGAGAAAGGTGCCCTGGTCATCGTCCCGAGCAGCGCCGTGGACACGATGAATTTCGGAGGCTTGAGCGGTATGGTCTCGCTAGCACAGCAAAACTTACCAGAAGAAGAATAACCCTGCAACCACAAGTTTTCAATAAAATGTTTCACATGAAACATCAAGGAGAATATTATGTCCACTCGCACTACCGTCTTCGCAACAATATTCCTGATCGCATTTGCTCTTGCCTTTAGCTTTTCCGTTTTCGACAGGCTGCCAGATCAAATGGCTTCGCACTGGAACACAGCCAATCAGGTGGACGGCTACATGTCCCGTTTCTGGGGCGCATTCCTGATGCCCATTGTTTCCGTTGGCATGTTGGCATTATTCCTGGTAATCCCAAACATTGATCCACTCAAGGCCAACATTGCGAAATTCCGGAACTACTTCAACGCGTTCATCGCGCTCATGGTTGCTTTTCTGGTTTACATGCACATCCTGACCATCCTCTGGAATTTAGGCTATGACCAGTTCAATATGGGCACAGCCATGCTCCCTGTCCTGGGTTTGATATTCGTCTTCGCCGGAATCATGATGCGCCAGGCAAAACGCAACTTCTTTATCGGCATCCGCACACCATGGACATTAAGCAGTGATTATGTCTGGGAAAAGACGCACCAGATTGGCTCGACGCTTTTCATCGCATCTGGTGTTGGCGCTGTTTGGAGCTATCTTTGCGGACTACGCTATTTGGTTTATCCTGGTTCCTGTGCTTGGAACAACCTTGTTCTTGACGTTTATTCGTATGTGCTGTACCAGCAAGAGACCAAATTGAGCCAAAAATGTTTCATGTGAAACAAAAAACAACCTCTGTATTCGCCGCTGTTAAAAATAAGCTCAATCCTTTTGCAAAAAGCGAGTGAAAAATGATAGAAGAATCCACACAATGGGAATATCGCGTACAAATTGTTGGCGGTTTCTTTACCGGCATCAAAGCCGATGAGTTGGAAGAAATGCTCAACGAATGGGGCGAGGAAGGCTGGGAAGTTGTCTCGACTCACATCATTGAAAATGCCAACAAAGTCAACATCATCGCCAAGCGACCACTGACGGATCGTGTACGCCGTGAGCGCTCAAGGCCATCACTTTTTTAGGAGTACTAAATGTTGCAACACAAACCACTGACTTGGTTTCTCATCATCGCTTTTGCTATTCCTGGCCGCTCTTTTAACCCCGCTTCTCTTGCCGGACCTGGAGCCTGCCACTCAACAAATGACATTCACAGGCCTATGGGCATTGGCCATGTGGGGGCCGGGAATTGCGGCCATCATTGCCACGCTGGCGATTGAAAAGAAGCCTTTCAAATCGCTGAAGCTCAACACCCTCGGTCCCAAGCGCTATTATCTGTGGGCATGGTTCTTGCCGCCGTTGTTGATTGTGCTAAGTGGCCTGCTGACTATTTTCCTTCGCACCGGTCAACTGGACACAGAGTTCACTTTCATGAAACAGGCGATGGAGCAGACAGGCACACAATTGCCAGTATCTACCGGCATGCTGGTCATGATCCAAATCGCCCAGGCATTGATCCTCGGCCCGCTCATCAATGTGATCTTTACCATGGGCGAGGAACTCGGTTGGCGTGGCTATCTGCTCCCCCGATTGTTGCCGCTCGGTCAATGGAAAGCTCTGCTCATCAGCGGTGCAATCTGGGGTATCTGGCATGCCCCGGCCATTGCCCAGGGACACAACTATCCTGACCATCCCATCCTCGGTATCCTACTGATGACTGTCTTCTGCATCTTGCTGGGCATCATTATCGGCTGGATGTATCTGAACACGCGCAGTCCCTGGGTGGCCGCATTGGCACATGGATCGATCAACGCCTGGGCCGGCATGCCATTCTCTTCTTGAAGCCCGGCTTCTATACCGCTCTCGGCGGTACGTTGACCAGCATCCCTGGATGGATTGTAATGGGACTTTTCATCGGCTGGTTAGTGCTGACGAAACGGTTGCCGGTTCGAGCGCAGGAAGAAGCGGGACCGGTCGGTGATTGAAGATCCCAAAAGGCATCATCCATACTGTATAGAACAAATGTTCTAATTTTAAACTCTCTTTTACAGTGTACAATCTGGGCATGTCTAAAAAGACTGTCATCATCCTCGCGTTCATACTCCTGACCAGTGTCCTGCTCGGCTGGTCAGTGCTCACACGCGGACATTGGTGGGGCGACGATTTTGCTGCCTACATCATGCAGGCCAAGAGTATTCTCGCCGGGAGCATGAGCGAGTTCGTCGTGGCCAACACTTTCACTGTCACACAATCATCTCACCAGATCGGGCCGGCGGCCTACCCCTGGGGCTTTCCGCTCATGCTGACCCCGGTTTATGCGCTGATCGGACTCAGCCCGCTGGGGCTGAAACTGCCCGGCCTGTTGACGTATTTAGGCTTCCTGCTCGTTTTCTTCTTCTTGACAAAACGCCGCTTCTCTTTGCCTGAAAGCCTGCTTGCTGTTTCTTTATTTGCGTTCAACCCCGAGCTTTTACGTTTCCTCGATAACATCGCATCTGACATCCCATTCCTGTTTCTCTCCACGCTGGGCCTCCTGCTGGCGGACATGTACACTCACGAGGCACAGCGCAACCGCAAATTCAAGCTGGCAGTTCTGACAGGCGTCACCATCTTTGCACTTTCTTCGTGCGCACACAGGGATTGATTTTGTTGGGAACTGTGCTGCTTTTCCAGGGTATTCGCTTTTTAGGGCAGCGTGAGCAGCGCCGCCAGATTGTGACAAACTCAACAGCTCTCGTAGCAGCGTTTGGGATCCCCTGGGGCATTTCAGCATTGATTTTCCCCGGCGGACAGACCTCCTACCTGGCGCTGTACTCCGGCTTCAGCATGGATACTTTGATCGGCAATATCGTCAGTTACTCACAGGTGTTCGGAGAATTTTTCCAACCCGCCAGGGCAGGCGGTCATTTTTAGCATTTTTGTGGTGCTCTTTTTCATCGGACTGGTGGTCACTTCAAAGCTGATTTGTTGTTTGTGCTTTATGCCATCTTATATCTCATCGTGCTATGGACCTGGCCAGAGTGGCAGGGGCTATCGCTTCCTGTTTCCCCTCTTGCCGCTCTTTATTTATTTTTCTTTTTGTGGCATACGGTTCATCCATGGCCAGATCCCCGAAAAGGCCCAATTCACCACCAAAGCAGTTGTCTATACAATATTGACAATTATTCTTGCTATTTTTCATTAATCAACAAATAACGCAATTGGTAACCTTCGCGACAACCGAGAAATCAACGGACCGTTTGATTCCTACAGCATCGAGACCTATGATTTCATAAAAAACAACACCCCGCCCGATAGCGTAATCGTGTTCTTCAAACCACGCGCAATGGGCTTGATGACTGATCGCAACTCATTAGCGCTCGCAAAATGTGAACGGCTGATAGAAGGTAATTATCTGGTTTTGAGCAAAAAAGTGGGGGCGAGAATTTACAGATCCCCCCGGAGCGAATTGACGCGTGTAACCTGCCACTGGAAATGGTTTTCCAAAATCGCAGGTTTATCGTCTATCAAGTGCTGGACTGAACGCAAGTAAAAAGGAGAGAGACATGTCCACAAATCCTTCCAGTGAAGAACGCCTTATGGCGGCCATCGCCCACGCGGCTGTGGTGGTATTCGGGCCGGGGCATCCTTGTAGGCGTCTTTATTCGCTCACCCAAAAAAGAAAAAGCGGCTTACGCATCCAAACAGGGTTTGCAGGCGGCTGTATTCCAACTGATCGGCATGATCCTGACGATGGTCATGTGGTTCCTTTGGGGAATTTCTATGTGCTCACCTGGATCCCATTCGTAAATAACCCTGAACTGCTGGATGGGCCTCCCCACCTATCTTCTGGATCGGGATGATCTCGATGGTCATTCCGTTCCTGGTCATGCTGGCCTGGTCTTTGTACGGACTATGGGGAGCAGTGCAAGCCTTTCGCGGTCAGGATTTCCGTTACATTCTGATTGGGAAGCTGCTCCCTAAAGAATAATCTCCTAGAAGATGACGGGCCTGAATTAGCGCTTCTGCTAGCACGCTTCGCTCTCGACGCCGCCGATGCTTGCCTACGCCGTTGACCAGTATTCATTATAGGGGGAGTAAAGG
>CAWBTW010000002.1:0-179647 GCA_963791785.1 uncultured Chloroflexia bacterium | reverse complement strand
TATTTAGACAGGGTCATCCTTTATCTTGATATTCCCCTGATATTTATACTCTTCATCTTCCGAGAAAACCCGCGCAGCTATGGCCTGACGCTTGGCGACTGGAAGTCTGGGATTGTGATTACACTGGTTGGGATTTTGCTCATGGCGCCGATTATCTGGTACCTCGGAACAAGCGATGCCAGGATGAACGGATATTACAAATCACGTGTGGAAGGCCTGCCCTGGACAACCTTCTTAGATCTGATTGGTTGGGAATTTTTCTTCCGCGGCTGGATTCTGTTTGGCTACGCTCGCAAATTTGGCCCGGACGCCTTATGGCTGCATGCTGTCCCATTTGCGCTGGCGCATATCGGTAAACCCGAGATCGAGACGCTCTCCACCATCTTTGGCGGATTTGCTTTCGGCTGGGTGGCCTGGCGCACGCGCTCGTTTTTGTATCCGTTTTTGATCCACTGGTTCATCGCCACTTTCATCATCCTTGTTGCGGCGGGCGTTCTATGAGTGCGTTGCACCTGCCCGTCAAGAATTGTCGTTTACCGGTTTTTATAATCATCTTGATGAGAAAATCTTCAACTAAACAACATGGTGCGACGCACATCTGTCATTCCTTTCTCTCTCCGCCCGGCAACTGAAGCCGACTTTCCGGAGATCAAGGCGTTCATCCGGCAAGCACGGATCAATCCTACAAAACTGGACTGGCGTCGTTTTACGGTAGCAGTTTCGGAGCCTGTCCTGAGCGAAGTCGAAGGAGGTGGTTTGATCGGTTGCGCCCAGTTGAAGCCGGTACCACGCGATCTAACGGAGCTGGCCTCATTAGTAGTGCGTCCCACCTATCGTCATCAGGGAGTGGCGCGTGCCCTGATCGAGCATTTGCTAACAGACGCGCCGCGCCCAGTCTATCTCACCTGTCGTTCAGGTTTGGGCGCGATGTATGAGAAATTTGGGTTTCGAACGCTCGAGATGGATGAAATGCCTGTCTATTATCGTCGCTTGCAGCGCCTTGCTGGAGCGTTTATGGAATTGTCGCGTCGAAAAGAAACCCTGCTGGTGATGAAGTTAGGATAAAATTAGAAACACAATGAAAACAACTCTGTATATTTTGGTAGGCATTTTGCTGGGTTTGCTGCTGGCTGGGGGGGTATGGCTGGCGGCGCGTGCCCCGCAGGGAGAAAGCGTTGAATTGCGACCTGCGCCCACGCCCGAACCCATCCAGGTGCATGTAACTGGAGCCGTGGTGCGCCCGGACCTGTATGACTTGCCGGAGGGCAGCCGCGTGATGGATGCGGTGGAAGCAGCTGGCGGCTTTGTGGCCAGGCCGATAAAAATAGCATTAACCTGGCTGAACGCTTGGAAGATGCACAGAAATTGGATATCCCTTTTGTGGCGGGTTATGTCCCCGATGAAGAACAAGGCTTTGTGGTCATCTCTGATGGCACGCCCTCACCGTTGGCGGGGGAAGAGTTAGTAGATATCAACACCGCTTCGCCTGAAGAACTCGATAAGCTACCGGGTATTGGCCCAACCACTGCCCAGAACATCATTGAATATCGCGAAGTGTTCGGCCCGTTCGCGCGCATCGAAGATATTGTGAATGTATCCGGCATTGGCTCCGCGACATTTGAAGCTATCGAAGATTTGATCACCGTCGGTGACGAAGACGCCCCGGATAATTTGTCAGGCCCTTTTCCTCCTTAATCATGCCCTTTGACCATTTTGGATTGATCGCCCCTATATTTTCTAACGTCGGATATTCTTCTCTGGAGACCATGCTGGAGCAGGCCGACTTGCCGACTCCCGGTCGTGTTTTGGATGTCGGCGGTGGGACAGGACGCGTGGCGAATGCTATTCAAGAGCACGCCGGGGAGGTGGTCATCGCAGACCCGTCCCTCGGCATGCTGCGCCAGGCGGATCAAACTCAGCTCAAGCTTGCCTGCTCGAACTCCGAAGCGCTACCGTTCCCGAACGACTCCTTCGAGCGCATCATCATGGTGGATGCGCTGCACCACGTTATCCATCAGGACGAGACCGCCCGCGAGATGTACCGCGTGCTCAAGCCCGGCGGGCGCATCGTCATCGAAGAGCCGGATATCCGTTCGTTCTATGTCAAGCTGATCGCGGTGGCTGAAAAAATCTTACTCATGCGCAGTCACTTTCTTGCGCCAGACAAGATCGTGGATTTGTTCTCATTCGACTCGGCGAAGGCCAGCATCCATACGACGGAAGGTAATGCTTGGGTGGTGATTGAGAAACCAGAGTAAACTTGCGATTAGGGGAGATGTAAAGTGAAATTACAAAAATGAAAAAACTAGCTTTGTCAATAACGTTGATTGTTGTACTAATCACTCTATTCGGCTGTGTAAGTCCATCCAATGTTTCAGACCAATTGAATAAAAACTTCTTGGCAATGGTTGATGTACATACTATGAACGAAAGCCTAAAGATCCAAGTAGATACATCTAGAAGTGAGGATTTTGTAGGTACGGCTCGGAAATTCACATTTTTATATATAATCTGTCAGATAAGGGAATTTATTTCCCGCATAACACCTCTCAAGTGCTTAGAAGGGAATTCAGATAGCCTCTCTCTTATATTGTATAATGGGAAACGGAAACGTTAAATTTCCAACACAAACCTATTCTTTTATCCCAATCACACAAAGGAGTTATCTAATGTCTGTTGCAACTATTACTGAGATCAAAGCAGTCTCAACCAAAAGCTTTGATGATGCCGTCAAACAAGGTGTCGCGCGTGCTTCACAAACCCTGCGAAATGTCAAATCTGCCTGGATTGTGAATCAGGATGTGCGCGTGGGTGACAATGGCGAAATCACCGAGTATCGCGTTCATTTGAAAGTAACATTTATCCTTGAAGAGTAGCACCTAATCTAAGATAATTCCATAAATCAAACCCGGGCTACGAGGGTACAACAAAAGGCTTCCAAGTTGTTCGCTTTTCTTAATGAAGAAAACATACTTGGTTGTGTGTATTTGTATGCCTGCGTTTGCGGACGAAAATCACGTGTATTACTTTGATTCCCATCGACAAGGACGACAAATGAACTACTATCTGGATTATCCCATAAGCGCATTGGAAGATATTGTCCGGCTGCATCAACGCATAGAAGATTCGAATATGCCACAGAAGATTGTCGACGAGAACTTACTGATCGGTAGTTGGAATATCAGGGGATTTGGATCGGTCCAAGAATCGTGGAGAGATAACCCTGATAAGCCCAAGAGAAACCTGAGATCGCTGGTATATATGGCAGAGATCATAAAACGATTCGATGTGATTGCCATACAAGAAGTCAAAGCGAATACAACCGGGATACGCCTGCTGCTCAATGAATTTTTAGGGCAAAACTGGGGATTGATCGTGAGTGATGTTTCTGCAGGATCAAAGGGAAACAATGAGCGGTTGGCGTTTATCTATGATAAACGGCGGGTAGTACCATCCGGATTGGCCGGTGAGATTGTTCTGCCTGCTGAAGCTGGCGGTGATCCTACCCAGCAATTCGATCGCACTCCCTATATCGTTGGCTTTCAGGCGGCAGGCGAAAGGTTTGCCCTGCTAACGGCACACATCCGATATGGCAAGCGACCGGATGATCGCCTGGGTGAAATTGAATCTTTATCTCGCTTTATTGCGGATGAAATCCGCGATCGCGCTTCTGCGGGCGGTGAAGAAAAGAACCTGATCGTGCTGGGCGATTTCAATATAGACGATCGAGGGGATAATCCCTTGTTCCAGGCATTTGTATCTACAGGCTTGATGGTACCTGCGCAGTTGCTAAACCTGAAGACTACTTACTCAACAAAGCCCAAATACTACGACCAGATTGCCTGGTTTATGGGCAATCTCGATTTATTGACGGATGAGCGTGCTGGCGTGATCAACTTTGCTGGAGCAGTCTATCCAAACCTTGACTTAAGGCAGATGTCATATCTAGTATCGGATCATTTTCCTGTTTGGGTGGAATTCAACATCGACCGGAGTACGGAACAGATTGCCGATCGATTAGGGATAGATCCTGCTATGCCTGATCCGTTCAGGTCCATACTTGAATGATAGAGTGAAGTCAAATTACTCAAATCGTTCAATTCGTGGAGGTGTAAGGTGTCTAACGGGAATGATCGTGAAGTGATCGAGGCTGGGCGGCGGCGGAAAGGAACCGGTGGCAAGCCGAAGGGCCGGGCAGATGCGCCCGTCCGCAGGCAGCCGAGTTCGGGTCAGAGCGGGGGATCACCGCGTCCACCCGGTGGTAGCTTTCGTATACCTTCCAGAGGCAAAGCAGGAGGGTGTGGAACGGTTCTCATCATTATTCTTGCAATTGGCTATTTCCTGCTGTCGGGCGGCGGCGGACTTGATCTGGGCACGCCAGTTGAGGGGCCTTATGAGCAACCCACGCTTGAAGAACCCCAAGGACAACAGCAGCCGCAGGTGGGTTTTACGCCACCTGTTTCCGCGGGCGATGGGCAGACCTGGCTGGTGATGCTGTACCAGGATGCGGATGACCAAATCCTGGAGAAGGATATTTATATCGACTTGAACGAAGCCGAGCGCGTTGGGTCGAGCGAGAATGTGCATATCGTGGCACAGATCGACCGCTTTCGTGGCGGATATGCTGACGATGGTGACTGGACTTCGGCGCGGCGATATTACGTGACCCGCGATGATGACCTGACCCGGGTTGGCTCCCAGCTTGTGGAAGACCTGGGCGAAGTGGATATGGGCTCAGGAGAATCGCTGGTAGATTTCATCAGTTGGGCGGTGGCGAACTTCCCGGCTGACCGTTATATCCTGATTATGTCGGATCATGGGCTGGGTTGGCCGGGGGGTTGGAGTGACCCATCTTCGAGCAGGATGGACGGCAGCAATTCGCCGATGGCTTCTCGCCTGGGACAGTACATCTACCTGAACGAACTCGATCAGGCTTTGGGGATTGCTCGCGGGCAAACCGGTATCGACAAATTTGATTTGATCGGCATGGATGCCTGCCTGATGTCACAGATAGAAGTGTATGCTGCCCTGCAACCGCATGGGCGTGTTGCGGTCGCTTCTGAAGAAGTGGAGCCCTCGTTGGGCTGGGCTTATGCCGGCTTCCTGGACGTACTAACCTCTAATCCTGGGATAACTCCTGAAGATGTGGGCAAGCTGATCGTACAGAGTTACATTCAGGAAGACCAGCGCATTACGGATGCACAGGCGCGAGCTGACTTTTTGCGCGGTGGTTCTCCGCTGGGCGGCTTGTTCGGTTCTTCCAGTGTGAGCGCCGGTCAGTTAGCCGCTCAAATGGAGCGTAACGTGACGCTGGCGGCTGTCGATCTGGAGCGCATGCCCGATTTGATGGGGAGCTTGAATAATTTTGTATATGCCCTGCAAGGAGAGAATCAATCTCTTGTGGCGCAGGCGCGCGGGTACGCCCAATCATATACCAACATCTTTGGCAAGCAGGTGCCGCCTTCTTTCATCGATCTGGGACACTTTGCGGCTTTGATCGGGAACAATACCAGGAACGGGAATGTATCCCAGGCA
Source organism: uncultured Chloroflexia bacterium (assembly GCA_963791785.1). Taxonomy (GTDB): domain Bacteria; phylum Chloroflexota; class Anaerolineae; order Anaerolineales; family Villigracilaceae; genus JAABUE01. Next base: position 174,112 of record CAWBTW010000002.1, on the reverse strand, counting down.
GCGCAGCAGGTGCTTTCCGGGTTGAGCCAGTTTGTGATTGCCGAAAAACACGGTGCTGGCAAGCCAGGTTCCACGGGCGTGGCGATTTACTTCCCCAATTCCACATTATATAGTTCTCCGATTACCGGACCGCAATCCTATACAGAAATTGCCGATCGTTTTGCAGCCACCTCATTATGGGATGACTTCCTGGCCTTCCATTACCATGACCGCACCTTTAGTGAGGGCGATGTGGTACCAGTTGTGCCTTCGGGTGGGGCCACGCGCGCGCCGGGGCAGGGCAGACATTACAGTTTCCCCGATCACGGCTTCTTCCAGTATGGCCGCGCCAGACCAGCCAGTACGCCTGAGTCTCGACATCAGCGGGCAAAATATTGGATATATCTACCTGTTTGTCGGATATTACGACAGCGGGTCCAATTCAATTTTTGTGGCAGATACCGATTATCTGGAAAGTCCAAATGTGCGCGAGTTGAATGGCGTGTATTACCCGGAGTGGAGCCAGGACTTTACCCTGGCCTTCACCTGGGAGCCGACCGTGTTCGCCGTTTCAGATGGAAGCGCTTCAGTCCCAACGCTTTTCTCCCCTGAAAATTATGGGCTTACCTTCGAAGAAGCCATCTATTCGGTGGAAGGTTTATACTCCTTTGCCAGTACCGGCGAAACTCTGAAAGCACGTCTTTATTTCCAGAACGGCGCTTTGACGGCTGTGTACGGCTTTACCGGTGTAGAAGAAGCCGGCGCGCCTCGCGAGATCACGCCCCAGCCTGGTGACCGTTTCACCTTCTTTGAGAAATGGCTGGATCTGGACACCGATGGCAGTGTTCGGGAAACTGTTTACCAGCAGGGTGAAAGCCTGGTATTTGGTTCTCAGCCTTTCACCTGGGAAGAGTTGTATGCGGCCCAGGGCGAGTACATTGTCGGCTTTATTATCGAAGACCTGGACGGTAACCAGTACACGGTCTACACCCAGGTAACGGTGCAATAGAACATAGTAGATTAAGCGCTTTCACCCAAACATATATACACACAATCCTCCATGTTTTACATGGAGGATTGTGTCGTCAAAAGAGAGTGTGAATTTAGGCCGGGTTCACACCTTTATGTAAGCTTCTAAGTTTAGAGATCCTTGAGAAATGTAGCGAGCGCAAGCAAAATAAAACCAACTGCTACAAACCAAAAGGCATTGGCACTTACTAATGGCAAGCTCATAAAGCTGCCCAAGATGCCAAGTACACCAAGTACTACGGCAATCCACCAGGTAATTACTTTTGGTGCTGAAAGTTTCATTTTCTTCTCCTTGTTTTATTTGATTGATAATGTATTATGAATTTCTAAATCATCCTGGGCCCGTTGGAAATTCAAGGATGATCTATCTACCCTATATAACATCATTGTCACATATTAGTTGCGCTTGCTACTGGTGGTATTGTGGTCGAGCGCCCCAACCCGCAGGACCGGGAAGCGCCCAGGAAGTTCTACCCCTCCATCCAGGCCAGCGGACGCAAAAGCCTGCGCCAGTTGTCGAAGCGCATCTCGCAGATGTGCACCGTCACCGGTCCGGATACCATGGCCGTGCTGGAATCGATGTTGGAGATCATTCCGGAGGAGCTGGCTGATGGCAATATCGTCGAGTTGGGCGATTTCGGCAGCTTCTGGCTGCGCAACAGCGCGGACGGCGCGGAGATGGACAAAGTGAGCGCCAGCCCCCGCACAAGGCATGCGGGGCAGGCAGGTGACCAACATCCTGCCGCGCTTCATCCCCGGCAAGGAGTTCAAGAAGGCACTGGCCGCCGCTGATTTCGTAAAAATATCCCAAAACTGATCGCACCCCCTCATCCCCAAAAGACAGCCGCCCACCGGGTGGCCGTCCTTCTTTTTGCCCGTATGGCGCTGAAAAACACATACGTACTTGATGAAAACAAGTACGTACTTGTTGAGGAAGAAGTACGTACTTCTTTGGAAAGACATACGTACTTGTTGAGGAAGACATACGTATGTGTTTGGAAAACTTCCAGATGTTATTAGAAAGACTTCCGGACATCTTTTTGAAAACATCTTTATGTTTTTTAAATTCTTCCTGAAGTTTTATTTCACTGGTACAGGGATTGGTTAATGAATTCAGAGTTGCGCTTGCGCATAGTCTTTTAGCTGGAGATTTAGCGGGGCAGGACAGAATGCAAAGTTCCATATATTGTATATTGCATTTAGGGGCAATTTCTTGTATCTTATAATTGTATAGAACTCTTTCAGCGGCAGAGGAGGAAAATACTGCCTGAGTATTTCGCGCCCCTGTAGCTCTAGTGAGGTATAGGATGCCTTTTCCATCTGATGATGACTTGGGTTTAGGTAAACCCTGGGGCACCAGCATCGTCTGGCGCTACATGGGGCTGGATAAGTTCCTGGACCTGATCGCCAATTCGCGCTTGTATTTTGCTAATGTGCATAACCTGACCGACCAATACGAGGCCAGCCTGCCGGCTGACTTGGCACGCAAACACACGGAATTGGCCGAGAAGGAACAAGCCGGGGAGCTGACCGAAGCGGAGCAAGCCCTTTTTGAGAAGATGAACCAGGCCATCCGTGCTTCAACTCTGGTCAATTGCTGGTCGATTGGCAAGACGGAATCGTATGCGCTCTGGAAGGTCTACCTGGGCGGTGCGCAGGCCGGAGTGGCGATCCGTACTAGCCTCAACAACCTGCGAAAAGCGATCAAGGAGGGCGGCGATCTGGACAATCTGGACATCTATACTGGCCAGGTGCAGTACACCGAGGGTATGGGATGAAACTCCATCAATGTATTTAGTTTGGTTACGATGAAACGCAAGTTCTACCAATACGAGGGATGAGGTGCGGCTGTTCATTCTTGAATCTCAAAACCTGGATGCTGTGCTACAACCAGATACTGGGATACCGCTGACAGCGGTTATGTCGCCGGTCATCAAACCGAGTATGGGGCGTTATGTGAAAGTCGATGTTCCCACCCTGGTTGGAAAACTTTACCTGTCGCCCTTTATGGGGGTCTGGTTTAGGGACGCGATCGAGAAAACCCTGAATAAGATCCAACCGGAGCTGGTTGACCGGATCGTGATGTCTTCCATTCTGGACAGGTAGCCGTTTCAGGTTGGTTTGACATTGAGATAGAAGGGGAAAATCACAGCAATTTTAGCTTCTTTGGGAATCTCCGTGAAATGGCCACATATGGTGGTCATGCAAAAAGCCTGTAGCCTTCCAGGTCGAGATAAATGCGCTGGAAGAGGTGTTTCAGGTTGGTCATTCCATAGGAGCGCCGTTTGAGTACTTTGATCTTGTTGTTGAAGCCTTCTACAAAGCCACTGGTTTCACGCTCTACAAAGTAATTCAAGATCTCATTCCACCAACGCGCAAGCGTATTGATGAACCGATCAAAGCAGCGTAACCTGCTTTTGGCAACTGCAACAATCCACCTTTTGATTTTCGTTTTGGCTGCTGGCGGCGAAAGCTGTTCTTCAAAGATTGCTGTCAGGCGATTTTGCAGCAAGTAAGCTTTTTTCAGATCAGGGGAAAGACGGAACAAGCGTCTCAGTGTTTTTCGCTCTTTAGGTGTCAAATCCTGTTTCTCTTTCCGTAATGCCCACATACTGCCTTTCAGGGTCTTGTATTCCTGCGTGGAGAGTTCACGCTTCAAGCGTTTGAGTTCTGCCTTGCGTAGGGTGTCCAGTCCATCGCGGTACGCTCTGGCAACGTGAAATCGATCAATCACCAGGCGCACATGCGGCAGTTCTTCCCGAATGGCTTCGGTGTAGCCTTCGTACATATCACAGCAGGCAGACACAATGCTGCGCTTCAGCCGTTCTGGGATAGAGCGTAGAAATTCAACCACAGTCTCTTTCTGGCGGTTCTCCAAAACACCCAAGAGCACGATACGCCCGTGCTTCAAGCGTGCCGTCACGATCACCACATAATCACGGTGACCTTTTTTCAAAGCAATCTCGTCCATTCCCAATGTGCCCAAGGCTGTGTATTGTGACCAATCTACTTCTGCACAGATATGTCGATCAACAATCCCTAAGATCAGATCATAGGCCAAACGCTCTTTACGGTATACATCTTCCACAGTGGCATTCACCAACTGCAACAAAATGTGCTGTTCATATGCAAATGTGTTCGGACTGTTGGGTTCGTGCCAGTCCAATCGCTGCGAGGTGGTTGGTTGCCCATCGCAATACTCACAACGATAACGCTTGGGGCGATAGCGAAGATAGGTCGGATGGCCAAATACCGGCAGGTAACGCAATTTGACCCATTTATCGTAGCCGTGAAATTTCTCAATCACACGGCCACAGCGCTTACACACGGTTGTTTCTTTTGTGCTCTCGACCGTAATGATTAGCTCCCCTGCTTTGTTGATCTCGCTTTTGTGTACCTGAACTTCAGGAATATCCAATGGTATCGTGACTTGTGCTTTGACCATTCTTGCCTTTTTGACTTCATTGTACACCCCCACATCTGGGGGTTACCACGCTAACTCCCAAACAGCCCTATTTTAATCCTCCCAGCCGGAATATTCCTGTTGTATACTTGTACCGCAACAATATGAAAACATGTTGTGACACTAAACGATCTTCAATCGCAGCCCTTTTCATGGGGAAGCCCCTATGACCCTTACACCGCAAGATTTCGTCAGCAAATGGAAGCGCGTGACTTCACGCGAAAAGCAAACCTATCAGGAACACTTCATTGATCTGTGTCATTTGGTTGGTCATCAAACACCGAACGAAGCTGATCCAACAGGCACACGATTTGCTTTCGAAATGGGTGCTGCAAAAACAAGCGGTGGACAGGGCTGGGCGGATGTCGCCAAGCTGGGTTATTTTGGGTGGGAGTACAAAAGTAAGGACGCGGATCTGGATAAGGCCTATAACCAGCTTCTCAGTTATCGTGATGCGCTTCGGAATCCGCCCATTTTAGTTGTTTCCGATATCAATCAGATCATCATTCGGACAAATTACACGGATTTTCCCACGCGGAAGTTTGTCATCACGCTGGATGACATGCTCGACCCTGAGAGTATCGAAACGCTCAAGGCCGTTTTCACCAACCCCGAACAACTCAAACCACAAGAGACAGTTGAAAGCGTCACGAAGGAAGCCGCGGCGCAATTCTCCAAACTGGCTGATAACCTGCGCAAATATGGAAATGAGCCGGGGGAGATCGCGCACTTCCTCATCCGCCTGTTGTTCTGTTTGTTTGCGGAAGACATCGGGCTGCTGCCTGAAAAGATGTTCCCGCGTTTGCTGGAACAGACGCGCCGCAATTCGAGTGACTTCTCCGAAGTGCTCAGGCAGCTTTTCCGCGCGATGAACACGGGCGGATATTTCGGCGCGGACAAGATCCTGCACTTCAACGGCGGGCTGTTCGATGATGACCACGTGCTGCCGCTGGACAGCGCCGACATGGACATTATCGCTGATATCGACGCGCTGGATTGGGGAGCCATCAAACCTTCGATCTTCGGGACGCTGTTCGAGCGTGGACTCGACCCGAGTAAACGCTCCCAATTAGGCGCGCACTATACGGGCGAAGAAGACATCGTGCTGATTGTCGAACCTGTGCTGATGACTCCGTTGAGGCGTGAATGGAAAGAGTTGCAGGTTGAATGTCAAAAGTTGAAAGATAAAGCGGAGACTCTGACTGGCAAAAAACGTTCCAACGCAATCGAAAAGATCAGTGCAAAATTGCGCGCCTTCGCAGACAAGATCGCTGCAATAAAAGTATTAGACCCGGCCTGTGGAAGCGGCAATTTCCTGTATGTGGCTCTGCGGCTTTTGCTTGATTTGCAAAATGAAGTCGTCAACTTCTCGGATGAACTGGGCGCGGGTAGGTTCTTCGCCTCAGTGACGCCGGCGCAGTTGTACGGCATCGAGACCAACGACTACGCCTACGAACTGGCACAGATGACAATCCAGATCGGGTACATCCAATGGTTGCGGGATAACGGATACGGGCAACCCTCCGAACCCATCCTCAAACAGGTGAAGAACATCCTGCACATGGATGCAATTCTTGGTTATAAGACTTCGAAGTCTCCGAGACTTCCGAAGTCTATGAGCCACAATGGCCTGAAGCGGACGTGATCATCGGCAACCCGCCGTTTTTGGGCGGCAACAAATTACGCGATGAGTTTGGCGATGAATATGCAGATGCATTATTCAAACTCTATGATGGACGTTGCCTGCCTTTGCGGATCTGGTTTGTTATTGGTTTGAAAAAGCGCGTGCGATGATCGAGAATGGGCAAACGAAACGCGCTGGTTTACTGGCAACCAATTCAATTCGCGGCGGTGTAAATCGAAAAGTGCTGGAACGTATCAAAGAAACCGGCGATATTTTCTGGGCGCAATCGGACAGAGATTGGGTCTTAGATGGTGCAGCAGTGCATGTCTCAATGATTGGATTTGATAATGGGGATGAAAGCAATAAGAATTGGATAACAAATATATTGAAACTATAAACCCCGATTTAACTTCAAAGTCAGATATTACAATTGCAATACCCTTAAGAGAAAATGCCAACATTTGTTATTATGGTTCGCAACAAAAAGGTTCTTTTGATATTACTCCTGCCAAGGCTAAAGAATTATTGTCGGTTCGCAATCCTTTTGGTTTAGACATTCGAGACGTTGTGAAACCATCAATGAATGGGTTACAAATACTACGCGGCGGGGATGAAGCTTGGGTAATTGATTTTGGAGTAAAGACAACGATAGAAGAAGCTTCAAAATATGAAGCACCTTTTGAATATGTCAAAAAAGTTGTTTATCCCGAAAGAAAAATCGTAAAGAAAAACTTCAAAGGGATTATTGGTGGTTACATGCTAGACCATCACCTCGTTATCGTGAGATCTAAAAACACAAAAACGATACATATCAAGTCCAGCACTGCGAAATTTAGAGTTTTTGTATGGCTATGGCAACAATGTTTTAGCTGACCATGCAGTAGTTGTTTTTGCTCGTGAAGATGATTATTTCTTTGGGGTTTTACATTCCAAAATTCATGAAATCTGGTCACTTAAACAAGGCACATCTCTTGAAGATAGACCGCGTTACACTCCATCTTCATCCTTCGAAACCTTCCCGTTCCCCTGGCCGCCGGGCGCAGAGCCAACAGACGATCCACGCGTCCAGGCCATTGCCCGGGCCGCAAAGGAACTGGTCGAGCAGCGGGATCGGTGTCTAAATCCACAGACTTCGGAAGTCTCTAAGACTTCCGTAGTCTCACGCACCTCGAAGCGCACGCTAACCAACCTGTACAACGCCCGTCCCACCTGGCTGGAGTTGGCCCACAAAAAGCTGGACGAAGCCGTCTTCGCCGCCTATGGCTGGCCGAGCGATTTGTCCGATGAAGAGATCTTGGAGAGGTTGCTGGCGTTGAATTTGGAGAGGGCAGGGGAGGAGAAATGATATTCAAATCTCTAAGAAAACTCTTCCAAGATGAAGAATATGAACAAATCCAAATCCAATTAGCAGAAGCAAATAATCTACTTGCTGAATATCGTAAGTTTCTTGAAGAAAAAAACCAAGAAGAGAAAAATCAAGTTGAGCCAGATTTTCTTACCTTAGTCTGGGGTTCAATAGCACTTTTTGTTGCACTTGCAGGTGTGGGGGCGAATAATCTTCCTGCCCAAATAGATATAGTTCACATTTCTAGGTATTCACTTGAGCAAGCAGTATGGTTAATTATCGTTCTCATTTCGACAGCATTAGGCATTGTTAATTTATTTGTTGCAATAAACCTTACTCGCGCATATGTAAAATCTAAAAATAGTAGAGATTACGTTACTTTTATGCGCTCCATGATTATAGGAATTGTTGTTTTTATTTTGAGTAGAAGTATCTTATCTTTATTCAATGGTGGTTAGGAGACGCTTCAATTGTCAAGGCAATGAAATCGGTTTATTAGAATTAGTAAGGAGGAACAATGGATACACTTCTACAAGTAGCGGCAAGCTGGATACTGCCCGCGTTATTTTTCTGGTTTCTGTTCAGTCTTATGGCAATGACCTTGATCGAGGTGTATCAAAGATTGATGAAATCCCGCCAGAAAGGTTTGGAGGAGGCAATTGCTAAAATGATGGGACCGGAATTAACCAAAGAATTTTATAAACACGCCCTGGTCAATCCATTGGAAGATGCGAAGCCTTCGTATATTTCTGCCTCCTTGTTCGCTAAAGTGGTGATGGAGTGGATGCTGGGGGAAAAGGAAATTGAAAAGCCAGATACAAAAGAGCCTGACGAAATTTCTGACGATAATACCGGGTTCATGTTTCTCAAGATAGTATTGGATTGGATACAGAAGAAGAACAAGCCTTCAAGACCTTCCGGAAAAAGCGCGCTTGAAAAAAGGATTTCAAGGAAATATAAAGAGCCTTAGCCAGACAAATAATGAGTTTGGTATAGCCCTCAACGCCATCGTTGCTCAGGCAGCCATGAAAGCAGAAAATGTTTCTGAATTACTGGATTTAATTCAGACAGATTTGAAAGCCTGGTTTTATGAAACGGTCAACCATATGTCGGCAATCTATGGGAATCGGCTTCAAGTGGTGACCCTGGGAGTTAGTCTGTTTATAGCCGCTATTGCGAACTTTGATGTCATAAATATCACTGTGCGATTATGGGAAACATCAAAATATACCGAGTTGTTGGCATTGTATGAGAAAACAGGGCAAACCCTGAAAATCGATCCAAGCCTGTTTACAATGCTTCCCGTGGGATGGTATATCAATAATCTCCCATCTACCTTCATTGAGTTGATACTCAAAATCATCGGTATCTTTTTGGGCGCTTTCTTTATTGCCATCGGTTCACAATACACCTACAATTTGTTCAAAAAACAGTATCAACCTTCTGAATAGAGGAGGATAAAATGAAACAATACCTCATCAAGCCTGGAGAAAAGGAGTATATCTCATGAAAAGGATCATTGTTTGTTCAGACGGAACCATGAACACCGCATATCAAACCACCCGGGGCGGTGGACAGGATTATGACATCTTTAAGTGTCAAAGGTCTGGTAAGCTTTCTGGCGCTCTTGATTCCGGGCTCAATCTTGGGGTACTACCTGGTTCAGTCAGGATTTCATCCGGCGGTGAAGATTTTAATCGTTCTTATAATATTGATTGGAGTGGTAAAGGGCACACATGAACTCTATTTCCTATGGCTGTTTCGTACAAAAGGCCAAAGAATGGGCTTGCGCAAACTGTTGTATCGCTTCTACGCTCATCGCGGTTCGCGCACTCCTTCGCATGTTGGGAAGATATTACGCGCGGTCAAACCGTTGGCACTTGATGAAAATGGAAAAGAAGTTCCGCAAATTGTTTTTTATGATAAGGGAATTGGAACCGGGGGATTTTCAGATGCAATCCTGGGGGGCGGATTTGGGTCTGGTATCAAAACGAATGTGCTCGATTGTTATGACTTCATCATTCAAAATTATGAAGACGGTGACGAGTTGTATTTCTTCGGTTTCAGTCGCGGGGCTTTCACTGTGCGTGTACTGGCGGGTTTAATCTCAGTCTGCGGGTTGTTAACAAAAGGGGACAGTCATTACGCGCCCGAGGCTTATGAAGTTTTCAAACTACAAGCTACGAAAAAAGAAAATAAAGAGAAGCTGCTGAAAGCTTTTCGGGATGGAAAATATGAAAGTGGGAATGCCTATGGTGGGCGCAATGAATCTGTTCGAGAGGTCATTATTCATTTTCTTGGCGTGTGGGATACGGTTCCCGCGATTGGGTTAGCTGGCTATCTGGGTCGGGTTGGCGGCTGGTTGGGGCAGCACTTACGAATGAATAACTATACGTTATCGAAGAACGTTGAATACGCGTATCATGCCCTCGGATTGGACGAAAACCGCAGGGCGTTTGATCCGCTGCTCTGGGATGCGCCGCCCAAGTATGAAAAAGGGGAGACTGTTATTAATAAAGAGATGGAACAACGCTGGTTCGCAGGCATCCATACAACAATTGGGGGCGGCTTTGCTAAAGACGAGCTTTCCTATATCACCTTGAAATGGATGGTTGACAAAGCTGTTGAGCGTGGACTTCAGTTTACGGATAAGAAGTTTTTAGATAAACGTGACAAGAAATTGAAAACCCATCTAGACTTTTTCATGCCGAACGAAAAGTCCTATCAAGGCGATCTAGAAAAGAATTCCATTTGGATATACCCGGTTGAGGGTTTTTGGAAAAAGCGCGTTGTAAAGCTGGCTGGGGACAAATACGAAGAAAAAATGATGGTATCAGAGAAGATCAGTCGCTTTTTCGGCAGAGCGGTCAATCTGCGTGAAGACAGCCATGAAAGTGTTGACGATTTCGGTCTATACCCGCCTCAATGACCCCGCATGCAAAGCATACCGAAAGCGCACTTGGGTGGCTGAGATTCCACCAAAGGACTGAGTAATCTCAGAAAAACAACAAGAAATCTTTATGAAGTTTGTGAGCTTTCCCTTAGTTTTTTAAGTTGGGATTGTAAAAATGAGTAGAGGAGTAAAACATGAAACAATACCTAGTCAAACCAACGGAGAAGGTCAAGCTCTCGGAATGGGATCCAAATGATAAAGGCGATTTTGAAGGCGGCAAGGAAGAAGGCCGGGCCGAGGTTGTGCTGCTGAACGATAAACTGGAAGCGCTGCAAGAACTGTTATATGCCGAGGGCAAGCATAAAGTGCTGATTGTTTTACAAGCGATGGATACCGGTGGCAAGGATGGGACCATCCGGCGTGTATTCGAAGGGGTCAATCCGCAGGGCGTGAAAGTAGCGAGCTTCAAGGTTCCTACCAAAGAAGAGCTGGCCCATGATTATCTGTGGCGTGTGCATAAGGTCACACCGGGAAGCGGCCAGATGGTGATCTTCAACCGCAGCCATTACGAAGATGTGCTGGTGGTGCGCGTTCACAATTTGGTCCCGCCTGAAGTATGGAAAAAACGCTTCGAGCAGATCAACCAGTTCGAAAGCTTGCTGGCCGAGAACGGGACTACCATCGTCAAATTCTATCTGCATATTGACATGGACGAACAGAAAGAACGCTTGCAGGCGCGCCTGGATGAGCCGGATAAGAACTGGAAGTTCAGCCTGGGCGATCTGGATGAACGAAAACTGTGGCCGGAATATACGAAAGCTTATGAGGATGTTTTGAGCAAGACAAGTACGGAGTACGCGCCCTGGTACATCATTCCGGCCAATCGAAAGTGGTATCGCGATCTGGTCATCTCTTCGGTGATTGTAGAGACATTGGAAAGTTTGAATATGAAGTTTCCTGAACCAGAAGATGATTTAGCTGGTGTTTTTATTGAGTAGCTGTTTTGAATTGTCAAGAATTTTGTGATCAATGCTGAAACTAAAAATGATGAAAATGTGTTGATTATTGATAATCCTGAGATCGCTGCGTTGTATATGCAGGAGTTCGAGCGTGTTTTGGCACTGGCGACTGATCCTGAGCCTGAGAAGTTTCCTTGTGATGAATAATATGATATAAACCTGACATGTCTCATCATGAAGTGTGCCAATTGTACTGTTTGCGTGGATAGGGTTTGTGTTTGTCAGGTTCTCATGAAGACATGTCAGGTCTAAAAAGCAAAAATCTCTATGCTATCCAGTGTATAATCAGAGTATGAAAATATTGACTGACAACTTGCTTGTCAGCGCCGCATATGATTGCGGGTCTTAAGTTATATCTGGTCAGAGAAATCTGACCAGATTATTTTTAATACCAAGGAGAATCAATGAAACTGAGCAAACTTGCCAGTGAAATACAAGAATCGCCCACGCTGGGCTTGAACGAGGAAGCACGTAAGCTCCGTGAGCGCGGCGAACCGGTCATTCATCTTGGGATAGGCGAACCCAAAAACAAGACTCCCATCAACGCCATTCTATCTTCAGCGGCCAAGCTTTCCAGCGGGGAAGTCAAGTACACGCCTGCTGACGGGACACTTGCGCTGAAGAAAGCCATCATCCGCTACACCGAAGAGAACTACGATCGCATGGTGGCCCCGGAAAATGTGATCGTGACCAATGGCGCCAAACAGTCTCTTTTCAACATACTCTATTCGATTTTAAACCCGCAAGACGAAGTCATCCTGCTGGCGCCATACTGGGTTTCCTACCCTGAGATGGTCAAGATGTGTAATGCCCGTCCGGTGGTAGTCGTGCCCGAAGATGGCACCTTCACGCCGCGTTTTGAGGATATCGAGCAGGCAGTCACCAGCTTATACGCGGGCGATCATTGTCAACAGTCCCAACAATCCTTCAGGTGTGATCTACCCGCCAGAGTTGATCGAAAAACTGGTTGATTTTTGCGAGCGCAAAAGCATTTTCATGATCTGTGATGATATTTATCACAAGCTGGTCTTTGATGGGAATGAAGCCGTCCCTGCCTACCGTTACACCAAAAAAGACATTGAAGACTCGCACGTGATTGTTGTCAACGGCGTTGCGAAGGTGTACGGCATGACTGGCTTCCGCGTAGGCTGGGTGATTGCCCCGCGCGCCCTGGTGCGCGTGATGACCAACGTCACGGTGCAGATGACTTCGGGCGTTTCACCTGTCTCGCAGGCGGCGGCGGAAGGGGCGCTGAACGGAATCCAGTCTATTGTTGAGGCCTTGCGCCTGCAGATCGAAAACAACCGCAATGTATTCATGCAAGAGATGAAATCCTTCAATGGTGCTCGTCTCATCCCACCAGATGGCACTTTTTATGCCTTGCCAGATTTGCGTGCATTCAATCCCAGCTCGGTCGAGATCTCAAAGTTCCTGCTGGAAAAAGCGATGGTTGTCACGGTTCCAGGCAAGGAATTTGGCATGGAAGGGCACATCCGCCTGTCCTTTTCCGGGACGGTAAAAGACATCACAGTGGGGATGGAACGCATCCGCTGGGCGCTTGACCCCACCAGCCCGAACGAGATTTATATCGGTGATCGTAAGATCATCCGTGACTGGTTATAGAATTATAAACCGCTGAGATCGCAGTGATCGCGGAGAAAAATACAAAAAGACTCTGCGTGCTCAGCGTTCTCTGCGGTTGCATTGGAGAAGTTAGCTATGAATAATCTTCTAAACATCAAAACTCCTGCCGAGGGTGCGGCTCATGCTTATAAGGCCGATTTCAGTCTTTCGAATCATGGCATGCGCAATTTACGACTGGCTTACTGGAATCTGCCATCTGAAGCCTTACATGAGGAAGCAATCTTTCGGGCGGAAGGTGCGACCACGCATAAGGGTCCGTTTGTGGCCTTTACGGGGAAGCATACCGCTCGGTCCGCGAATGATAAATTTGTCGTCCGCGAAGTGAGCACTGAAGGCAACGTCTGGTGGGGACAATACAACCGCCCCATGTCCGGTGAAAAATTTGAAGAACTATACACCCGCCTGCTGGGCTATGTCCAGGGTCGCGATCTGTTCGTGCAGGATGTTTATGGCGGCGCGGATGAAAACTATCGCTTGCCCGTGCGCGTGGTGACGGAGTTAGCCTGGCACAGCATGTTTGTCCGCAATATGTTTATCCTGCCGGAATCGCTGGAAGAGTACAAACGCTTCGTCCCGGAATTTACAGTTGTTGCCGTTCCCGGATTTAATGCCGATCCCAGAGTGGATAACACCAACTCCGAGACCTTCATCGCGCTCAGTTTCGAGAAGAAATTAGCGATCATCGGCAACAGTGCTTACGCGGGTGAGATCAAGAAATCGGTCTTCACCATCCTGAACTATCTTCTGCCGTTGGAAGGTGTGCTCTCGATGCACTGCTCGGCCAACGCCAATCCGAAGGATAAAAATGATGTGGCGCTCTTCTTTGGTCTCTCCGGGACGGGTAAGACCACGCTTTCGGCTGATCCCACCCGCCGACTGATTGGCGATGACGAGCACGGCTGGAGCGACGAAGGCGTCTTCAATTTCGAGGGGGGTGCTACGCCAAGGTGATTGGCTTGTCAGAGTCGGCTGAGCCTGAAATCTATGCCACCACGCGCATGTACGGGACCATCCTCGAAAACGTGACCTACGACCCGGTCACGCGCCTGATCGACCTGGACGATGAATTTGTCACCGAGAACACACGCGCATCCTATCCCCTGGAGTTTATCTCGAATGCCGTGCCGGAGAAGAAAGCCGGGCATCCGAAGAACGTCATCATGCTGACCTGTGATGCCAGCGGCGTAATGCCGCCCATTGCACGCCTGACGCCTGACCAGGCGCTGTACCAGTTCATTTCAGGATATACAGCCAAAGTGGGCGGCACGGAGGTCGGTTTACGAGATGAGCCGGAAATCACCTTCTCGGCCTGCTTTGGCGCGCCTTTCATGGTGCACCATCCTGCTAAATATGCCGAATTGTTGCGCGGCAAGATCGAACGTTACGATGCGACTTGCTGGCTGGTTAATACGGGCTGGGTAGGCGGCTCTTATGGTATTGGTAAACGCATCAGCATTCGCCATACGCGCAACCTGCTCAATGCGGCGCTTTCTGGCTCATTAAATAAGGTTCAATATTACAAAGACCCGGTCTTTGGTTTCGATGTGCCCAAATCCTGCCCGGATGTGCCAGATGATGTGCTGGAGCCCTGGTCATCCTGGTCCAGCCGTGAAGAATATGATAAGCGCTATAAAGATTTGGCGATGCGCTTTGTTGAGAACTTTGCTAAATTTGCAGATGGCACGCCCAGGGCGGTGGTCGATGCAGGGCCGAAGATCTGAGATAAGTTCTTGGATGTCATTCTGAGCCGTGAAGCGGCGAAGAATTCAGGTTTTCAAGGAGAAGTTTAGCTAAAAAGGGAGATTCTTCGCTCCCATTGGTCACTCAGCCTGACATGCTAAAACAATATGTTTGACTTATCAGACACATTCTAACAATATGTAAGCGAGAATTTTTTCATGCATTATCAAGGAACTGTGATTCGTCCGCCGAGTGAAGCGGAAAGTTATATCCTCCAGGTCACTTATGGTTGTTCGAATAATAATTGCACTTTTTGTGGCACGTATCTGGATAAGCCCTTTCAGGTTCGGAAGATTGATGATGTTTTGGATGATATCCAGTTAACCGCCCAAATAATACCCAGTGCAAGAAGGGTTTTCCTGGCAGATGGAGATGCCCTGGTATTGAGTACGCATCGCTTGATAACAATCTTGGATGAATTGAGTACAGCTTTTCCTAATCTCGAACGGGTGGGCTCCTATGCGACAGCTCAAAATATCCTGAACAAAAGTGATTTTGACTTGGCAGCTTTGCGAGCGAAAGGGCTAAAAATCCTGTACCTTGGCCTGGAAAGCGGTAGTGACAAGGTGCTGTCCAAGGTCAAAAAAGGTGTAACAGCCGATGAGATGATCCAGGCTGTGCATAGAGCGAAGAAGGCGGGAATGCTAGTGTCAATCATTGGCATTTTGGGTCTCGGAGGGCCAGAGTTGTCTGCCCATCATGCGGAAGAGACGGGTCGCGTGGTTGGCAAGATGGACCCGGATTATTTCTCTATGCTGACCCTGATGCTTGTTCCCGGAACTCAGCTTCATCAGGATTGGAGCGATGGGAGATTTGTATTGTTGGGACCGGAAGAGATGTTATTGGAATTGCGCCAGGTGATTGCCAGCTTAGAAGGCTTGACTAAATGCGTATTTCGCACCAATCATGCTTCTAACTACTTGTCTCTCCGAGGCACTTTGGATGAAGATAAAGTTCGCTTGTTAGAAACCTTGGATATTGCTCTGAAGCAAGGTAAGGAGGCGCTCAGACCGAAAATCCTGGCGGGGATTGTAGCCAGTACACCTTAGCTTTGTCTGAAATTGTTCCTTTTTTGATACAAGGCCCAAAACAGGTCAAAACCTGGATACGGTACAGTCAAATTATCTGGTACAAGATTTACCAGCTTTGCTAGCAGATTCTTCCAATTTCTAAATTCTGCAGTTTGTATTGTAACAGAGATTTTGCATGTCCACTGCCTATCTTCTTCGCAGGCCTGCCCCGAGCGACTTCTTCAAACCCAAACTGGCTGACCAAAGTTTTCAATGTTTCAGGTGAAAAGAAACGGAGCGTGCTAGGAGGGCTGTAAACCCATGCCAGCCTTTTCCCATTAATCGAGCAATAAAACTATCTTTGTTCCAGGTTTCTATGAGCCAGTACCCAGATGGCTTTGTAAGATTGGCTGCATTCTGTAGCCCTTGTTCTAGATCATAAAAGTGGGGGAGAACTTGAACCATAGTGACCAAATTAAACAGCTCTTCACTTTTATATTGTTCTAGAGCGCTGACTTCAATGTCGACCCCCATGTGATTGCGGCCATACTCTGCCATAGAGGCATTTGGCTCAATTCCCAAACCTTCCCATCCGGTTTCGCTTAATCCCTTCAAGATAAATCCAGCCGCCGTTCCAACATCCAGGACCTTGCCCGGCTCCATAAATTTGCTTAAGAGCCTGCCATACCGTTTGCCGTGAGCAGTTAACATTTTTAGCTTCGCCAAAGTAGTCGGTATATCCAGCACCACCTGCTGTAAAGTAGTTATCCCCATACACCCGGGCTATGTGCTCCTGAGAGGGAGCTACTTCAGTATATTGGAAATGACACACCGGGCATTCGCGAATCCAGAAACCATCTTTTTGAAAAACCCGGTGAGTTATATTTTTTTCAATTGGGCAGTGCATTTTTTCTGTATCATCCATAATTATTCTCTCTCTTTTTTCTGGGGGGTTGTTATCAAGACGTAACAAGAGTAAAAAGGTTACGTTCATCTCATATCTTACCAG
Source organism: uncultured Chloroflexia bacterium (assembly GCA_963791785.1). Taxonomy (GTDB): domain Bacteria; phylum Chloroflexota; class Anaerolineae; order Anaerolineales; family Villigracilaceae; genus JAABUE01. The sequence goes on along the minus strand of CAWBTW010000002.1, from coordinate 157,357 downwards.
ATTAGTGTAATTATTCTATCTATTTAGTGTGCGAAAAGTTGCTGGTTTTTTCTGGTATAGTTGAAATTGTCTCATATTTTGAATTAATCTATCAAAAGGAGAAGTAATGGCAGATGTAATTGATTATCAAATCTATGGTGATGACCTGCAGCTGGTAGAAGTCGAACTTGATAGCGGAGAAGGTGTACGCGCTGAAGCCGGGACGATGACCTATATGGAAGATGGCATTGAAATGCAAACCGGCACAGGCGGCGGTGTGTTTTCCGGGTTCAAGCGCATGATCACAGGCGAGAGTTTTTTCATTACCACGTTCATGAACAATGCAAGCGGTAAAAGCCATGTGGCCTTTGCTGCTCCATATCCCGGAAAAATCGTGGCTTTTGACCTGGATCAATTCAACGGGCAAGTGCTGTGCCAGAAGGATTCGTTCCTTTGTGCGGCGCGCGGGACCGAGATCGAGGTCGCCTTCACTAAGCGCCTGGGTGCCGGATTCTTCGGCGGAGAAGGTTTCATCCTGCAGCGGCTGACTGGTGATGGGATGGTCTTTGTCCATGCAGGTGGCACGATCATTGAGAAAGAACTGGCTGCCGGCGAAACCTTGCGTGTGGACACGGGCTGTATTGTGGCTTTTTCCACGACTGTTGACTATGATATTCAATTCGTTGGCGGCTTCACGAACGCGCTCTTTGGCGGTGAGGGGTTGTTCCTGGCCAAAATGACCGGCCCGGGCAAGGTCTACTTGCAAAGCCTGCCGTTCTCCCGCCTGGTAGATCGTATCAAGCGTGGGATCACCTTCACACAATCTGGCGGCGAACAGAAAGGCGCAGCTGGTATAGGCGGTGATATTATCAAGAATATCATCAGCGGTAGTTGATTTCGAACTATTCGTAGGGGCGACCCGCCTGGAAAGAGCAAGACACTTTGACGTCTTTGAAGGGTCGCCCCTACTATTCTTTTTTACTGATAACTAAATCAAGGCTCCCACTGCGGTTGCCAATCTGGTTCGGGATCGGTGGTGAGTTGGCGTTCATCTGATCCATCCGCGCGGATGATGTAGATGTCAGCCTGGCCACCATTGCGCAGGGAATTGTAGGCTACGTACTGCCCGTCAGGTGAAAAGGAAGGGGAGTTGTTATTGCCGCCATAAGTCAGGCGGGTGATGATGTTATTTTGCAAATCTAATTTGAAAATATCTTTATCGTTTGGTGGCCCAGCGGAGATGAGTAGGTGGCGGCCGTCCGGGGACCAGTCTAAACTTCCGGTAATGCCGAGCAAGCCTGTGGTCAGTTGTTGAGGCGGCTCATTCCCGTCCGCGTTGAATGAGAAAAATTTCGTATTCGAACCATTCCGTGGTGCTCATCGCAAAGGCGATGGTTTGCCCATCGGGTGACCATGCGGCACCCACGATACTGGTCGGCCCGGTGTAGTTGGGACCTTCGAACAGCAGTCGCTGGTTTTCGCCAGTGCGGTCCACGATGTAGAGTGAAGTTTGTCCTTGTTCATCCTTGTTGGCGAAAACCACGCGCTCGCCTTCCGGTGAGAAATCGGGGGAGAAGGCGTTGCCAATTTCATCCGTCAGTTCGATCAGTGAAGATGTGCTGAGCACCATGAAGTACAGATCGAAGGTGCCCCGGCTCCGGTTGGACGCAAAGGCGACAGCGCCGCCCAGCGGTGAGAAAGCGGGATAATAATCGTTGGCGAAGGCATCCGTCAGGCGCAGCAGGCCTGAGCCATCTTGATTGACCATACACAGGTGGTTGTAATCGCCGCGCGTGCAGGTGAAGATGATGCGCCCGCCGTGGAAGCCGGTGGGCAGGGGCGCGGGTGTGTAGGTTGGCGGTGGGGCGGGGGATGTGGTCGGCGGCAGGCTGGGTTGTGGCGTAAAGCTTGCCGGCACTGTGATTTCTTCAGGAGTATATGTTGGAACCAGAAAGAAAAGCAACGCCAGCAGGCCAATGATGATCAGGCCGACCGGCAGGCGCCGACTTGTTTTTTTGCTGAATATCTTTTTGGGTTGTTTGCGTTGGAACATGGGTTTCCCCTCACCCTAACCCTCTCCCAATGGGAGAGGGGATATGTTATAACGCCCAGGCCAGCATCATGCCAAAGATGGCGATCACAATACCCAGGTGTAAGAACAGGTCACTGCCTGTCAACCAGTGGTCCAATGGAAAGAAAAACTGCAAAATGAAATTGATGATGATGAACACAATCCCAATCAGCGGCAGCAGCCCTTTGCGATAGGCCAGAAATTCAGAAAACCAGTCGAGAAATTTTGAAATCATAGACTTTCCTCTTCAAACGGAGTTTCTTCGGTAGATAGCTGGTCAGCTTCAGAAGCAAGCCAGGGAGCGAACTGAGCGAGCAGACGGCCGGGGATGCGTCCCTGCATGTGAACACCGCCGCGTTCGTGCTCGATGAATTCCACCCGTCCCATTTCGTGGAACCTTGATATCAAAGCCCCTTCCTGATAGGGGAGATGCACATCAATGGGCGTGTACGTTTCGTACAGCTCCTGTTGGGTGAGACGTAAAAGATCGGACAGCCCGCTTCCTTTCAAGCCCGAAATTGCTACCGCTTTTGGAAAGCTGGTCAGCGTTTCCTGAGCCTGTTCCGGCTGTTTCAGACGGTCCACCTTGTTCAGCGCTGTGATGACAGGGATGTGCCCGGCGCCGATTTCATCCAGTGTCTGCTGCACGGCCTCGAATTGGTTGAGCGCGTTGGGATGCGAAATATCCACCAGGTGCAGCAGCAAGTCGGCTTCGGTGATCTCCTCCAGCGTGGCGCGGAAGGCCGCGACCAGCGCGGTCGGCAGCTTCTGGATAAAACCAACCGTGTCGGTGAACAGCGCCTGGTAACCGCCGGGCAGTTCTACACGTCGCGTGGTGGGGTCGAGTGTGGCGAAGAGCTGGTCTGCAACATACACGTCTGCTTTTGCCAATCGGTTGAGCAGTGTGGACTTACCCGCATTGGTGTAACCCACGAGCGCAACGGTTGGCAGGCGCGCGCGTTTGCGTTTCGCGCGATAGCGATCTCGATGCGCACGCACTTTGTCGATCTGTTTCTTTAAGTGTGAGATACGCTTACCAATCTGACGACGGTCTACTTCGAGTTGTGTTTCACCGGGCCCGCGTAAACCAACGCCGCCTGTGCCACCACGTCCAGCGCCGCCGCCTGCCTGGCGAGCCAGATGCGTCCATTGGCGGGTCAAGCGCGGCAGGAAATATTCATATTGTGCCAGTTCCACCTGCAACATACCTTCACTTGTATTGGCATGTTGGGCGAAAATGTCCAGGATAAGCGCGGTGCGATCTAGAACACGCATATTTGTACCGAGTGCCTTTTCCAACTCGCGCTGGTGACGTGGGGATAGTTCGTCGTCGAAAACGACCACCTGGGCCAGGCTGTCTTCAGCCAGAGCTTTTAGTTCTTCCACTTTGCCGGGACCGATGTAGGTTTGCACATGCGGCTGCTTGAGCCTTTGAGTCAACTCACCAACCACCTCCAACCCGGCGGTATCAGAGAGCAGGGCCAATTCGGTCAGCGAGTTGTCCAGGGAGAGCAAGCCCGGCTGTTGGTGGATGTCAACGCCAACCAGGAAGGTGCGTTCTTTTGGGGGCAGGGTAGGTTCAGGGATTCTTTTTGCCATGCAATTCTTCTTTGTCTGGTGTTTCGTCTGAAAAAAACTTTTCTACTTTGGGGTCAGATGCTTCGGTCCGGATGGGGATCAGAACATGGAATGTAGCTCCCGGACATTTGGCTTCATCATACCCTTCCGATTCTACCCAGATCGTGCCGCCATGCGCTTCAATGATACCGCGCGCGATGGGCAGTCCCAGGCCGGGGCCGCCACCCTTGAACTTGATCTTGCCGCTGGAATGCAGGTTAGGCTGGCCAATCTGGGCAAATTTCTCAAAGATGGCGGTTTGATATTCTGGGGCGATACCGATGCCAGAATCTTTTACAATGATTTCGATAAAACCCGGCAGGGCGCGGCCTGTAACACTGATATTCCCTTTGTCAGGCGTATATTTGATGGCGTTGGCAAGAATATTGTGCAATGCCTGGTAGATGCGTTCAGGATCGGCATAAAGCCAGGTGTCGCTGCCAGGGAATTTCTTGATTACCAATTTTTGGTTGCGTTCTTTAATTGCTTCAGCCAGTTCGCCTTTGAGCAGGTTCAAAATGTGTATCAAAGTGATTTTTTGAAGATTTTAATGAAAGTAAATTGTTGTCAATTACAGAAACATCGATCATATCTTCAATGATTTCACGCAGGCGATTTACCCCTTTATTCATACCGATCAGCAAGCCGTCGAGTTGAGTTTGCCCGGACTGATCGAGCAGATCCCGCATCATGGTTGTATAACCATCGATCAGTGTTAGCGGCGTTTTCAGTTCATGCGCAGCAACAGATATGAAGTTGGACTTGGTGCGGTCCAGGTGTTCCAATTGTTGTTGCATAGTAGCCAACTCTTTTGATATGTACCCAACGCGGGTTTCCAACTCAAGGCGCACGGCCTTATCTATGCAGTAGGAGAAAACCGGGCTTAGGCTCGTAACCAGATCGAGCGCCTGGCTCTCAGCCAGGGTTTCACGGGCCACTTCGTTGGTCACATCTATCATCCTGCTCAACAATCGTGCGACATTGTTCTCATTATGCTCCAATTCTGACTGGGTTGGCGCTGCAGCCCAGTCAGATAAAACCGAATCCATCCATGCAGGGTCGCCGGTTGAAACAGCCTGTTCCAGCAGGGAAAAGAATTGCTCCAATTCTTTCTCAAAATTAGTGCGCAAGTCCGCGCCACGGGCCATGCTGTGGGCTACGCGGCGCAACCATGTGGAGCGAATGCTCGCAAGCAATTCTTGTGTACTCATTGGATATAGTTTACGCGCTCTCCCGCTTTTTGGCAAACGTCTGCGCTGCAATCGGCGATGTCAGGGTGTGCTGCTGCGACGTGCTATCCATTCCTGCAGGGTTGCGCCAACAATTTCCAGACTTTCCGCAGAGACTTTATCTACTGTATCGCTCGTTGTATGCCAGTATGGGTAATCAAAGTCAATGATGTCAATTGCCGGAATGCCAGCCTGTAGAAATGGTGTGTGGTCATCCAGGATGGAATATTTTGGTTCAGGAATGAACGTTGCTTCATACCCCAGATCACCCGCCACTGTCCAGATTTCATCCACCAATCGTTGATCGGACGTTCTTTCTTTGTAGATGTTCAAATCGGCATCACCGATCATATCTACAATGACAACTGCTTCAGGCCGAAATCCCAGTTCAGAAACAAAGGCTTGCGAGCCAAGAATCCACTCCCAGCCCTGGATGCGGCCATTGTCTTCCGCGTCGAAAAAAACCAGCCAGATAGGTACGCTGTCCATGGGCAGTACGCGCGCCAATTCCAGTAATACTGCCACGCCGGAGGCACCGTCATTGGCGCCAGGCACAGGTTCCAACTGTTTTAGCGGATCGGGGTCTTGGTCTGCAAACATGCGTGTGTCGTAATGGGCAGCCAGGATGATTTGCGGCAACTCATCTCCGCGATAGGCGATGACATTTTGGATGGGGTGCCCCAGCATTTCCCCCGACTGAATGCGGGAATCCCAGCCCGCATCCGACAACTTTGCACGCATCCATTCCAAAGCCTGGGCATGCCCAGCGGACCCAGATATGCGAGGCCCGAAAGCCATCTGCGTCTCTACGTCAGCTAGAGCGCGCTGTCCATCGAAGAACGCAGGCTCGGGCTGAGTCAGAAATGCGCTGAGGTACCATGCCAATACAAGGGTGAGCAAGAGACCGATCCCGACCAGATAAATTGCGATGCCTTTTTTTGTCATAGTAACTTTCTCGTCGAGCGGAACGGAGTGAATACGAGACGCTGGCATTGGAAGCCGTCCTTCGACTTCACTTCGTCGATACACTCCTCCCTCCGCTCAGGACGAAGTAGAGAGATATGTTTCCAAATCAATCATGGCGCGCTCAGCGTAGGCCTTTCCACGCTCGCGTTTGCCCAACTTCTTCCCCTTCTGTTCCAGTGGGGGCAGGATGCCAAAATTGGCTTTCATAGGTTGGAAGTCGGCCATGTCTGCATGGGTTACGTAATGACACAGTGCCCCCAGCATACTGGTAAGGGGCAGGGTGTAGAGTGGCTGACCTGTAAGCAAGTGCGCGGCGTTGCGCCCTGCCAGGAGGCCGGTGGCGATATTGCCCATATATCCTTCCACGCCTGTGATTTGCCCGGCGAAGAAAAGATCATCGCGTGTTTTATGCTGGAGGGTAGGGCGGAGCAGCCTGGGGCTGGCAAGAAACGTATTACGGTGCATCTGTCCATAGCGGACAAACTCAGCATTTTCCAATCCGGGGATCATGCGCAGCACACGGCGCTGTTCAGGAAATCTCAGGTTGGTTTGGAAGCCAACCAGGTTGTAAAGATTGCCTGCCAGATTATCCTGCCGCAGTTGAACCACCGCATACGGACGCCGTCCGGTGCGCGGGTCGGTCAGGCCAACCGGGCGCATGGGACCGAAAGCCAATGAATCCCGCCCGCGTTCGGCGATGATCTCAACGGGCAGGCAGCCTTCGAAGAATGTGTGCGCTCCGGCTTTTACGCCCTCGCGGATGGCATCCTCAAAAGAGCGCAGTTCGATCCGCTCAGCCTCCAGCAGGGCATTGACAAAGGCTTCATATTCTTCTTTTGTGAACGGGCAGTTAATGTAATCGCCTTCATCTTGTTCGCCTTTACCATAGCGCGAAGCGCGGAAAGCAATCTCCATGTTTATAGAGTCGTAGCTGACGATGGGGGCGATCGCATCGAAGAAATATAGATGCTCTTCGCCGCTGAGATTTGCCAGTGCCTGCGAGAGCGCTGGGGATGTCAACGGGCCAGAAGCGATGATGGTTGGCCCGTCTGGAATGCTGGTGGCTTCCTCTCGGTTCACTTCAATCAATGGGTGGTTTTGAATTCGCTCGGTGACGCTGCGGGCAAATAGCTCCCGGTCTACTGCAAGGGCGGCCCCGGCAGGTAGGGCAGTTTCTTCCGCGCATTCGAGCAGCATGGAGCCAAGTCTGCGGAGTTCGTTTTTGAGTACGCCAGCGGCGCGGTCGGGTAAGTTGGAGCCAAGCGAGTTTGAGCAGATCAATTCAGCTAAATCAGTTCCCTGATGCGCGCCAGTAGACATTTCCGGGCGCATTTCGTATAGCTTAACAGGGATGCCTTTTTGCGCAGCCTGCCAGGCTGCCTCGCTTCCGGCCAGCCCGCCGCCAATGGTGGTTAGAGTATTATCCATAAAACGGGGCAATTGTACCATTCTCGTTGTCCTACCAGGTGCTGTATAATATTGAGAGAATTTCATGGCCGATAGCAAAAATGGTGTTAGTTATCGTTTGAAAGAAGCAACCTTGATCACAGGGGCGTCTTGGGTTGTGCATTTGGAACGGCATGTAGGGCAGTGGAATTTTCAAAATTCATATAAGTTAACGAAAGCGCGAGCATCCTGGTTGGAGGAATATCTCAGTCGCCCATCTGTTGATTCCTGGCTGTGTGGTGCTTTGGGGAGTCGTTCCAGTCGGTCTCGTGCGGTGCCAGATGAGCTTGATCTGGGCTGCAAGCGCTTGTTCGCTTTCCCAATTGCGGGAAGCACAGGTGTACTCCTTGTCGGCGCGACGGAACCGGACAAGGTGGCGCAGCGTGTTTGGAAATTGGTGGCAAGCACATTGTCCATGGATGAAGCGGAAGGCCTGGAAGTTTCTCCGGTTGTGACTGATACCCTGGTCCCAGCTATCCAGGAGGGAGTTCCATTTGATCTTCCAGTTGCGCTGGACAGGATACTCTCCTCGATTGCCCAGCAAGTGCCCTGTCAGGGGGCCTGGTTGGCGGTTCGAAGCGGTGACACGCTTGAAATTCAATCCCATTGGCGAACTCCGCAATGCAAAGGGGGTTCCATGGGGATGGATACAAATGTGGTTTTGCAGGAAATCAGCAAAACGACAGCCGGGTTGCGATTTGAACGAGGGGATAGCAGCTGGGATGATATTCCGCAAGTTGGATTGAAATCAACAACAGGTTCCTGGGGCTGTGTGCCTTTGGTTGTAGGTCAACGTTTAATCGGGATGATTGCCTTGTGGCGGTTGCGCGCGTTCACTGACCAGGAATGGCGGCAGTTCGTGGAGGCGGTTGCCCGGTCTGCCCCATCTGTTGAAGTGATTATTACTTTTACTGAATTGGGAGGACACCTGCGCCGTCTGGCTATGCTCAATGATTTTGTGTTGACGGTGTCATCAGGCCAGAATATAGAGCAAATCGCCCGGCGCGTATTTGCTCTGCTGGCGCGCGCTTTTCAGGCAGAGATCAGCAGTCTCTATCTTATGTCTACGGATGAGCGCATGGTGCGGGAGTATCACAATGATGACGGCAAAGTGGTGGTAGATCACGCCGGATTGGCCGGACATCCTATGGCTGATTTGTTCAAAGACGGACAGATTACACGGCTGAGTAGAGATGTGGATGTGGATTCACTTTTTGGTTCGGAAAATGCGCAAGAGATGATGTTGGTCCCTTTGCGTTACCGTGGGCGGACAAATGGTTTGCTGACTTTGGAGAAGGCTCGTGCTGACGAGTTTTCAGTTTACGATACCCATTTAATAACGGTCATTGCAGGGCATCTGGCCGGGTTGTTGGAATACAGCCGCTTGCGTGAGGAGGCTGAAGCGCGCGCCAGGAATCTGGGTTTGATCCATGAGGTTGTGCAGGAAGTAATTGGCCTGTTGGACAAGCAAGAAGTGGTGCAAATTACTGCAGAGCTGCTGGTTCAGTACTTTGGTTATGAATTTGCGATTATCCTTTTGGTCGATGAAGATATGAAGGCTACTGTTTGCGGTGCTGGTGGGTCGCGCGCGCCGTCAGTTGACCAACTTCTTTCTGAACTTTCTTATCCGGTTTCTGATGGCACAGGTGGGATAACAAAACACGTTCTGTTGACCGGCGAGAGTACATTAATTAATGATGTGAGCCTGTCACCGATATATCGCCCATTGAAGGGTTGGGATGCTAAATCGGAGCTGTGTGTCGCGCTAAATGACGGTGAGCGGATCATAGGTATTATGGATATTGAGAGCAGCACTAAGAATGCATTTGGGCAGAACGATTTTATGGCTCTCGAATCACTGGCTGGGATTTTGTCCAGTGTTATTTCCAATGCGGATCAATATCAACGCTCACAGGAAACCGTCCGTCAGTTGCAGCAAACACAGCAGGAGCTGCAAACCAGGATTGAGGCGCAGATGGAGGCGGAGCGGAAGCTGATCCAGGCTGAGAAATTGGCAGCGGTCGGGGAGATGGCAGCGGGTATTGCGCATGAGTTGAACAATCCCCTCACCACTGTAACAGGATTTACGGAATTGGTATTGGATGAAATACCCGATGATAGCGTGTTCCGCGTCGATCTTGGTCTGGTATTGAAAGAAGCTCGCCGTGCTCGTGATGTTGTTCGGCGCTTATTGGATTTTTCACGCAGCAGTGAAAGTGAACGCACGCGCGCAGATCTGAACGAATTGCTGGATGATGTTTTGTCGCTTACCAATCATTTGATGCGTATAAGTGGTGTGCAATTGGATGTTTCCCTGGGAAATAGACTGCCCTGGGTGATTGTAGATCGCAACCAGATGAAGCAGGTGTTCTTGAATTTATTTCATAATGCATTGCAGGCTATGCCAAATGGAGGCCGGTTGGTTATTGAAACTGGCAAACGTCAAAGGGATGGAAAAAAATGGGTGACCACCACCATCGCTGATACTGGCGATGGTATATCTGAAGACGATCGTGAACGGATTTTCGAGCCGTTCTTTACCACTCGGTCTGATGAAGGTGGCACCGGGCTGGGTTTGTCTGTCACGTATGGGATCGTATCTGATCATGGTGGCGAAATTGATGTGGAAAGTGAACTAGGCAAAGGGACGAAATTCACTGTCCGGTTGCCGTACTGATGTGCTTATGGATGAGAAGATTTTAGTTCTTGATGACGAGCCTGGTATTACGTTGTTATGTTCACGCTTGCTCAAGCGTGCCGGGTATGAGGTAGATGTTTTTACTGAGGCTTCCCCGGCATATGACCATTTGCGCACTCAGCATGTGGACTTACTTCTGGTTGATATCCGTATGCCAGATGCAGATGGCTTTGAAGTGATCGATCGAGCAAAACAATTACAACCGGATATTGCGGTGTTGATCATGACAGGCTTTGGGACAGTAGAAACCGCCATTCAGGCTTTACGGCAGGGTGTCGATGGTTTGATATTGAAACCGTTTGAGCAGGGTTCTGAGTTGGTTGATACAGTCGGGCAGGCTCTAACTGACAGTGAAAGAAAGCGTGATGCTGCGCGGATAATGGCTTTGCGACCGCTTTTCAGCGTGACCGAGTCTTTGCTGTCCGAAACGCGTCCAGATCAACTGTTGGAATTAATCACCAAAGCCATTCAGGGTCATTTGCGTTGCGCGCATGTCGGGTATTATCAAGTGGAAGATGATCAGACACTGAGTTTGTTAGCTGGTATGGGAAAAACCCCCGATGTTTCACGCAGCAAGGCAGATGCGGCACTTCTAAGGAAAATCAAGAAACAAAATGGCCCGTTGATGATGAATACGACCGGTCCGGATTCAAAAGATTTTACATCGCAGTTACAAGAATTGGGGTTGGGAGCGGCCATGGCTGTTCCAGTGAAGAGGCTTAATATAAATAGCGTCCTGTTCGCAGCGCGCAATCCGGACGACCCACCGTTTCGTGAAGCAGATATGGAAATGTTTCTAATTCTTTCGAACCAGGCTGCTGTTGCGCTTGAGAACGCCCATCTGTATACTGAGTTGCGAGAATATGTAAAACAGGTGGAAGAATCACAACAAGCTTTGCTCCGGGCAGAAAAAATGGCAACTGCCGGACGCCTTTCAGTATCCATTGCGCACGAGGTAAACAACCCGTTGCAATCTGTTCAAAACTGTTTGCACCTGGCCGGTCGCAAGGATTTGCCGGAAGAACAGCGCACAGAATATTTTGAACTTGCCAAAACAGAGCTAAATCGCTTGATGTCTACAGTTCAAAGGATGTTGGATTTTTATCGCCCTGGTGCTGTTTCACCTACTGAAGTTGACCTGCAAGGTATACTTCAGTATGTGTTGAATTTAATGTCAAAACAACTGGAAAAACAAAATGTTCAGGTGAGCCTGGATACGCCTGACAATTTGCCGAAAATCATTGCTGTTGGAAACCAAATTCAACAAGTGCTGATTAACTTGATTTTAAATGCGTCTGATGCAATGCCCGATGGTGGAAAAATACAGATCAGCGCCCGTGTAGCAAAAGGAGGCGTTGAGCTTCTACTCCAGGATAATGGCCCTGGAATTGCGGATGACAGCCTGCCCCATATCTTTGAACCTTTTTATAGTACAAAGGATGGCGGGACGGGATTGGGTTTAACAGTCAGTTACAATATTATTACTGCGCATGGCGGAACATTGGAACTCGCTTCAAATACTAACCCCGGGGCCTGCTTCCGTATTTATTTGCCGATCGGAGGAAAATGATGAAATCCAGCATCCTTATCGTAGATGATGAGCCAATTGCCCGCAAATCCCTGACCGATATCTTGCGTCTTGAGGGCTATTCAGTTACTTCTGCTCCGAACGGGCAGGCCGCTGTCGAACATGTTCGCACGCATCATGTTGATTTGATGGTTGTCGACTTGCGTATGCCGGGTATGGATGGTTTGGAAGTTGTGCAAGTTGTGAACCAGCTTGCACCTGACACGGAAATTGTATTGCTGACCGCTCATGCATCTACCGAAACGGCTATCCAGGCCTTGCGTTTGCGCATCCATGATTATTTACAGAAGCCTGCTCCTCCTGCACAAATCGTTACTAGCGTTAAGAAAGGTTTGGAGCGGCGCACGGCTAGAATGCAGGCAAAAAGTAATGGGGTAGATTCGCCAGATGCCGGGGAAACGTTGGATACAGTCACGCTGCACGATGGCACAGAGATCGACCTGTCGCGGCGACAGATCAAGCTTGAGAATACACTGGTTAATTTGACCCCGGCGGAAGGCCGCTTGTTGCGTGTTTTACTCGCGAACGAAGGGAAGGTTTTTGCCCATCGTGAGCTGGTCTTGCTGGTGCAGGGTTATGATACTTCGCAGCGTGAAGCTCCAGAGATTTTACGGCCATTGGTCAGTCGTCTGCGCCACAAACTGGAGACATTTCCCGCACTGGCTGACCATATTATCAGCATTCGCGGTACGGGCTATGTTTACGAGGGGAAAGGAAAAGAAGAAAATAAACCTTAGTGATATATTGGATTTATTGCTTAGATTCGTGCAGGTCGGGTGGAAGCCCTGGCGGCGTGAGCCAACTGAGCCAGCCGCCTCGATGCGGTTTTCTGTCCCCGGGGTGTTTTTCAAAATAAACCAGCATCATGCTTACAATGAGCATGCTTGCGCCAATCCATTGCTTGGGGGAAAGGGTCTCTTGAAGCCAAAAGATACTCAATCCAACGGCTACCAGTAATTCCAACAGCCCCAGCAAGGCAGTTTGTAATCCACCCAAGTGCTTTACACCCAAAAATAGTAGTAAACGCGATAGGAATGTAACAAGTGTAAGGCCTATTATCGGCCACCAAATAGCATTTGCTGCGGGTAGGGTTCGGTCAAATAGCAGAAAGGCTGGAAATACAACTATGCTCATAGCTATGAGTGTATAGAGCGTGACTGTAGGGGCCGGGATATCGTATAGAACTCGCTGGTTGATTGGGAGGTGGACGGCATATAGTATAGAAGCGAGCAGCATTTGAATTACGCCAACCACATCAACTGTACCAGTCGATGTGAAGGTCATGAAAATGACAGCGATGGTTGCTAGAAAAATGCGAAAGATAGTTAAACGGCTGGGAGGTTGAGAATCCAAAAATAGAACAATAGCTACAAAGAGGGGATATAGGGAGTAAAGAAGTTGGCCAAGACTGGCATTTATCCGCCCAAGTGCAGCATAGTAGAGAATTGACCCTAACCCATTAAGTAACCCTGCTAATCCGCATCCAATCAGTCCGGCAGGATAGATGTAGAGATATTGACGGCGGAAGAGTACCATGATGAGCAGCAACAATAAAGCTGCCATCAAAGTTCGAATGCCTACAACGGCTAATGGCGAAAAATTGAATAGTATCGCCTGTTTGCCGAACACTGGAGTGAACCCAAGAAAGGCCGCGGCCAAGACTGCAGCCCGCACTCCCGTATTTCGTTTTTGCATCATAGGCTAGTTTAGGAGCGAGCGAACTTCGCCGAGAAATTCATCGTTTAAGAAATCGCCTTTTTGCATCAATGATTTAATTTGCCCTTCAAGCCGGCTTTTCTCATTATCGGTCAGTTCCTTTGCTGATGCAACGATAACAGGAATATTGGCTGTTTCAGGGTTGCGTTTGAGCACATCGATGACAGCGAACCCGTCCATTTCAGGCATCATGAGGTCAAGAATAATTAGGTCGGGCTTTTCTTTTTCTATTAGAGCCAGTGCAGCTTTTCCATCCTCTGCTTCAAAGATGGTGAAATCTCCTTGCGATTGAAGGATCCTTCGAATCAAACGGCGTGCGTCGATGCTGTCATCCGCAATAGCGATGCGTGGAAAACGATCTGGTGCAACACGATTTAAGGCGGCCAGCAGACCGTCTTGTTGGGGGGCCTCCTCGTGGGTTGGCAATTCAATATCGCGTGTCCAATTTTCTCCAAGGAGCCACTGTTCGGCAGGCATGGTATGCCCTGTGCAGTTGATCACTACAGTATCTGTGGGTTTTATCACGCCGTTTCGGACCAATTTGAACAAACCAGCGAATGCTACTCCGGCTGCGGGTTCAACTGAAATTCCTTCCATCTTGGCGACAACATGCATGGCGCGGAAGGCTTCTTCATCACTCACGCTATCAAAGTGTCCGTTGGTATCATCAATTTCTTTTTTGAGCAACTTGTAGGTCCGACCCGGATCGCCGGTGGCTAGCGTTTCAATGTGGGTCTGGGGAGAGGTAATAGTAATAGGAATGTCCAGCCCCTGTTGCCAGCTTGTGACCATGGGGGCACAGCCTTCTACCTGAATAGCTGCTATTGCGGGAAGCTTGTCAACGAACCCCATTTGTTTTAATTCTCTGTACCCTTTTGCAACACCAAGCGGCCCCATGCCACCACTTACAGCCTGGATGTACCAATCAGGTGTACGCCACTTTATGGGCTGACCTCCATTGTTTGCCGGCGCCCCCTGTTTTATTGTGAGCTGCTCTGAAACTTCAAAGGCGATGGTCTTCATCGCCTCAACGGATGTGATGGTTCTAGCACCCATATCATGACAAAGGTTGCGTTGGCGTGCAAATTCTGAAGCCATTTGCTTGGTTTGATCGTACGAGCCTGTTACTTTGACTACTTGACTGCCATATAGAGCGATTTCACGCATCTTAACGGCAGGCACGAGGCTGGTTACAAAAGCCCATAGTTTTATTCCCGCCCGTGCTGCGTAGGCGGAATAGGCAATTGCCACATTCCCGGTTGAAGCTGCTACAAGTTCTGTGATGTCTGCTTCTTTCAGGGCCGAAATGGTGACGGCTGCCTGGCGATCTTTGAAAGATTGTGTTGGGCCCTGGCGTTCGTCCTTGATAAAAAGGTTAGGACAACCCAGCATCATTCCGAGATTGACGGCCTGGGTCAGAGGGGTGCCACCTTCACCTAAACTGATCGTTGGGTTGGGGTTACGAATAGGTAGCAGTTCATGATACCGCCAGAGATCAAATGGGCGGTTTTGTAAATGCGATTTCCAGACTTTTGCGACGGCATCAAGATCGTATTCAGCAACTCTCCATTGACCATTGCACTTTGGGCAATTTGCAGAAGTTGGGTGGAATGGGGCTGCATGATTACAGTCCAGGCATTTTATTTGAAATGACATATAAAGTAATCTCTTGTCTTTATTGAAATAGTATTAGTTTGTCTTCACTCGTTGTAAGACATTTTCTATTGTTGCAATTAAATCTTTTTCTTTGAGCGAACTTTTTTGTAGCAGGCGCTGACCCATATCGTCAAGTTGTTTGCGTTGCTCCGCTGTGAGGTCTGCACCTGTGATGACAATTACCGGAAGTTCCCTTAGGCCTTTGTCTTTGCGCAGGTATTCAAGAATGGTGAATCCATCCATTTCTGGCATAAAAAGGTCCAGAACAATTGCATGAGGTGCTTTGGATGTGATCGCATTCCAACCGGCCTGACCGCCTTCCGCTAATGTTGCTTTGTAGCGACCCTGTTCAGAAATCATCTTGCCTAACAAACGCAAGTCGTTTGGATCATCATCAATGACCAGCACTTCTCGAATGCTGCCGTCGCCATTCAAGCGATCCAGTGAAGCGAGTAAATCATCTTCAAGTACCGGCTTGATCAGGTAATCTGCTGCACCCAGACTGAACCCTTTTTCTTCATCATCAACGATACTGCAAACGACGACGGGGATAGCTCTTGTTTCTGATGAGGATTTCAAGTCGGTAAGCACTTGCCATCCATCATAGTTGGGCATCATAATATCGAGCGTGATAGCAAAGGGCTTTAATTCTTCCGCGCGTTCTTTCGCCTTCGCCGGATTGCTCAACCCGACTACCTGGAAGCCTTTTGGTTGCAAGTAACGCTCATACAGGCTGATAATCTGTGGGTCATCGTCGATAGCGAGGATGACCCGCTCGCTTTCAGATTCTTCCTCTTGTGGGTCACTCTGTACAACCGGGATGGTGAAGTAGAAGGTGCTGCCTTTGCCGGCAGCGCTGTTGACTCCGATCTGGCCGTTGTGCATTTGAATGAAGTGGTGGCAGATTGAAAGTCCGAGGCCTGAACCGCCGACTTTTCGCGTGAGGGATGCGTCCACTTGTGAGAATGCCTGGAAGAGTTTTTTCTGGTCTTCTTTTGAAATACCAGGGCCCGTATCGATCACGCTGACCTTGACAGATGGTTGCCCTTTGCTTGACTCTTCCAGAGATGCTTTGACGACAACTTCACCTTCGTCGGTAAACTTGGCTGCATTTGACAAGAAGTTAATCAGCACCTGACGGATACGCATCGCATCTGCCCGGACTAATGGCAGGTCTGCGGCGACATCAGATTTCAACTCGACAGGTTTATCCTTAACCAACCCGACTGCCGTAGACATAACACTTGAGATCAGATCGTTTATGTTGACTTCATCGAATGATAAATCCATCTTTCCCGCTTCAATACGGGATAAGTCGAGGATGTCGTTGATCAGTCCTAGCAGGTGTTGCCCTGATGTGAAAATCGCGGTCAGGTCTTGTTGTTGCAGGTCGGTGATCGGTCCGTCGATACCTTTCAGGATCACACGGGCAAAACCAATGATCGAATTGAGTGGTGTGCGCAGCTCATGACTTATATTGGCCAGGAACTGGCTTTTGAGACGGTCCACTTCTCGCATTTCTTCGACCGCTTGTTGGGCAATGTTGTATGAGCGCGCATTATCTATCCCAACAGAGATCTGATCAGCCAGGAGTTGCAGAATAGCGAGATCATCTTCCGAGAAAGCATTTACTTCGGTGGATTGGATATCTAGAATACCAATGACGCGGTCCCCGGTCTTTAAGGGAATAGCTGTTTCTGCTTTTGTTTCAGGCAGGAGTGGGTTGTGCTTGTGAAGAGTATCTAGGGTGGTGTCATTGATAACAACCGTCTCGCCGCTTGCTGATGCTTTCCCGACAGTAGAGTTTGAACCAACGGCCAACGTGTGTTTGCGTTCTTTCAGTGTTTGTCCTGCCTTGCCAGTTGCTTCCTGAAGAACCGCGTTGAGATTACCCTCGTCTAAAGTGAAAATACTGGCATAGTAGTAACCAAAACGCTCTAAGATCAAGTTGACCGAACGATCGAAAATGGTTTCGAGATCCAATGTGGATGTGACCAATCGGCCAATTTCTGATGATGCAGCCAGGTATTCGTTTCGACGTTGGAGTGCTTCTTCGTTTTCTTTTCGCTGGCTGATGTCGCTGTGGATGGCCAGGAATCCGAGAATATTTCCATCTTCATCTAAAATGGGGCTGTTTGTTCCCTCTATTGGAATTAGCCGCCCCTCTTTTGTTTTATTTACAAGCTCTCCGGCCACTGTTTCTTTGTTTAGCAATGTGTCCCAAAAATACTTATATTGTTCCTGAGGAATTACGCCAGATTTAATAATCCTTGGATTTTTGCCAATCACTTCGTCTGGGGAGAAGCCATAGACCGTTTCGAAACTGGGGTTTGCATATACGATCGTCCCTTCAATATCTGTCATAAAGACTGCGTCTGCAGAGCGTTCAAGACCCAGGCGGAATTTACGACTTTCATCGAAGAGACGTGCGTTTTCAAGTGTGAAACCAAGCTGTCCGCCTATGGTGCGGCTGAGTTCAATTATGTTTTTTGGAATGAGATCGTTTTTATATCGGAAAATGCATAAAGTTCCCAGAGTGCGACCTTTTGATTTAATAGGAATGCCGATATAACCATGTAGGCCAGCCTCAACATCGCTTTGCACATTGATGCCTTTTGGTGTGTCTGTGGCAATATCCTGTATAACCATTGCTTCCCCAGTTCGATATACATGATCACAAAGTGATCCGTCAAGTCCTTGTGCGGGGTCGTCTGGCGATTTGCCTGGCATCCCAATACGAATTGCACGCTCTAACTTTCCACGTGTTTCATTGAACATTGTGATCAGGCCGCCATCAAACCTGGTAATTTCAAGAACCTTGTTCATGACGGTTTCAAGAATTGCTCCAGTTTCAAGCGTTTGACTGGCAGCTGAAATGATTTCGTTGATCGAAGCAAGTTCTTCGCTACGACTTTTTGTTTCCTGGAACAAGCGGGCATTTTCCAGAGCCAGAGATAGTTGGTCTGCAACTTGCTTAACCAGCATTTGCTCTTCTGTACCCCATGTGCGTTGCTCTGATTCGTCAACTACTTTTAAAGTTGCCCAGTTATTTTCATCTGTGCGAAAAGCTGTTGACAGCATTGTTGACGGCGTTAAGCGCAGGCCATCGCGCGCGGGCGCGTTATCAGCCAATGAGGAAAGTCCAAGGTCTGAGAAAGGTTCCGGAGCTTCGACTGCAGGCGGAATCGATATGTCGGGAGAAGCTTTTTTGGATGAATTCCTGCCGCTTCCCTGCGAAGATTTAGCCTGCTTCACCTCCGGCTCTTGCTCAATATCTTCGAACAGTTTCTCAAGCCTGTTGTTTAGCTTTTTCTTTGGCATATTCCATTAGCTCCTGGGCCAGGACACGGTATTGTTGGGATCCACGGGTATTTGATTTGTACTGGGTAATTGGCAGGCCTGCAATGGGGCTTTCTCGCAACTTTGTGTCAACCTCAATAACAGTATCGAAGAGACCCTTACCAAATGTGGTTTGCAATTGCTCTTCAATGTTACGGTGTGTGCGGTTTCGGCGATCGAGCATTGTGATTAGGATTCGGTAAGCAAGATCTGGGTTACTCTCCTGCCTTACACGTCTGATCATTCCCATCATATTACGAAGTGCATATGCTGAGAAGAATTCCGCCTGCGTGGGGATAACCAATAAATTTGCCGCGCTAAGCGCGTTTTGTGTGATGGCCCCTAAAAATGGGGGGCAGTCAAACAAGATATAGTCATAAGGAAGTGGAATTGCTTGTGCGATGGCCCGGCGCATAGTAGAAGTATAGTTCGTGCGCATAGGGAGATATTGTTCTGCACTTTCAATGTTCGGATGCGAGGGGATGATATCAACGTTTTCGATCTCGGTTTCAAGTTTTGCATCCAGTAAGGGGGCAGCTTCGATCAGGATGTTGCTGGCAGATGTAGTAATGCTCCCAGTCTCCAGGCCAGAAGCCAGTGTCAAATTTGCTTGAGGGTCAAGATCAATCAAGAGAATTTTGTGTCCGATCTCGGCCAGCGCAGCACCCAGGGACATCGTTGTGGTTGTTTTTGCAACACCACCTTTTTCATTGGAGACAGCAATTGTATAAGTCATCGTTTCCTCTTCCTATTTCTCATTTTGCTTACGTTTTGGTTTTGCAGTGTTTGAGGGTGTAGGTTTTTCTAATTCTTGAATGGTTTCTTCTTTTTCTAGCGTGTGGGGGACCAGTTGAACCTTTGTGGCGCCCAGAGCATTTTTCAACTCGTCCAGAGCAGTTTTAACCATCGCATCTGGATCGTTTGTGCTTCGAATTTTTACAGTGATATCAGACACCAGTCTTTCTCGTTCTGCACGGCGCGTTGTTTCTTCAAACAAGCGTGCGTTCTCAGCTGAAAGAGCAACACGTTCGGCTACTGCATTGACCAGGTCCTTCTGGTCGTCGTTAATGCTTTTTATATCTGGCACCTGCACTGAAAGTGTGCCAATTGTCTCACCACGTATCGCAATGGGAACAGATAAGCTTGGGCTGTGAGTTTCGCTTTCTTCTTCTTGTGTGCTAGTAATAATAGAACCAGCTTCTGGCTTGGCCTCAATTGGCGATGAACCGCGAACGTTGTATCGGAAACCTGTCAGGTTTTGCTCTTTTGGGAGCCTGGTCCAGGCTTGGCGCAGATATTGGCGATACAACGCTTCTGATTCAGCAAGTGACTTGCGAGCCTGGTCGAATAGACGTGCGTTTTCAATTGCCAGGCTGACCTGATCTGCCAGCAATGAAAGCACACTGATATCTTCTTCACTAAAAGCCGATGCTTCGGTACTTTGCACATCTAGAGCGCCAACAATGTTTTCGTCAATTTTGAGTGGAAGCGCTATTTCTGAGCGGGTATTGGGCATATCAGGATTGTCAAAATAGACAGCATCTTCACCTACATCCAAAGCGATGCGTGGTTTTCCAGTGCTGGTTGCATACCCCACAATGCCTTGTTCGCCAACCTTGAGTTGATGCCCGCGCTTTAGCATGCGCTGCCCGCCCTCACTGTTAGCTGCGCTAAGTATGGCATATTCGTTGTTTGCATCGTTAATGAAAATGCCAGCATGATAATAGCCAAACTGTTGACTGATGAGCTCTGTAATTCTGGGGAGTAATTGATCTAACGAGCGGATGGATGAAATAGCATTTCCAACCAGGGTAATAGCCTCAAGTTGCTGGACGCGTTGCTCGTTTCGTTGGTTAGCTTCTTCAAGCTCGGTGGTTCGTTCGGTAATTCGTTCTTCAAGAGTTGCTTGAAGAGCACGTAACTCTTGATTTGCTTCGATTTGTGCCTGTTCGTTTTGGCGTGATTGTGCGAGCGTGCGATTTAGTCTGGTCATCAGGCCGTTCAAAGCAGCGGCAGCGATGATCTGGGCAAACGAAATTACAACAATATCGTCAAATCCAGTCCTCGGGGCAATAATAGAATCGGTCAACCCGGCCATGTCACTATATGCAACAGCCCAGGTTCCAATTAGAGTCATGCCAGTAATCCAAGGGATAATTCTTTGGCCGATAAGCAAAGTGGTGATAACGATTATGACCGGAAACATCGGCATGGCCGAATCATGTAGGCCATGAGCCTGTGTCGCAATAAATGGAACAGCAATCACCATTGCCAAGGGCAGAAATAGCTTGCCAGGCCAAAGCGCAGAGCGGAAAGTCAGTCCTAAGAAAATAAGCGAAGCTATTGCAACTACAGCAACAATTGTGATGGTAACCGCATTTTCGGCAAAAGCGCGCTCTATGAGGAGGCTGATAACAATACCGATTGCTGCAATTGCGCTGATGCCTAGAATAATTCGAACTAAAACAATAAAACGAGGATCTTGATCGTGTTCCGAGAACAAAATATCTTTTAGCCAGTTGTTCATTTTATTCTCCTGTAGCCGGTTCTTGAACTTTTCCTTGGTCTGGATGAAGTTCAAGAACAATTTCAGAGCCTGGGATATTTTGCCCGAGTTCTTCCACCGCAGTTTGCAATACATTTCGCAAATTTACTGACGAACCAATCTTGCGCTGATCTCACCAATTGCCTGCTCTTTGATTGCCCTTCGTCTGGATTCTTCGAGAAGGGTGGCGCTTTCAATTGCGATGCCAACGCGTTCGGCCAGGGCTTGTGTAATGTCAACTTCATCAGGATCCCATTCTCGGTCTTCGGGTAGACTTATGTTCATAGTGCCGACAACTTGTTCGCGCAATTTTATGGGAACAGACAGCGCTGTCGCTTTCTTTTTCTTGCCTTTAGAGTTGATCGATAATTCCCCGGTGTGCATAGCTTTTTGAATTCCTGCACTTTTCAGAGGTTTTTCAAGCGGACGAATAGATGCGCCTGATAAAGTGTAGCCAACCGTTTCACGTTTTTTAGTAAGCTGTTGCCAGGCCATCATTGTCAATTCTGAGAAGGCGGATTGCGCCTCTGTCAACACACGTTGCAACTCTTCGAACAGGCGGGCGTTTTCGATGGCTACACTGACAACATCTGCCAGGATGGAGAGCACTTCTACATCGTCTTCGGAAAATGCATTTGGTTCCGTGCTTTGCACATCCAGTGCGCCGACGATGGTTGTGCCAACTCGAAGCGGCAGCGCCATTTCGGAGTGAGTATCCGGGAGATCGGGATTGTCGAAGTAAACGGCATCAGCTCCGGTGTCCAGTGCGATTCGGGGATTTCCTGTGGCAGTAACGTAACCTACGATGCCGGTTTGTCCGACTCCCAGGCGGTGCCTGCGTTCCAGCATTTTTTGTCCGCCTTCGCTATTGGCCGCGCTAAGCACGGCGTATTGGCGGCTTTCGTCCAGCAGGAACAAACCAGTGTGATAAAAACCAAAGCTCACACTTACCAACTGGGTGATCTTGTGTAGCAGCGTTTCAGGGTCCTGAATGGAGTTGATCGTACGCGCCAGTTGTGCGATCGTCTCGAACTGGGCTGCGCGTTTTTGGAGTTGCTTGGCGCTTTGTTCAAGCTCTGCGGTGCGCGCATTCACGCGCATTTCCAATTGTTCTGTAAGCTCATTGAGTTCTATATTTCTATTGCGCAACTCAATTTGGCCTTCGCGAACGCGTTCCATATTGCGTCGCGCGTTGGCTGCCGCGATGGCTAGAAGAGATGCTACGGATACCAGCGTAAAAGTGAAGATGAAAAATGTACTGAGATCATCGTTCGAGATGGTTGGTGCAGGCACCAACCCTGCACGACCCATCAAGAATAGCGCAATGCTCAAAACGAACATAGCAGCACCATAATTGATCGCGCCTCTCCTGGGGAACAGCAAGGTTGCCAGGGCTAGCAGGAAAAGAGTGGTTGTAATTGTTGGGCGCGAGTAGCCGCCGGTGGCGAAGGTTACGGCAAACAGGTTAAAGGTATTGATTGTCAGGATGATGAGTTTGGCGCCGTTTGTACGACCGCGCTTGATAAGGCCGATTGTGAAGAACCACATGAACAACCCACCAGTCGTGCCGTATAATGCAAATTCTCGAATTGGCGATGCAAGTCGTAAAATGAATGGCACCGAAAATAGCGCGAGACCAAGCAACGCAATTGCCACACGGTGTGTTGTCCGCGCATCTTGCGTTCTTTCCGGGTCGCCCTCGTAGCGGGGGGCAGTAAAGAAATTACTTATGGCAGTGAACATAACAATCCTTCTTGCCTATTCGTTCTCAACTTGAATGCTGATCTCTGCGCCGGGCAGGATGCGACCCATTTCGCGCAGGGTTGTTTGCATGATATTGTCCAGGTTAATGGCATGCGCCGATCTTGGATGAAATTTCACCGATGACCTGCTCTTTAGCAGCATTTTTCTGGCTTTCCAAGATCAGGCGCGCGTTCTCGGCAGCCAATGCTACGCGTTCTGCGGTGGCGCGGATGATGGCCATCTCGTCTTCCGTCCACTCGTGTCCATCGACTGCTGGATTGATGCGTAGCCTGCCAATTGATTTGCCGCGTAACTGCACAGGGACGGAAAACGCATCTTTCTGGCTTTTAGTCTGTTTACCATTTGTCGGCTGGGTCAGAGGCTCAGGCTTGGTCCCGTCAAAGTGATAGCCGACCAACGGTGTGAAGCGCTGAATATTCGTCCAGGCCTGGCTGGTCAATTGTCGGGATACAGCCTCGGCCTGTGCCAGCGCCTCGCGCGATTCCTCGTATAGGCGGGCGTTCTGGATAGCAGCACTGACCTGGTCTGCCAGCGTGGAGAGGATGTTGACATCTTCCTGTGTAAATGCGTTCGGTTCGGTGCTTTGCACATCCAGCGCGCCGATCACTTGACCACCGGCTTTGAGCGGCAGGGCCATCTCGGAATGAGTTTCGGGCAGATCGGGATTATCAAAATAAACGGCATCAGCTCCGGTGTCCAGTGCGACGCGCGGGTTGCCTGTCGATGTGACATAACCCACGATACCGGTCTGGCCGACTTCCAGGCGATGCTTGCGCTTCAACATACGCTTTCCGCCTTCGCTGTTTGCGGCGCGCAGGACTCGCATATTGGTTATCATCGTCTAACAGGAAGATGCCCACGTGGTAAAAGCCAAAATACTGGCTGATCATGCGCGTGATGCGCGGCAGCAATTCTTCCTGATCCTGAATAGAACTGATGATGCGCGAAACCTGCGCGATGGCCTCGAATTGTTCAGCGCGATGCTCGACCTGCTTATTTGCAGATTTCAAGCTCAGTTGTTCGCTCGTTCACGCGCTGTTCGAGATTGCCACTTAGGGCTTCCAGTTCGCGGTTGATTTCGTTCACTTCCGAAAGTCTGTCGCGCTCGGTCACGCTTCGCGTCCGGTTTGCAATCACAACTAAAAAAATGAACGCACCAAGTGTGCCGGCGGTACGAGTAAGGCCTTCTAGATCAGCATTTGGAGCGTATATTGGTGCCCCTATCATTGCAAGGAGGTTGAGCGCGGCGATTATTGAGAGACCCCAACTGGGCAACAGAGCAAAGGCAAGGATCATTGTGATAGGAAGGGTGGTGTAAAAACTGATTCCAATATCTGGAGAGGTACCGCTCATGATCGATTGCGCTGGGCTCAGTGTAAACACAGTGGTAAGAAAAAAGGCGCCAACTAAAAACCACTTTGTACGACTAATTAGATAAACAATGAAAGAAACCGATGCTAAAAGACCAAGCGCAAAAGGATTTCCAGCAAAGAATACACCGATTCCTGTTCCTAGGAAAAGAACGAGTGTGAGTGCAGCTAGCAACTCTGCCTGGCGGCGTGCGCCCGCTTCAGTGATCGATGGGTTTGGCTCGAACAAGAATCGTGCTGTCTTCTGCCAAAAAGGAACTGTTGGTTGCATAACTTGAATTTGTCCCTCATTCTCTAACAGTTTCATTCTGTGGTGAAGGCTGTTCTCGTAATTCACTCATGCGAGAATCTCCTCGGGCAAAGTGCACTGGTAATTTATGATCTTCCTACTCATATGCTGTTTCCTCTGATTCTAGGTCAGCGCCAAGTTCCAGAACGACGTCTGCGCCGCCCATTCTGCGCCCCAACTGCTGCACAGCTGTGCGCAGGATGCCTTCCATGTCACTGAAGGTGCTGATGCTGGCTGATATATCACCGATTACACGCTCCCTGGTGGCGCGTTGTTGGGCGTCTTCCAGCAATCTGGCAGATTCAAGGGTCAGTGCGGTTCGTTCTGCAGCAGCCTGTGCCATAGCAAGCTCATCATCTGTCCAGGTGCGGTCTGGATCGAGAGCGCTAAGTTTGATTTTGCCAATAGCCTGGCCGCGTAACAACAAGGGGATATTGAGCGATGAATTATCTTTCGATGTTTCGGTGATCGGTTTTGGCGCGATGCCATCGTATTCATATCCCAGTACTTTCTTCTGTGCTGTAACCTGATGCCAGGTCTGGTCGGTCATCTGGCGATAGGCAATTTCTGCCTCTTCGACGGCCTGGCGGCTTTGTTCGAACAAACGCGCATTCTGGATAGCGATGGCAACCTGGTCCGCCAGAATGGATAATGTTTGAATGTCTTCCTCGTCAAAAGCATTTGGTTGTGTAGATTGCAAGTCCAATGCACCGAATGTCTGCCCGGCAACTTTTAGCGGCAAGGCGATTTCAGAACGCGTATCGGGCAGGTCGGGGTTGTCAAAGTAAACCGCGTCATCACCAACATCCAGGGCGATACGTGCTTCACCTGTGGAGGTTACATTTCCGACGATGCCCTGAGCACCGATTGCAAGGCGATGTCCACGCGCCAGCATATTTTTACCACCTGCGCTGTTGGCGGCCTGTAACACAGCAAATTCATTTCGGTCGTCAACCAGAAAGATGCCAGTGTGATAAATTTCAAAACGTTGGCTGATCAGTTCGGCAACGCGAGAAAGTAATTCGCCCAGGTTTTGAATACCAGAGATGGTTTGAGAAACTTGTGAAATCGT
This sequence comes from uncultured Chloroflexia bacterium, assembly GCA_963791785.1. Taxonomy (GTDB): domain Bacteria; phylum Chloroflexota; class Anaerolineae; order Anaerolineales; family Villigracilaceae; genus JAABUE01. The sequence goes on along the minus strand of CAWBTW010000002.1, from coordinate 132,012 downwards.
CTGAAGTTGTGTAACTTTTCCTTGTAGCTCATTCGTGCGTTGTTCAATTCGCTGCTCAAGACCTTTTTGCAGTTCTTGCAGCTCAAGATTGGTTTCTTCTTGCGCTTGCGCATTGGTTTCTGCCGCGTTTAAGCTATCTGTGAGACGTTGGATGATCACGCGTAACACACTGGCGGTGGTAAACAAAAGCACAGCAGCAACCACGATGTCATCATAGCCCGTCTGAGTGGTAGCTGAGAATGGGCTGAGCCCATTAACATCGGCATATCCAAGTCCTGCTGCTGCAATAGAGCCAAGCAGGGCGAAAGCGAATGCGCCTCGAATGCCCAGCAACAGGCCGGCAAGCACAACAATGACAGGAAAACCTGTAACTGAAATATGATACAACCCGTACCGAGTGTAGGCGATAAATGCGACTACAAATGTTAGCAGGCTGGGAACTAAAATTCTTCCCGGGGCTGCAATCCCACGCCAGGCAAGAAAAGTTGCGCCTGCGGTGACAAGAGCTGAAACAACCAAACTCCATACCGCGATCGGGTTGTCGCCTGTAACAGAGACGGCCCCAGCGATGATGAACAACCCGACGGTGGTGAGTATAAGAATGTTATAGACCATCCGGTTGGTGGTCAACAGGGTTTCTGTTTTACGGGATGATTTGAACAGGGGAACATTACTCATCATATAACTCCTAAGACTCTTCCTGTTCTAATTCAGTGTTGAGCTCAACCGCAATTTTTGCTCCACTGATCTGCCGACCCAGCTCAGATACTGTGGCACGCAAGATAGCATCCATGTCAGTGCTTGCTCCAATATTGGTTGTCATTTGGCCAATCGTGAGTTCTCGGGCAGCTCGCTTTTGTGCATCTTCTAGTAAGCGCGCGCTTTCGAGTGCCAGGGCGGCACGTTCAATGGCAGCTTCTGCCAGAGCTATTTCATCATCGCTCCAGGTGCGGCCTTTTTTGGTTGTTTTTAGTTTTAGCTTCCCAATGGCTCGTCCGCGCAGGCGAATGGGAAGGGTTAGCCCGGCGTCGAATTCGGATTTTCCGTTGGATGTCAACGGCTTTGGCTCTGTACCATCGTAGTGATAGCCGGAAATGGATTGTGTTTTCATGAAATTGCGCCATGCTTTCCCGGTTTGTTCGGCATACGCTTCTTCCACTTCGCGCAATGCAGATTGAGACTGTAAGAGCAGGCGGGCATTTTGAATAGCAACCGCAACCTGGTCTGCAAGGGTTGTGAACACGGCCATATCTTCAGTGGAAAATGCATTTGGTTCGGTGGATTGAATGTCCAGCGCACCAATATATTCTGACCCCAGGCGGAGGGGCAGGGCCATTTCCGAGTGGGTTTCCGGGAGATCTGGATTGTCGAAATAAACGGAATCAGTCCCAACATCCAGCGCGATGCGGGGTTTTCCCGTCTTGATGGCGTAGCCAACGATTCCTTCTTCTCCGATGCGAAGCTTGTGTCCACGTGCCAGCATTTTTTGCCCACCTTCGCTGTTCGCGGCACGTAATACCGCGTAGGTTTGATTATCATCGTTCAGGAAGATGCCTGTGTGGTAAAAGTCCAATCTCTGGCTTACAAAATTTGTGATGGCGGGCAGCAGGCTATCAAGGTTTTGGATGTCAGTCAGGGAGCGGGCCAACTCTGCGATGGCAGTTAATTGTTCGGAGCGGCGAGATGTTTGCTGGTTGGCTGAAATGAGTTCCCGGGTTCGAGTTTCGACACGTTGTTCGAGATCGCCACTCAGGCTCTCGAGTTCACGATTGATCCTGCGCAGCTCTTCAAGCCTGATCTTTTCCGTGTTGTTGCGGAAATTGGTTAGCAGCATAAGCACAACGCCAATGACAGTGATGATGCCTGCCTGCGCACCAATATTTTCAGGTAAGCCTATACCAAAAGACTGGATAGATAAGTATGCTCCGATGTTAAGCCCTACCAACAAGAAAACTGCAGGCGCGGAAACAAATGAACTGGCTACGATCAAGCTCAACGGGACGTAAATCAAGATCAAAGTACCGTATTCTGCAGGGTTGCCTTGATCAAGAATGCTGACATAAGCCAGGGCGCTAAAGGAGAGAGAGAAAAGGAATATTGCAGCGCGGTACCACCTGGTTCTGGAAAGAAAATAAGTCGGTAGAAGTGCTAAGAGTGAGTAACCGATCGGACCTGTAAAGGCTTCCACGAATCCCATGCGCGGTGTACGAGCCAAGCCACCAACGAAATCAAGAACAGTGATTGCAAATAGAAAAGATGCGGCTAACCGAGCAGAACGCCGCTCACCAACATCATCTAGTGCAGAAGGTGGTGAAGTTATACGATCCCAAAAACGTTGAAAGACGGATCCGCCAAGCTCAGGGGTACCTGATTTTGGCCGAGAGAGGTCTTCAGAATTTACGTTCATATCTTGGTCAGTCATGATCGGTTTCCAGTTCTAAAACGATTTCCGTGTCGTCAAGTTGGTGGCCTAATGCTTGTACAGTTGAGCGCAAGATGTTATCCACATGTGTTGAAGCGCCAATCGCAGAAGTAATTTCTCCAATGGCCTGTTCTTGTGCGGCGCGCCGTTGTGCTTCCTGATACAAGCGCGCACTTTCCAGTGTGTTACTGATTTGGTTAGATAACTGCTCAACATCCGCGATTTCGTCAGGTGTCCAGGGTTCAACGTCAGATAGTTTAGCAAGGCGCATTATCCCAATGGTCTGCCCTCGGGCGCGGATTGGCACACTAAGCGTTTGTTGATCCTCGCTTAGTATATTTTCACCCTTTAGGATGTCATGATCTGTGTTCGCGTCAAAATCTTTGGTGACCTGAGCTACCTCGCCACCTAACGAACTGACAAATCCCAACCCTTCAACATCTTGGAGAAGGGCTCTCCAGTTTTCCTGGCTGATATCTCCTGTTGCTTTGCGGGCCAGCATCAACGCTTCCTGCGAATCGCGGAGCAGGCGCGCATTTTGTACCGCAATCGCCAATTGATCTGCCAACAACTGTAGGGTGGGAATATCCTCAGCAGAAAAGGCATTGGCTTCAACACTTTGGATATCGAGAACTCCCTGAGTTTCGCCGCCGGCGATCAATGGAAGAGCCATCTCGGAACGTGTGTCGGGAAGGTCTGGATTGTTGAAGAAGACAGCATCCTCGCCCACGTCTAGCGCGATGCGTGCTTCGCCTGTGCCTGCTGCCGTTCCGACAATTCCCTCTCTGCCCACTCTTAATTTGTGCCCGCGTTCCAACATTTTTGCGCCACCGCTACTGTTTGATGAACGCAAAATTGCAAACTCACCCCGTTGGTCCAGAAAGAAGATTCCAACATGATAATAGTTGAACCGGTCGCTGATGATGCGCGAAGTTTGGGCGAGAAGCTCATCCAGGTCACGTTGTGCGGCAACCGATTTGCCTACTTCGGCAACAGCCTGCATTTGGGATGCCCGTACTTCAATGGTTTTTGTTCGTTCAGCTACACGTTCTTCAAGCGTTGCGATCAGCCCTTGTGTTGTTGAAGTCATGTTGTTGAGCGTATTGGACAACATGCCGATTTCATCATTTGTAGTTACATCTGCGCGGATGTCCAGGTTGCCACCAGCTACTTCTTCAGCGGCTTTGGTGAGCTTGCCTAATGGGGCAGTGATCGAATTCCCTATTCCATAAGCAGCCAATCCTGCCAGCGCTAAGATGAACATGCTGACTCCCACGGCGCTGATGAGCGTGTTGCGAGTTTCATCTTCTACAGTTGTGATTGTGTCGACAAAATCTTGAAGAACCTCATCTTCGGAAATAACAATGCCGAGACTATATCCAATCACTGGTATGGGCTGATAGGCGATGTATCTGTTTATTCCCCTTATTTCTACTTGCCTGACCCCAGTTTGGCCACTTGTCATTTTGGCCAGGACTTCAAAAACGTCTAATGAAACCCGATTGATCAAGGAAAGAGAGTCGTAGTTCCCGCTTTCCATCTCTGTTACGGTCAGATTGAAATCGGCATATCCTTTTTCTGGCATGGCGATTACGCGACCCTGGCTATCGATTAGGAAGCCATACCCGGTCTTGCCAATGGCAATGCTTGAAACCTGTTGCGTGACGGTGTTTAGCAAAACATCGATGGCAGCCACGCCGCGGAATGTGTTGTTGTCATCGTATACGGGAATGCTGCCGGTAATGACCAGTCCATTCAGCGCGGCGTCTTGATAAGGCACTGACCATACTGCTTTTGTATCTAAATCTGGTGATTCTGTCGCGCCTAAATACCAAGGTCTAGACGTAACATCAAAATCTGAAGGCACGATGGCGGACAGATCAATGTTCGGGAAATATACCGTTTGACCTTGCTTTCCGCCAAAATAGATTGCAATAATATCTGGGTTTTCCTCGAGTAGCGACAGCGTAAGGTTGTCCAATCCTTTGAGTGCAACCAATGTTTTTGCAACGTCACTTCGAATAGCAGGGCGCGCGGGAATGAAAATAGAAGAAGGCTCAGTATTTGCATTGTCCCAATTCCCATTGGGGAGCTGGAATAATTTATCAAAGGCATTCCAGTCATTTGTGTCCAGGTTGATGTTCTTATCGTTGGATATAAGCGCGCCGGTCGTATTTCCAAACAACTCGATCACATTACTTGTCGTTGCAAAGAAAAGATGAATTGTGTTTGCCTCTCGCGATACGGTGGTCGCTAATCTGTTTTCGATCTCTTGATTTACACTGGTGCTAACCTGTCCCAGAAGAAACTCATTTGTTGCCTGCGATCGATTGAACACAAAATATCCCATGGCAGCTACTGTTAGAAGAACAATCAGGAATATCCCCAGAAGGATTTTTGCCCTCAAGGAGAATATATTACGCGGCTTGATTTTTTGTTCTTGTAAAGGTGAATTTGTAAATTCTTTCATCATCTTTTTCCACGGGGTATCAGGAAGTTGTCGGTTGCGTATCTTTTGGGTCGTTTGTTTTTTCTTGAGACACCAAACGCACTTCAGCCTCTTGCAAGTTCAATGTGCTTTGGATTTCTCTTGCGGCAGTGCGCAGCACCATATCCAGATCAAGGGTTTCGCGTATGCGGTTTGCAACGCCTGCAATGGTTTGTTCACGCTCCGCGCGTTGCCTTGTGTGTTCAACAAGCCGGATATTCTCCAAGGCGAGCGCTGTTTGGGTGGCAACATCATTGGCAACACGTTCTTCTTGAGATGTCCATCTCTGGAATTCATCTTTTCGTTGCAGCGAAATCTTCCCTATTTTCTGTCCACGTAAGACCAGGGGAACTTCCAAAACATTTTTTCCCTTCGGTTTTGATGAAGCAGATTTCAAGAATAGGGTGTAATCCGGTTGCCGAATAATGGTACGCAGGTTTTTGGGAGGTTGATGCGGCTTGCCAGTTTTGGCGGACTTCGATGCCAGATGCGATTTCCAGTTGTGAAATAAGCAGTTGGCTTTCGCTCAGCAAGCGAACGTTTTCAATCGCTACAGCAATTTGATCAGCCAGTGTTTGGAATGTTTCTATATCATCATATTGAAAAGCTTGCTTTTCGGATGATTGCAGGTCTAGTACGCCGACCACCTTGTTGTGCACAATCAGGGGGAGAGATAGTTCAGAGCGCGTTTCGGGAAGTTCCGGGATTTTCAAATATGTGCTATCTTCATTTACATCCAGAGCAATACGGGGTTTTTTCTCAGCAGCCGCAAACCCTATCATGCCTTGCACGCCAACTCCTAGTCTGTACCCGCGCTCCAACAGTTGTTTTCCTCCATCTGACGAAGATGCTTGTAAAATAGCATAATCTCCACGCTCATTGATGAGAAAAATGCCTGCATGATATAAACTAAATTGTTTTGCAACCAAATTGACTGTGCTGGTTAACAGTTGATCCAACTCCTGGATTTCAGCCGTTTGGTGTGAAATAAAGGCAGAAGCATTCAATTGGTCGTTTTTTCGGGCCAGTTCCTTGGTGCGTTCTGCAACGCGATTTTCCAGTTCTGCTTGAGATGCGTGTAACGCATCGAACATGATTTTATTTTGCTCCTGTACCCGTTTGAAACCATCTTGCAGCATGCGTAACCCCGCGAGAATTACCAATGAAATTAGCAGATACAGTACGCTATCGGTTATCCAATTTGCTAGAGTGCTTGTTCCTGACAATGGATCTAGCGGTGTATAGTGTCCATTTAGGGTCAGGTAACCCATTGTGATTATCACGACCTCACCCAGGCCAATCGCTATCATGCCGCTGCCTGGTCCAACCAGTAGTGCTGAAAAAGTTACGTACGCTAAAAAGAAAAACATGCTGTCACCACGAAGGCCAGCATTCGTCATACTGCTGATTCCCAGAATGAAAGGTAACGTGATGAAGACCCCAGCCCTAACGAGATATGGAGGGCGAAGCACAACAAGGGCTACGAGCGTAATAAAAACACCTAAATAGATTCCTCTGTAAGAATTAAAGTTGTCGGTAGTAAGTACCCCGGCGATTACTGCAAAAACGCCGATCACAGTAGCGATGATCGAGAATTCTATGTAAAAACTGCTCACGCCAATCATCTTGAACGACGTTGTTGTTCTGTTGTGAAGAAGGGGTAGGATGGGTCATGATGCGCCTCTATTCTCCTTCGATATCCAGTTCAATCGTGGCTTCCGTTGCATCCAATATTTTCCCAAGTTCTCGGACGGCGGTTTGCAGAACGCCATCAGTCGTGGTTGATGACCAGATTTTGCTGGTAATTTCAGTTACAAATTTTTCTCGTATGGCGGCGCTTTGGCTTTCGTCAAGGAGCCGGGCATTTTCGAGCGCGAGCGCGGTTTGTGTTGCAATGGCCTGAATCCAATTTTGTTCATCGGGAGATAGAGTTTCATCGCTTTCGAGACTGAGCTGTCCGATGATTTGATCGCGAAGTGCAATGGGAACTTCGACCAGGTTCTTATCATTGCTTTCACTGCCATCACCTATTGCGAGCGAAATTTCACCGCCGGGCAAACTGGCATCGATCCATGATTTGCGCAAATATTGTTTTTGAATATGATGCATTTCTTGTAAGTTTTGGTTAGTTGCCTGAAATAGGCGTGCATTGTCAAGAGAGATCGCAACCTGATTTGCCATGTTCTGTAGGGTTTCAATATCCTGTTCGCCAAAAGCGGCTTCTTGTGATGAATGCACATCGATTGCACCCAAAATGCGGTCGCCCACATATAAGGGGACGGAAATTTCTGATCGCGTGTAGGGGAGCAGTGGGTAATTAAATCGTACAGCCTTGTCACCGACATCCAGTGCGATTTGAGCATGTCGGCTGCGAATGGTTTTACCAATGATCGTTGAACTGTCAACTTCCAGGCGGTGCTCGCTTTCTTTTAGAACCCTGCCAGCTTCTCCTGTTGCATCTTTAAGTTCCGCCCACTTATTCATGTGATCTGTTAAATAGACTGCAGAATAATAGTATCCAAACTCTTCTGTTAGCAGGTTAACAACACGGTTGATCAGATCATCAGGATCAAGAGTAGATGTAGCGACCCTTCCCACTTCGTTGATGGCTTTGAGTTGTGAAGTTCTTTCCTCTACTCTCTTCTCAAGTTCACTTTGTAATTCTTGTAGTCGATTTACCATACGGTTGAAATAAATGGCGAGCCTGCTTATTTCATCGCTGGAAGTTACTGTCATGCGTGTGCCCAGATCGCCGGCCTCAACCTTTTGGAAAGTTTCCAACAACTTCTGTAAAGGATCGGATGTGGATTTTGCAATCAGGTATGCTAAACCTGCAGCAAACATTATTGCGAAACCACTTACGAAAATTGATTGGATTTGTAAATCAATGAGAATTTCGGATGATTCAATATCGGTGTAAAGAGCTCGTGTTGTTTGATGATAACCAATAGGAGCGATAAGTAGGGCAATGATGAATAAAGAGACAAACACAACTGCCAGGAATTTGTACAATATTCTAAGATTGCTGAGGCCGGACAGTTGTTGTGAGAACTCTGTTGGAGTCAGGATGTTTCGAACAGGCATCAAAAATCTATCCAGAAGTATTGTGGAAAGAGGTACGGAAGCAAGCACCGAGATAAGCCCGGCAATCAGGCCGTAAATCAGTTGATCTTGGGTGGCTAGTCCAGAGTTATGAAGAATAATAGTTTTTGGAATAATGATTATTGCTAGTGAGGCGACCGCTGCAGAGATTGCGTATTGCCAAAAAAGGTTATGTGCGCTTTCCCAGGCATCCTGATTGTCATCATTATTTATAAGTTCGCTTCCTTGTTTCCAGCGATTTATTTGCGTGCGCATCTTTTGCGTTCGCAGAAGGACCACTACAATAAGAACAAAGTTGACTATCGGTATCGTTACTATTTCAATGCGGTGGAGCAGGGTTGTTGCGTTAATTGAATACTCAGCATTAAGTTCTTCAAACAGGATGCTTAATAAGATGGTAATAGAAACTATAACTTGTGCAAACAAAGCAACAATAACGATATACCATCCACCTGTTTTGGCTAAAAGATGTTCAAGAATGCCTTGGGAAAGCGTAGACTCTTCCATAGTTTTGCTAATCCTTGTTTGCAGATGGTTCTTCACTGGATCGTGCAGCTTTGCTCTTCTCGACGCCTACGGAAATCTGGGTTCTTCGAGCTCCTGTAGCACGATTTATCTCATTGATAGTTGTGGATAAGATTGTTTTCATATCGGTCGAGCGGCGGATTTTGCTGGTGATTTCATGTAACAAGCGTTCCCGTTCAGCCTGTTTACGGATTTGTTCTACAAGGCGAGTGTTTGCTATGATGGCTGCCAGGCTGCCTGCCAGTGTTCCCAGCATTTCCTCATCATTTTTTGTGTAAGCGGAAATTTGTTCGCTCTCTACATTAAGCACACCCAACACATCATTTTGGAAAATTAATGGGACAGCTAATTCTGAACGGGTGTTTGAGCTAATCTCAATGTAGCGTGTATCTTGGGTGATATCATCGATGCGAAGATGTTTTCGATATGCGGCCACCCAGCCCGTGATCCCGGAACCGAACGGAACGGTTAGGTCACTTGCATCTCCCGAATAGCCGACCCAAGCTTTGACTGTCAGGTTTTTGCGCTCTGCATCTGCGAGAAGGATGGAGACGCGGTCACCTCCCAATGTAACCTGTAGGCCTTTAACCGTGCTGTCAAGGGATTCTTCCAGGGTTGTGCCAGATGCAGCTGATGTTGTTATGTGATGCAGTAAGCGGTGCTGTGATAAATGTTCTTGAGTTTCTGCGAAGAGTTCTGTGTTGTTCACCGCAATGGCCAATTGATCCGCCAGGATGTGCAGAGTATTTATGTCGTTTGGGTTGAATGAAAATGGGATTTATACTTTGCACGTCCAAAACGCCGAGAATCCGATCGCCAATTTTTAGTGGAATAGCTGCCTCTGCACGTGTATCGGGTATAAAGGGGTTTGGCAAGTGTGTGGCATCTTGCGGTTGTATCATTAATTATCAACGGTTTGCCTTGTCCGGCTACAAAGCCAACAACTGACTTTGATCCAACTGCAAGCTTGTGACCTGTGCGCTTCATTTGCGCACCCGCCTCACCTGTTGCTTCACGGATAATTGCATTGCCGCCAGTGTTGTCTATCAAGAAAATAGCAGCATGGTAGAAGTCTAAAGCGTTCCTGGATTAAGTTGACGGCTTTGAGCAACAACTCGTCAAGGTTCAGTGCGCTGCTAATATCCCGCGCAATTTCGGCAGCAGTTTGTATTTTGGTGATCTGATTGCGGTGCTCATCTAGCAGGCGCGCGTTGAAAAGAATCCCGGCTGCTTGTTGGGAAAGGTTGCTTAGATACTCTAATTGTCCTTGGGTGAACGCCTTTTCCTTTTCAAGGTCTTGAACAATGAATGCGCCAATCGCCTGATCTTCGATGATCAGGGGAACGCCCATCCAGGATTTTGCAGGTTTACCCGCCACCTTGGCCCCCAGGGCTTTGGCTTGTTCCTGAGTGTTTTCAATCAATAGAAGTGGCTGTCTTGTTGCGTAGGAGAACAGATGTTAATCCTTCACCAAGGGGAATGATTCGATAGACTGGATAGTTCCTTCTTCATATAGTGTAGGGAATGTGAATTGAATCAGTCTTTTCATCATAAAGAGCACCGGTAAAGGCATAATCACCAATTGAGAGTTTTATTTGTTCGTGCAATGCCGCAAAGAAGGCTGTTGTATCCCAGGGTGTTTTTATTGCAGAGGTGATTGCAGTCAGGAATTCTGTGTTGCTGGTAGTTTTTTCTGCCTGACTCGTCAACCACAGTTTGTTGCAAAATTGTGCTGGCAAGTTGAACCAGACTTATGTAAGGTTGGATACTTTTTTGATTTAGAGTGTGTCCATCATAGCTTCCAACCAAAACAAGCCCGTGAATACCTGCCTTGCTGGATACCAGTAAAAAAGACACTTTTTCAAAACCTAATTGAGATGCAAAATCGAATACTTCTGGGATATTGTTCTGTTTCACTTGAAACATTGAATATCTTTTCGTCTCCATCTCAGCCAGAATAAACTTTGCGGCATTGCCAGAAACTTCTCTTGAAGCAGATCTGGTTTGACAATAATTTGTTGTGGCAGCTTATCTTGGTTACTCCTTTATTGAGATTCGAAACAGCCAGAAGTTGAAGCGCAGTATCCTCAACAACAAATGTTGCGGTTGGAAAGGATGTTCCCTCAAGCGCCTTTGGCCAGAGTGTTTAGAGTGGATGAATAGATATCAGTTGCCATTGTGATTTCTGTCTAGCTCAATTCCCAGACAGGATCGCCGCCCAGAATGCGGCGGATTTGTTCAGGGAATCGATCTGGGTCAAGTGGTTTTCCCAGAAAACCGTCAAATCCCGCGGCGCGTGCTTTTTTGATTTGCTCGTCGCTGGCTTCAGCGGTGACTGCCACGATTGGAATGGATTTCAGGTGATCGGATGCGCGAATTTTTTTCAAAGCCCCGTAGCCATCTTCGTAGGGGAGTCGGATGTCCATCAGAATTAGATCCAGGCGCGGCAAGGTGTCTGCGTATTCAACTACTTCATACCCCGATGTTTTCCATTCACAGTGGATACCCAGATATCCAAGCATACGCGCAATTAGCACAAAATTGGATACATTATCCTCTACAACAAGAACAGTTGTATCCTTTGGAATAGCAGCCTTCTTGGGGGTTGCGCTTGTGCTATTTGATTCTGTATTTGCCATCTCAACTCCTCAAAAAGCGCTCTATCTGTTCCGAGAGCGTATCAATATCAATTGGTTTTTGTATATACCCATCACATCCCGCCTCTAAAGATCGTTCGCGGTCACCGCGCATCACATTAGCTGTCAGGGCAATGATGGGGACAGATTCGAACCCGGCCATCCCCTTGATTTTTGCTGTGAGTGTATACCCATCCATATCTGGCATGTTGATGTCCATCAGGATCAAATCCGGCATAGTATCCTTCAGGATTTCAAGGGCTTCGGTGGCATTGACAGCTTCAAGCAGGTTGTACCCTTCAGCCATCAATATCCTTCTCACGAGCGTTCGATTGTCAATATTATCTTCGACATACAAAATAGTGGCATTGTTTGACATAAGTAGTTTCTCCGGTTTAGATTTTACATGCAGGGTATTTGCGCTTCCATAACAGCTTACTTGCAAAATTCTTACAAATCGGTAAGTACGCAAAAACACGGCTTCGTTGGAAACCGTGTTTTTGAGAGCGGGTGATCGGATTCGAACCGACGAATGGTAGCTTGGGAAGCTACTGCCTTACCACTTGGCGACACCCGCGAGATAAAAATATTTGATATGTATATCGTCTAGCATTTTATTCGAAAAACCAATAAGCGTAAAGGTGAACGAGATAATTTTCCGATCAATTCTAAGCATCAGAGCTTTTCTAGAATTTTCTTAATTGTCAGCTTCTCCCATCGCATATGCTATGATTGGAATTCTGTTTTTACACACTGAAAAACTAGGAGAATTAGAGGTGCCCAAATGAGAAAAATGATTTTATTAACATTTGCTGTGATGTTATCGGCTTGCTCTGCACCTGAGCCGGAACCCATTCCAACTGTAGTTCTAACAAGCACTGTAGCTTCTACTCGAATACCAACCCAGGTACCAACCGCCAGCGGAGGCATTGCTCCAGGAGCCAGTTCCCATGCCGCCGGAAATGCAGGATTATCTGGGAACAGTAGATTTGATATTAGGCGATATTGCTAACGCAGGGGATGAGTTGGATGAGCTGTTTTTCCTAGCAGCAGAGAATATGGATTTTCTCACTAATGAAGATTGGTTGAAACTTGCCAATGCAGCTTTGGATAGGATGTCAAAGGGCGCAGATGCCATTGATGCGATTACACCGGTTCCAGTTCAAGCAGAAAAAGCTCACGAATATTTTAAATTAGCTGCTGAAGAGCTTAGAATGGTTGTCAAGTATCAGCACGAGATTATACAAGGGGACTTTGACAGTGCCTATACTGTTACTGAGCATATGCAAGCACATTTGAATTATGCTGAACAAGCCTTTGATGAAATAGAAAAGCTTCAGCCCTAATTAGAAGTAAAAACGAAACTATTGGCTTGGCCATACTTCGAAAAAGTGTGTTTCGCTCACACCATTGATTGTAACGATGATTCTCCCCGGCCCCTTTTTCTTGGATTCCCCAATTATCCAGGTCCATGCGCATATGCCATTCAAATCAGCCGTGGTTAGTCCGAGCCCGCCTGTCTCACTAATCGTGCCGGCTGGAGTGATGTAGATCAGTTTGCAGCTTGTACCGGGTAACGCTTGCGCTGAAACGGTAACCTTGCTATTCCAGTATGCTCTCTGCGGAAGGATTACCCCAAAATCGTTTTCTGGTGCACTCTGCGGTGTGGATGTTTGCGCACAAGAAGTGGTCACGAATAAGACGATAATGAAGAGGCCGACTGTGACTTTTTTGATGGTTCGCATCAGACTCAACTGGTCACTGCTCCCGTTTCAGCAGCTTGTTCGCCAATTCAAACAGCGCCTCCCCCGCATCGCCTTTCGGGTCCGCTTCGCGCAGGTTGTTCAGGGCCAGCGTTGTCATCTGCTCAGATAGAGCATATGTAGCCTCATAAGCCCCCTCGTTGGCTAACAGGTTTGCCATCTCTTCAACTTCACTCGGTTTTATCGGCCCTTTGGCCCAGCGTTCGGCAAATTGACTACCCTGGCCTAAACCATGTAAAACGGGCAGGGACTTCTTGCCTTCCAGCAGGTCGCTGGCTGCTGATTTGCCTGTGATAGCTTCATCACCCCAGATGCCCAGAATGTCATCCTGCACCTGGAAGGCCATCCCCAGCGCGTGACCAAAGGAACGATAAGCATCCTGCTTACTCTCGTCCGCGCCGCCGAGAATAGACCCGATGTGACAGCAGGCCGAGAGCAGGGCAGCGGTTTTCCCAGCTACCATGGGCCAGTAATCTTCTACGCCCAAATCGTTTCTTTCTTCATAAGACATATCCAAGAACTGACCCCGGGTCAGGTCGAGGCAGGTATTGTGTAAAACCGTCGCTGCCTGGGTGACAGTTTCAGCCGGGTAGTGCTCTCTCAAATCCATGATAGCCTGGTTGGACATCACGAACAATGCATCGCCCACGTTGATCGCCATGGGCGCGCCCCAAATTTTCCACGTGGTGGTGCGGCCACGGCGCTTTTCCGAGTTATCTTGAATATCGTCATGGACGAGAGAAAAGTTATGCACCAGCTCTACCGCGGCTGCCGCTGGAGTTGCGCGTAGCCACTCAGTGTTTCCTGTATCTTCACAAGCTGCTACTGTAAGCAAAACCATCAGCGGACGGATGCGTTTCCCCGTTGCGTCTGGGCCTGCACCGTCGCCTGTCCAACCCATGTGATAGGTGAGCATCTCATGGAAGGGGCGGGTGTGCGGTTCGTCCAGCCGACTGACCTGTCGTTTGAGTTCAGACTCGATGGCTGAGAGATATTCTTTTATATCCATTTGCTATCCTGTTCAAATGCTACGATCCGGTTCCGGAATAACTGTTGACGCCTTTGCTCCAGATCCAATAGGTGATGGAAAACAATCCAATGCCAACTATCGGGGAGAAGTATATCAGGGGAGAAACATCTTCGGGGCGCAAAAAGAGTTGTGATGGGTAAAACGCGATGAAACCGATAGGCACAATGTAGGTAAATGTAAACCGAAATGCACCGTCGAAAATTGTCATCGGGTAGGGGGCGAACTCGCGCAAACGGGAGGCCAGGCCCAGCACCGGCCAGGCGTTGACCACCCAGAAGGCGGCGCAGCTTGAGGCCACGATAATGGAAATCTGTACTAGCGCGGCACTGAACAGGGTGACCAGGAGCAGGCTCAGGCGCGGAAAGGACCAGGTCAAATCCAACTGCAGAGATGAATAGACCAGCAGGATGATCCCGGCCAGTAACTGTGTCAGCCCCTTCAAGTCGAACATTTCTGATGTGTAATAGAACATCATGTTCAGGGGGCGGAAATAATATTTCAGGAAGGTGCCTTCCTGCACGTGGAACCGCAGTTGCCAGAAATTGTCGAACAGGATTTGCATGGGGGAGATCGCCAGCATGTAAAAGGCGTAAATGAAAACCATCTCCATCAGAGACCAGCCGGCCAGGTTTGGGATCGATTCGAACAGCACCCAGAAAATAGCCAGCGATGAAAGACTGGCAAAGAACATCCCAAAGGAACTGATGATGAAGTCGGCCCGGTATTGCATACGGGCCTTGATGTATTGGGCTTCGATAATGAAGTACAGACGGATGTATTCACGCAGGGAGCGCATCTCTTAACCTCCGCTGATCCGCAGCACTTTGATAGCCTGGCTGTAATACAGGCGTGTAAGGAGGAAGAGAGCAAGTATCCAAAAGGCTTGCACGAGCAGCATGGGACCGAAAACCTCCCAACCCTGATCGGGACGCGTGATCATCATCAGCGGGGTGTGATAGATGGCCTGGAATGGCAGCATCAAGAGCACCTTCTGGATGGCGTCCGGGAAGAATTGCAAGGGCAACAGCGCGCCGGAGAAAACGGTCAGGATAACATCCTTTGTTATGCTGATGCCCCAAGTCGATTCGGTGTAAAAAGCCGACAGCCCGATGAAGTAGTCAAAGCAGAAGCTGATCAGCACGGCAAAGAACAGGCTGAGGGGAAACAAGACCAATCCCAGGCCGGGCGTTATCTGGACTTTGAACACCAGTGTGAGCACCAGGAAGGTAGGGATGCTGATCGCGGTCAGGTTCATCAGGATTCCCCCCAGGCTGGAAAAGAGCGAATATAACTGAAAGTCCAGCGGCTTGGTCAGATAGATCGCGATAATGCCCTCGCGGATCTCGTGGCTGATAATCCAGTCGGCATAGGTTTTCAGGAGGATGAAGACTGCGCTGCCCAGGGCTACATAGATAAAAGTTTCGTTGAACGTCATCCCACGGATGACGGCAGAGTGTTCGTAAATACTGCTCCAGAGATAGTAAGCCACGCCCAGATAAACGATGTTGCCAATGATGGTAAAGAAGAACCCCAGGCGATAGGCCATCCACTCCTGGAAGCTGGCGCGCGTCAGAGCCAGGTACCTTCTCATTCCAGGGCTCCGTCATAGATCTGCTTGACAACCGATTCCATCGAAATCTCAACGATGCGCACATCATACACAGAGAAATTTGTCATCACCAAACTGAGCACATCCGAGAGATGCGTGCGCGCCTGGTCGATGGTCACGTCTGTCCAGAATTCTTCCGTCTCGGCGATGGTGATGCCATGGTCTCCGCCGAAGCGCTCCGTCGAATTTCTCGCGCAGGGCTTGCAGCGTGGATTCTGTGAAATCATCGATTTGCAGTTTCAGGGTCCGGTAAGCGCCGAACAGGGCGTTGACTTGTTTGATATCGCCATCGTACAGGATTTTTCCCTTGTCGATGATGATGATACGTTTGCAGAGCGCCTCCACGTCGCCCAGGTCGTGCGTGGTCAGGATGATGGTGGTCTGGCGCTTGCTGTTAAGTTCCTGGATCACGGAACGGATCTTGGCCTTGATGGAAATGTCCAGCCCGATGGTCGGCTCGTCCAGGAAGACCACCTGCGGGTTGTGCAGGAACGAAGCTGTGATATCGCACAGCATGCGCTGGCCGAGCGAGAGCGTGCGCACCTGCTGTGAATACAGCGTCTTCAGCCCGACCAACTCATTGAACATGCCCATGTGGTCGTCGAAGGTCTTGTCGTCAACTTTGTAAATCTCTTTCAGGATCTTGAACGACTCGATCACCGGCAGGTCCCACCACAACTGCGTGCGCTGCCCGAAAACCACGCCCATGATCTGCGCCTGCCGGATGCGGTTCTCGTAGGGCGTCATTCCATTGACCTGGATAACGCCGCCGGTCGGCTTCAGGATGCCGGTCATCATCTTGATGGTGGTGGACTTGCCGGCACCGTTTGGGCCGATATAGCCGACAATCTCGCCCGCCTCAATATCGAACGAGATGCCTGCTACCGCTTCGACGGTGCGATAATTGCCCGAAAACAGGTCCCGGAAGGCGCCACCCAATCCCTCGCGACGGTTCAAAACTTTGAAATGTTTGCTAAGATTTTCGATGTGAATCAGGCTCATGGATGGTATCCCCGGAGAAAAAAATGTGATAAATAGCACAGATATTCTATCACAAACCTCTTTCAAAAACCTGACATGTCTTTACAAAAATTCGATTGACTATGATCTGTGTCCACACAAAGGACGCGATTGACACGTATCACGATAAGACATGTCAGGTTTGCTCCGTTACTCTAACTAGGTGATATTCTTGCAGTTCAGACTACTAACTGATCAGGGATATGAAGTGAATCATATTGAAACCCAATTCTTTGGCTGCATTCACATTGGGCAGCGAGTTATCGATCAGAATACATTCAGGGGCTGAATAACCGATCTTGTTCAGAAGCAGGTTGAAGATGGCCGGATCCGGTTTGTTCAGTTTGACTTCGCCAGACAGGATGATGTCATCAAACAAATCGAAGAAGGGATACTTTTGTCGCACGCGTGGAAATGTTTCTGCTGACCAATTGCTCAAGCAGAAAGCGGATATCCTTTTTCCTTGAGGTTTCTCAGGATGTCGACCGTGCCTGTGATCGCCCCGGTGATCGAATCTTCATAGTTGTCAAAATAAGCCTGAATGAGATGGGCGTGTTGGGGGAATTTTGCGAGAGTGGATGGCAATGCCCTCAGCAAATGTGCGGCCTTTGTCTTGATGAGAGTTCCACTCAAAGAAAGTCGATCTCAGCCAGGAAATCGTCTATGGCCTGGGGCTGATCAGGGAAATAGCGCTGATATACGGGCCTGGGATCCCATTCCAACAGAACCCCGCCGATGTCGAAAATGATGGCTTTTATTTGAGAATGCATGCGGGCGATTTTATCAGGTTTATGGCGTTCGCATGCGCCAGACTTCGAACCCACGAAGCCTGTGGCACCCATTGGCTTGAAAGGCCGTTCTGTCCAGACCGGGAACATGCCCACGTCAGATTTGTCCGGGTGATACAGCAGCACTTCGGAGATGATGAAACCGTCCTCCGTGTTGCGATTGGTGACAGCGTAGGCGCGTCCTTCTGAGTCCACGCGGTTGACGACCAGCATGTGTTCGAAGTTGCCGAAAGAACCCGCATATATGTAGATGAAGTCGCCCGGATAAAGGGGGTTTCGTTCCAATCCACTTCATCCAGTTTGATCTTGACGCGGGTGCTTTCGAATTTCTCCGGCGGAAAGGCTTTGGTTAGAAGACTGCGCTCGTCTGGCACATCGGGGTTGAGCAGCCAGAAGTCGTGCGGATCGAGATAGGGACTTATCAAACCGGCATCCTGCAGGATGGCAATCGAAAGCGGACCGCAGATGTCGCTGGGTGCGCCATAGCCGGCCCCGTTGATCTCTTCGCCAAGGACGCGGCTGGCATTGCTGGTCTGACGGATGTATTTGACGGAGGCGCCATACACCTGGAATTGTTGTTTCAAACTCAATGGCCCGGTTTGCGATAGGTGCCCGCTCTCGAGCAAATCCAGCATCGCGCCAGAAAGGGGTGGGGTAGGGGTGTAGGTTGGGGTGGGTGTTGGGACCGTTGGCGTGTTCGACGGGGTAGCCGTGCTGGTTTCGGTTTTGAGCCGGATATATGTAGGTGTAGGGGTGAAAGTGAATGTCGGTGGCTGCGTTGTGGGGGAGGGTTGCGGTGTGGATGTAAACGCAGTAGGCGTGGATGTAGGCGTATCCGTTGGCAGGGAGGCGGCCACGGTCGGCGGGACGAGCATCCCGGCCAACAGGAATGCGGTTGCCCCCAGCCCGATGAAGAGGCCGATCCCCAGGTATTTGATCTCAGCGCGCATGGTGGATGGGGTTTTCCTCGTCGTCGGCCCAGTTGATAGGGTTGGTTTCGATGTAGAGGTGGATGTTGTTCCATTCGTCGTCGTTGCGGATGATGTGTTCGTAGTAGTTGCGTTGCCAAATTGGGATTCCGTTCAGATCTGGATTTTTCCAGAGCCGTTTGGTAACGCGTGATTTGAATTGACCAATGATCGCGCCGAGAGATAACGGTTTTGGTCCACGGGGTAGGGGCGACCCGTCGTTGCCATCCGGTGTGATGGTTTGGGTTGTGGTGTTGTCAGAATTCAATTCGGTTTGACCCAGCGCGGGTCGCCCGTACATGATTCATGAAAAATCAAAATTCCATGAAAATGATTTGGCATGACGATGTATGTTCCCAATTCAATGAATGCGAAATCGTTGTGCCAATCGTTCCCATTCCCATTGGACAATTTTGCCAAATTCGTTCAATCGCATTTCCCCATTGACAACATCCCCGAATAGGCATTCCCGTTGAAACGTCACTATTGTGACGAAATACGCGCCGGGTTGGGAATAATCATATCCGGGTATGCGGATGGAGCGTCGGTGATGTTTTTTTGGATCAAATTTGGATGGCATGGTGATTGGTAGGGGCGACCCTATATGATTTTCAATTGTAAATTTTATTCTTGCAAGAATCGTTTGTACTCAGAGTTACTTAACATGAATATCAAAACGGGTCGCCCGTACGGATTATAAATTATCCCGAATCAAATCCAACAAATCATCGAAGGTTTTCTCGTAATTCTTGCGATAGAAATCGACGTATTGCAGGTTGGCGAGCAGAAGCGGCGGCTGGACATCCTTGATGCGCACAGGGATGATTTTCTTCTTGGCATTATAGGTTGCATAGACCAATTCTTTTTCGACAAAATCAGATTCGATTGAATCTGTTGAAAGAACGTTCAAAACAACTTTGCTTTGGGTAATCCCTGCCGCAATTTCCTGCAGCCAGGCTGCTCCGCCTTCAATACTGCGGTCATCTTTCCAGATGCGGATGCCCTCGTCTGCTTCAAACTTTTCACCAGTTTGTTGGCAAAGGTTTTGTCTTTGTGGGCATAGCTGATGAAGACCTGCGGAACGGAGTCGCCCTCCACGCCATCCAGCAATTGCCTGACATCCACCGTCACCACCTGCGGGCCGACTTTCTTCGGGAAGGAGTCGATGCCCTGCTTTTCGAACTCGATCAACTCGTCGTAATCGAGGACAAGCTCGGGGTAGTCGGGATGCGGGACTTTGGGAGCGGCGTCCAGGCCGGTGATGGTCTTGTGGATGGCGTCCAGCGTGCCGCGCACCATCGAGAGGGCATCCCGGCGGGTTTCGCGTTCGCCCGTCACGCGGATGAAAATCTTCTTGTCCTCGTAGTCGGCTTTGACCAGCGCCAGATTGTCGCCGCTCTTGAGCACCACGCCCGCGCGCCAGACGGTGTGCTGGTGGATGAAGGGGTGCATGCGGACGATGAAGCGCGAGATGATGCTGCCGGGCAGGACGCTGTAGTGGAACTCGAAGGCCAGCGCATCGGCCCAATCGCCGGTGAAGGGTTCTTCGCGCGGCAGCAGGTCGGGGACCAGGTATTTGCCGTCGTCGCCTTCGAAGGGATAGCACAACTCGAACTTGCGCATCATGTCCACGATGAACATGTGACGGGCACGCGGGTAGGCTTTGCGATCGAGCATCTGGCCGAGTTGCTTTGGTTTCGAGCACGCCCTTGTTGCTGGAAGAGTTCGTTGGAGTTCAGGATGCGATAGACGCCGTTGGTGACCCATTCGGGGTTGAGGATGTTGGTCTCCTGCAGGCGCGGGTCGTCACGGAAGTTGAGCACCGAGCCCAGGTCGTGCAGGAAGCCGATCAGCGTGGACTGGCTGGTCTCATCGCTGATGCCGCCCTCGTTGCACAGGGCTTCGTACTCGGAATAGGGGATGAAATCCTTATCCAGATTTTCGAGCTTTTCCTTGACCTGGAACCAGCTTTCGGGCAGTTCATCGCGTACGTGTGGCAGATTGGAAACTTCGTGTGGTAATAACTTCTTTCAATTCATCAATGCCGCGTCCATCCAGGCAGGATGTTTCCACAAAGGCTTTGATGTTGGGATACTTGGCCTGCAAGCCGCGCCGGTCGATATCGAGCGGCTGCTGGTCGATCTTGTTGCCGACCACAATGACGGGCGAATCGCCCCCAAAGGATTGGATCATCCGCAGCCAGTATTCAACTCGGTTCTCATCCTGCCCCAGACGGGCATCCAGCACCAGCAGGTACAGGCTGCGCTTGGTCAGGAAGAACTGGTGGGTGGCATGCATGATTTCTTGCCCGCCAAAATCCCAAATATTAATTCGAAGTTTCGAGTTTGTTATTTTGGAATTTTTCATCGGATGTACTTCCCACTTCCGAATTGATATTCCTTCGGTTTTTGTCTCATCAATATCAAATTTATTGGTCACAGTCCGATTTACGAGTGATGTTTTCCCAACGCTACCTTGTCCTACTACAATAACTTTTGCCTCACTCAATTGTTTTTGTTTTTTATCTTTAGTAAGAAAGTAATATGATAGTATTTCTGTGGCTCTATTCTTCTCCAATATTTCTGGCGGAATGGGAAGTAGATTGTTCTTAATTTGGAGTTCAGATAATTCTTTCAATTCTAAAATTTCTTCAGGTAGTGTCGAAATAATTTTGTAGTTAATATAAGCCTCTAAGCTTGGCGAGGTTCCTAATTTCAGGGGGAATAGATGTTAATCCAACAGCCGTGATATATAAGTATTCTAGCTCAACTAAATTAAAACTCGGAGAAGGAAACTTGATAAATGAATTATCCCCACTTGCTTTTTCCAAGGTATCAATAAAAAAATTATTCCCCATAGCTAACCACTTCAGTTTATTCAATTTGCTGAACTCTGTTGGTAAGGATGATAATTTATTGAAATGATATTAAGCTTTTCAAGTTTTTCAAAACTAATAATCTCTTTTGGAAATTGTGAAAAGCGATTCTCCTTTATGTATAATTTTTTTAGATTTGTTAAGTTTGAATTTCCTTTGGCAACGAAGTTAGCCAATTTTCACTTAGAGACAATTCTTCTAATTGGGTTAATTTACCAATTTCTGGCGGAACTGAATATAAATCCATCCCACCCAAATCAAGTTCTTTGATTTTATTCTGTAGCAGTGTTCTATTTTTTCAACTACAAGTCTATAAATATTTTTGTCTTGATCGGGATGATACTCATTTTATTTTCCTGTTCGAAGCTTCCCATTCATCTGAGAAATATTTCCGGCACTTATCATCTGCATCGTCACTTCAATCTGTTTCTTCGTCAGCTTCATCATCTCGACCGTCTTCTCGGTTGAAATCGCCGCTGCTTTCAAGAAATTCCCCGCCATCCCGCCCAGGGAGGCGCCCAGCGCGATGCACTTGGCGATTGCCCTCACCCCGGCCCTCTCCCACAGGGAGAGGGGATTTTGTTGCGTTGGAAATCAGGATGATGAAAGATCATGAAGCTAAACCCGAAAAATCCACTGCCTTATCAGACCAATCTTTTGCTTGCACGGAAAGCAATAATCGCTGTTTGGGATTCTGGCTGGCTTCATCCCAGGCGCGTTGCCAGAGTGTGATCATGGTTTGCATTTGCACGAGTTCGGCTGCGGTTTCTGGCTCAGCCTCCGCTGCTGTCCACTCGATGAGGTGCTTGGCTTCATCTAGCAAATTAGCAACAATTGTTGGATCAGTTGATTTTCTGGCGGAAGATGCGATGCTTCCAAGCGTGGCAGCCAGTCCACCCAGGCGGCGAGGGAAGGGGTCGCGCAAGAAACGCTCACGGAGCTTCTCTTTGTTAATCATCGCGTCCCTCCTAATATTTCAAGAGTGATGGGTTCGACTTGATCACGTATCTTTTGACTTGGATTATGATGCTCCGGTTTCCCAGTCGTGGGCGAATGTTGATTAACGATTCGAATTCAATGCGTTGCTCGTTTGGATACCAGTTTGCGCCCCATAAATCATCTTGCTCGCTGCCATCATCCAATAAAACGGATTGCAGTCTGCGTGCATTTCCCCGCCGCCTGATAATATGCGGCGGCGAATATCCACTACAATCTTGATCATGCTTTCATATTCCTGGAGCATTTCCTGAATTTGAGTAGATGTGGCAGGCTCTTTAAGAAAAGGATCATAATTTCTCCTACAATGATTATAACGTTTGCATTTTACTGTGCAACTAACTTCCCATCCTTCAAGTCTTTCAACTTTCTACGCCGCCGCAAACATCGTCACTTCAATCTGTCTCTTTGTCAACTTCATCATCTCAACCGTCTTCTCGGTTGAAACCGCCGCAGCTTTCAAAAACTGACCGGCCATCCCGCCCAGGGATGCGCCCAGCGCGATGCACTTGGCGATGTCGAGGCCGTCTTTCAGGCCGCCGCTGGCGAAGATCGTCATCTCGGGTAGCACGCGTTTTACATTCAAAATCGACTCGGCGGTGGGGATGCCCCAGCCGACAAAAGTCGCGGCCAGCTTGCGGGTGAACTCGTCCGGGGCGCGGTGCATCTCGACCTGCGACCAGCTTGTCCCGCCTGCGCCGGCCACGTCAATGGCGGAGACGCCGCATTCGGCCAGCAGCTTTGGCTGTCCGTTCGGAGATGCCCCAGCCGACTTCTTTGGCGATAACGGGCACTTCCAGCTTTTTACATATCTCTTCTATCTTCTTAGCTCAACCCTGCAAAATTGGTATCGCCCGCATCCTGGACGGCTTCCTGCAAGGGGTTCAGGTGCAGGATGAGCGCGTCGGCGGCGATCATGTCCACGGCGCGGCGGCATTCGTCCATGCCGTAGCCGTAGTTGAGCTGCACGGCGCCCAGGTTGGCGAAGAGCAAAATATCGGGCGCGACTTTGCGGGTGATGGAAAAAGTGGGGATTTGTTCGGGGTGTTCGAGCGCGGCGCGCTGGCTGCCGACTCCCATGGCGACGCCGACTTCCTGCGCGGCTTCGGCCAGTCGCTGGTTGATCTCCCCGGCTTCCTCTGTCCCGCCGGTCATGGAGCTGATCAGGATGGGAGCGGCCAGTTTCTTACCGAACAGGCTCAGGCTGGGGTCGATGCGCTCCAGGTCCAGTTCGGGTAAGGCCTCGTGGACGAAGTGATAGTTCTCGAGCCCGGTGGTCAACGCGGAGCGGACATCCTGCTCCAGATTGATCTTGATATGGTCGGATTTTCGCTGGTCGATTGGGCGCAACTTTTTCATGGGGTAGTGTTCCTGTCTATGTGAGGCTGGCTTGACACACCTGTCATTCGGATTACAATAGGCCAGCCAAAATTATTGAAATCAATTCAGGAGGTTCATTATGTCTGATACGTTTGGTGATGTAAAGGCGATTATCGTAGATTTGCTCGGTGTTGACGAGGGCAAGGTGACGATGGAAGCCAGTTTCCGCGATGATCTGGAAGCCGATTCGCTCGACCTGGTCGAGTTGATCATGGCCTTCGAGGACAAGTTCGGCGCGGAGATCTCGGACGAAGACGCCCAGTCGATCACGACTGTGGGTGGTGCGGTCAAGTACATCGAACTCGCATAAATAATCATTGGTATGATTATACATGCAGAGACGCCCGTCGACGGGCAGTACTCTGTGATTATAACCGTAGAGCCGCTCTCTATTGCAGAGGGCGGCTCATAATTGAGGCTTACAGGTCTTACAAGTCGTTGGTCTAACAGGTCTGACATGTCGGACCTGTTAGACTGTTAGAATGTTGGACTACTTTAATAATGTCGGTATCTCTTCCGGATGCTTCGCCACGCGGACGCCAGCCGCCTCGAGCGCAGCGATCTTGTCTGCGGCCGTGCCTGCTCCGCCTTCGATGATCGCGCCAGCGTGCCCCATCCGTTTTCCGGGAGGCGCGGTCTGCCCGGCGATGAAGCTGGCCACCGGCTTGGTCATCTTGGCCGCGATGTACTCGGCGGCCTTTTCTTCGTCCGTGCCGCCGATCTCGCCGATCATGATGACTTTCTCGGTCTGCGGGTCGTGCTCGAACATCTCCAGCACGTCGATGAAATTGGTGCCATTGACCGGGTCGCCGCCGATGCCCACGCAGGTCGAGGCGCCCATGTCCAGGTTCTTCATCGCGTACAGCACTTCATAGGTCAGCGTGCCGGAGCGCGAGACCACGCCCACGTTGCCGGGGATGGCGATGTTCCCGGGGATGATGCCGACCTTGGCCTCGCCGGGGGTCAGCAGGCCGGGACAATTGGGGCCGACCAGACGCACTTTTTTCTGATCGAGATAATTGCGCACGCGCATCATATCCTGGACGGGGACGCCTTCGGTGATGCACACGATCAGCGGGATGCCCGCGTCCGCGGCCTCGAACATGGCGTCGGCTGCAAAGCGCGCCGGAACGAAAATGACCGAGGCGTTTGCTTCCGTTGCTTCAACCGCGATCTTGACCGAATCGAATACCGGCACCTTGCCGTCCAGCACCCATTCGCCGCCTTTGCCGGGGTCACGCCCGCGACCACGTTGGTCCCGTATGCGACCATTTGGGTGGTGTGGAAAAGACCTTCGTTGCCTGTGATGCCCTGTACCAACAGGCGGGTGTTTTTATTGACCAATACGCTCATAGCTCAGGCTCCTCTTGGCAGCCGCGACGGCTTTCTGCGCGGCGTCGGCCAATGTGTCAGCGGTGATCATATTGGCATCAGCCAGCAAGGCGCGGCCTTCTTCGGCGTTGGTGCCCACCAGGCGGACAACCATCGGCACTTTAGGTTTGACTTCTTCCATCGCGGCCAGGATGCCCTTGGCAACCTCGTCACAGCGGGTGATGCCGCCGAAGATGTTGTACAGCACCGCCTTGACGTTTGGGTCAGACAGGATGATGCGCATGGCTGCGGCCACTTTGTCCGCGCCCGCGCCGCCGCCGATATCGAGGAAGTTGGCAGGTTCGCCGCCGAACAGCTTGATGACGTCCATGCTGGTCATCGCCAGTCCTGCGCCGTTGACCATGCAGCCGATGTCGCCATCCAGCTTGATGAACGACAGTCCGTACTTACGGGCTTCAGTTTCGGAGGGGGCTTCCTCGTCGATGTCGCGCATCTCGGCCAGGTCAGGGTGGCGGAAGAGCGCGTTGTCATCGATCAGCATCTTGCCGTCGAGCGCAACCAGTTTCTTGTCCTTGTTGATGACCAGCGGGTTGATCTCGGCCAGGGTGGCGTCGGTGGCTTTGTAAGCTTCCCACAATCCTTTGGCAATCATCCCGAATTCGCGCCAGTTTTCGCGGGGCAGGTCGATCGAGGCGGCAATGTCACGGGATTGATAGTCGCGCAGGCCGAGCAACGGATCGATGTGCACCTTGATGATCTTTTCGGGCGTAGTGGCGGCAACTTCTTCGATGTCTACGCCGCCAGCAGCGGAAGCCATCATGACGGGTTTCCTGGCGGCACGGTCATTGGTGATGCCCAGGTAAATTTCCTGTTCGATGGCCGAGGCTTCATCTACCAGCACTTTGCGCACGGGCAAGCCTTTGATTTCCATCGCCAGATATCTGGGTGGCAAATTTTTCGGCTTCTGCAGGGTTTTTGGCAACTTTGATGCCGCCTGCCTTGCCGCGTCCGCCGACCAGCACCTGCGATTTAACCACAACGCGGCCACCTAATTCTTCAGCGATCTGTCTGGCCTCGCTGGCGGTAGCCGCAACGCGTCCCTTTGGGATCGGGACGCCATACTTTGGAAAATATTTGTTTCGATTGATATTCGTGGAGTTTCATGATTCTCCCTTGATTTGAGTATAAGCTTTGTTGAAAGCAGAGCGATTATACCATTACGAAAAAATCGCCCCGCAGTTACTGTCGCTGCGAGGCTGATTTTGGTTACGGTAAGGTAAACCGCATGATGCGGTTGTATAACCCGTCTGTCACCCAGACATGCCCATCCGCATCCACAGCGACGCCGGATGCCAGGCCGAAGGTGGTCATTGTGTTGCCGAAGTCACCCCAGGTGCGCACCACTTCGCCTTCGCCTGTGAACTCGATGATGCGATATTGCTCGGGGTCGGTCACAAAGACGTGCCCTTCAGCATTGACAGCGATGAATGGCTTGTTATCCAGCGATTGGCCGTACCAGCCGAACACATCCCATTGACGGGCGGGGAAGAAAAAGGATTTGTCTTCAGTGGGCTCAAAGGTTTGCACGCGCTGGTTCCATGTGTCAGTGACATAGACCACACCATCATGCATCGACTGCGACGCCGACCGGCTCATCGAATTGGCCTGGATCAAGACCAGCCGTGCCGAACTCGGTCAGGATAATTGCCGTCCGCATCAAACACGACGATGCGCTTGTTCCCGGTATCAGCAACATAGACGTTGCCCTCGGCATCTACCGCCAACCCGCGCGGACCCCAGAATCCGTCCTGCTGGTCAGTCTGACCGTATTGTCCCCAGGTTGTGATAGGTTGTCCATCAGATGTGAATTTCTGGATGCGATGGTTCCAGGTGTCGCTCACATAGACCGAGCCATCCGGCCCAACAGCAATCCCCCAGGGCTCATTGAAAGCGCCAATCGGCGCGGGAGCAGATACGCCATCTGCGAAAGAACCCCAGCTCTCGATCATGCTTCCATCTGCTTCAAGATGGATGATACGGTGGTTGCGCGAATCTGCTACGTAGAAATGTGCCATCCGGGGCAAAGGCCAGGGAGCGCGGCGCATTCAGTTCAACGGGTTCAGCCTGCGTGGCATCCAGCATCAGGTCTGCGGCCAGCGACAATGTCTTTGCCTTCGGTGGGATCGATCGATCTCAACTGTTTCGACTGGCGCAGCACCATAGTTCCAGATTTGGGCTGCCACATCTTTGCGGATGTACAGGCGCATCTGGTCGGCGGGCTGCCAGGTGGTGGGAGTCAGATCGGTTTCGACCAGTAGCAGTTGCATAGCGGGTGTAGTCGCGGTCGAACCAGATATCCCAGATGCCATCCCGGATCTGCGGATTGCGAATGCATCTACGATACGCTCTTTGGTCAACCCAAAATAATCCTGGCTGGGCCACCACATGCGGATGTAGTCAAAGCGATAATAGCCGGGGCCAAGGGCCGGTTCGATCTTGTCAAAGTTCTTCGCATCCACGACTACGAAAACCAGATTCGCGCAAGGCCTTTGGTGGGCTGGTCAAAAGAGCGCTGGTTGGTGTAATCACGCAAGTACCAGACAAACGGCCAGGAGACGCCTGTATCCGGTGCGCTGGCATCATAGGATAGGACGATGCCCATCCCGCCGGTGGTGCGCTGTGAAATCTCTTTTGCCTGTGCCATGACCTGCTTGATACCGGTCGCACCATGGGCATAGACCAGATATTCCTCAGCGCTGTCATAAGTTGATGTACGATGCGCGAAAGGAAGCGCGCATAGTCAGGATGGTCAAGGAAGCCGAAGATGGTCAACGTGACCAGGCTTGGGAAATCGCCGCTATCTCGTTTGCGCAGCAGGAACAGCCCTACCAGGCTGGCGATAGCGATAAGAATAATGACGGTCAGTCTGACCACGCTCGCAAGCGATAGTTGATGTCTCTGCCAGCGAGTCGATGAGGAATGCTAAGCCCGACGAAGATCGCGCCGATGATTCCCAAGATGAAAAGCACTGCAAGTGCGACTTTCATCAAACCAGCGATCTCATCTCCAAGCAAATAAGCCAACCCGGCGGCGCTGACGAGCGTCAGGATGACAGGGAACAGGAAAGCAGATGTCGCCTGCAATTGAGCCAGATCCTTGCCCTGGAAGGGTGGGGTGGCCCCGAGCAGAGACGAGATACTGCTGAATAAGCCGATCACGAAGAGAATGGTTAGGATCAACTGTCAGCGCGGTTTGTGTAGCGGCGGAGTTTGCCCCAGTTGATATTGTCAATCAGATGGCCGATGCCCCAGCCGGTAAGCAGCACCATGGGCCAGACCATGTGATAGGTCAGCCAGGGCATGCGTTCGCCAGCATAGCTCAGGGCGATGACGCTGGTCACGATCCACCACAACAGCAGGCTGAAGGTGTGTGGCAAAGTTGCGCTCGACCGGATCGCCTTCAGGATCGAATTGGCGCTGTCCATAACGGAGGCAGGCTCAGGGATGTTTCGAAGCGGCTCGACTGTTCAGCGGTGTGATCTTATCTGGTTCTTGCGTTGAATTAGACCGCGGTAGATGTTGTCAATTTTTTGATCCCGAAGAATGTTGCAAGCAATGTCCCCAGAGCGGGCAGGAATTCATAGACCGGGATTTGTATCAGCACGTAGTAATACCAGGGTTGGCTGCCGCGCTCAACGCCTTGCTGTACCAGCCAGTAGCCAAGCGAGCCGACCAGGCCGGTGAAGAAGCCATCGCTGTTGGTGAAAATAGATGTGTATAGAACAGTGAAGATGCCCCAGAATAGCAAGGCGGGTTTCCACCAGTCGCGGTTCCAGAGCTGGCCGATAGCTATGGATAATGCGAAGAGGATGACGATGAAAATGCCCATGATGGTAAATTCACGGGGCAGCCCCAGGAGCAAATCCTGACTGGCCAACAGTGTGTCGATTTCGGGGGCGGTGGTGGGGATGGTGACGTGCAGCCAGCCTTCCAGAAACTTGATGGGGAAGGGAGCTCAGCATGGGCAGCACCAGTGTGCCGATCAGGATGATCAGGCCGAAGGAGCGTTCCAGTTTGAGCTGTTCCCAGCCAAAGCCGGTGATGAGCGCTATCAGCGCGCCGATCATTGCAAGATACCTGCAATGACAGAGAATGGTGGTGACCGAAAAGCCAGTTTCTGGCGCTTGCCAATGGCGATTGGGGCATTGTTGGGATCGACTGGGCATGGCGGTTTCTGTACCGGTCAATGTGCCGCCAGCACGCTCGTATAAGCCATAGCCAAGTGCGCCGCCGATCAGTAGAATGCCGACCGCCAACAAGATGATAAAAGTGCGGAATTGCGTTTCATTCCCATCCCAGGGTTTGTTTGTGACTTGTGCGATGAAGTAAGATCGCCAGGAAAAGCAAGGCCTGCGCCGCATAGATAAAGGCAGTCTCTTTGGATGTGAAGTGAATGACCAGCGATAGAGCAATCAGGTATAGATAACGTTTGTTCCCGTTTTCCAGGTAACGCAGGATGGCGAAGAGCATCAGGATGCCTGCTAACCCTGCAAAGGCTTCGTTGCGCACGTAGCGCCCGTAGTACAGCATGTAGGGCGAGATGACCATCAGGAAGCCGGCGATGATGGCGCCAGTTTTGCCGAGATAGCGCCGCCAGTACCAGACCATCCATACGGTGGCGATGCTGAAGATCGCAGCCGGGATGCGGGCGGTGAAATCGGTTACACCGAAGAGAAAATAAGATAATGACAGCAGATGGAATTGCAGCGGCCCATGCATCATCGGGCTGTGCTGGTAGCCCTGTCCGCGGTAGAACAGCCATGAGAAATAGGTATGCAGGCTCTCGTCGTGACTCATGACGCGCGTTTCCAGATCATAGAAGCGTGTGATGATGGTCAGCAGGATGATGGCCGCAAAAAGAGCGATCTCGTTTGTGATGCCCGGCAGTGCGGGATGAATGGAGCGTTCAAGCCAATGTTGTTTTTCGTTGGTCATATCTCTCTCTTTACTTGGAATGCGTGACTTATACTGTATTGTCACTTTTCTGGCAAGCAATCGTGTAAGGATATCTTAAGATTTATTCCCGCTGCGTTGGGGAGTACGGTTTCGATCAAAGGAGTGATTGTCGTTGTGTGGTCGAGCGTGCTCGCAGTATGTGATGGCGTGTGATTGCATACAGGAATTGATAACTCTTTTCCAGGGGAAAGCTCTTCTAATTTCAGATTATTTTGTTCTACAATGATTTCTTTTGGCACTCCGAATTGAAGGGCGATCTCCTTGAGTGTGTCGTCTACTTGAATGACATAAATGATGTTTTCACATCCCTGTGTGGTTAGTCCGATCAAAGTCGATGGGGAGGATGGGGTAGGGGATGTGGTGAATACCAATGTCGAATCGTTCGGTGTTGGTATTATTGTTGGGGTTTTACTCTCCGATATCGAAAGCTGACCTCCAAAGAGATTGCTGATTATAAAATATCCCAGTAGGAGGGTGGCTATGATTGTTGCCTTTCCCATTGCATGTGTTGGACTGAATAAAGATGTCCATGTGAAATGTGTTGCTGGGCTGGTAATGGCTTGCAGGTCAAGGTTCGGATACTGGTTATCTAATTGCGCATGCAGCACTCTTCTCAAGTCAGCTTCCAAAGCAGTAAGGTTGTTTGCGTAATTGCTACACGCTTGGCATGTTGCAAGGTGGGCATCCAGTGCCGACTTGTCATCTGCTCCGAGTGTTTGGTCCGCGGCGCTCTGAAGTAGCCGCTGTGCTTCCTGGTGTGTGATTTCAAACATGGCTAGTCTCCAGATGCCTTACGTGAGTTGCTGAGTGTCTGCACGAAGTTTCTCGCGCCCGATGGATAATCGAGAATGAACCGTACCTTCTTTGATGTTCATAAGTTCTGCAATCTCTGCAATCGTAAGATCGTGATAATAGCGCAGCAGGATCGGTATGCGGTGTTTTTCACCGAGCTTCTCCAAGCGCCTTCCATAGTGCTGCATCTTCTTCGTTGTGGATGACAGCCTCCTCAAGAGTGGGGACGCCCTGTGACCGAACATGGAAAATAGATGTGAGTGTGTGCTGCAGTCGCTCTCTGCGTTTTTCGCTTTCGCAAGCGGCTGCGGCTGACGTTGAGCGCTATCGTGTAAAGCCAGGCCTTGAAAGAGGATGTTTCGCGATATGATTTCAACGCACGCAGCGCCGCGATAAAAGCATCCTGTGCCGCTTCGTTGGCTTCTGATGGATCGCTGAGCACGGAGAGGGCAAGCCTGAAAACACTAAGTTGATGCTCCTGGACCAACTGCGCGATGGCAGTTTCATCTCCTTGGATGCATGCAGCGATTAGCCCGGCCTGTTCTTCCGTCATGAAACCATCTATAAGTATTAACGCATTTCCCTTGGGAAATCTTCATTTTTCATGCTGACACAAATTAAATTGCGTGTAGCCATTATATATAAACAGAAAAACTCTATAACCACACATCAAACATCAACAGACCCAGCAACTGACCACACCCAGCCTGGATATCAATTCCCCGACGCATGCGGATCGTGCACGGAATTCCGGCCTGCTCCAGCGTTCCTTTGAACTTGGCAGCCCGCTGACGGTCTGTCGCCCGGCCTTCGATAACCGGTCGTCGGGTTGAGGGGGATAGCGTTGACATGGCACATCAATCCCTTGAGCCGGGATGCCAATTTGCGAGCCACTTCTTCGGTGTCGTTCACGCCGCTGATCAGCGCCCATTCAAAGGTGATGCGGCGACCGGTCTGGTCTACATAATATCGGCAGGCTTCCAGTAGTTTGCTGATGTTGTTCCTCTTGTTGACCGGCATGATCTTCCCGCGCTCTTCATCCTCTGCAGCGTGCAGGGAGATGGCCAGGTTGACCTGTCGCTTTTCGTCGGCAAATTGCCGAATTTTTGAGACCAGGCCCACGGTCGAGATGGTGAAGCGTCGCGCGCCGAAGGCGTAGCCGTCCGGGTCGTTCAGACGGTCGATGGCGGCCATCGTGTTGTCATAGTTATGGAAAGGTTCGCCCATGCCCATCAGCACGATGTTGGTGACTTTTTCATCCTGAGTCGTTGCAACATACGCGCATAGTACATCACCTGCGCAACGATCTCGCCGCTGGTAAGATGGCGCTTGAAGCCCATCTGCCCGGTGGCGCAGAAAACGCAGCCCATTGCGCAGCCCGCCTGGGACGAAATACACAATGTGCGGCGACCCTGTCCCTTGTGCGTGGATGGGTCGTACTTCATCAGCACCGCTTCGATCACGCGATTGTCGTGGAGTTGGAAAAGGGTCTTGCGCGTTTGCCCGTCGGACGAGTCGAGATATTTGATACGGGCTGAGTGCTTCAAAGCGCAATGATTGTGCCCAATTGCTCGCGCAAGGTTTTGGGGAGGTTGGTGAATTCATCTGGCGTGTTCCAGAGATTTTTGTATAAGCCCCTGCCAGATTTGCTTCGCACGATAAGAAGGCTGGCCAAGTTCTTCTAAGATAGGCTTTCAGTTCGGATATTTCAAGATCGTAGATGAAGGGTAGGTTTGCCATAATTACTCAACTAAAGATGCTAAATCCATCTACTATAAAATCTGGAGCAGGTTGCCAGTCTTTGGCCTGTTGCCTTGTAGATACACCGCTCAACACCAGCGCCGTTTTGCAGCCAGCGGCCTGCCCGGCAGCGATGTCGGTTTCCAGGCGGTCGCCGACGACCAGTGTTTCTTCTGGCGTAGTACCAAGTCTTTCCAGCGCCATATGCATCATAGCAGGTTGGGGTTTGCCAATGATAATTGGCTTGACATCCGTTGCGGCTTCGATGGCTGCCAGGATCGAACCTGCGCCCGGGACCAATCCCTGCGGGGTGGGGAAGGTTTTGTCGGGGTTGGTGCCGTAGAATGGGGCTCCCGCGCGGATGTGCAGGGTGGCGCGGCGCAGTTTCTGGTATGAGATGGAACGGTCAATGCTGCCGACGACAGCGACGGGCGTGGTTTCATCGTCCGGGTCGATGATGGGCGTGAAACCGCGTTCTTCCAGCGCGCGCTGGATGCCGTTCTCGCCGACGATGAATACTGCGCCCGCCATTCTGGGAATTGTTTTGCCAGAACGTCCGCTGCCGCAGCGGCAGAGGAGATGATCTGCCACGGCTCCAAGTCTACGCCGAAGCCAGACAGTTTGCCAGGTGTTCGTCGACCGTCCGGGTGGCGTTGTTGGTCGCCAATGCAACTTTGAGTCCGTGCTCGCGGATGCGGGCAAAGATGGCGGGCAAATCGCCGATAGGTGTGTCGTCGCGCCATAGTACGCCGTCCATGTCGAGGATGAGGGCTTTGATGTTTGTAATTTCATATTTTATATCGGGTGGTTGAGTAACCCCGAGTGAAACGAGGTGCGTATCGAAACCACACAAGTTTACTTATTGCTAATGCGTGTTAGTTTCGATACATCCCTCACTGCGTTCGGGATTACTCAACCAACGGTTTATTCTCCAAATTTCTTCAACAAATATTCCAGCACAGGCTTATCCATCCAGCCTGCTTCCAGATCACAGCGCTCTTCGAAGTTCTCGTTGCCAGTGAAGGCGCGTAAGGCGGTTTTGGTCAATTCATCATATGTGCCATCCGCTTTGCCTTCCATGTAGCCCAGTCGGATCATGATCTCCTGCAATTGCTGCAAAGGCTCACCTTTCAAAGGGACACGATCTTTCTCTTCGCTTTCGCCAAAATACAACTCGTGCATTTCAAGCAATTCGCCTAATCTGAGACACCGGATCTTCGTGGTCGTCCACGCGGTAATCGATCCAGCGGTCGATATAGCCGCCATAGCTGCCCTTCGGGTTTGGCCACATAGATCGAGGCCGACTGTCGTCCACGTTTATCGCCGCCCGCGCGGTCTCCAGCGAACAGCGCAGCATACAATCGGGCGGGCAGGTTCCCATTCGTGTGCAAAAAGGCTCTTTGCATCGCACCGACAACATGCTCGCCTGCCAGGATATTGCCCTGGATGGCGTAGCCGGGACCTGTCAGGCCACCGGCCCAGTCGAAGCATTTGTAGCCGGTGAAGGTCGCGGCCTGACCCGAAGCGTCCACCAGTCCAACCTGGCGCTGTTCACGCTCCTCGTCATCTTCCAGCAGTTTGGCGAGTGTCGCTTCGGCAGACAGGCCAGATGCCATCAATTCCAGCCCGCGCGGGCCGAAGGATGTGTTGGCATAAGATTGTGTGGCAACTGCACCTGCACCCGCCTGCGCCCAGGGGACAACCGCGCCGACAGCCGGGAACTTGGATGCGACTGCGACACCCCAGGCCTGTTCATCTAAGATCACAGGCGACGATTGAAAAAGTTGAAGGTCTTGGCATTTTTTCTCCTGCGAAATTATACCCTTTCACGCGATGTAGCCTATAATATCGCCATGCTGAAATTTAATGCTCCCATCACTGAAATCATCTACCAGCGCTTTTCCTGCCGTTCTTATCAACGGAACCGATCATCGCAGGAGAAACGTGAAGGTTTACAGACTTTCATCGAAACGCTTGCCATTGCCGGCAGCCCTTTGGCGCGCATCAACGCTTTGACCTGGTAGCTGCTACCGAAACGGATGGCAATTCCCTGCGCGGACTGGGCACCTATGGCTTCATCAAGAACCCGCCTGCCTTTATCGTGGGCGCGATGACTCCCGCGAAATACGATCTTGAAGACTATGGCTATCTGATGGAAGCCATCATCCTGTATGCCACAAGTCTGGATCTGGGAACTTGCTGGCTGGGCGGCACGTTCACCAAGAGCAGTTTTGCCAGGAAGATGAAGCTAAATGGTGAAGAAACTATGCCGGCGGTGACTTCCATTGGCGAATATGCCAACCCCGAGCGAAAACGGCAGGGGATTGCCAGCCGCACCGCAGGCTCTGACCGGCGCTTACCCTGGGAGACTTTGTTCTTCAACGGAACGCTGGATGTACCGCTGAATCAGGACGATTCCGCTGAATATGCCAGCCCCTCTGGAGATGGTGCGCCTGGGGCCGTCCGCATCGAATAAGCAGCCCTGGCGGATCGTCAAGCACGACCGGTTCTGGCGTTTTTATTTACGACGCACACCCGGCTATCGCAAAGACCTGATCAAACGCATCCTGGACTTGTGCGATTTGCAGCGCCTGGACATGGGCATCGCCATGTGTCATTTCGAGTTGACCGCACGAGAGTTAGGGCTTGGAGGGGGAGTGGGTTGTTGAAACCGATTTGGACACAAAACCCTGATGAACTGACCGAATATACTGGTCAGTTGGGAAAGCCAGGATGGATAAAGATTCATTGCTCCCTTTGCTGGAATCTGCGTCTGAAAGCCCGCGCCGACCTGTTCGATGAGCGGCACCAATCCGCGTTTCGGTTGTTCAATGGCTTTTACGAAGGCTGCCCTGACCTGGTTGTTGACCTGTACGCCGCGACGCTGGTCATCCATAATTACGCTGATATCCCTGCTGATGGGCTCCCGCTTGTGGAAGCCGCGCAGGGATTTTATCTGTCACAGAACTGCCCTGGATACAGACCGTGATCGTCAAAACGCGCAACGCGGAGAGCCAGGACGAACGGCGCGGACGGATTATCTATGGCGAGACGACCTGATCGCAAAATCCGTGAGCATGGCGTCTGGTACTCTGTTGACCTGACAATGAGCCGCGATGCGGGGTTATACCTGGATACCCGTCATCTGCGGAAGTGGGCAATCGATCATCTGCGGGGGAAAACGGTATTGAATTCCTTTGCGTACACGGGCAGTTTAGGGGTGGCAGCCATG
The DNA here is from genome assembly GCA_963791785.1 of uncultured Chloroflexia bacterium. Taxonomy (GTDB): domain Bacteria; phylum Chloroflexota; class Anaerolineae; order Anaerolineales; family Villigracilaceae; genus JAABUE01. The sequence goes on along the minus strand of CAWBTW010000002.1, from coordinate 96,299 downwards.
GGGGGCGGTGCGAAGCGAGTTGTCCACCTGGATTTGAGTCGCAAGTTCCTGAACGTGGCCAAAACGTCTTACACGCTGAACGGATTTCCGATCCACAAAAAGGATTTCATCAGCGGTGATTTCTTCCCGGTTGTCAGTCGCCTGAAACGGACTGGCGCGCTCTTCGACTGCGTCTTCCTCGACCCGCCTTTCTTTGCATCTACAGACAAAGGGACGTTGACCTTTCTGATAGCAAACGCCTGATCAACAAGGTGCGCCCGCTGATCGCGGATGGCGGCTGGCTGGTGGCGGTCAACAACGCGCTGTTCCTGAGCGGGGAAACGTATATGGGGATGCTGGAAGAGCTGTGCGCGGACGGTTACCTGCGCGTGGAAAGCATCATCCCTGTCCCCGAAGATTTCACCGGCTACCCGGAAACGCGCGTGGGGGAGTTTGTGACTGACCCCGCGCCGTTCAATCATCCCACCAAGATCATAGTGTTGAGGGTGAAGCGCAAGATTCAGTAAACTCAGGCGGGACAGGATAAATATCATACACAAAGGGGGAAGATGATTGTTGCCTGCACCAAAAATTCTGGCTATAGTATTGATATAGAATTTACGCGGCTTATTTTCGGGCTTCTCCCATTTGGGGATATTCTGAATAATTCATCGTTGAATATAAGTAAGGAAAGGCAGGCCGATATGTCACACACCAGCTTGAAATCCGGATACACCGAACTGGTTGAGCGCTTGAACCGTTTTCCGCAGGGCGCGCCGCCATCTGAAACGCTCTACAAGATTTTGGAGATCCTGTTCAGCCAGCGCGAAGCGGAATTGGTCGCCCTGCTGCCGATCAAACCCTTCACAGCTGAAAAAGCCAGCCAGGTTTGGAAAATGGATCTGGCCGAAACCCAGAAAGTGTCTGGATGAACTGGCAAGCCGCGCCATCCTGGTGGACATCGAAGCGAACGGGGAAACTACCTACGTTCTGCCGCCGCCGATGGCCGGCTTTTTCGAATTCTCGATGATGCGCCTGCGCGGCGATGTGGATCAGAAAGTTCTGGGGGAATTGTTTTACGAATATTGCAATGTGGAAGAAGATTTCATCCGCGAATTGTTCACCGATGGCGAAACCCAACTGGGACGCGTCTTCGTCCACGAGCCGGTGCTCTCCAACGAGAACGCCCTGCACGTGCTGGACTATGAACGTGCCAGCGAAGTCATCCAGACCGCCACACATCGCGGGATCGGCGTGTGCTACTGCCGTCATAAGATGCAGCATGTTGAACGGAATTGTGATGCGCCCATGAACATCTGCATGACCTTCAACAATTCTGCTGCCGCGCTGACCCGGCACGGGTATGCCCGCCTAGTGGATGTGAGCGAAGGCATGGACCTGCTCCAGCAGGCCTATGACCAGGATTTGGTGCAGTTCGGTGAGAACGTGCGCGAGCGCGTCAACTTCATCTGCAACTGCTGTGGATGCTGCTGCGAAGCCATGATCGCCGCCCGCAGGTTCGGGATGCTCAATCCGGTGCACACCACCAACTTCCTGCCGGTTGTGGATGAAAGCGAATGCAACGGCTGCGGGAAATGCGTCAACGCCTGCCCGGTGGAAGCCATGACGCTGGTCTCGACCAACGACCCGCATCATCCCAAGATGAAAAAAGCCAAAGTGGACGAAGAACTCTGCCTGGGATGCGGAGTCTGTGTGCGCACCTGCACCCGTGAAGGGCTATCTCTGCGCTCACGCCCGGAGCGTGTTATCACCCCGCTCAACTCCACCCACCGCGTGATCATGATGGCCATCGAGCGCGGTGACCTGCAAGACCTGATCTTCGACAACCGCGTGCTGTGGAACCACCGCGCACTGGCGGCCGTCCTGGGCGTCATCCTGCGCCTGCCGCCGCTCAAACGCGCCATGGCAAGCGAGCAGTTCAAATCACGTTATGTGGAGACATTGATTACAAGGTTTGGGTACAGATAATGTCAAATTCGCACCTTGCTCTAGGCGGCGAGAGCACCAATAAATATTCGGATGAGGATTGCGCAGCTTGAACAACCTTATTAGACTTTTTGCAAACAACCTGCTGCCGATCTTGCTGGTCGCAGGGGCCGGATATGTTGCCGGGAAATGGCTCAAGGTAGAAGCCCGCTCGATTTCCCGTGTCGTTTTCTATCTGTTCAGCCCTTGCTTGCTTTTCGATTTGCTGGTGACGAGCCAGTTCGAGGGCGGCGATATGCTGCGGATGGTCGGGTTCACGCTGGCATCCATTTTGACGGTAGCAGCCCTTACCTGGGCCCTGGGGCGCTTAATCCGTCTGGAGCGGAAAATGATGGCCGCGGTGCTGCTGTGTACCCTGGCGCTCAACGCCGGAAACTATGGTCTGTCGCTCAACTTGTTTGCCTTCGGCGAAGAGGCCCTGGCTCACGCCAGCTTGTTTTTTGTCACATCGGCGATCGTGACGTATACTTTGGGCGTGATGGTTGTCTCGATGGGAAGAGCGAGCCTGGCTGACTCGTTCAAGGGCTTGCTAAAAATCCCGGTGGTGTACGTGGTCCCCCTGGCACTGATTTTCATGTATCTGGACTGGGAACTACCGCTACCCTTGAACCGCTCTGTAACGCTGTTAGGGGATGCGGCTATCCCCGGCATGCTGCTGGTGCTTGGGCTGCAATTGCATAAAATCAAACATCGTATCTGGAATGGGCGCGCTCTGCTCCTGGCTACCGGGATGCGCCTGCTGGGTGGTATGGGTGTTGGTCTCTTATTCGCGCCCCTCTTCGGATTGGGTGGCATGGCTTACAATGCCGGCGTATTAGAATCATCCATGCCCACCGCGGTGCTGGCGACCATATTGGCGACCGAGTACGATGCCGAACCCGCTTTTGTGACCACCGCTGTGCTTACCACCACGTTGTTGAGCCCGCTGACGCTGACGCCGCTTTTATCCATTTTAGGAGCCTGATATTATAGGTATTGATTACCTTGATTGAATTTGGCAAAAACTGCTGAGAAAGGCAAATATATACATGAAAACTAAAACCATCGCAAGAACACTGATAACCAGGGTGAAATATCTTTTTGGTATGGTAGCGAAAAAAAACACCATCCCAAACAATTTATTTTTATGGTCAAATTGGGATTGGTCAAAATATGGGGAAGAGTGGTCCAATACAACTGAGTGGAAAAACAGCCTCGTTGAGCACGTGTTAATGCCCAATGTTCCATTGGGTGCTCGAGTGCTTGAAATTGGTCCAGGTGGAGGAAGATGGACAGAGCATCTGATCAAACGCGCATCACATTTGACAGTTGTTGACCTTACTCCTACATGCATCGAATTGTGTAGAGAAAGGTTCAAGGAATACTCAAATATTGAGTATTTTGTAAATGACGGAAAGTCTCTTGACTTTATCGAGGATGAGAGCATTGATTGCTTGTGGTCCTGGGATGTATTTGTTCACATCGCTCCGGAAGATATTCAGGCCTATATGAAAGAAATAGAAAGAGTGTTTCGCCCGGGTGCTCAGGGGTTAATCCATCATTCGAAAAAAGGAAAGCGGACCGCTGGATGGCGTAGCGACATGACACCCGAAAAAATGCGAACTTTTTGTGATGAAAACAATCTGACTGTGACAAGGCAATTTAATTCATGGGATGAGAGCCGGTTTTCCATTTGGCCTGGAAAATCAAGCAAAGATTGTCCTGATATCATCACCGTGTTTGCCAAGCTGAACGACTAGGTTGGATTGAGTGGCATAGCTTACAATGCCGGCGTATTGAAATCGTCCATGCCCACAGCGGTGCTTGCGACCATCCTGGCGACCGAATACGATGCCGAACCCGCTTTTGTGACGACCGCTGTGCTTACTACTACGTTGTTGAGTCCACTAACGCTGACACCGCTTTTATTCATTTTAGGCGCTTGATACGTAGTAAGGGAAACTCGATGTTGTTGTGTTAGTATTAGGAAATTCCACACATAGCAGTGAGAAATTATGAAACGACAATTATCAAGACGTGATTTTATAAAATTATTATCTGCTTTTACGATTTTCCCAATTGCGCAAAAATTGGGAGTTACCGAAATAAACAATGACCCGCTTTCCAGCGCTAATAAATCTGAACACCCTAATATAATCATTCTCTTGTTAGATGCGCTTACAGCCAGGAATATTTCACTTTATGGTTATCCCCGGCATACTATGCCCAACTTGGAAAAATTTTCCGAGCGAGCTACCGTTTATCATAGGCATTATGCGAGTTATAACGGTACGGCTCAAAGTACGGCATCATTTTTTACAGGATTTTATCCATGGCTTCACAAAGTTTATAACTACTATGACATATTATCCGATAAAGCTTTGGATAATAATTTATATAAGCAGCTAAAACGCAGCGATCAGTATCATAGTTTTGCGTATACAGATAATCTGCAGGCCGATATGATATTGCATAATTTTAGTTCTGATATAGATCATCATTTAAATATGGGATCCTTGGGAGAGTTTAATTATCTCTTACACGACTTACTTACAAGGCGAGATGGTTCAAATAGCCTGAGAGGGCTTGACATTTTGATGTTTGGAAATGATAGCAATAGACTATCCGGCTCTTTGGTGGGGTCAGTGTTATCAAAGATACTCAGGGATAATCGCGAGAAGGATTTTCCTGATGAGTTTCCTTACCCAAGGGGGATTGGATACTCTGCGAACAGACGCGTGGCGTTTACGCTCGAAAATAGTTTTGCTGGCATAAAAGAAACCCTGAGAGATTTGGAAAACCTGCAAAATCCATATTTTGCTTACTATCACATGTATTTTCCCCATGCTCCCTATCACCCAAATGAAGACTTCTATAATTTATTTGAAAATGATGGGTTTCAACCCCTTTTCAAAAAACCACATCACCTCCTGACATCTATTCAAAAAAAGAAAAATATTCTAAAAGAATCAAGAAGATTTTATGACGAATATATCGCAAATATTGATTTCGAATTTGGATTATTAGTTGATTATTTAGAAGCTGCCGGGATATTGGAAAATAGTTATTTGATCGTAACATCAGATCATGGAGAGATGTTTGAACGCGGCTGGATAGGACATGGCACGCGCTTGTTGTACGAACCTAATATTCACATTCCCCTGATAATTTCTAAACCCGGGCAACAACACCGAAAGGATGTATTCTCACTGACAAGCACTGTAGATATTGTCCCCACATTGCTAGAAATATCCGGTCATACGATTGCAAGAAATTCTAAAGACTATGAAGGACGAATTCTTCCGGATATTGGCGAAGATAGTGATGATGATCGGTTGGTATACTCGATGAATATGGCTGGAAATTCAGCTTTTTCTCCCATTCAAAAGGCATCCTTTGCAATGTTTCAGGGTGATTACAAATTAATTGAGTACTATGGGTACGACGAGTTGGAGAGACCCTACGAATTGTACAACCTTAGGAATGACCCAGAAGAACTTGACGATTTATCTGAAGGAAAAACAGCCACTGTAGACGAAATGCGAGCTACTCTTTATTCCAGGGTTGAAAGCGTTCAAAATAGTTGATTTGAGAAGTGCATGAAATTAAGAGACAGATATTCCCAACCCGCAATCAAGTAACTCTTGTGTTTGCTTCAATCGTTTTTCCACTATATAGTTGGACCACTTATTGGGTTTTGGATTATTTGCCCAGTTGGTTAAAAAGTATGACAGTTTGGGAGATTATTCCAATAAATGCCTATGCCTATACCTGGGTATTCCTTGAAAGTATAATAATTTTATTGTTAATTTTTCTGTTGGCAATGTTTATGCCTGCAAAATGGTTTGAGGATAACTTCGTTTCAAAGGGTAGTGTTGTTACTTGGGTGATATGCATATTCTCTTTTACAACCCAATTAAAAAACACAAACAAGTACGATTTCTTGAATGAAGGCAGATTTGAGATTATTCTTCTGGTAAGTGCAATAATTATATTTTTTCTGACTTCAAAATATGAAGTCTTTCATAATGTAATTGTTTCTATCGCTGATAGATTGAAAGTATTTCTGTATATTTATCTTCCAATTAGTGTAATAAGCGTAATCATTGTTTTATATAACAATTTTAGATTTTGACCTTTGCTAATGACGAATTGTGTCAGTTTTGGCAATTCAGTGGTTATTCAGAAAGTCGAGATGGGGACAAATTGACAGCTTTCGGAATTGTTTAATTCATGGCTACGATGAATAGACTTTGATATCATGTGGTCGATTATCGAATCCGTTTACCTGATATTATCGAACATTTTGGAAAATATCATTTAGGGCTTACAATGCTGGCGTGCTGGAATCGGCCATGCCCACGGCGGTGCTTTCAACCATCCTGGCGACCGAATATGATGCCGAACCCGCTTTTGTGACCACGGCCGTTTTGCCACAACGCTATTGAGCCCGCTAACGCTGACGCCGCATTTGTTGATTTTAGGTGCGTGAATGTTATAATCTGCTAAAGCGATTTTTCGAACGTGGGAACAAGTTGAAAGGGGCACTATGAAGCAAACGCCGAACCAGACATTTGAATTACATTTACAGGGTACAGATAAAGAGCATTTGTATCGGACTTGGGTTTCTGACAAAGGTCAAAATCCCCAGACTGAACATACCTTTGAGTTGCGCAGTGACTCAGTTGAGTTGACCATGGCCCTGGGAAAACTGGCCAGGGCGGCCGCGAGTGGGGAGAAACCTGAGAAAGATCTGCATGTGGAATTTGGCCAGCGCCTGTACAAACTCCTGTTTGAGGGTTCACTAGGAAACTTATGGAATGAACGCCGCAAGAAGGCCGGGAGGAAGCCCCTGGCGCTTGTCCTGCGCATCGAGCCTCAAACAGCGCGTTTCCTCCTGCGGCTGCCCTGGGAATATCTTCATGATGGAAAAGATTTCCTGTCTACTAGTTGGCGCACGCCAGTTTATCGTATGCCATGGGGTGTGGAACCCGTAGATTTCGACCCGTTGGAAGAAACGCTGCGCATGCTGGTTGTGATCTCTTCCCCTCAGATTTGAATGAAAATGAAATCCTTCACTTTGCGCGTGAAGAAGACCTGATTCTGACCGCAACTGCCGAAGCGCGTAAAAATGGCAGGCTGCGTCTGGAATTCACCCCCAACGGCACACTGGAGGCGTTGAAAGAGTATCTGGGAGAATACCAACCGCACTTGCTCCATTTTGTTGGGCACGGTGTATTCATTGAGTTGCAAGACAAAGGCCTGCTCTTAATGGAAGATTCAAGGGGTCACAAGTCTGAAGTCTGGAACGAGGATTTTGCCAACACTTTAGCCCAATGTCGTGATCTTCGTGGCGTATTTCTCTCGGCCTGTCAGTCGGCAGTGGTAGCCCGCGCAGAAAGCTTTATTGACCTGGCTTCATACCTGCTGAAAGAAGGACTCCCCATGGCGGTTGCTATGCAATACAGCGTGTTGAATATTTCAGCCATGGATTTTGGTTCTGTGTTTTATAAAGGCATTGCGAGCGGAAAACCGATCGAAGACGCCTTCACAGAAGCCCGCCAGAAACTGAAAACTGGCAGCCCTAACAACGTGGATTTTGCTACACCGGTTCTATACCTCTCAGATCAGACTGCCTGCAAGTTAACCAGACGGGCGCAGAAACAATCGACATACCGCTTGATCTTAGCGGTCTGACCAAAGCCCAGCAGTTTATTGGTCGCGCAGTGGAGATACGAAATCTGCAAACCAACCTTGATCCAGTGAACGGCAAATGGCGCGCCGCGGTTGTTTATGGCCTGGGCGGGATGGGCAAAACTGTGCTGGCTGCCCGGCTGGCCGAACGCATGGCCTCCCGCCTGGAGGGCGTCATCAGCCTGTACATGACCCCCGCGACCACCACGCAGGATCTTCAACCATATTGGCGATTATTTACTGGCGCACAATGCCACCTTCAAAAATTCGAAGATCCATGCCTTTCAGCAGGCGCGCGCGCAACCGATGGACCTGGCGACCCGCGCCGGGTTACTGGCCGAAGTGCTGCGCAGCTTGAGATTGCTCATTGTTTTTGACAACTGTGAAGACATCTTCCCAACCGGAGAGCATGTATCACGCGCCGCAGGGTCAGCAGAAGAGGCCGCAAGCCACGACCCGGAACTGCTGCCGTTGATCGCGTTGCTGGTGGGCAGTGTGGACGGCCCCAGCCGCTTCCTGTTTACCAGCCGGGTCGATTATCCACTGGTCGAGGAGAACCGCCTGGGTGATGCAGTCGGCCATCTTCCACTCAGGGAAATGGGCTTCCGGGAAGCGGTCTACCTGATGGAAACGTTGCCGCCATTGGACGGTTTACCGGTGGCCGTGATAAAGATCAAGCCGGTGATCAAAAGGAAAGTGCTGCGCTGGGAATGCGGGACGTGTACGCGCGCCTGGGCGGGCATCCTTACCGCCTGAGCCTGTTCGCAAAACATGCCGGACTCGCTTCCATCAATCAGGTATTGGATGACCTGAGCGGCGTAGACAAAGAGATGCTGGATTTCACCTTGCTGGAGGACGCCATCGCGCAGCTTTCAGAACCTGCCGCGCTGCTACTGCAGCGTTCCAGTGTTTTCAATGAGCCAGTTCCCGTGGAAGGGTTTGCCTTTATGCTCGGCAACAGCCAAGACGTTATGCCGGACGTAGTCGCCGAACTCGAAGACCTGCTGGCCTGGGGCCTGGCCGCGAGCGAACCCGGCGCAGACACCTATAGCTTGCACAACCTGGTGCGGGATTGGTGCATAAAGAGTTGGGCCAAGGAGGAAGAAAAAGAATATCTTCGCAAAGCAGCCAGTTACTGGCTGGCCCTCGGCAACGACAGTCGCGACCTGAATGACCACCTGCGCGCCCGATATTACTTCTTTGAAGCCGGGGATTACGAGGAAGCCGATGAAATTGTGCAAAACGCTTACGATTACTTGCTAAGGTGGGGACAGTGGGGGTTGCTGCTCTGGTTGCTGCGTCAAAGTGCAGATTCGTTAGGTGGAAGTAAAAAAGCGGTCGCGCTAGGGAATTTAGCTAACCTATACCAGAGTTTTGGCGATTATTCCACTGCCATGAATTATTATATTCAGGTGCGTGATGTTTTCCAGAAAAGCGGTGACCAGAGAAATGTTGCTGCTGCACTGCACCAGATCGGCATGCTCCACCAGGCTCAAGGCGACTACAAAGCGGCGCTGGAGTTCTATCAGCAGTCCTTGAAAATTGAAGAAGAAATCGGCGACCGCGCGGGCGTGGCCTCCAGCCTGCACCAGATCGGCATGCTCCACCAGGCTCAAGGCGACTACAAAGCGGCGCTGGAGTTCTATCAGCAGTCGGGCAAAATACTGGAAGAAATCGGCGACCGCGCGGGCGTGGCCTCCAGCCTGCACCAGTTCGGCATGCTCCACCATGATCAAGGCGACTACAAAGCGGCGCTGGAGTTCTATCAGCAGTCCTTGAAGATCAAGGAAGAAATCGGCGACCGCGCGGGCGTGGCCTCCAGCCTGCACCAGATCGGCATGCTCCACCAGGCTCAAGGCGACTACAAAGCGGCGCTGGAGTTCTATCAGCAGTCGGGCAAAATACTGGAAGAAATCGGCGACCGCGCGGGCGTGGCCTCCAGCCTGCACCAGATCGGCATGCTCCACCAGGCTCAAGGCGACTACAAAGCGGCGCTGGAGTTCTATCAGCAGTCGGGCAAAATACTGGAAGAAATCGGCGACCGCGCGGGCGTGGCCTCCAGCCTGCACCAGATCGGCATGCTCCACCAGGCTCAAGGCGACTACAAAGCGGCGCTGGAGTTCTATCAGCAGTCCTTGAAAATTGAAGAAGAAATCGGCGACCGCGCGGGCGTGGCCTCCAGCCTGCACCAGATCGGCATGCTCCACCAGGCTCAAGGCGACTACAAAGCGGCGCTGGAGTTCTATCAGCAGTCCTTGAAGATCAAGGAAGAAATCGGCGACCGCGCGGGCGTGGCGAATAGTCTCGGTCAGATGGGATTATTGTATGAGCAGACCGATCAAAACGCTGCTGCCATCCAATCCCTTGCGCAGGCTTTCCTGCTGTTCGCCGGGATGGGCATGCCACAAGCCCGGCAGGCGCTCAGGACTTAAACAGGCTAAAGGGGAAAGTTGGCGAGGAGAATTTATCACTGTCATCCAATCGCTTGGCCTGCCCGATAAAGCCCGTTCTGCCCTGCTGGGGGCACTTTCTGAAGCGGCGCAGGAAGTTCAGGGAAGTGATCAACAGCCGGATATGCGGCAAGTTATTGTGAGCAACACCATCGCTGTCCTGACAGAAGTACCGGAAAAGAAAAATGAATGGTGGGAGGCACGACGAAACTCGGCGGGGAAGCGAAAAAACAGGATCAGCCGGAATTGGCTGCTTACGCAGGTGCGTTGGTGCGTCTGGTGGAAGGGGCTAATCCCGATAGCCTGACGGAAAGCATCCCGGATGAATTCAACGACGATTGGCAGTCGATATTGAATGCCATTCGTAAGAAGGAGTAGCAATGGAACAAGTCCTGAAAATCAAATGCCCGCACTGCGGTTGGGTGCGCTCGCTGGATATGCAGGCCTATGAGGAAACCGGGGTAGCCACAGTAACACGAAGTATCGGGGATGATCTGAAACAAGCCATGCTAAAAATAAAGGATTGGTTGAACAAAAACAGCCTTGACAAGGCCAATGCCTGGTTGGATATGCCCGCCTGCCCGCATTGCCGGAAGACCTATCGCTATAATGTAAAAACGCGAGAGAAGTGAAAGCATGAGTACCCCATTGATCCAACCCGATCCGCCCGATCCCAACATAGAAGAAACCCGCCAGTTCTGGCGCGAGACCGGACGTGAGTTGGTGCGCGAGTTTATTACAGCGATTGATGAAACCGCGCGCCAAATTATCACTGTAGCTGGCATATTGGAGGGACTATACTTTCATGCGATTTCGTTCAGTGACTTGCGCGATCAGCTGACCGGTGCAGAGATTTATATCTACCTTGCCCCGCTGGTGTTGCTTTTGATCAGTCTCGTGGCGGCTTTTGCTGTGTTCTTCCCTGAGCGCTTCCGGATTAATATTCTCTCATCGCAAGGTAGCCAGGCTGCCTATGAGGCCGTTGTGAAAAGCAAACTGTTTGCAATGCGCGCGGCAACCGTTTTTTTACTTCTTGGGATTGGTGGAATTGTCCTGGCGATGTTTGTATACCTGATATAAATCTTACATCCATCACTACCCATCCAGGCTCATATCCTCTACACTATAGGGTATGAGGCGTTTACTGCGTAAACTGACCGATGACGGTGGACAGAAGACCGAAAAACAAACCTCCGTCCACGGTCAACGGTCTATCGTCCGCGTCGGCTGCCCCGCCCACAACTGCGGTGGACGCTGCCTGCTGGTCGCGCACGTCGAGAACGGGCGCATCATCCGGCTGGATACCGACGACCGGCCGGATACCATTGCTGCGCCGCAACTGCGCGCCTGTCCGCGGGGCAGGGCCTATCTGCGCCGGCAGTATCATCCCGACCGGTTGACGCATCCGCTCAAACGGACGGGAAAACGGGGGGAAGGGCACTTCCAACGCATCTCCTGGGATGAAGCGCTGGATACCGTCGCGGGGGAGTTTGAACGCGTCAAAAACAAATATGGCAACTCGGCCCTTTTCGTCCCGTATGGCACCGGCTCCTACAATCAACTGAACGGCTCACACGTCGCCCGCCGCCTGATGAACCTGTACGGCGGCTGTCTCGGCATCTACAACTCCTACTCCTGGGCGGCCATCAACGCGGCCACGCCCACCGTCTACGGCACGCTGGTCACCGGCAATCAACGCCAGGACTGGCTCAACAGCCGCTACATCCTGATGTGGGGCTGGAACCCGGCCGAAATGCGCGATGGCACCAACTCCGACTACTTCGTCAAGCTCGCCCGCCAGAACGGCGCCAGGGTGGTCTGCATCGACCCGCGTCACTCGCTCTCCGCGGCTGCCCTGGCCGACGAGTGGATTCCCATCCGCCCCGGCACCGACGCCGCCATGATGAGCGCCATGGCCTACGTCATGCTGACCGAAGAACTCTACGACGCCGACTTTGTCCGCACGCATTGTCTCGGTTGGGACGCCTCCCAGATGCCCCCCGGCCTGGAAGAGGCCGAAAGCTACAGCGATTACCTGCTGGGCACGCGCGATGGCGTTCCCAAATCCCCGGAGTGGGCCGAGCCCATCACCGCCATCCCTGCCGCTACCATCGCCCGCATCGCCCGCGAATACGCCACGCTCAAGCCCGGCGTGCTCTATCAGGGCTACGGCATGCAGCGCCGCGCCTATGGCGAACAGGTTGTCCGCGCCGGATGTGTGCTGGCGGCCATCACCGGCAATGTCGGTATCCCTGGTGGATGGGCCAGTGGATTGGGACTCCAGGCCCCGCACGGCGGCCCGCAGTGGACCGTCTTCCCGCTGGGAGAGAATCCCGTCAAAGCGGCCATCCCGGTCTTTCTCTGGACCGAAGCCTGCCTCCGTGGAAAAGAGATGACTCAGGCCGACGGCGTCACCGGCGCCGAACGCCTCGATAACGACATCAAGCTGATCTACGCCGTCGCCACCAACTGCCTGATCAACCAGCATGCCAACGTCAACCGCTCGGCTGAGATTCTGCGCGATGAGTCCAAAGGTCGAGTTTCTGGTGGTGCAGGATAACTTCCTGACCTCCACTGGTAAATTTGCCGACATCATCCTGCCGGCCTGCACCCAGTTCGAAACCTGGGGCGTGGAAGATGGCTGGAAATACGGCGACGAGATCATCCTGCAGCCCAAGCTGGTCGAGCCGCCCGGCGAATGCAAATCCGACTACCAGATCTGCGCCGACATCGCCGACCGTCTCGGCATCGGCGAAGCCTTCACCGAAGGCCGCGACGAACGTGCCTGGGTCGAGTGGTGCCTGGATTATTATCGCGAAACCCAATATCCCGACCTGCCCACATTAGATGAGTTCATTGAGGGCAATCTGGGTGCTTACACCTTACCCGCTACCAAACCGGCCATCGCCTTCGAAGACTTTCGCCGTGACCCGGAGAAATATCCGCTTAATACGCCCAGCGGCAAGATCGAAATTTTCTCCAAAGCAACTATTATGATCTGAATAATCCTGAAGAGATTCCCGCTGTCCCGAAATATATTCAGGAATGGGAGAGCCCTTTTCCATGTCATTGCGAGGGCGACAGCCCGAAGCAATCTCCCGTTGAACGGGATCGAATCGACAGCCCGAGGAGATTGCCACGCTCGCCAAGACGGCTCGCTCGCAATGACATGTATCCCTCTCCAAGCCATCGGCCACCACACCCTCGCCCGCGTGCACTCCACCCATGCCAACAACGACCTGCTAAACGAAGCCTTCCCGCAGCGCGTCTTCATCAATCCCATCGATGCTGCTGAGCGCGATATCCACGATGGCGACCTGGTCCGCGTGTGGAATGACCGCGGCGAACTGGTCATCCCTGCCCGCATCACCCCGCGCATCCTGCCCGGTGTAGTCGACATCCCACAGGGCGCGTGGTGGTCACCCAGACGAAAACGGCGTGGACTTCGGCGGCTGCGTCAATGTGCTCACCTCCGAGCGCTGGACGCCTTACGCCTTCGGCACCGCGCAACATACGATTATGGTTCAGGTTGAGAATTTAACGATTCACCCGTGACATGAAGACACAAAACGTCGCAACGGGAAAACGGTGCAAACTTCGTGAACAACGTGCGTGAACGCAGAAATGACCTACGCCTTCACCTTCGACGCCTCCGCCTGCTCCGGCTGTAAAGCCTGCCAGGTCGCCTGCAAGGATAAGAACAACCTGCCCGTCGGCGTGCTCTGGCGGCGCGTGTACGAAGTTTCTGGTGGGGATTGGACAAACGTAGGGGCGGGGTCATCCGCCCGGATTCAATCCGGGCAGAACCTCGCCCTACGGCAACGCGGTCTGGGAAAACACCGTCTTTGCCTATAACCTGACCATCGCCTGCAACCATTGCGTGCATCCCAAATGCGCGGGTGTCTGTCCTACAGATGCCTATGTCGTTCGCGATGATGGCATTGTTTACATCGACGAGTCAAAATGCATGGGCTGTGGCTATTGCTCGTGGGCCTGTCCCTACGCCGCGCCGCAGTACAACCCCGAAGCCGGTCACATGACCAAGTGCAATTTCTGCTATGACAACATTGATGTCGGTTTGCCGCCATCTTGCGTGGCGGCCTGTCCGATGCGGGTGTTGGATTTCCAGACGGTAGACAATGGACCGTTGACCAGTGGATGGGGAAAAGGCATTGTGGAAGTATTTCAGCGGACGAACATCCTTATCCATTGCCAGCTTTTTCACATACCGAACCACATCTTGCCATCCAGTCACATGCAGGGATGTTGAATGATTTAGATAAAGTCAGTATCCAATCAGGAAGAGATCAAGCCAAGGAAAGTCAAAAGCGAATTATCTTTGGTGGCTTTCACTTTGTTATCTCAAATGGCGGCGGGCATGGCCGTATTTTCCTTGATTTCAGGACCACTCTCGATCCCTGTGCTGATAACGACTGGGGTTTCTGCTTGGTGTCGGTGGGCTCATTTCGTTTCTACATCTCGGCCAGCCGCTGAATGCCTGGCGAGCGCTGAACCATCTCAAGAAATCGTGGTTGAGCCGCGAAATCCTGATGTTCGGGTTATTCGGATTGAGTTGGCTTCTCTGCTGGATTGTGCCGGGGATGGGAAAGCTACCGTTAGCAATTTTCGGGATTGGATTGGTCTACAGCATGGCGCAGGTTTATCGCATTCGCAGTATCCCTGCCTGGGATACAAATCGGACGCTTGCTGGCGTTTTCCGTCAGCGCCGCTGTGTTAGGCGGACTTGTTCTGGAAATTTTTGACACTTCAGCTATCAGGCTCTTATTTGTTGGAATTGGTTTAGGAGCGGCTTTGTGGATGTCGTTTTCAGAACGGAAAGAATTCAGTAAAACGGCAGGCAGGTTCAGGCCTGGTCTGATCGTGCTGGCTCTGGCTGGAGTGGTTACATTGGTTTTTGTCCCAAATATGGTCAGGGAGTGGTTGGTGGTTCCTATCTTCCTAATTGCTTTGATTGAAAAAATTATCGGACGCTGGTTGTTTTACGCGCATCTTCAAAATCGCCCCTTATAATTGTTCTATGTCAAAGCGGCTATTTGAAGTTCGATCCTCATCGATTTAGGGAAAGGGAGCCTTTGCCACGCAGAAAATCAGCGAAGGGACGTGCATCATTGAATACTCGGGCGAGCGCATTTCTCACGAGGAAGCTGATCGCCGTTATGCAGACTCTACCGAAGATCCTGTTGTTTTGTTCATAGTGAATGACGATATTGTTCTCGATGGCGGGGTTGGGGAAAATGAAGCCAGGTACATCAATCATTCATGTGACCCCAATTGCCAGGCCGTAACTGATGAAGATCGTATTTACATTGAATCACTGCGAACAATTCAGCCTGGGGAAGAGCTAACCTTTGATTACCAGTTAGTACGATCCGATGAATATGAACCCGAGTGGGATACGCTGTACGCCTGTCACTGTGGTGCACAGAATTGCAGAGGCACGATGATGGCCCCGCTGAAATCGTTGGAAGATGAATTCGAATGATTATATACAGGTGCAACGCACTTGAGAAGTGCATTGCACCTGTCTTCCCAAAACGCATCTTAAAAAAAGGAGACAGTCACTTTTGGACGTGACTGTCTCCTAATACGACTACATTACTGTAAACTTTACTTCTCTTCTTTTGCTTCTTCCTTCTCAGCCATTTCCAAAACCTGATCGACCACACCGTACTCGACCGCGCCCTGGGCATCAAGGTAGAAATCTCGATCGGAGTCGCGTTCGATTTCTTCTTCCGCCTTACCGGTATGCTTGGCCAGGATGCCGGTAAGCAGGGCTTTCAGGCGCAGGATCTGTTTGGCCTGGATCTCGATGTCTGTAGCCTGACCCTGTGCGCCGCCCAGCGGCTGGTGCAGGTGGATGGTGGCGTTCGGCAGCGCATAGCGGCGGCCTTTCGTCCCAGCGGTCAGCAGTACGGTCCCGAATGAAGCGGTCACGCCTACGGCTACGGTGCTGATCGGGTTCGAGATCATTTGCATCGTGTCGTAGATCGCCAGCCCGGCATAGATCACGCCGCCGGGGGAATTGATGTACATCTGAATTTCTTTTTCGGGATCGTCGTGGTTCAGGAACAGCAATTGCGCCACAATCACATTGGCAACCTGATCGTCAATTGGCGTGCCCAGGAATATAATGCGCTCTTTCATCAGGCGGCTGAAAACGCTGACTTCGCGGTCACCGTAAGGTGTTGATTCAGTCACGCCGGGGTAAAGGTTTTTGATATTGGGTAACATTGGTTTCTCCTTAAATCCTGTCGCGTAATCATACTCGAATACTGTTGGAATTTTGTTAATTTTGCAGATGAAATTTATCGGGCGACACGATTGTGTCGCCCGATTGGTTACTCAGCTTTGTCTTTTTTGGTTGTTGACTTCTTTGCCGCGGGTTTCTTAGCAGTGGACTTCTTGGCCTTTGGCTTGGCTGCAGCCTTTTTCTCCGCAACCTTACCGGACTTTTTGGCTGCCCCCGTTTCTTTGGCCTTGGCTCCAGTTTTTGGCTTTGAGGCCGTTTTCGTGCTCTTCTTTGCGGCGGGTTTCTTCTCTTCTTTGACTTCTTCCTCTTTGAACTCGCCAGTAGCGATGGCCTTGATGCGTTCCAGTGTGCGGCGCGTCACCAGGCGGTTGGCGGATTGCATTGCAATGGCTTCTGCCACTTGCTGCTGGCCTTGTTTGCCACCCTTTACCTTGCTCAGGTCCAGACCCTGATATTGCATCTCAGTCAATGTCTGGCCAAACTCGTTTTGCAAGATCTTCTTCGTCAACTTCGATTTTCTCTTCACGGGCCAACTGGTCAAGGATGAGTGAGCGTTCCAGGCGCTTGATTGCGACCGGTCTGGCTTCCTCTTCCATGAACTTCTCCTGCGTGGTCTGCTGCATCTTGAAGTAAGTTTCCAGTTCCAGCCCTTGCTGTGCGAGGCGGTTGACTCAAATCTTCCAAAACATGCTCGGCTTCGTGTTCTACCACTTGCGGCGGATATTTGATGGTCGCGCCAGCTTTGATCTTGTCGATCAACTCAACGTAATACTCGTCATCGTATTCATCTTTGCGCACGAAGTTCGAGTTCCTTCTTAAGCGCTTCTTTCAACTCATCCAGCGTTTCATACTGACCGGTTGTCTTGGCAAATTCATCGTCCAGGTCAGGCAGGATCATGGCGCGGACGGTTTTCATGCGTCACTTCGAAGTTGACCGTTTCGCCCTGCAGTAGATTTGTCCGGATCATCTTTCGGGATATTTGTGTTTGACGGTTTTGCTCTCATCGGGGTTCATCCCAACCAGTTCTTTGGAAAAGCCAGCGATAAGGCCACTCGTCTTCCTGGGCTTCCTTGCGGACGACCAGCGCATATCCGTTGCGGGAGAGGGCATCGGAGCGATCTTCCTCGTCTTTGGGCTTGGCGCGCTCACCTTTGACATCCACCATTACATAGTCACCCGCTTCAACCGGGCGTTCAACGGTCTCGGTTGTGGCGTACATCTGCTGCATTTCTTTCAGGGCGTTGTCCAGTTCTTTTTTGCCGGGAGCAGAAAACTTGTACTGCAAGCGAAGCGAGCGGTAGTCGCCCAGGTCGATCTCAGGGGCCAGGGGCACCTTGAAGATCAGTTTAGGCGGGTCCAGTTCTTCGATCTTCTCCAGCGAACCGGCAGCGGCTGGCTGGATTTCGGCTTCTTCCAGCACTTTGGGATAGATCTCATCCACCAGCAAATCCATAGCCTGTTCGACGATGGCGGCCTCACCATAGTTTTGTACGATAACTTGATAAGGAGCCTTGCCCGGGCGAAAGCCGGGAATCTTGCCGCGCTTGGCGATTTGCCTGGCAGCGCGACGCTTGTTTGCTTCCATCACGTCGGCTTCGACCTCAACGGTCAGTTGTATCTGGTGGTCTTCTAAAAGTTCTTTTTCGATTTTCAAAATCTTCCTCCATAAACCCTAAAGGTTTTTGCGGAAGCCTTTAGGGTCATAAATTCAGTGGGGACGGAGGGATTTGAACCCTCACGCCTGCGGCACATGATCCTAAGTCATGCGCGTCTGCCAATTCCGCCACGTCCCCGAACAAGTGGCGGCGGAATTATACTGCTTCTTGCACATATTTGTAAACCGATTACTGTGTGCTGCGTAAATACTTGTGCTCAAGTGCTAGTTTTTCTCAGTAAAATTACAGAAGTTCGCCTGTTTTGGCAAGAGGCAGTATAATGGGCGGCTGTGAAACTAGAACGCTTGTGCGAAATTTGAGAGGTGAAATGTCCCGTGTGATCAACCCCAATTCTGCTGGAAAAGAACGCAACCGCCTGACGAAAGCCATTGTCATTTCTATTCGAGAGTTAGCGAAACAAACAGATACTGAGGGAGAAGCCCGTGACCTGGCAGCCTTTATCGCTCTGGCTTTGGGCACCATTGCCGAAGGGATCGATGTTTCAGTTGCCGCCTGGGAGAAACGTAATTACTGGGTCAAAGCCGACCGCTTCCGCATGGATTGGGCCTGGGCCGGGCAGCTGGGGGAGAAGATGAAAACCGCGGTTTTGGATGATGATTGGGCAAGTGTGGCAATGCTTTCGACACAAATTGCAGCGAAATTGAGCAAAGTTAAAGTGTCCGACAATCACCGCATGGGCAGGCCCTGGGTAGGGGCCTGGAAGCAATTGATGAAATAGTTCGAAAAACTTCATCGGTTATCAACTCCGAGTTTTTTGGCTCGGAGTTTTTGTTTCTAACAAACATGAATTTTTGTTAAGTGATTGTTGGTCAGATTTCTACGTAAACTGTGTAAGATAAGGATGAACGTATTCCAGCAAGGAGTATAGCATGAATAAAAAACTCATCACGATCGGTATTGTCGTAATTGCAGCCTCTATCCTAGTAAGCTGTGGTTTTTATTGGAACAACCAAATGAACAAGGAGCCGATTTACATAGCCGTTGTCGGCCCTATGTCCGGTATCCGTGGCGAGGTTATGCGCCAGGGTGTGGAAATTTACCTGGATGAGATCGGCCACAAAACAGCCAGCGGTCAGCGCATCGAATTGTTGACGTTTGACGATGACAACAATGGCGATCTCGCAGCAGAAAAAGCTCTGGAGATTGCAACCCACCCTAACGCGCCGTTGGTCGTGTTGGGGCATCGCAGCAGCGCCGCTTCTCTAAGGGGTGGAGAAGTTTATAAGCAGTATCAGGTACCGGCGATCACCGGCTCGGCCCCTGCCACTTCAACAACGAAAAACAATGACTGGTATTTCCGTGTCATTATTGAAAATGAAAGCCAGGGGCACTTTGTTACGGAATATGTTTCCCAGGTTATGGGGTATCAAAAGATCAGCGTCATTTTTGCTTCGAGCGAGTATGGCAGCACGCTTGGTCAGGCGATTCTGGGGCACGCAAATGAGATTGGCCTTGAAGTCAGCTATGAGGGCAGCTATGACGCGAGTCTGTCGGCAGAAGAGATCGTCCCGTCTTTACAAAAAATGGCCGACGAGATTCTCGCATCTGAAGATCCAGGCATTGTTGTCCTTGCAGTGCATGATGAACAGGGGGCCGAGTTGGTCAAGATGCTACATGATGGAAATCCCCAGTTGCCCATTCTGGAAGCCCTGATCACACAGACATTTTACAACCATCTGGATGATATAACTGGCGGGACCAGTGCAACCTATCTGGAGGGCGTATACACAACCCAGCATATTATTTTTGATACGGGGAACAGACAGGCCCAGGATTTCTATAAACGCTATGAGAAAAAATATGGCACCGCGCCCGATGCTGCGGCCGCTGCTTACTATGATGCTGCTATGCTGGCTGTCAAAGCCATCAATGCGATTGGCGTGGATGGTACAGATGTTGCCTCGGACCGCCAAAAAGTTCGGGATTATTTGAGCAATCAAAAACGCCTCAACCCGGAACTTGTGGGGGCTACCGGTTACCTCTACTTTGATGCCGACGGTGATGCAGTTAAACCGGTTCCGATCGGCGTATACGACAACGGGAACCTGATCTCTGCGCCAGTGCAATTACAGTCGATCCCAAACATCGAGTTGATACGCGATTTGGCTGGAGAAACACAAGCAGGCAATGTTGTAGAAGTTGATGGAAATTATCTATATAAAACCCAGGTGGTATACACGGGGATTGATTTGATTGAAATCTCAAACCTTGATATGAAGAATTCTACATTCCAGGCTGAATTCTACCTGTGGTTCCGCCATGAAGGCGATTTTGACGAGACGGGAATTGAATTCATCAATGCTGTCGAGCCAATCAGCCTGGAAAATTTGATCGCAGAGGATGTTTATGATGGCGTAACCTATCGTGCCTATCGTGTTGCCGGCAACTTCAAGGGAGCATTTGATTTCAGCGCCTATCCCTTTGATCGGCAAGTTCTCGATATCCGCTTCCGGCACCGAAGCGCAACGAAGGAACAACTTGTCTTTGTAAAAGATGAGTTGCGCTTAATGCCTAGAGATGAGCAGGTTGCCGATTTGGCCAGCAAGGGTATTGAGGGTTGGAATCCTATAGATGTGGTGATTTCTTCTGAGATTGAGCGTAGCGAATTAACCCTGGGAAATCCGCGTCTGAGCAAGGCAGGGATAGAGTATTCCGCCTTCAATGTTGAATCGCACATCCGGCGTGATGCGGTTAGTTTTAGCATCAAAAACCTGTTCCCCATTTTTGCGGTTCTGATGCTTTCTTACCTGGCCTTTTATATCCCCGCCGATCAATTTGGATTGCGCGTCTCACTCGGTATCAATGCCCTGATGACGACCGCCTTCTTTAGCTTGAAGGTTTCCAGTGACTTACCCCCAATCGGGTATCTCGTAGCGCTTGAATATATTTTCTTTATGACCTACACACTGGCCTTGTTCGTGATCCTGGTGTCGATCTTTTCGTATGTTGCTTCCAAGAATGAAAACGAAGCGCTGATAAAACGCCTCAATTGGCTTGGGCGTATCGTACATCCGCTTACTATTGTGACAACAGGTCTGTTGATTGCGTTTATACTTGTTGCCTAAACAACTTTAGATCGGGAGGAATGCGTGAGCAGGATTATTTTGCTTGTGCTTGTTTTGGGGACGCTTGGGTTTGCGGGCGCATGTGCCAGCCTAGAGCCACAGCCCGGAAGCGGGTCAAAACCTGGCTGTGCTGAAGGGTTGCTCGGCCTGCCATTCTGTGGACGATACCACCAAGATCGCCCCGCCCTGGCGAGGCTTATACGGTTCACAAATTGAACTGAACGATGGCAGCCTCGTCATTGTGGATGATGCCTATCTGATTGAGTCGATCGAAGAGCCAAATGCAAAAATTGTCAAAGGTTTCACACGAGGGGCCATGCCGGCAATTTCACTGACAGAAGAAGAGATCAACTCCCTGGTTGCCTACATCAAGAGTGTTAAGTAATGGCTATATTGCGCCTGTAGCCTGTGACAACTGAAACTTTTTTAGTTTCCCAGCATCCAAATAGAAAACCATTCTCCAAGGGAGATTTTATGAGAAAGATAATCTTTAGTGTCTTGCTTGGCACGTTATTGCTGGCTGGTTGTGGCGGAAAGGCTTCTGAAACAGGTATGGGCTTTGAGATGATGGGCCCGGGGAACGGCATGAGCGCGCGCCATCACGCAACTGTACCG
Source organism: uncultured Chloroflexia bacterium (assembly GCA_963791785.1). Taxonomy (GTDB): domain Bacteria; phylum Chloroflexota; class Anaerolineae; order Anaerolineales; family Villigracilaceae; genus JAABUE01. The sequence goes on along the minus strand of CAWBTW010000002.1, from coordinate 74,562 downwards.
GAAGAATATGCCAGCCTGACAAAGCCCGGATTTGTCAGATTCTGACATTGCTGCCGGGCGGGGAGTTATATGCCAAAATGTGCGCTGCCTGCCACGGTGACGGCGGTATGGGGGATGGCCCCTCCGCGGCCTCTCTGGACCCTGCACCTTCTCCCGTTGCCCATACCAGCACCATGCTGAGTGATGGCCATCTATACTGGCGTATCGCAGAGGGCGGCGCAGAATTCAAGTCCACCATGCCTGCCTGGAAGGGTAGCCTGACCGAAGAGGATATCTGGGCGCTGATTGGTTATATGCGCGCGCTTGGCTCCGGCGATTTTGAAGCTGCTTTCCACGAACAGATGCTGGCACAGGCCGTGGAGCAAAATTTGATCAGTGAAGATGAATCTGCAACCTTCTCCCTCGTCCACGATGCGCTGGACGAATTCCGTGCCCTGCATGAGGACGAACTTCCACAGGGGAGCATGGATGAGAATCAAGATTACATGCTGGGTGAATTGGTCAAAGCTGGAACGATTACGCAAGCACAGGCCGATGATTTCGCACGCATTCACCAGCTTTTACTGGATGAAGGCTTGATGCAATAAAAGTATTTGGTAGTGCTACAAAAAACTGGACGAGAGATTTCCGTCCAGTTTTTATGTTATAGCAGCACCATTTGCACCGGAGCACGTCTGCCCGTCCATAGTACATACGGCGCGGCGCGCTCTGCAATCACCCCCAGCTTTTTCAAGCGTAGAAATATCGCGCAATTTACCTCTTCGTCGTGCCCGCATGATCGCATTGGCACCTTTTGGTCCAATGCCGGGCACGCGCAGCAACTCTTTTCTCTCAGCATTGTTCACTTCAATGGGCTTGCTCGCGCAAATTTTCTTGCGCCCAGGCTTGTTTGGGATCAGTGGGGAGGGGCAGGTTGCCACCTTCGGCAAAAGGCAATTCTTCCAAGTCAAAGCCGTAGTCGCGCAGCAGGAAGGATGCCTGGTAAAGCCGATGTTCACGCAGTGGATCTGTTGGGGCTTTGTTTTCCAACGGCGTATCGCGGATGGGGGAGAAGGCCGAGAAATAAGCTCGTTTCAAACGCACGTTTTTATGCAGCCATTGTGTGGTCGTCAGCAATTCCAGATCGGATTCATCCGAGCCGCCGACCACATATTGTGTGACCGTCGAAGGCCAGCGTCCGTTCCAGCCTTTGTAGGCAGGCTGCTCGCGGCGGATTTCGTCCACCCATTTGAGCGGTTGCAGCAACTCTTCCATGAAAACTTTGTGCGGGGCCAGCCGTGCCAGCCGCTCGGTGTTGGGCGCTTCCAGGTTGACCGATACCCGGTCGGCCAGTTGCATGGCGCGTTCCACCTGTGCTTTCTCTGCTCCCGGCATGATCTTGAGATGGATGTAGCCGTGAAAGCCAAGTTTGTGACGCAGGATGTCGGCTGTATCCAGCAGGCCGTCTTGCGTGCGCACGCCGCCACCTGCCACACCTGAACTCAGGAAAATCCCCTCTGCTGCACCAACACGATGCAGATTCATGAACAGGGACGCGAACTCCTCCGGTTTAAAGGTAGCACGCCGAAAGTCCCGCCCGGCGCGAAAGGGGCAGTAGTAGCAATCACGTTCGCAGGCGGATGTCAGCAGTGTCTTGAGCAGCTTGATGCTTTGTCCCATTTGGCAGTTTGGCCGGGTGTACAAATGTTGCATCCCGTTGCTTGGGTGTAAGTCCCCTTTGTGGGGAAAAACATCCGGGCTTCGCATCCTCCGCAGGCTCCAGGTGCATCTGGTCGGTCAACAGCTTCAGGCGTCCGATGGCGTCCATATCTGAATTATAGAACATATTTTCTAGTTGTCAAGGATGACCTGACAGGTTCGTGTATAATAGCGTTGGAGGAGACGTCATGACAACTACACTTTTGATCTCGCTGGCCATGCTCAACCTTCTGCTTTTTGGCGGATTTGCAGTGGTTTCGCTCAGGGAGGGGGAGAGGCGCGCCGCCATGATCTCGTCGCTTTTTGCCCTGCTCGGATCGGGATTTTTCACGCTTGCAACGTTCGTCCCCGCATCATTCCAGACGATGATCCTGCTGACCATTACAGGGGCGGGGATCGTGGCCTGATCCTGTTCCTGCTGCCTGTTGGGCGCGTCCACCGCTTACGAGATGTGCCCTCCAAACGCTTCGACGAGCGCGACATCATGTTTGCGCGCGCACGCTTGCAGCCGGGGAGCGAGAGATACAAAGCCTACTATGCCATGCGCCCGGAGAACGAAGCGGCAGACAATCTGTTCCGCGCCCAGCCAGGTTTGCTCTCTCCTGATGCCAAATACGCCGACCCGATGTTATTTGCCGCGCCCGAAGCCAGCTTCACGCTGACGGATGCCATGCACGTCATGGTCGAAGGCGAACCTGCATCGCAAAAAGTATCTCTGCCTGAATAACCCCGCACGGACAGAATTTGTCAAATCGTTGACTCGCTACTTCGGTGCGCTGGATATAGGCATCACTGAACTCAAACCAGAACACGTCTACTCCCACATCGGCCGCGGACCGGGCGAGTGGGGCGCGCCTTTGGAAGTCGAGCATAAATATGCCATCGCCTTCACCGTCGAAATGGACTACGAGATCATGGGGACTGCACCCGAAGCGCCGGTGGTGATGGAATCAGCCCGCCAATATGTGGAAGCCGGGCGCGTGGCTGTGCAATTGGCCCAAACCATCCGTTCCTGGGGCTATCCCGCCCGCGCCCACATGGACGGCAATTACCGCGTCATCTGCCCGTTGGTGGCGCGTGATGCTGGCCTGGGCGAGATCGGGCGCATGGGGCTGTTGATGACCCCGCGTTTAGGCCCCCGTGTGCGTATAGCTGTCGTCACCACTGATTTGGAAATGGTTCCTGATGTAGATCAAGCCAGATGCCAGCATGATCGATTTTTGCACGCTGTGTGGCAAATGCGCCGAGAATTGTCCACCCAAGGCCATCTCTTTTGATGACCGTAGTCGAGATTGATGGGGCGTTGCGTTGGCAAATCAACTCTGACCTGTGCTTCCGCTACTGGACCGCCATCGGCACCGACTGCGGCCGCTGTATGACCGTCTGTCCGTATTCCCACCCGGATACGTTCTATCACAACCTGATTCGCTGGGGAAACGGGCGCTCAGGCGCCTTTCGGCGTGGTGCCTTGTGGCTGGATGATTTGTTTTATGGGAAGCAGCCTGCCCGGCGAGAGCCACCAAATTGGATTTCTCACTGAGCGGAGTCAAAACCGCAGAGTACGCCGAGAGCGCGGACTCGAAACGTCTACTCTCTGCGGTGCTCGTGCGCTCTGCTCGCGGTTCAGACAAGATACATAGGAGAAACTTATGCCAGCTGAATTGAGAATCAAACAAGTCGGCCCCTGGCCGATGAACACCTACCTGATCGTCTGTGAAGAGACCGGCGCCAGCGCAATCGTCGATCCCGGCGCGGATGCAGATGCCATTCTGGAAAATGCCCGTGATACCAAAATCGAGAAGATTTTGCTCACCCATGCGCATGCAGACCATGTCGGCGCGCTGGAGGAAGTCAAGGCGGCCACAGGCGCTCCGGTTTACTTGCACCCGGCGGATGCGGAAGCCTTCTCAGTTTCTTATGATGTTCCGCTTGCGGATGGGGATGTTATCTCGGTTGGAAACTTACGCCTGAAAGCCATTCACACGCCCGGCCATACCCCTGGCGCGACCTGTTTCGATCTGGGCGATGGGCGCGTCATTGTTGGCGATGCCCTCTTCGTTGGCGGACCGGGCGCAACGAAAAACCCGGAAGCTTTTTCGCTAACCATGCAGAATATGCAGAAATCTTCTTCACCTGGCCGGATGATACGCGCTTTTATCCCGGTCATGGACCGAGTGGCCGCATTGGGGATGAACGCCCGGCTTTCGAGGCTTTTGTAAAACGCGGCTGGCCAGATGATTTGTGCGGAGATGTCACCTGGGTGTAAAAACACCTTATCACTGAAATGGCATTGAAAGTAAAAGAAAAGAGACCATCATGGCGATGGTCTCTCGTATGTATTGGTTTTTCTAAGGGGTTACTTGCTCACCAGGACATACAGTCCTGCACGCTCGACCTTCGCTTCAAAACTGTCACCCTTCTTCTTGGCATTGTCCACTTCAACCCACTCACTTCCGTTCCAGAACAGGATAGCCAGGTCTGCATCCAGCTTGTCTGTGGGGATCATGAAGGAGATGGTGATGAGCCCGTCAACGGACGGGGTGATCTCCAGAGTGAGACCAGTCTCAAAGGTGCTTCCACCCGGTAGTGGTTGCACCACATCTGTCAAAGCCGTCAGGCTGGCGAAGTCGCCGGTCGGGCAGGGGATGAAGACGAAGTCGCCGTTGGGCAGGATGAGCTTTGTGCCAGTGTAGAACTGGCAGCTAAGCCCGACCTGCTCCTGTGCGCCTGTCACTGAGACAACGTTGATGCCAGGGTTCAGATCGCTCTTTGGTTCCGTATCGCAGCCTGGGCTTTTGGCGAGAGTGCCGCTGCAATCCCCGTAGAGGACGCTGCCGCCATCCACATTGACATCGCCAAGTGTGTTCCCGCTGAACGCCATCCCGAACAGATAGAGCTTCTTGTTCAGGGTGACGTTCACGCCGTAGGCGCCGTTGTTCTCGCTCTTGCCGCACCACAGGGCAGTTGCGCCGTTCGTGGTCTCAAGGTTGAAGCCATTCTGTTTGTTGGTGCTGGCGGTGGCGTTCTTGACGGTGATATCACCATTGGACTTGATGTAGGCGCCATCGCGTCTGTTAGCGCCGAAGGAGTTGGTGCCCTCCAATTTCACGTAGCCTGTGCCAGCCGTGTTGTCCAGGTAGATGCCATAGCGATTCTTCTCAGCAGTCAGCTTCCCTGTGCTGGTGATGGAACCGGCTGAGATGACGCGCAGCCCGTCCAGGGTATTACCTGTGAAGATGTTTGTCCCGGTCATTTTGACGTTTCCTGTGCCGGTGCTGTTATTGATGAATACACCGTGCCGGATGTTGTCGGTCGCGGTCAGGTCTGCCGAGATGACGAAATCGGAGTTCGAAACAGCCCGCAAGCCATCCCAGGTGTTCTGGCTTACCACGATCGTTCCCCCCAGGGTGATGGAAGCTGTGCCCGCAGTGTTTCGCAGGAAGGCCCCATACTGGCCGTTACTCCCGGCGGTCAGGTCGCCAGTGTTGGAGATGGAACCGGCTGAGATGACGCGCAGCCCGTCCAGGGTGTTGCCTGTAAAGACATTTATCCCGGACAACTTGACGCTGCCTGCCCCGGTGCTGTTGTTCACTAAGGCGCCATAGCTGCCGTTCTTTGTGGCTGTCAGGCCCGCAATGTTGATTTCCTTCATCGATACAGCCCGCAGGCCGCTCAAGGTGTTGCCGTTGAATGAATTGACCCCGGTCAGTGTGATGGTTCCTGATCCATCCTTGTTGTTCAGGCTGGCACCGTTCTCGCCATTATTATCCGCAGCAACGTTCTCCAGGGTGATATTGCCATTTGAATTGGCTACCAACCCATTGCGGCTGTTGCCGTTGAAACTGCTCTTCCCGGTTACTTTGATGTTTCCACTGGAACCAGCAGAATTGTTTGACAGCACTGCCCCATGTCCACTTGAATTCTCGCTGGTGATGTTGTGAAGTTGATATCCCCTGTTGTTGTCACGGTCAACCCATTCCCATTTGTTGCCGGGTTGGAGATACTGATATTGATGTCGTTGACGGAAACAGTGTTCTTCCAGTTGACGATGCGCAGGGGCACGTCAAAGTCGGATACGCCGCCAGGGACGACGGTCCCGCCGTCCGTCCCAGCCGCCCTGGAAGGTGATGGCGTGGTTTGCCCAGGTGGTGAGTGTGGTCCCGTTCAGCACGAAGCTCCCGGCTGCTGCGTCGTTGACCGCGCTGTCATAGGAATCTTCGATCCAGATGGTTCCATCCTGGTTGACACCTGTGCCCCCGTTCTGGGCTTTCAGGTCTTTGAGCAGGTCTGCCAGGCTGGTGTAGGATGCTGTGCAACCCGCCTCGCCCGGACTGGAGCCTGCCGGACACCAGACGGGGTCACCAAGCTCAAGGGCGTTGGCAGCATCCTGGGTTGCCAGCGGTTCGATCTGATCGTCCACGACCACCACCACTGTGGTGTCTGCGGGCAGTTGCTCAAGCGCAGGTTCGACTTCGTTCGCGACTGGATCAGGATCGGTCTCCGCTTCGCCGTCTGGACCCGAGGCCTGCTCGGCGGGTTCATCAGATGACCCATCATCAGAAGCAGATCCGTCATCAGGCGCTGGATCGGTTGTGTCTGTGTCAGAAGTTTCCACTTCTTCAATTTCCGCTGCCAGATCGTTCGATGTGTCAGCGGCGGGTGGCTCGGTGGGTTCTTCCGCGGTAACAGGCGGCGTGGGCTCGTCTGCGAACACGACTGCTGTGCTGAAGATGAAGCGCATACATCAGCACACAGATGATGGTGATGGCAAAGTAGCCTTTGCGACGGTGTTGTATCATAAGCACTCTCTGTCTTTCCTTGCGAACATGATTGCTTTGATTATAGGGCTTTCCTCCCCCTTTTCCCTTTTCACTTCTGATAACCCCCTTTTCTGTTTCGTTAGGTTTTGTTTCAGTCTACAAGGTGTTCAAATTCATCGTGATTGGCGAAAAACAATGAAAGGTGCAAAAATCGCTTATATTTTCCAAAAACTTGATACTTTAGCAGCAATTGGCGAAAAAAGCGCATCTTTAACGCATTTTTGCACATATTTTCAATATTAGGTTACCTAGGGCAGGGGAGTGGTTTTCAAACATATGTTCTGGAATAGTGAGAGTAGTATAGAATTGCTGAGCTTGCCGTTTCGCACCGGCGCGCTCGTAGCACGAACGGCGTCGAGGTGTCTAAGTGGCGATGGATGATAGGTTCTGAAAGCAAAACTGAAAAAAGAGATACGTATCTTAGTGGGGGAGAGGAACTGTCGGTATAACTGCCTGCACCGTGCGTAGAGACCGCAGAAAGATCATGTAGCGGTCTCGAGCTTTCTCGTTTCACAAGAATTGCTGCGTTGACACCGCTTCTAATAGGAAGGACTGCCATCGAGGTGGGGAGCTTGACACATGCTGGGCTTTCCTTTATACTATTATTGTTTACGATAAGTATTATTATCCAAAACAATATGACTGAGAGCGAATTATGAGTGATCTAACCATCTCCCAGGCCATTTCAGCCTATTTAGACAGCGTCCAGTTGGCGCGCAGCCAGAATACAGCCCGCACCTACAAGAATGCACTGACTATTTTTCAGCGCGTGCTAAAAGAATTCTGGCTTGATCCTGAAACATCCCCTGCCGAAAAACTAACGGAGGATGCCATCACCTGGCTGGCAACTTATCTGAAAAATTTCTCAGCGCCCACAGAGCGCCTGTATCTTACTGCTGTAGCGGGTTTCTACGAATATGTGGCTGCCGAGCGCCTGGCAGATATCAACCTTCCCCGCCTGCGCCTGCTCATCCGCCAGCGTGCGCGCCGCCCGGGTATACGTTTGCCACAATTTCCATCCGAAAATATTGAACGCATGTTGGCTTTTGCCCTCAAGTTGTCTGAACAAGTGTTCGAAAGCGAAAATGTTAAGTTACGCGCATTAAGGGATCGTTCTTTCCTGCTTGACTCTGGCAGATACAGGCCTGCGCGTCCATGAAATCTGTGCTCTGCGCCGCGGTGATGTGGATTGGAACGAAGGACGTGCCGTGATCATCGGCAAAGGCGACAAACAGGCCGTTGTCCGTTTTTCGAGCCGTTCCATGCGCGCGCTGCGGGACTACCTTTCAGCCCGCTCCCGACTAGACGGCGCTTCCAACCGTCCACTGACCGCCCTGCCCCTCTTCGCCCGTCATGACAAAGGCGCTGGAAAAAAAATCAAGCCGATTTCTACGGCAACCGGACGCAATATTGTCAAAGAACGCGTCAGGCAGGCTTTGGGTGATGAAGCTGTTGGCACAATCACCCCCCACTCCTTTCGTCACTACTTTGTCACCACTGTGCTGCGCGCATCCGGCAATCTCAAGCTGGCGCAGGAACTGGCGCGCCACAGCAACATCCAGGTCACGCAGCGCTATGCCCACCTTTCCGATGATGAACTTGACAAAGGTTATTATGAAATTTTTGAGCAAAAAACGGAATCGGATGAAGCCTAATGCGCTGCTATTTTAGCGGAAGCAGATTTGAGAAAGAATGATGCGTAACTGCACTATTTTGATCGATTAACGCTTCAAAAACGTCATTTTTTCAATTTCAGAACGCATATTTTTGTTTTTTTACATAAAAATCGTTGATCATTGCATTTTTTCCAGAATTCCAATCGCAGTTTTAGAATCCGCTCCAATACCTTCTCTCGCCCGATAATTTCCATTGTTTCAAACACCGGCGGGCTGACCTGCTGCGCGGTCAAGGCATTGCGCAGGAAACCAAAGACATGCCCGGCTTTCAGTTCCAATTCGGCAGCCAAGTCACGCAAAGGCTGATTGGCAGTCTCTTCTCTGAAATCTGGAAGCGTTTCAATAATGGTCTCAATACGGCGCGCCATCTCAAGAGAGCCCTCAGCGGTCATGTTCTTGCCATCAACAATTCCGGCTCAGGATGCACTTCGTCGAGGAAGAAAAAGCCGCCCATCGCAGGCGCATCTGTCAGCTTTGCCAGGCGCACCTGTAAAACAGCCGCTACCTGCACCAATTTTTCTTCATCGCTCATTTCAAAACCGACCTCTTCAAAGAATGGCTTGATACGCGCCGCCAGGTCAGACACATCCAACGCGCGAATATAGACCCCGTTGAAATGATCTAGCTTGCTGTAATTCAAAGCCGCCGGCGCGGGGTTCAGCTTCTCGATGCTGAACTTCTCGACCAATTCATCCAGAGAGAATTCTTCCGTCTTGTCATCGTAGCTCCAGCCGATCAGCGCCGCCCAATTCACCACCGCTTCCGGCAGGTAACCCATCTTCCCAAAATCAGCCAGGAAAATCGGCTTACCCGATTCGCTCAACGCTTCGGTATCGCGCTTGCTCATTTTACCTTTACCATCCGGCTTCAGAAAAATCGATGGGTGGATCCAGATCGGCTGCTCCCAGCCAAAGGCCTTATAAATATGTCCGTGCAACGGGAAAGTCGGCAGCCATTCTGATGTGCGAATGGCGTGCGTGATTTTCATCAAATGGTCATCAACCACCACCGCCAGATGATAAACCGGCAGCCCGTCCGACTTGACCAGGATGTAATCATCCAGCGTTGAATTTTCAACTGTGATGTTACCGCGAATCGCATCAGTGACAGTTATCTTGCCTTCTTTGCGGCATCTTAAATCGGATGACATGTGCTTCGCCACCCTCTAACCTTTTGGTCTGCTTCCGCTAAAGGAAGCTCCCGGGTCGGGCAAATATCCCGGTGCTGCTGACGTGTTCCTTCGGCATTTTCCTCGTCTCCATCCTTGGCCGCACAGAAACAATAATATGCGTATCCGTCCTCCACAAGCTGACGGGCATATTTAGCGTAAAATTTCGCGCCGCTCGGTCTGGCGATAGGGGCCATACTCGCCGCCCACATCTGGGCCTTCATCCCATTCCAATCCCAGCCAGCGCAGCCCTTCCATCAATTCTTCTTCCGCGCCCTCAACATAGCGACTCTGGTCAGTATCTTCAATGCGCAAGATGAACTGTCCGCCTGTTTGCCGGGCAAGCAGGTAGTTATAAAGAGCGGTGCGTCCGCTGCCGAGATGAGTTCGCCCCGTTGGGGAAGGCGCAAAGCGTACCCGTACAGGTTTCGATAATTCAGTCATGATTCTCCAAAACTACGTCCAATTCACTTCGAAGTGTGATGCACGTGTGATAATTTAGAAATCCAATGATTTATGGCGCAAAGCCACGCTTTCTACAAGTCCAATGCCAAGCATCAGGGAGGTGAGACCGCTGCCGCCATAGCTGATAAAGGGCAACGGCAAGCCAGATACCGGCACAATATTCATATTTACGCCAATATTGACTGCGCCCTGGAAAAATATCAGGGTGGCAACTCCATAGGCGATAACGGTACCAGACACATCGCGAGCACGATGCGCAGCCCGCAAGCAACGCCAGATAATGAAAGCCAAAATCAAGATAACTAAGATGCCGCCGACCATTCCAAATTCTTCCGAAATGGCTGAGAAGATAAAGTCAGTGTGACGGACCTTCAAAAAACGTAACTGGGTTTGTGAACCTTGACCATATCCCTTTGCCAAACAAGCCACCTGAACCAATTGCGATCAATGCCTGCTGCACATTGTAGGTTGCGCCAAATGTAGCATTCGGATCTGGCAGAATAAAATTGGCAATACGGTCCTGTTGATATTCTTGCAGAAAGGGAATGCGAATGCCAAAAAACGTCAGGCCAACAACAGTGCCCAGAGAGACAACCCCGGCTGCACCAAAGGTCAAAGAGTGTTTTAGTTCTAAGCCATTCAGCCAGAGCAAACACAAACCAGATAACCGATGATGACAACGACATTGCTCAAGTTTGGCTGCAACAAAATCCATATTGCCAACCCCCAAACCCAAACGAGACTGTAAATCACTCCACCGCAAATCACGAGGGCGATCCTGGTTCTTCTCAAAATAGCGCGCCAGAATCAGAATAATAACGATCTTGGCAAATTCTGTCGGCTGCAAAAACAGCACGCCAACAGTAAACCATCTGGCCGCGCCAAAAACTGCCTGCGCACTGAGAAATAGTGAAAACAGGAAAATACCCATAACAATGTACATCGGGATATACAGCGATATCCAATAGCGATAATCAATTGCTGCTACCACAAAAATTACTACCAACCCAGCAAGCGCAAAATAAATCTGGCGATTAATTAACGGCTCTAACACTTCGTTCCCCGCAACTGCAGAACGAATCATGGTTGTCCCAAACGCAGTCGCCAGCACGATCGCGCCTAGAAGCCAAAAATCAAAATGTCGCCACGAAATGTTGCGCAGCATCAGATTTACCCACTACGGCGGCGCGCAACGCTCCTGAGAGGAATATCAGCCACAAGACGCTGTTCACGGCCATCACGCTCCACATCAATATCGCACAGCACCAGGGTCAATATCAACATGGCGTGAGATAACTGCCAAAATATCATCCCTAAGCGCTTCCAGCTCAGGCTGGGTCATGTCGGTGCGATCATGGATGAGAACCAATTGCAAGCGTTCTTTGGCACTTTTTGCGCTTCGTTTTCGTCCGGTAACACGATCAAACAAGCCGCCCATTATTTCCTCCCTGCCATGCGCTGAATGCGAGTCCACAACCCTTGGTCATCCAAATCCAGGAAAGGCACATCCTGTCCCTGCAAGCGGCTTGCAATATTTCGGAAAGCCTGCCCAGCCTTGACTCTTTGACTTCCAAGGCTATTGGGGAACCGCGATTTGTGCCCACGATAATATCTTCATCTTCTGGAACGATACCTATCAAGCGAATTGCTAATAAATCAAGAACATCTTCTGCCGAGAGCATGTCATGATTTTTGACCATTTTAGGATTGAGGCGGTTAATGATCAGAGACGGACTACCTTTTTCTTCCGCTTCAAGCAGACCGATAACCCTGTCTGCGTCACGAACAGCCGATACTTCCGGATTGGTAATTACCACCACCTGATCGGCGGCAGCAATTGCATAGCGAAATCCGCGTTCAATGCCGGCAGGTGAATCAATCAGAACCCAGTCCACTTCGTTGCGCAATTCGTCGCCCAGGCGAACCATATCGGAAGGCGAAACAGCACTTTTGTCCCGTGTTTGAGCCGCCGGAATTAGGTAGAGTTCAGGAAAGCGTTTATCGCGGATCATCGCCTGACGCAAGCGGCAGCGTCCTTCGATCACATCCACAATATCGTAAACAATTCGATTTTCCAATCCCATCACAACATCGAGGTTTCGCAAGGCCAATATCACCATCCACACAGCAAACCCTGGCACCATTGGATGCCAATGCAACAGCGATATTAGCAACAGCAGTGGTCTTCCCTACCCCGCCTTTGCCGCTTGTAACGGTTACGATTTTTGCACTCATTGGTTCATCCTATAAGGCTAATCTGGCTGCCATGGAACAGATTGTAGCTTTCCATCTTTGCTGAGACTGGCAATTTCCGGGCGCGGATTATTCTGCGGCTTGAGCATTTGCAGATACCTCCTCCGCAATACGCAGTTGCGTAGGTGAAAGATCCAGTGCACAGATATATGCAGATGTTTCTCCTTCTGCTCCAGCGTGGATCATGCCGCGTACCCGCCCCCAGACGAGCACGTTGCCTTCTGCTATGATTTCCGCTCCTGGATTTACATCACCAAACACAACCACATGTCCAGGAAATTCAATCCGTGTACCAGAGCGAAGGGTTTTGCTTAAGAAAAAGAGCCGTTTTATCGCCAAGGTCATCAACAGAAAATTGTCGCTTTTCTTCCGGCCTGGGCTTGGAAATGCGGGTTGCCAAACCGAGCAATTGTGCAGTCTTCTCAGTTGTAGGCGATTCACTCAACACAGCCCAAAGGGTGATCCCCTGCTCAGAAAGCTTATCTCGCAATGCAGACAAGTTCATTTACCCGTAATATCTGAGCGCCAACATCCAAAGCGATACGCGCTCCCTGGAAAAAAGCTTCTTGCGAGTTGATTTGTCAAGCAAGGCTGGTTCCAGTGCAGGCCATTCGCCATCTCCAACTGTGATGAGCAGACCATCTTGCAAACCTTTAATTTGAATAGGGAAATGTTTGCTCATCCATAGCTACACGAAAAATACAACCAATTCTCTCTTCGAGAAAAGATTGCTGAATTATAGCATGAACTTAAAATAGAATTCGTAACGCAGTTACCCGCCCTCGCTTCTGCGCAATATCAATCGCCTTTAACTTCAAAGTATGCTTCCATTGTGCGAAAAACCATTGGTCCCGCAACACTGGCACCTTCACCGCCATTATACGCAAATGCCATAATGATAATTTCCGGGTCATCGAAGGGCGCATAAGCCAGCGTCCAAGAATGGGTAGGCCATTGGCCAAACTGGCATCGATTTGCCTCCAATGCAACGTCATCACAATACTCTGCCGTACCTGTTTTACCCGCAACGGCAATTGGGAAACCGGAAAAAATCCTGTTCAGCGTTCCACGCGGATCCGTAACAGCCATGCGCATGCCAGTTTGAACAGCCCTAATGCTTGAAGGCTGGATAGTCTTGGTTTCACCAGTTTCAGAACAATAACCTTCTTCGCAACTATAGCCTTTGATCATAGGAGTGACCGTAGTATCCCATTTCATATTTGGAATAAAGGGCGATATTTGATAACTTCCCGGGGATGGCCTCTCAGAAATAGCAAAATCATCCGGATTGAACCACCTCTCTATGACCTTCCCCTCGCTATCGGTCACTTCACGGACAACTGTGGGCTGCATCAACTTCCCATCATTTGCGATCGTTGCTCCAGACATCAAAATTTGGAGAGGTGTTCCCAGCACATACCCTTGCCCGACAGAAGCGATATAGGTATCGCCGGTAGACCAGTTCTCACCCTGGTTGATGCGTTTCCATTGGGGCGAAGGAATCAAGCCATCCTGCTCACCGATCAACTCAATGCCTGAAGGTTGTCCATAACCAATTGCACGGGCATATTCGCCCAGACGAAAGATACCCAACCCCTCTTCAATTTCATCTTCATAACCGCCACCTAATTTATAAAAACAAACATTACTGGAAAAAGCGATACACCGATAAAAATCAATAATCCCAAAACCATCTGGATTTGTATCGAAAATCCAGTCTACGAACGGGCGGGTATTGTTATCCGTGCAAGGATCGTTTGGAGAAAACTTCTTCGCACAATAGCAACTGCCCGGGCGCAAAGATTTCCTGGCCTAAGGACTACAACATCTTCGTTAATCGCACCAGTTGCTGTTGAAATCTTGAATACAGAACCTGGCGGATACTCAGCCTGAATCGCATTATTCAACAACGGCCGGCGCGGATCCTGACTCAATTGCTCATAATAGGCTGCAGGGATAAAGCGCGACATGCGATTGTTTTCGTAAGTCGGATATGTAACCATCGCCAAAATTTCCCCCGTTTTTGGGTGCATTGCAATGATAACGCCGCTGGAAATTCGAATGCGTCCAAAGTAATCATTCCAAGATTGAATTTCCGTTAATAAAACTGCTTCAGCAGCGGCTTGCAAGCGTGTATCAATGGTTAGTTTCAAATTATTCCCTGGCACAGGCGCAATAGGAGGTTCAAGATTGCGAAGCTCCTTCCCGGCCACATCCACCTGAATGGTACGCCGTCCGGGAGTGCCTGTCAGTATTTCATCCAGCGCAGCCTCAACGCCTGCATATCCAATTTTGTCCCGATTGGGAACAAATCCCTGGTTACGGTACTCTTCTTCCAAAGAAGCTGGAATCGGGCCCAAGAAACCGACCACGTTTGCCGTCAACGAGCCAGTTGGATAGTCCCGAATTGGATCAATTTCAACTGATACGCCCGGCCAATCGACTGCCTTTTCACGGATTGTGCGCGCAACTTCTTCATCCACGTCACATTTGACCTTAACCGGACGATAAGGAGCCAGCGATTCGCCCAATGCAACCAGTTGTTCAATCCCAGGGCCAGGGACACATTCTGCAACCAATTTTGCTTCTTCTATCGTCCCCTGCGTTGCGGGAACGTCAATTAATATTGATAAATCTCGATAAATATTTTGAATATCTGCATCTGAATCGGGCAAATTTGCAGGTGTAATGACAACACTATAAGATGCAATATTGCCAGCCAAAATATAACCATTCCGATCATAGATTATCCCACGGGCAGGGGGGATGGAGTCAGTTGTTGTGTAATTTTCAACTGCCTGATCGAACCAGTCAATCCCTTGAATTACCTGCAAGTTTATCAAACGGAAGAGCAGTGATCCCATGACAAGCGCCACAACGCCATAAATAACCCATAAGCGCCAAGATTGCGTTTGATATTGCGGAGAAGTTGCTGACTTCACTCAACCTCCTGTACAGGACTAACCCATTGCGCCATGTCACGCACCATCACATATACGGGGATAGCAAACAATAGATTGAGCAACGTACTGGGCAAAACGATCAACCCGAGTGAATCGCCAATCGGGAGTGGTGTTCCCAACAAATTCAAGCACAAACAACGCCAGAATATTCATTGCAAAGTTCCTATAAAAATTACAGCTAAACATAGCAAGCAAAGGCGCCTGCCAAACACGTTGCCTAAAAAGTTGGGCAAGTAAACACCGTAACCAAATATCCGATCATGGCAACAGGCCAAGGCATCCCGGAAACAAAAGATATCATAACGCCACCTAAAATAGCCCACAACCACGCAGCTGATAGCATCCGCTTTTAATGCCCAAGCCGCCAATACTACCAGCATCAAATCGGCGTAACCTGCCAATAACGTCATCCGGCTAATCACCGTTGACTGCACAATAACAACCAGCGCAAGCAACGGAAACGCAATCAAATTTCTAACCATCTTCAGGGGGTTATAACAGGAACCAAAGGCTCAATATCAACTGGTCTAAAGTTTGTAATTACCAACACAATCTCAAGGCGAGCAAAATCTACTGCGGGTTGAATGGTGGCTTGCTGAAACAGTTCATAATCTCGTTTGCGGACATTTAACACCTGACCAATAATCAGGTCAGGAGGATAACCGCCACCCAGGCCAGATGTCAGCACAACGTCACCAGCTTCCACAGTCACATCCTGCGAGATCATATCCAATGACAAATCGCCTGTCACCGAGCCAATGAGAACCGCATCAGTATCCGCATTCTGTAAACGGACATTAATAGCCGATGCCGGATCAGTAATCAATTGAACGCGGGCGGCATCAGCAATGACAGCATCCACGCGACCAATTAAACCTTGATTGGTAACAACCGGCATGCCGCGCAAAATACCATCGTTTGAGCCACGATTAATTATGATGTAATGGAGGAAAGGACTCGGGTCACGACCAACAACCGCAGCCCCTTTGTAGGTGCTTTCAGGGTTCGCGCGCGAAAAATCCACGAGTGCGGCCAGGATCTCCGTTTCACCTACCTTCTGCTGCAATTCAATCACCTGACCCTGCAAGCGTGACACTTCGGCTTCGAGTTCAGCATTCCGTTGACGCAAAGCAGTAATATCACGCGGTGCGGCAAGAAAATCTTGAATTGCGGATATCCGCGTAGCAACCCACGTTTGAATTGCAACCAATGAACTTCCTAAGCCCACGCGAGGCACTGCCCAGATATCCCCCGAATGCCAAAGCCAATACACCCCCAACAATCAAAAAGATAATTGTCGTTTGGATGAGAACGACCAAACAAATCTTTCATTTCAGAAAGTACTATCAAATAAATATACAGATACCAGTGCTTTATCAGGCGTTATGGTGTGTGCTCCCGCGTTCAAGCCAACCAGATAATCGACTTAACCTATCAAAATCGTCAAATATCATCCCAGCCCCTCGCGCCACACAAGTCAGATGGATCTTCTGCGACCCAAACGCGTAATTTCAATTCATCAGATAAGCGATCAGCCAAACCCCTGCAATAATGCGCCGCCACCTGCCAGGCAAATACCAATATCCATCAAATCAGCAACGATCTCCGGCGGGATCTCATCCAGGGCGTCGCGGATAGTATCAACAATCACCTGCACCGACCCGGAGAGGGCCTCTCGCATTTCAACAGAGGACACTTCTATCGTCTCCGGCAAACCAGTTACCAGGTTGCGTCCGCGCACCTCCATTGTTTTCTCAGTCGGCAAAGGGAAAGCAGATCCAATATTCCATTTGACCTGTTCTGCAACGCCTTGCCCAATCAATAAATTGTATTTATTACGCAGATACTGGACGATATCTTCATCCATTTCATCGCCCGCAACACGCAAGGACCGAGAAGCAACAACGCCACTCATAGACATAACCGCCACTTCCGTCGTACCGCCGCCAATATCAACCACCATACTACCGCGAATCTCACCGACAGGCAATCCTGCTCCCAGAGCAGCAGCAATCGGCTCTTCTAAAAGAAAAGCCTGCCGTGCCCCGGCAGCCATGGTCGCATCATACACTGCCCGCTTTTCCACTTCGGTAACGCCAGTCGGGATACCAATCACCACGCGCGGACGCGGCAACGGAACAACACTCTGCTCATGAACCTTGCCAATAAAATATTCCAGCATAATTTGCGTAACATCAAACTCTGAAATCACACCATCGCGCAGTGGACGAACTACCATCACATTACTGGGGGTGCGACCAACCATCTCCTTTGCTTCCAAGCCAATCGCAAGCGGTTGACGAAGTCTTTTATCAATCGTCACCCAGGATGGTTCGTTAATCACAATACCCTTGCCACGAACATTGACAAGGGTGTTAGCTGTACCAAGATCAATGGCAATATCCAGAGAGAACAGGCCTAATAGCCAGTTTATGGGATTTAAAGCCAATGCGGGCTCCTCAATGCATTTTCCTTACCTGAAATATTATACCATGAGCATTTTTTGAAAACCTTGAAACCTAAACGGAGGTTTGGGGTTATCATACAAGCGTATAATTCAATCCAATATCCTTCGGGAGGAGACACATGTCCAAAATTGCAATCGTGACTGATAGTACCGCATATATACCACCTGAACTTGTTCAAAAGCACAACCTGACCATCACCCCTCTGGTTGTGATCTGGGGCGAAGAAACGCTACGAGGACGGCATTGATATTCAACCCAGCCAATTCTATACACGCCTCAAAACTGCCAAAGTTATGCCTTCCACTTCACAAGCTACACCCGCCACCATGAAAGCCGCATTTGAAAGTCTTATCGCGAAGGACTACGATGTATTCTAGGCATCTTCCTTTCAAGCAATCTCTCTGGCACCATTGCATTCGGCCATCCAGGCCAAAGATTTAATGGAAAAAGGCGCAGACAGAGTGACTGTTGTAAACTCTGAAACAACCGCAATGGCTTTGGGATTCCAGGTACTGGCCGTTTCAAGAGCAATTGCAGATGGCGCAAATCTAGACGATGCGCTTGCACTTGCTGAAAAAGCACGCAGCAATTCTGGCGTCTATTTCGCAGTGGATACACTCGAATTCCTGCACCGCGGCGGACGCATTGGTGGCGCACAGCGTTTCCTTGGCACAGCCCTGAATATGAAACCCATGCTGACCCTGCAAGACGGGCGTGTTGAAGCTGTTGAGCGCATCCGCACAAAGAAGAAGGCACATAAACGTGTACTGGAACTGGTCACAGAGCAGGTTCAGGGTAAAGACAATATCCGCCTGGCAACATTGAGCGCCAACGCAGAAGATGATGCAAAAGCGCTGCTTGATAGCGCGGCACAGCAACTGAATCCGGTTGAAACCATTTTCACAGAGATCAGCCCGGTCCTGGGCACGCATGTCGGGCCAGGAACAGTTGGCCTGGCTTACATAGCCGGAATGTAGTAGCCTACATTACTCCCCCTTCCACAAACCTGGAAGGGGTATTCTTTTTGCACCATTTCCACTCAGTTCTGCATCTAATAAGCATTATGGACAAAAAACAACTCTTAGAAAAAGCAAAAGCTTCCGAGCTAACCTGTTGTCGTGGACTTCTGGGCACCCTGGTGCGCACCCTTGCCGCATAACCAAACCTATCCTCGAAAAACTGGCGCAAGAGTATCAGGGCGCAGGTGGATTTCTGGGCGATCAACACCGATGAACACCAGCAGCTTATGCAAGAACTGAAAATTTTCGGTATTCCAACCGTTTTGCTTATGCAAGATGGGGAAATTGCCGGAAGATTTACCGGTGCACAACGAGAAGATGCCTATCGCCGAATGTTCGAATCGTTGGCAAGTGGGCAGACAATCCAGATCCCAATCTCGCCCTTAGACCGCCTTCTGCGCCTGGGAATTGGTACCGCCGCGGTTCTTTTTGCGCTTCAATCCTCGACCTGGTGGCTGCTTGCGCTTGGACTGGTGATTCTGTTCACTGGCGTTTATGACCGCTGCCCAATCTGGAAAGCAATAACCGGGTATTTCAAGAATCTGAAAAAGACATCCTGACGGGTGTCTTTTTTGGTGGAGCGGGTATAATTCGGCCATGACGAACGACACTCCACTTGTGATCGGCATTGCAGGCGGCTCCGGCTCTGGCAAAACCACTGTCGCCCAGGAAATATTGCAGCGCGTCGGCCCAGACCGAATTGCTTACATCCAGCACGACTCATACTACAAAGATCTGACCGGCTTGCCACCCACCCAACGCGCCGAAGTCAATTTCGATCACCCTAATTCTCTGGAAACCGAGCTGCTGATCGAGCCATGTTGAACAATTGAAACGTGGACACAGCGATCGAAGTTCCGATTTACGACTTCTCTACCCATAGCCGCACAGACAAAACCTTCACGGTCACATCCGCATGGCGTGATCATCGTGGAAGGCATTCTTATCTTTGTCGAAGCAGCCTTGCGCTGCATTGTTCGACGTGAAGCTGTTTGTCGATACGGATGCAGATGTCCGCTTGATCCGACGCCTGCAACGCGATATAACGGAACGTGGCCGAACAGTGGAAAACTGTCATCAAACAGTATCAGTCAACAGTCCGTCCAATGCACCTGGAGTTTGTCGAACCATCCAAGCGCTATGCTGATGTTATCATCCCGGAAGGTGGCTTCAACACCGCCGCCCTGGATATGGTCGTCGCGCGGATCGAATCGCTGCTCGGTTGATAATCAAATTTATTAGGAGTTGAAATGGCTAACAAATGGAACACCCCTCCCGCAATGGAAATTGACCCCAAGAAAAATTACACGGCTCGCATGGAAACTGACAAAGGTGAAATGGTGATCGAATTGTTTGCGGACAAGGCCCCCAAGACAGTGAACAACTTTGTCTTCCTTTCCCGCCAGGGGTTTTATGATGGCATTATTTTCCATCGTGTGATCGCAAATTTCATGGCTCAGGGCGGCGACCCCACCGGAACAGGCACAGGCGGCCCCGGATATAAATTTGAAGATGAGTTCGATGCCAGCTTGCGCCACGACAAACCCGGCGTGCTCTCCATGGCAAATGCTGGGCCAGGCACGAATGGCTCGCAATTCTTCATCACGCATGTTCCCACTCCCCATGGCTGGACGACAAGCATAGCGTTTTTGGTCAGGTGAGCGAAGGCATGGATGTGTTGATGTCTATCCCGCCGCGCGACCCGATGCGACCCGAATATCCCGGTGTCAAAATCCTGAAAGTGACCATTGAAGAAAGCGCCTGAAAAGATTCAAGATAACAAATCGTCAAAACGCTCCAGTGTTTTGACACAATATCCTACGCATCCTGGCATTGCTGGTAGTAATTGTCATCACAGTTTTCATATACAGTATTCGTGATAGCGTCGAGGATTTTGCTGCTTATGGGTATCCGGGCATATTTCTTGTTGCATTGATGGCCAATGCTACTGTTTTTTTGCCTGCGCCGGGAGTAGCTGTTGTCTTTGCAATGGGCAGCATTTTCAATCCGCTGGGAGTGGCATTGGCTGCCGGAGCAGGCGGGGCACTTGGCGAGCTTTCCGGATACCTGGCCGGGTTTAGCGGGCAGGCTGTAGTTGAACGCACTGATATTTATGAGCGTATCAACCCCTGGGTGCAGAAATATGGCGGCTGGGCCATTCTTGTGCTCTCAGCCATTCCCAATCCATTCTTTGATGTAGCCGGCGTGGCTGCCGGCATTGCAAAAATGCCTCTGCGTAGTTTTTTATTTGCCTGCTGGATCGGCCAAACCATTAAAATGGCCATGTTTGCCTTATGCAGGTTTGTATTCACTTGATTGGTTGATGAACTTAAAATACCTATGCGACGTTGGCTTCGATTTCATCGCGATCTTGGCCTGCAACTTCTGGCTCTTTACTTATTGCTCATCATCCCATTTCTGATCACGCTATGGGTTTTCGACTCCTTGATAGGTGAACGTATCCGGGATGATGTGGCCGCCAATGATCTGTCGCTGGCGCGCGCCATCGCCCAGGAAACCGACCTTTCGATCAGTAATGCGCTTGACTGCGGTTGAAGAATTGGCAAGCTATCCTAGTGTGATCGCTGCGGATGTAGATGCCATGGACGAGCTATTCGGCGTTGTCCTGAACACACGCCCTGACGTCAATCTGGTGTACCGGCTCGATTCAGAAGGCATCATGCTCTATCACTATCCAGTTGGGCCAGGATCTACTCTGGGAACAGATTTCTCCTTTCGAGACTACTATCAAAGCGCACTCACATCCACGCAACCGCTCGTCTCCAAAGGACGCATCTCGCCAACAACCGAGCAAGCTGTTGCCACTGCTGTTATGCCGATCTGGTCGGCAGATGGGCACTTCCTTGGACTGGTGGGGACGAATATCAAGCTGGAAAGTTTGAGCAACACCTTATCTGAAATTGTCTCTGAGCATCAGGCTGAAGAAGGGTTGCAACTCGCCATTTTGGATTCAAGCGCTCAAATTATTGCCTATCCAGACCCAGATTTGCTCCTGCACCCGGCCAGCGATTTAATACCTGATATTTATGAACGCGTTTTGGCCGGGGAGAGCGGCACCGTCACAACAACCGATCACAATGATGAAGAGCGGCTTTATACGTATGCACCCATCCCGGAAATCGGATGGGGTGTAATCATCAGCCGCCCAACTGTTACTGCATTTGCCACGCAAATCTTCTTGAGACGCATTGTTATCGTTGCTGCTGCTACATTTGTATTGATCGGCTTGTTCTTCTGGAGAACATTAACCTTGCGCGTGATCACTCCCGATAGAGCGCCTGGCGCCGACCAGCGAAGCCATTGGCTTGAACAAACCCATCCGACCGGAAGATCGCGAGATCCTCGAATGCACAAGCCAGAGCGCAGCGACCAAGTTGGTCACTTGACCCGCTCCATACTCAAGATGGAAGAATTGATTGCCGATCGCATGAAAGAGCAGTCAACCCTGCTGGAAACCAGCACCGCTGTCGTTTCATCCCTTGACCTACAAACTGTACTCGACCGCATCCTCGAACAGGCAAGTCGCTTGCTTGATGTGCGCATGAGTGCTATCATCGCATTGGATGAACAAGGCGGCGTTTTCCGCATCCGTGCCAGTCGCGGTTTATCCAGCCAGTTTGCCGAACAACTAACAATCCAGCCATCCGAGCCAAGCTCAGTCACCATGCGCGCGTTGCATGCACGGGAACCCATCCAGGTCAGTGATACTGAAACAGACCCATCCTTTAAACCACAGCGCCCGCGCGCGCGCGCAGAAGGATATCAGGGCTATTCTGGCCGTGCCGCTCAACACACAATACGCCCCTCCTTCTGCCCTGCTGGTTTTTCATCCGAAGCCTCACGAATTCTCTCACAACGAAATTCAATTGCTCTCAAACTTTGCCAACCAGGCTACCATGGCAATTGAAAACGCCGTGCTATACGAGCGCAGCGACATGCGCCTGCAGGAGCAGACTCGCCGTCTGGAAGCCCTGATCCAATCCCTGCAGGATGGGCTTATCTTGAGCAACTTATCAGGAGCAGTTGTTTATGCAAACAGGCGGATTGGGGAACTTGCCGATCTGACTCCCGAAGAGCTGTCCGGCGCGCCGGTTGACCAGGTCCTGTCTCGCATTGTTGATAATGCTTCAGATGCCTGAAAGTGTCCGTGAAGATGTGCAAACCTTCTTGAGCGCAAAAGCGACCATCGGGTAGAGTTAGCTCTGCTTGTGCTTGGTCGCACCGTACACGTCCGCCTTGATACTTTCGATGTGACCGACATGAACGACATCCCCATTGGGCGCGGACTGATCCTGCATGACATCACTGCAGACCATGAACTTGACCGCATGAAATCCAGCCTGGTTTCCACGGTTTCGCATGAACTGCGCACGCCGCTTGCTGCCATCAAGGGATATGCCTCCACCCTGCTGGCAGACGATGTGGAATGGGATCGGGACTCACAGCGGGAATTCCTGTCCATCATTTCAGACGAATCAGACCGCCTGACGAGCCTGGTCAACAACCTACTAGATCTTATCTCGCATTGAAGCTGGTTCTCTCATGCTCTCGCGAGATGAATGCAACCTTGAAGAAATCATCCAGCGGGCTGCCGGCCAGGCTCAATTGCAATCGGGAAACAGGTTCGAGGTCCAGATTAGAAGCGGAATTTACCCCCATTGTTTGCAGATCGTCCGCGGCTGGAAACCAGTCATCAGAAATCTGATCGAAAATTCCGTCAAGTATGCCGGTGAGAACGCCACCATTCGAGTCGATGTCAATAAACAAGGCGAGCAAATCGTTTTTAGCGTAAGTGATGATGGCCCCGGCATCCCTTCAGATGAAAGTCAGCGCATTTTCGAAAGTTTTTACCAGGTGAATGCCAGCCTGGAGCGAATTTCAAGCGGAGCAGGACTTGGCCTGGCAATTTGCCAGGGACTGGTGCGCGCACATGGGGGCGAGATTTGGGTCGAGAAGCAAAAACGGGGTGCCTGCATCGCTTTTTCAATCCCGCTGACTTCACAGGCAGGCAGTGTAAAACCTTATGATTCAATAAAGGCAGCTAAACAATGAACAATCCTATCAGTTCTCGTAGTTGATGATGAGAAATCCCTGCGCGATTTTGTGCGTAAAAATTTAGAGATACGTGGATATAAAGTGCTGACCGCATCCAACGGACTGGAAGCGCTGGCAATTTTCAATACCGAGAGATATAGATCTTGTCATTCTTGATATCATGATGCCGCATCTGGATGGACTGGAGACAACGCGGCGCATCCGCCAAACCTCAACCGTGCCCATTGTTGATCCTGACCGCACTTGGCGAAGAAGCTGATAAAGTGCGCGCATTTGATTATGGGGCTGATGATTACCTGACCAAACCATTTGGCGTTGGCGAATTACTTGGGCGCATCAAGGCAGTGCTGCGGCGTGCGCGCTGGTCAGAACCAAGCACAGTGGATGAGCGCATCGTCCGCGGGGAAATTACCGCCGATCTGGCGCGCCACGAAGTCACAGTGCGAGACGAGGTATTGGACCTCACCCCTACCGAATTCAATTTACTGGTTTACTTGATGAAGAATACCGGGAAAGTGCTGCCGCACCGGGCTATCTTGCAACGTGTGTGGGGACCCGAATATGGTGAAGAAGCCGAATATTTACGCGTATATATCGGCCGGCTGCGGCAAAAGATCGAAGTTGATCCTTTAAGCCCAAGTATCTGTATACGGAACGTGGCGTTGGCTACCGTTTTGATGGCTGAACTGTTTTTATATTTTATTTACGACAATCCCCCCTCTTTTTAGTCAATATTTGCACTAACCGAATACAATTACCCTAGCAAAAGGTCTGATAAAGACCATTGTTATGGGAGTTGTTTGATTTGGAGATGCAGTCTCCCACACCATCCCTAATTCCCCTAATCCAAAGGAGGAGAACGTATGAAAGGCAAGATCGTAAAACTGCTTACCCTTCTGATGGTAGCCAGCCTGTTCCTGGCAGCCTGCGGTGGCGGTGCTGAAGCACCTGGAGAACCGGCTGCCGAAGAACCCTGGAGGAACCTGCAGCAGAACCTGCCGCGGAAGAACCCATGGAAGAGCCTATGATGGAAGAAGTAACTGTATAATTGGCTTCACTTCTTCGCTGACTGGCGCGCAGGAAGTTTCATCCAAACGCCAGGTGAACGGCTTCAATCTGTGGATGGAACAGGTCAACGAAGCTGGCGGCGTCACTTTGAGTGATGGCACTGTTGTCAAGTTTGCAGCTCAAGACCTATGATGACGAATCCAACGCGGAACGCGTGCAGGAACTGTACACCCGCCTGATCACCGAGGATAACGCCGATTTCCTGATCAGCCCCTATTCTTCCGGTCTGACATCTGCTGCTTCTATCGTGGCCGAACAGAACGGCAAAGTGATGATCACAACCGGCGCAGCCGATGATGACGCCTATAAGACCGGCAATACCAGCTTGTTCCAGCTTTACACGCCCGGCAGCCTGTATATGTCCAGTACCGTTGATATGCTCAAAGAGCTAGATCCTGAAGCCAAATTGCACTTGTGTATGAAGCCGCCAAATTCTCCACCAGCGTAGCTGAAGGCATCAAACCCTACCTGGAAGCAAATGGCTTTGAAGTTGTGCTTGAAGAAAGCTATGCTTCAGATACAGCCGATTTTGGCCCGATCGTGAACAAGATCGCCGGCTCTGGCGCAACTGTTCTGCTTGGCGGTGGTCACTATAATGACGGCACCGCCCTGGCCCGCGCACTCTACGACCGCAATATCGGCCTGAAGTTCGCCTACCTGTTGGTAGCCCCCGCCGATTCAAAGTTCCCCGAACTGGGTGATGCTGCTCTCGGTATCGCTGTTTCCAGTCAATGGGAACTTGCAGCCACTCACACTGAAGCAGAAGCTGCCAACATGGGCATGGATTGGTTCGGACCCACTGGTGAAGAATTTGCCGCGGCATACGAAGCCGCCTATGGCGATCCTCCCACCTATCACGTTGCTGGTGGCTATACGGCTGGCCTGGTACTGCAAAAGGCCATTATTGATGCCGACTCGGTCGATCCCGAAGCTGTCAAAGCTGCGCTGAATGCCATGGATCTTATGACCTTCTATGGTGGCATCAAATTCGACACTTCCGAAGAAGCGCACGGCCTGCAAATTGCCCACAAGATGGTTGTGGCCCAATGGCAGAAAAACGATGCCGGCGAACTTGAGCGTGTGATTATTGCTCCTGCCGATGTAGCTACAGCCGATCCACTCTACCCAATTCCGGCTCCGTAATACCAATTCACTCATTACATCCCCTCAGAGATATCTCTGAGGGGATGTAATCCTTCTAACACATCAACATACTGGGAGTTGATATGCAACAATTCAACCTGCTTCTCACATCCCTTCCTGATGGCATTTTACTTGGATTTGTATATGGTGTGGCCGCCATGGGATTGACCCTGATCTGGGGCGTGATGAACGTCATCAACCTGTCTCATGGGCCGATCATCGCGTTGGGAATGTTTGGAACATTTTTCCTGTTCATCAGAATGGGCATCAATCCTTATGTTGGCCTGTTCCTAATCGCGGCCATCGGATTGTTGCTGGGCATCATGATCTATTTCGTTGCAGTACACAGGGTAATCGATGCCCCACACCTCTCGTCGCTGTTGGCAACGTTTTCTGTAAACATGATCATCATCGGCATTGGAACAGCCGCCCTCACAACCTCGCCCTATAACGTGGATTTCAACATGGGCAGTTTCCAGCTTGGAAACACAACAGTGCTGGGAACGCGCCTGATCGCCGCGCTGATCGCCATCCTTTTCACCGGTGGACTGTATCTGTTCCTCTACCGAACTCGACCTGGAAAATTTATCCGCGCAGTGACCAACAACCGCGCTGCGGCAGAACTGATGGGTGTGCCCTCAACCCGCATCCTGGCGCTCAGCTTCGGACTCGGAACCATGCTTGCTGCCGTTTCAGGCGCTTTGATCGCCACCTTCTTCCCCTTCAGTATCCTCTCCGGCGGCGGCTATGAACTAAAAAGCTTTGTTATCGGCGTGTTGGGCGGACTGGGCAACCCGATCGGAGCGTTGCTCGGCGGCTTGATCCTGGGCGTGCTTGAAGGCATTATCCCTGCCTTTTTGAACACTTCCTGGGTGCCGGTGATCGAGTTTGGTCTGTTCGTTGTCATTCTGCTGGTTCGCCCGAACGGACTCTTTGGAGCAAAGCAATGAAAAACTGGCGAAACCATCTTGGTCTTCTCTTACCGCTTCTGGTGGTTGCAGCGCTGGCTCATTTGGCCCATCATCACAGATAATATTTCCAATCGTGAAATCGCCTTTACCATCTTGAAAGCGATTGCACTGGCTTCCAGCCTGAATATCTTGCTGGGCTATACAGGCTATGTCAGTTTTGGCCACATCGTATTCTATGGCTTTGGCGGCTATGTTGGCTTGTACTTCGTCAACGAGCAAGGCTGGTCCATTTGGGCTGGTCTGCTGGTTGGCGGGATTTCATCCGGCCTATTGGCATTCCTGCTTGGTAAAGCCATTCTGCGCTTGCGCGGAGCATACTTTGCCCTGGCAACCATCGGCATCAATGAAGCTATGAGAGCCTTGATCAACAATCTTGACCTGTTTGGCGGCCCTATTGGTATGACGCTGAACTTCTCGGTCTACAAGGCTTATGGCGGCGCAGCCCAGGCGCTGGGGATGTCCTTTTACATCATGGCCGGACTGACCTTTGCAGCGCTCATCGTCAGCCACTTTGTCCGCACATCAAAGTTCGGATTGGGCCTGCAGGCCATTCGCGAGAATGAAGATGCCGCTGAAGTGATGGGTGTTGTCGCCCCGGATGCAAAAACCTGGGCATATGTGCTTTCAGCCATCGTCCCCGGCATGGTCGGCGTGCTGTTCTTCTTCAAGAACGGCAATGTGGAACCACATGTTGCCTTCCCTCTGCACGCTTCCATCGAGTTGCTGGTCATGGTGATGTTGGGCGGCCAGGGAACTGTGCTCGGACCGATCTTGGGCGCCTTTGCCTACCAGGGCATGCGCGGGTACTTTGTTACCAGCGACTTCTTCAAAGATATTCAACTCTCGGTTTCCGGCGTATTGCTGCTACTCATCGTGCTGTTCATTCCGGCAGGCGCTGTCGGCTGGCTCCGTCAGCGCATCCCAGCGCTCAGGAGGGTACTGGCATGACCATCTTACTTATCTGTGCAAGGGGTAACCAAACGCTTTGGCGGTTTGCAAGCGCTCACAGATGTGACCTTTGATCTCCCGGAAGGCCAGATCCTCGGGTTGATCGGGCCGAACGGCGCCGGCAAAACCACGCTGTTCAACGCCATCAACGGCGTTTATCCCCCCGAAGAAGGACGCATCATCTTCCGCGAGAAAGATGTGACCACCATAAAAACCTACCATCATGCCCGCATGGGGATGGCGCGCACCCATCAGATCGTCCAGCCGTTGAACGAGTTGACGGTTCGGGAAAATGTGATGGTTGGCGCCTGCTTTGGACGCGAAGAATCAAAGCCTGGGGCAAGCCGCTGATACCGCAGAAGAAGTGCTGGAATTTGTTGAATTGGCACGGCCGTATCGATCAAATGGCAGGCAGCCTGAACGTCGCGCAAAAGAAGCGACTGGAAATGGCCCGGGCGCTGGCATCCCGTCCGTACCTGTTACTTCTCGATGAGGTGCTGGCCGGCTTGAATCACTCTGAAATTGCCAACATGGTTGAAATCGGTAAAGAAAATCCGCGAACAAGGCATCACAATTATCATGATCGAACATGTGATGAAAGCCGTGATGAATGTATCCGATCGCATCATCGTGCTGGACTATGGCGAACAAATTGCAGAGGGCACGCCGGAAGAAATTTCTACCAACGAAAAAGTCATCGAGGCCTATCTTGGCGATCCCAAACTGGCTGAAAAACTACTGGCAGGAGGATTAGACATGGCAATCTTAGAAATCAACGACGTTGCCTCCGGCTATGGAGAAGTTCAAATCCTGTGGGGTTCCAGCCTGAAATTGGAAGAAGGCAAACTGACCTGTCTGGTTGGCGGCAACGGTGTCGGCAAGACCACTTTGCTGCGCACTGTGATGGGGCTTGTTGCGTCCCTGGGAAGGCTCTATTTCCTTCCAGGGGCAGGATGTCAGCCGGGTTCCTGCTTATACCAAAGCCGAAATGGGATTGGTCATGGTCCCCGAAGGACGCCAGCTGTTCACCGATATGAGCGTTTATGAGAACCTGGAAATGGGCGCATCCAACAAGCGCGCCACTCCAAAACTGAAAGAAAATCTTGAGCGGGTTTACGAAATGTTCCCGCGCTTGAAAGAGCGCGAAGCACAAAAAGCCGGCACGCTCAGCGGCGGTGAGCAGCAAATGCTGGCCGTGCACGCGGCATCATGGCTGACCCAACCGTCCTGATGATCGACGAACTCTCCCTGGGCCTCGCTCCCGTGCTGATTTTGGGTTGTTCGAGAGTCTGAAAGCATTGCGCGAACTGGGCATCACCATCTTGCTTGTTGAACAAAATGTGCAAATGGCGCTCGCCATCAGCGATTATGGATATGTGCTGGCCGAAGGAAAAGTCGAACTTGCAAGGCCCTGCCCGCGAACTGATCAAGAATGAACATGTGAGAGAGGCCTATCTGGGTTTATAATTTAGGTGTTACAAAACAACATATTGTCGATAAGAACGGAGGATTCGCATGCAAGTCGGTGAAAGAATGTCTCACCCGATTATTTCAATAGCCCCGGATATGCCCGTCCATGATGCGCTCGATATGTTCAAACGCGAGCGCATCCGCCGCGCGCCGGTTGTCAAAGATGGCAAGCTGGTCGGTATTGTCTCTGACCATGACCTGCTCAACGCATCACCATCGATGGCAACCAGCCTGAGCGTTTGGGAAATGAATTACCTGCTCAGCAAGGTCACGGTTTCGGAAGTGATGACGAAAAGGTGCTGACCGTTGATGAAGAAACACCCATTGAAGAAGCCGCCCGCATCATGGCCGACAACAAGGTCGGCGGCGTGCCTGTCATGCGCGATGGGCATGTTGTCGGCATCATCACAGAAACCGACCTGTTCAAGATCTTCCTGGAGTTCATGGGCGCGCGCGAAAAGGGTGTCCGCATCACGGCCTTGCTTCGATGAAAAACCCGGGCAGCTTGCCAAAATCACCAAGGCGATCTCAGAAGCCGGTGGCAACTTTATCGCATTCGGTCAATTTTCCGGCGAAGATCCTTCCAACCGGATCGTCACATTCAAGGTGAAAAATCTCAAGAAAGAAGATGCCAAAAAGGCGATTTACGATATCGCCAAGGAAGTCTGGGACGTTCGGGAAATATAATTACACTCACGATGAAAAAACGGTCTCGCGCGAGACCGTTTTTTGCTTATATTTGAACAATTTTCAACAATTGTCATACATCCTTATAATCTCGCCACTCCCACTTCCCTCAACGCTTTTCACATAGCCATTGATCACTTTCCACATTGGGATGGGATTATGGCCGGGAAAATACGATTCATATATTTCTACCGCATCCTCAACCATCCCTGATGAGACCACATTGATTCTCGTTCCGTTTTTCAATTCTAAAGCTACTGCTTTGACGAAGCTGTGAATGCCACCATTGACCATTGCAGCGCTGGCAGTTAATGAAACGGGATCATCGGCAGTTATTCCTGTAGTAAGCGTAAACGAGCCACCAGGGTTCACATACTTCTGCCCAATTCTTACCAGGTTGACTTGCCCCATCAACTTACTTTTCAATCCGATATAAAAATCTTCCTCGGTTAGCGAGGCAAAGCTCCCCCATTTCGCTTCACCCGCGATGCAAACAACCGCATCGATCTTACCGACGGCTTGGTACATGGCCTCAATAGATTTACTGTCTGCAATATCTACGAGTACATCGCCAGACGTTCTTCCACCTATCATTACCTCATGCTTCTTTGAAAAATGCTCGCTAACTTTTTTACCGATTGTACCTTTTCCACCGATGATTAGAATTTTCATTATTTCTCTTTATTCCAGAATTGAATCCATCATCCCCGCCACCGCCTGATAGACCGGCGACTCATCGCCCAGGTCCACCAGCGGTTTTCCTGAGAACTCAAAGGCAGCCAGATCGTCATCCGCTGGAATAACACCCAGCAACTGCACACCCAGTCCGTCCACAAACTTCTTGAGCTCAGGATGTAACTCTCCATTTGGAACGCGGTTAACAATCAAGTAAGCATTTTCGATATTGATCTCAAGTTCTTTTTGGATGTCCACAATACGTTGGGCAGCCACCAGTCCACGTTGGGTGGCATCGCTGACGATCAGCAGATGCTGGACATCGCGCGTGGTGCGGCGGCTGAGATGTTCCATCCCGGCCTCGTTGTCGATGACAACATATGAATAATGCTTGCTCATGCCATCGATCACATCCCGCAGGTTGTGGTTAACTGCGCAGTAACAGCCCTGCCCCTCTCCGCGTCCCATGGCGATCAGGTCAAAGCGTGAGCCTTCAGCCAGTGAAGAACGGACATGGTAATCCAAGTAGTCGCGTTTGTTGACGCCGCCAGGCAGGTTGCCCATGGCTGCCCCTCCCTGCACCAGCGAGTTCTTGACCTGATGCAGCATATCCTCGCGGATGTCACCAACTGTCCATTCCAGATCCAGGCCGAGCACCATGTTCAGGTTCGCGGACGGGTCTGCGTCAATTGCCAGGATGCTGCCGGTCTGATTCTGTGCCAGATATTTGATTACCATTCCAGCGGTTGTGGTCTTCCCAACCCCACCTTTGCCAGCCAGTGCAATTGTAGTTGTCATAACTCTAATTTTCCTTTGATTCGCTTATTTGTACTGCCAGTTGTTCTGCCATCTCATGCGCCGATTCTTTGAGTTCTGGCACATGGTCATAGACCGGGATGCCCAGCCTTCCGCCTCCTGCACCTTCAAGTCCGCAGGCAGGAATCCCAGCACGGGCAAGTCCGGCGTTTCGGACTCAAGAAAGGCCTGCTCATCTTCATTCCGTACTTTGTTGCCAACCAAATACAGACGCTTCAAGCCAATATCATTCGCCAGTTTCTTGATCTGCGCGGCCGTCCCCAGGCTGCGACGGGTTGGCTCGACCACCACGATCATGGCATCAACGAAGTCGACCGTGGCACGGCCAAGATGCTCAACGCCTGCATACATATCCAGCAAAAGCACATCATCTTCGCGGAAGAGCAGATGCGTGAAGAGTGTTTTCAGCATGGCCGCCTCGGGACAAATACAACCCGAGCCGCCCAACTCCACCGAGCCGGATTCCAGTAAGCGCACTCCGCGATGAATAACACTGAATTTCTCGGGAATATCGTCTACCTTCGGGTTGATGGTGAAGAAGCCGCCCACCTGTCCCTTTTTGGCGCCGGTGCGCTCGTAGATCAAGTCATCCATTTCGGCAATGGGATGCAGCTTTTCGCGCAACTCGTCGGGGAAGCCTAAGGCTCCAGCCAGGCAAGGGCTTGGGTCCGCATCCACAGCCAGAACGTCCCGACCCTGATCCGCGTAGACCTGTGCTAGCAGCGCGGACAATGTCGTTTTTCCTACGCCGCCTTTTCCAGTGATAGCAAATTTCATTTATCTTTCTCCAAAAACCTGACGGGTTTCACCCCGATAGTTTGCTAATACAACTGTATCCTAAACGTAGGAACCTTCAGGTTTAAAAATTTAACCATCTCCCACAGGGAGCGCAACTTCATCCAATTTCTTTACTTGATAGGTATATCCATCCTGAACGGATTGCTTGCTCTCAAGATAATTCAACACGTACTGGCCGCAGTTGCTGCCAACTTTGTTCTCTTCTGCATCCCCAATGCTGACAAGGGTCTGATAACCAGCCTCCCTCATGCTCTGCGCCAGCAACTCAGCCGTTTCGGGGCGGTATGGATCAACGTGCGAAGCCAGGCCATTTTGAACCGCATGGCCGGTCGGGTTGACTGGTGTGATCTTGATGAAATATCGCGCCGGGTCAAAATAGCGCAGCAACACATTCGGGTCGGCAGGGTTGCCATCCGCAAGTGCAAAGTTGAGTGTGATCTTGCGGTCGCCCGCTCGATAAAAACGCTCGCCATAGGCAGCCATTTCCGCAAACGACCATTTCTTTACCGGGATCATACGGTCGCGCAATTTCACATCGGTTGTGTGGATTGAAAATTGGAACTGGAATCGCCCGCCTGAATACAGCCTGTTTTTCACATCGATCAGGCCTTCAAAGAACGCATCGGTGCTGTGCGGGGCAATCGTTGAGATCGAGGGCATCAATCCCGGCGCATCATAGCGACTCGGTAAAGCCTCCAACGCATCCAATACCGCCAGATTGAAAGCCGGTTCGCCCATGCGTGCAAACTGGATCTTGAATTTCCGCGCGGGAATGAGCCTGCCGGGGAACCACTCGTCCACCATATAATCGATCTGCTTCAGGATTTCTTCCGCTGTCGGTTTGCCGCGGTAGTGCCCGCCCGCATCACACATCTGGCACTTGACCGGGCAGCCGAACAAAGTTGACACCATTAAAATCCAATGCTCATCCCGGCCATATGGCGGCTGGCAGGCTTCCACAAACTCAATCATGCGCTCATCGCCCATGTCGGCCATATAGACCGTCGCGAGATCAGGGTTGCTCGTCATGGCAAACACTTTCATATAGAACCTTCCTCCAAAGAATGATAGATCTGCATGGCTGCCCGCAAGCCATCCCCGGCTGCGATGGCTGCCTGTCGGTACAGGCCGTTCTTTACGTCACCGACAAAATATAAACCTTCTGACATTTCGATTGACAAGTTCATCGGACAAAAAGTCCGTTTGCGGAACTCGGCCGATCGCGAAGAGCAGATAGTCCGCTTCGATGGACTCACCCGCATCCAACCGGACCTCGAGCCTGCTTACCGCTTTGTCAAGCACCACTTCGCAGACAGGTGTTTCCGCACGATACGCGATGGACGGTTCGTGCATGGCACGCTCCCACAGCAATCCAAGGCATTTTACTTCCACCCCGCGATTGAGAATAGTGACAAAATTCCTCCTTTTTACTAGGTTAAGAGCATAATCGAAGGCCGCATCCCCCGCTCCGACGATGGCGATCCGTTTATCGTGTACATCCAACAAAGGGTAAATGTCGCTGAAAACCCTGCATCGCGCGTCTACGGGATGGGAATAGGCATTGGCTTGGGCTGGGTGCCGGAAGCAATGACGAGATTTGATGTGGAGTATGTTTTAGTTTTGGAGTTTTACTTGGTTAAACTATTGTTTGTCGTTAATGGCTACGCGCAAAACATTATCAAAAATAACATCTACGCCCAATCCGCTCCATCTGTTTTTCGATCAACCCAACCAACCTGGGTCCGCTGACGCCGGCGGGGAAACCTGGATAGTTCTCCACCAGGTTGGCATTCCATAACAAGCCCCCCACCCTTTCCTTCTCCAATAACACGAACGGGATGCCATAGCGCTTGAGTTGGATGGCGGCTGTCATCCCTGCCGGGCCTGCGCCGATAATTATAACTTCTTCAGGCTGCATTGTGCTCCATAGCTACCAGCAACTCATCAATCAAAACCGGCAATGCAAATCCATGTGAGATTGTCAGCAAGGATGCGCGATGGAGTTCTTCATTGTATGTAGCCGTCCCATCTACCGTGAAAAATACTTCTAAGCCGCGCATGAAAGCCGAGCGCGCCGTGGTTTCACAGCATAGATGTGTCATCACGCCGGTGACAACGACCTGCTCAATGCTGTGGTGGTGAAGTATTTCCTCAAGCGATGTGTGTAGAAAGGCATCGTATTGTGTTTTTTCTAATTGAGTAAAGTTTTCGAAGTTTTAACTTATTGATGTAATTGACTATGCGCATTTTGTGGCCTGATCAAATCTCGCCACCATCGTGACATCATACCCGCATCTTCTTCTGTGTTTATATGCCTAGTTGCTATTACAGGTTGCTTCATTTCTTCAAAGGCAGCAATGAGCTTGTTTATCCCCGAGATGATCGCTGGCGCGCTGGGGACAAAGGCGTGCGAGTTTTCTCTCAAGAAATATTCCTGCATATCCAACACCAGCAAGGCTGCTTTCTCCGGGCGAAAAATGATGTCCGCGTGTCGGCGGCGAGATGGTGCAACAAACTCCAATAACTCGCGCGATTTCTCTTGAATTGTCTCTTCTGCAAAATATGCTTCTTTTTTCATCCCCGTTATTTTACTGCCTATTCTGCGTTCTTTACTATCCTGCCTTTCAGCATACTTCCCAGGATGGCGCATCACATCCGTCGGCAGATAGTGGCTTGCAGAGCTGTCAAATAATATCTTACAGGATGATGGAAAGTCTTCATCGCCACACCAATAATTGACGGCCATGGGCAACGCGAGGAAGGGCATAAAAAATATAAGCCGCATCACCCAGCGGCGTAGCCACTCCCCCACCCTTTTCACAGGCCGCCTTGAAGGCTTCTACATCCAGCCCAAAGGCTTTAACCAACTCATTCCCAGTGTAGCCCTGAAAGGCCTGATTGTACATGCGCCCATCTGGCAACTCGGCAAATGAGATCCATTGCCCGGTCAGCGGTGCACCATCAGCGGTGTGGAAGTAGTATGCTAATACAGCCTGAAACGGTATCGGCAACTCTTCATCATTTGCATTTATTCCAACAAAACCGGGATATGTAACCACAGTGGGCGAATCAAACAGAGAAAGGCGGAATTCGCCTCTCCCCGGACCGATAGCCTGATAACTTGCACCCGTGCGTTCAGCCAACAAGTCCGCGGGAACCCCTTGGAGGGCCTCACGTAACTCGTCTACGCGGGTGGCAAGCGCGGGCTTGGGAGGCTGCTGAGATTTGTCCTTTTTAGACATCCACAGCCAGGCAGGTCATGGTGTCAAGGACGCCAGGGATGGGCTGTATCTCATTTGCCAGAATAGCGCCCACACCGTTGATATCCTCTGTTTCGATCACTGCTACCGCATCGTAAGGACCAAACGTCATATGCGCTTCAATAACACTGGCAACCCGACGAAGGTGCCCGACAACTTCTTTAACGTTCCCTGTGCGAATATTTACTAAGACATATGCTTTCATCGTTTCCTCTCTTTACGAATCGCGATTGCGAAGAAATACAGACCAGTAGATGGCAGCTACCAGTAAGCCGCCGCCAAGTATGTTGCCTATGGTGACTGGCAACAGGTTGTTGACCAGGAAATTACCCCAGGTCAAGTTGGCTAGATCAAGCCCTCTATCAGCTACAAACGCGGGGTCCAGCGCTTTGATCAGCAGACCGTAAGGGACAAAGTACATATTGGCAATACTGTGTTCAAACCCGGCGGCGACAAAAGCTGTGATCGGGAAAATAATCGCCGCAATTTTGTCCACCGTGCTGCGCGCACTGAAGGTCAGCCAAACGGCCAGACACACCAGTGTATTACACAGCACGCCCAAAGCCAGCGCCTGGAAAAAATCCAGGCCAGCCTTGCCAGCCGCGATCTTCAAGGCAGTTTCGCCAACCGCGCCACCGCCAAAGGTGTACTGCTTGCTCCAGAAGACCAGCAGGGCGGTGCCAAAAGAGCCAACAAAGTTGCCCGCATAGACGATCACCCAGTTACGCATTAAGGCACGCCCGGTCACCTTGCCGCTGGCCCAGGCCATCACGATCAGGTTATTGCCGGTGAACAACTCTGCCCCACCAACCACGACCAGGATCAGCCCCAGACAAAAGACCAAACCGGTGAGTAATTTCGCCACGCCAAAGGGCAATGCGCCAGAGCCAGCCGCGGTATTTGTAGCAAACACCGCCCCCAACGCAATAAAGGCGCCTGCCAAAATCGCCAGGGTGAACATCGTCCACGCCGGGGCTTCGGCTTTGCGCACACCGATATATTCCGCTCTTGTTGCCATCTCGCCCGGCAACAAGGCATCAATTCGAATTTCACTCATTTGCAACTCCAGTAGAAGATAGTTCATTTGTGATTTTATTCACAATATGTATAGTATACCAGAGAATCTAAAATTTGTCAGACAGGTTTGCGCGAACTTATCCAGGTCAGCATACCGGCGAGAAGCAAGGTGACCAGCACAATGCCAATTATGATTCCGGTAACAGGAGATTTATCTGATGATTCGGTCACAAAAGTTGCAACTTCGGTAATCATCATGGTGACTGTAGGAAATGGAGTGGAAGTAAGAATAGGAACGGGAGAAGTTGGGGATATTGAGGATTCAGGAGTACTTGTAGGGGGAGGTGGAGGCGCATCTTTCCGGACGAGCAGCCTGTCTCCCTGATAAATATCCGTTCCCGGCCCCAGGTTGTTCAACGCGCGAATCTCGTCGATCTTGACACCGTATTCAATCGCAATCGCCCACAACGTTTGTCCATATTGCACTTCGTGATAGACCAGTCCATTTTCATCCGGCGTGCTGGCTATGATCGGCACGATGAAATCGCTGGGCGCAGAAGTGCCAACTAACTGGATCATCAGGCCCGGGCGTGTATTCCTGGGGCTGACCACCCGTGGTCGGAAGCGCGCAATCGATCACCATATAGTAGGTATCCCCCACTTTAGCAACGCCTGCACCAATTTCGGTAAGTTTGGCGAAAGCATGGTGTTCAGGTGTGGGGCATCACCTGTCCATCCTTGCACTGCCTGGGCAGCGGTTTTGTTCGGTCCGCCAGTGATGTTCTCAGCGCGGAAGCCACCCAGTGACAGGTCACCCGCCAGTGGATAGCCCGCATTCAGTAAACGCTGCGTTATTTGAATCCCGCCCGGGCCGGAATGGGTAACGTTGCCGGTAGCCGCCATAAAGTCAGCTTGCGCCTGCGCAGTTCCCATCAAAATTGAACTGACAGTGTAAGCCGGTAAACCGTTTGCAAGGCGCAATGCATTGACTTCAGCGATCAGGTCGTTGGCGCTGCTCTGAAAAGGTGGGACAATTGCAGTCCCCGCCAACGCTTTATCAAAGGGAATACAGGCAATAAAAGCTAACAAAACAAGCCTTACAAAAAGGGTCGATTTCTGCATAAGCTTTTCTCCATCGTGGCTCAGATTATACCTTTTGCCCACAACTACATACCTAAATAACGTTATCCACGAAAATTGACTACAAATAGCCTATTTCCCCTTGTAAAAGGTCAGAAGAAACCAAGATGTTCATCGTGCTTTCCGGTGATATTTCTCACATTCTATTAAACCAGCCTAATGCTAGAATAATAGTAAGGATTTTATATCTATTTATATCCTGAAGCATATTTTGCAATCAAACCAACACAGATTTATAGGAGGTGTCATAGTATGGAAACAAAGGCGTTTGAAGCGCCTGCACTTTATGGAGACCATCACGTCTCAGAAGTGCAAAGCATCCTAAAGGAACTGCCCGGCATAGAAGATGTGTATGCCAGCAGCGCCTTTCAAGCAATCGAAGTCACGTTTGATGAGAAGAAGATCACTGCTGACAAGATTGCTGCCTGCCTGGAAGAGGCGGGCTACCTAGGGAATGTTCCGATGCTCACAGAAACGGGGGAAGCAGCATACGGCAGAGAAAACGGTAACAGCAACTTCCGCCACACAGCCGTTTACGAAACACTAAAACAAACTGTTAGCTTCGCCCAAAGCGTCGAGCATCAAGGACGCCCGTTATGGCCGTGCCCTGGCATGGGCGCTGTGGAGATGGATGAATAATAGAGGTAGGTGAAAAATGCCAAAGAAACGAGAGATTAACGAATATTCAACTGATCCTGCCACGCAAGGAAATGCTGACCCGCGCGGAAGAGATGGGTATCGGTACCGCCTTTACCCGTGCAGACGAAATGGCATCCTGCAATATCGGCGGCGCAGGCATGTGCTGCAAAAATTGCAGTATGGGGCCTTGCCGTCTGACCAAAAGCGGGAACGTGGGCGTCTGCGGCGCTACGTTAGATACCATCCAGGCCCGCAACCTGACCCGCAGCATCGCTGCCGGAGCCGCTGCCCACTCCGACCACGGACGTGGTATGGCAATGACCCTCAAGGCCACCGCCAACGGCGAGGCCGAAGGCTATTACATTCGCGATGTGGCAAAGCTGCGCAATATTGCTGCGCTCTATGACATTCCAATTGAAGGACGTTCGCCAGAAGAAATCGCCAATGACCTGGCAGATTTATATCTGGCGCAATTCGGCCAACAAGAAGGCGTCGGTCATTCTGACAAAACGCGCCACCGCCAAGCGGCAAAAACGCTGGGAAGAAGCTGGCGTGATACCTCGTGGCATTGACCGCGAAATCGTGGAATGCCTGCACCGCACGCATATTGGCGACGATCAGGATCCCAAACATATCCTGCAGCATGCTGTCCGTACCGCTATTGGTGATGGCTGGGGAGGTAGCCTGCTCGCCACCGACATCTCCGACATTCTCTTCGGAACTCCTGCACCCGTGCTGGGACAGGCCAATCTGGGCGTGCTGAAAGATGACTACGTAAATGTGGTCGTACACGGGCACGAACCCACCTTAAGCGAGATGATCGTGGCAGCCTCCCAGCTTCCAGAGATTATCGAATATGCGCAAGCAGCTGGCGCGAAAGGCGTCAACCTTTCGGGGATTTGCTGCACGGCCAATGAAATCCTGATGCGCCAGGGTATCCCCGCCGCTGGCAACTTCCTACAACAGGAACTGGCCATTATGACCGGCGCTGTGGAATCCATGGTGGTAGATGTGCAATGCATCATGCAGGCGCTGGTTGGGCTGGCAAGCAACTTCCACACCAAGATCATCACCACTTCACCCAAGGTCAAAATCAAAGGCGCAACCCATATTGAGTTTGACGAACATCATGCCCTGACAATCGCAAAGGATATTCTCAAGGCTTCTATTGACAATTACAAAGAACGCGGCAAGGTACAAATTCCGGATGTGCGCGAAGACTTAGTCCCCGGCTTCTCTCACGAATACATCAACTACATGCTGGGCGGCTCCTATCGCGCCTCCTTCCGCCCGCTGAATGACGCCATCATGTCCGGGCGCATCCGTGGCGTGGCTGCCGTTGTGGGCTGCAACAATCCGCGCAGCCAGCACGATCACCTGCACACTTACGTGACCAAAGAATTGCTCAAGCAAGACGTGCTGATCGTCGAAACAGGCTGCGGAGCCATTGCTTCGGCCAAGCAAGGACTTCTCTTAGGGGAAGCAGGTCTGGACCAGGTCGGACCCGGTCTGCGTGAGATCTGCGAAACGGTCGGCATTCCGCCCGTCCTGCACATGGGCTCCTGCGTAGATAACAGCCGCATCCTGACCGTGCTGACACAAATGGCTGAAACTGGCGGCCTGGGCGATGATATAGAAGAAATTCCCGCTGTTGGTCTGGCCCCCGAGTGGATGAGTGAGAAAGCGCTCTCCATCGGTACTTACTGTGTAGCATCCGGCGCGTATGTCATCTTTGGCGGCTCTTCTCCGGTTAGCGGTATGCCCGACCGCGTGGATGATAGTGATCTGGTGGCAAAATTCATCAGCGAGGGCTGGGAGGAACTATACGGCGGCAAGCTGGAGTTCATCCCTGACCCGGACAAGATGATCGAAGCCACACTGGCGCACATTGACGCCAAACGCGCCGCACTCGGCCTACCAGAATATGATCCTGCCAAATTCGGACGCAGCGGCGACGCCAAGATGCTTGAATTAGAAAACCTGCCGTTGGCTGAAAAACGCAAAGCCATTTACGGCGTTGCAGCAGATTAACGGAGGGACGAGATGTCAAAATATATTGCTACCCGCGCCATCCGAGGCGCAAACGCCCTGGTGACCGAAGCCGAGGTCATGCTCAACAAGGCCCTGAAAGAAAAAGGCCCCGACACCCCGGTTTCCTTCCCCAACACTGCCTACTACCTGCCCACCATTTTGGGCATGACCGGCATTGAAGTTGAAAAACTTGGCGACCTGCCGCCTGTACTGGAACAGGCCCGCCAAATGCTGCACCCGCTTCCATCTGAAAGCTCGATGGACTCCTTATCTGGGCGAAACACTTGATTCCGGTATGTCAACCCTGTTGGCGGCCGAGATCATTGAGGCCGTTCGCTTCGTGTACGGACTTCAGCCTGAGAAAATGCCCGACGACTTTACCCTGGCTGGCGGCACCGCCTACGGCGGTGCCAACGGACACGGACACCTGAACGGCCCTATCGACGATATTCAACTACGCTCCTGGGGCATCCAGCTCGTAGACGGGCGTATGCCCGGCTTTGCGGCCATTGTCGGCTGTGCGAAGAACAACGAAACCGCTGTCAAGATCGTGCGCGAACTACAGCGCCGCAACATCCTGACCTTCCTTTCCGGCAACGTCAACGGACGCAGCATCATCGACCAGTTGCATGAAGAAGGTGTGGAATTAGGTTACGACACGTACACAATTCCATTTGGACGAGATACCCTTTCGGCCATTTACGCGCTTGGTTTCGCCACCCGCTCAGCACTGACATTCGGCGGCATGAAACCCGGTATGTCACGCGACATCCTGCTCTACAACAAAGAGCGCGTGTTCGCCTTTGTGCTGGCGCTCGGCGAAGTGGACGACCTGAAATACGCCGCAGCGGCTGGCGCTATCAACTATGGCTTCCCGGTTATCGCGGATACGGTCATTCCTGAAATCCTACCCACCGGCGTAACAACTTACGAGCATGTTGTCTCCATGCCTTTCGACCAGATCGAAGGCAAAGATGATCTTGAAAAAGCCGAACTGCTGGTTCAGAAATGCATCGAAATCCGCGGCCTGAAAGTCAAAGTCTCTGACGTAGACGTGCCCGTTCCTTACGGCTCCGCCTTCGAAGGTGAAGTTGTCCGCAAGAACGATATGCGCGTGGAATTCGGCGGCAAGTACTCCCGCTGCTTCGAATATCTAACAACTGCCAAACTGGACGACATCACAGACGGCAAGGTCGAAGTGATTGGCCCGGACTTTTCAGATGTCGACGACAAAGGCTCGATGGATATGGGTATCCTGATCCAGGTAGCAGGCCGCCAGATGCAGCAGGACTTCGAGCCTGTGCTTGAACGCCAGGTGCACTACTTCGTCAATGGCGCATCCGGCATCCAACACGTCGGTCAACGTGACATCGCCTGGATCCGCATCTCGAACGATGCCGCAGAAAAAGGCTTTAGCCTGGAACACTTCGGCACAATCCTGCATGCCCGCTTCCATGAAGACTTTGGCGCAATTGTAGACAAGGTTCAAGTCACAATCTTCACCGATCCGAAACTGCACGAAGAATGGCTGAATACGGCCCGCGAATCCTACGACTTCCGCAACAAGCGCCTGGCCGACCTGACCGATGACAAAGTAGACGAGTTCTACTCCTGCACATTGTGCCAGTCCTTCGCACCAGATCACGTCTGTGTGGTTTCACCCGAACGCCTTGGCCTGTGCGGCGCCTACAACTGGCTGGACTGCAAAGCATCCTTCAGCATCAACCCGACCGGCCCCAACCAGCCCATCAAACTGGGCAAACTGGTCGATTTCCAAAAAGGCTACTGGGAAGGCACGAACGAATATGCCAAGATCGGCTCGCACGGCGCAGTACCGGAAGTTTCCATGTACTCCATTATGGAAAACCCGATGACGGCCTGTGGCTGCTTCGAGTGTATCGTGATGCTCATCCCAGAAGTCAACGGTGTGATGGTGGTCAGCCGTGAAGATACGGCCATGACCCCTGCCGGTATGACCTTCTCCACCTTGGCCGGTATCGCTGGCGGCGGCTTGCAGACTCCCGGTGTGATGGGCGTCGGCAAGTTCTACCTGATCAGCCCCAAGTTCATCTCGGCTGACGGTGGCTTCAAGCGCGTGGTCTGGATGTCATCTGTGCTCAAGGAAAGCATGGCCGATGAATTCAAGGCCGTTTGCGAACGCGAAGGCGACCCCGACCTGCTCGACAAGATCGCCGATGAGCGCGAAGTCAACACGGTTGAAGACCTGATGGCCTGGCTGGAAAAAGTCAATCACCCCGCCATGGTCATGGACCCGATGTTCTAGGATTTAGTCATTAGTAATCAGCGGTCAGCCATCAGCAAACAAGCTGGTAGCTGGCCGCTGAAACCTGACTCGCCTAAATGCCTGAAAATTCCCCTGAACTTGTCCGCGACCTGATGACCGTCGGCGTGCCGACCTGCAAGAACACAACCCCTGTTGTGGATGTTGCGCGCTTCTTGATCGAGAACAACGTCGAGGAACTGGTCGTGCTGGGCGAGGAAGGTGAAGGCATCGGCGTTTGCGGATACAGAGAACTGGTCAACGCGTATGAGCGCGAAAATGTCCGTGAGTTGAACTGCCGAAGATGTGATGTCAGAAGGTGTACCGGAATTACCATCCGACATCACGCTCAAGCTGGCAGCACAATTGATGCAGAGACAAAGACATCCGCGTGGCTTACATGAACCACAACTCGGCAGGCATTATTTATCCAGCGGCATCCATCTCTTACAAACACCTGGTACGCCATCTGGCCGCAGAGAATGAAGAAGAACTCAAAGATTTAGGTTTTAATGCGGAGCGCAAATCTCCGCTCGAACAATTTATTGAAAGACGCGACGAAGCTCGCAAACAAGCAGGATTAACTTAATTACATGTCATTGCGAGGAGTTGCGGTTGAGTAGTCGGGAATCGGCGTATCGACAACTCACGCGACTGCCCACATCCCAATTACGAGATAACCAAGGAGGAACACATTATGCCAATTGAAATCCCAAAGGATAAATGGCCCGGCAGTATCAAAGCCGTGACCATTGGCGCAACGGCTGCGGAGGGCGGCACGCGCGCCAAGTCCGTAACTGTTGGGGGGCAAACCACTTTGCCCTATCTGCAATTCGAAGCGCCGACCCCCAATCAACCGGTCGTCGCCATTGAAATCAAATCACGCAAACCGGAAGACTGGTCTCCGTTGCTGGCTGAAGTCTGGGGCGATGCAATGGACGGATCCCGCCGCATGGGCGAAAAAAGCCGAAGAAGCGGGAGCAGACCTGATCGTCCTGGCATTGACGCTTGAAGACACGCCTGACGATGCCGTCAAGGCTGTCAAAGCCGTCCTGGAAGCCACCGGGCTGCCATTGGTCGTCTGGGGTCCCGGACAGGTCGAAAAAGACAACGAACTGCTCGTCCCGGTTGCAGAAGCCACCAAAGGCGAAAAACTGGTGCTGGGTATCTGCGAAGACAAGAATTACCGCACCATCGCTGCAACCGCTATGGCCAACGAACATCTGGTACAGGCACGCACGCCGATGGATGTCAATCTTGCCAAGCAGCTCAACATCCTGATCTACCGATATGGGCCTACCCGCCGAGCGCATCATCATGGACCCGACCACTGGCGCACTCGGCTACGGCATTGAATATGGCTACTCTGTGATGGAGCGCCTGCGCCTGGCCGCGCTGCAAGGCGACGCCATGACGCAACTGCCCATGCTGGTCACGCCCGGCTTCGAAGCCTGGAAGGCCAAAGAAGGTCAAAGTTGGCGAAGGCGTTCCCGAAGCCTGGGGCGACTGGGCCGAACGCGGCGTGCACTGGGAAACCCTGACCGCCGTTGCGCTGGTCGAATCGGGCGCGGACATCATCGTGCTGCGCCACCCCGAAAGCGTCAAGCGCGTCAAAGACGCCATCGACGAACTGATGGTCACGGCATAGGAGCACAACATGGCACTCTCTGGAATTCAAATCTACAAACTCCTCCCGCAGACCAACTGTAAGGAATGCGGCTTCCCCACCTGCCTGGCCTTCGCCATGAAGTTGGCCGCCAAGCAGGTCGAACTCTCTGACTGCCCCTACGTCAGCGACGAGTCGAAAGCGCAACTGGCCGAATCTGTCCGCGCCGCCCATTCGCCTGGTCACACTCAAGGCCGGAAGCGAAGTCAAGGCTGGCAACGAAGTGGTCATGTTCCGCCACGAGAAAACCTTCTACAACAAGCCCGGCATCTTCATCCGCTACAAAGCCAGCGATGGCGACATCGCCAAGAAAGCTGCCGAAGCGGACGCCTACACGGTCAACTACGTCGGTATGGACTTCACGCTGGACGGCTTCGCCGTAGAAGCAGATGGCGGCGACTTTGCCGCTGCCGTCAAAGCAGTGCGCGGCGCTTCCCAGCGACCGCTCATCCTGATCGGTGACGCTGCCACGCTTCCCGCCGGACTGGAAGCCTGCTCCGGTGAAACCCCGATGATCTACGCTGCTGACG
This sequence comes from uncultured Chloroflexia bacterium, assembly GCA_963791785.1. Taxonomy (GTDB): domain Bacteria; phylum Chloroflexota; class Anaerolineae; order Anaerolineales; family Villigracilaceae; genus JAABUE01. The sequence goes on along the minus strand of CAWBTW010000002.1, from coordinate 29,816 downwards.
CTTCCAACTGGGAAGCCATGGCCGATCTGGCCGCCAAGTACAAAGCGGCACTGGCCGTCAAAGGCGAAACGCTCGATGAACTGGCCGAACTGACCGAAAAGATCAAAGCCAAAGGCGTCGAAGACATGGTGCTCGACCTGGGCGGCGCGAACATGGCCGAATGGCTGGCCCGCTCCACGCAGGTACGCCGCCTGGCGATCAAGAAGAACTTCCGCGCGCTCGGTTACCCGGTCATCGCCTTCCCCGGCGATGCTGGTGACGTGGGCAAAGAATCCGTCTACGCGGCACAGGCCATCTCCAAATATGCTGGCTTCGTCGTGCTGGACACCTTCACCCCCGAACTGGCCTATGCCCTGCTGGTGCTGCGCGAGAACATCTACACCGACCCGCAGAAACCCATCCAGGTACAGCCCGGCATCTACGAGATCAACAACCCGACCGCCGATTCAGCTGCGATGGTAACCACCAACTTCAGCATCACCTACTTCTCCGTTGCCAACGAAGTGGAAGGCTCCGGCCAACCCGCCTGGCTGCTGGTCACCGACGCCGAAGGCATGTCCGTGCTGACGGCCTGGGCGGCTGGCAAGTTCGATGCCGAGCGCATCGCCAAAGCCGTCAAAGAATTCGACCTGGGCAGCAAGATCAGCAAGAAACAGATCGTGCTGCCCGGCCATGTGGCCGTACTCTCTGGCGAACTGGAAGAAGAACTCCCGGACTGGGAAATCCGCGTTGGCCCGCGCGAGGCGGTTGATCTGCCCAAGTTTATGAAAGAAGCGCTCTAGAAATTATCCCGTTGAGCCGTTGTTCCGTCATGCCGTTCACATGAACTGGAAACGGGACAACGGGTAAGCGGAAAAACGATTTACAATGACCGATCACAAAGTCACCTTCACCATTGAAAACGCTACAGACCCCATTGTAGCTACCATACCGGCTGGCATGTTGCTTTCCGACGCTGCCCGCCAGGCCGGTGTGGAGATCGGTCAACCATGCGGAGGCCAGGGTCGCTGCGGACGCTGTGCCGTGCAAGTCACGGCCGGGAATGTACGCCGCCGCAGCACCCTGCGCCTTTCGCCGGAAGCCGTTGAAGATGGCTTTGCGCTGGCCTGCCAGTCTGTCGTCGAAGGTGATGCAGCCATCTATGTTCCATTGCAGGAAAAGATCGCCCGCAACCTGACCACTGACCGCATCGCTGCGGAAGTATCCGTCCCGGCGGATTACGATTACGCTACATCACAGACCTTCAAACGCATCCCCCTGACGCTAACCCGCCCAGCATGGATGACCAGACCGATGATTGGTCACGCATTCAGACTGCATTGCGCACGCAGGCAAATGTCAGTGAAGTCGACTACTTCGCTGAACAGCCTGAGATACATTGGCGAAATGCTGCGCGAGTGCGACTGGAAAGTCACAGCCATCATCTGGAATGTGATCCAACAGGTGGCCCGGCAAGATTGGTCAACGTGCTGCCCTGTCATGTCGATGAAAGCGATCCGCTCTGGGGCGTCGCCATCGACATCGGCACCACCACCGTTTCGCTCTGGATGGTGGACTTGATGACCGGGAAAGTCAAAGCGCAAGTGGCCGAATACAACGGTCAGATCGCGCGCGGCGAGGATGTGATTTCCCGCATTATCTTTGCCAGCAAGAACGGCGGCGATAACGAGATGCGCGAACTGGTGCTCGGCACCATCGACCAGTTGCTCATCAAAGCCTGCAAACGCCTGAACGCGCGCCCGGCTGAAATTGTCAAAGCCACGATTTCTGGCAACAGCACTATGATGCACCTGCTGCTGGGCATCCCGGCCGCGAGCATTCGCCTGTCACCGTTCATCACCGCCGTCAACCACCTGCCGCCCATGACCGCGCGTGAAATTGGCCTGCACATCCACCCCGAAGCAACGGTGGACTGCCTGCCCGGCGTGGCGTCCTATGTTGGCGCAGACATCACAGCCGGTGTGCTTTCATCTGGCCTGGATCAAATCCGAAGATATGACCCTGTTCATCGACGTGGGCACCAACGGCGAGATCGTGATGGGCAACCGCGACCTGCAAATCACCTGCGCCTGTTCCGCTGGCCCGGCCTTTGAAGGCGCAGGCGTGGTGGACGGTATGCGCGCCACCAATGGCGCCATCGAGGAAGTCTGGATCGACGGCGAAACCTACGAACCGACCTATCGCGTGATTGGGAATGCAAAAGCCGAAGGGCATCTGCGGCTCGGGGTTGATCTCCCTGCTGGCAGAAGCGTTCTTGACGGGAATCCTCGACAAGGCTGGAAACGTCAATTTGACGCTGCCCACGCCCAGGGTCCGGGAAGGTGCGCACGGGGCAGAGTATGTGGTCGCCTGGGGCACGGAGACCGAATCCGGTCAGGACATCGTGCTGTCCCGCGTCGACATTGACAATTTGCTGCGCGCCAAAGCCGCCATCTACGCTGGTTTCACGGTGCTGGCCGAACAGGTCGGCATCCCATTGGAAACAGTGGCAAAGGTGCAGGTTGGCGGGTCATTTGGCAAATACATCAATGTGGAAAAGGCTGTGCAGATTGGCCTGCTGCCCGATGTGGCCTGGGAGCAATTTGAGTTTCTGGGCAACACATCCATCAAGGGCGCTTACATGGCGCTGCTGGATTGGCGCAAACGCCAACAGATCGCAGACATCGCCAGCCGCATGACCTATATCGAACTTTCAGCAGACAACACATTCTACGAAGCTTTTACGTCTGCTCTATTCTTGCCGCACACAGACGTGAGTAAATTCCCATCTGTGCAGGCGGCACTACAAAAAACACCCTAACGGAGGGCACCTATGTACATCATTGGCGAAAACATTCACATTATTTCGGATAAGGTCAAGGAAGCGCTCAAGAACCGCGACAGCGAATTCTTCATGGAGTTGGCGCTCAAGCAGGTTGAAGCCGGAGCCAAGGCGGTTGACATCAATCTTGGTCCACGCAAAAAGGATTGGGAAGAGGTCTTCCCCTGGATCGTGCAAGCGGTCGAAACGGTGGTGGATGTGCCGCTTTCCATCGACACCACCAACATAAATGGCATGGAAGCTGCGCTCAAGACCATCACCAAGGCGCAACCCATTCTGAATTCGACTTCTGCAGAAGAAGAGCGCCTGGAGCAGGTTCCAGCATTGGCGAAGAAATATAACGCCAAGATCATCGCGCTGACGATGGGCAAGTCTGGCATCCCGGTTGGCGCTGATGAACGCGTGACCATCGCTGTCGAGACGCTCATCCCGCACCTGATGGAGATCGGCTTCAATATGGAAGACCTGATCATCGACCCATTGGTGCTGACCGTCTCCGGCTGTCAGGAATATTGCCCGGAACTGCTCGGGGCAGTGCAAATGCTGCAATATTCCTGGGATCCTGCCCCAGCCGATCTCAGTCGGCTTGAGCAATGTTTCCAACGCCGTACCGCATGCAAACCGCCCGCTCATCAACCGCGTTTATCTGGCCATGCTGATGGGCGTCGGCCTGCAAATGATGATCGCTGACCCGCTAGATGAAGAGCAGAACAAGGTCATCAAGTGGATCGAAGAAAAAGACACATCCACGCCGCTGGCTGCGGTCTACAACAAGATTGCCGAACGCTCCGCAGTGAACGAAGAACCCCAGATGGAAGACTTTGACATGAGCGACCCGGATCAAGCCGCCATCTGGAAGACAACCCAGATCCTGCTCAACAAGGTCATTTACGCAGACGGGTATCTGAACCAATAGTGTTGACATGTGCCACGCAGTTTGAAGCTGCGTGGCACATTGATTTTAGTCGTAGTGGCGGCTCCAGTCGTCAAAAACGGCTGTCCTTTACAGGATAATCCCCTCCAGGATTATAGAGTTCGCTATTACGGGGAGGGAACCAACCTATGAACGTCGAGGAATTGCTTGCAAAAGCAACCAAACCGGCTCAGCGGATGCAATGAAACTGCATCCGTTCTACCGGGGCAAGATCGAAACAACGCTGAAATGCACTGTACACTCCTTCGATGATTTTGCCATCTGGTACACGCCCGGCGTGGCCGCGCCCTGCAAGGCAATCGAGGCTGACCCAGAATTAGTGTATGACTACACTAACAAATGGAACACAGTTGCCGTGGTCAGCGATGGGACGCGTGTGCTGGGCCTGGGGGATATTGGCCCGAAGGCAGGCCTGCCTGTCATGGAAGGCAAGGCCTTGCTCTACAAATATCTGGGCGGCGTAGATGGCGTCCCGCTGATGCTGGACACCAAAGACCCGGATGCCATCATCAACACGGTGCTCATGCTCCAACCAGGGCTTGGGGGAGTCAACCTGGAAGACATCTCCAACCCCAAATGCTTTTACATTCTCGACACGTTGCGCGAAAAAGCCGAAATCCCGGTCTGGCATGATGACCAACAGGGCACGGCTACGGTCACGCTGGCCGGGTTAATTAACGCCTTGAAAGTTGTCGGCAAGGAGATGAGCGAAGTCAAGATTGCCTTCATTGGCACCGGCGCATCTAACGTAGCCTGTTCGCGGCTGATCTTTGGTTGGGGCGCAGACCCGGCTAAGTGCTTCATGGTGGATAGCAAAGGCATCCTGGGGATGCACCGCGCAGACCTTGAAAAGCGCAAAGCTGAATACGTAGACAAGTGGAAGCTGTGCAACATTACCAACGACGAAGGACGGGAAGGCAACATCCCTGACGCAATGAAAGGTGCGGACGTAGTGATCGCTCTTTCCAAGTCCGGGCCTGGTGTAATCCTCCCGGAGTGGATCAAGGCTATGGCAGATGATTCCATCGTCTTCGCCTGCGCCAATCCGGTTCCAGAAATCTGGCCCTGGGAGGCGCTTGAAGCGGGTGCCGCGGTCGTAGCAACCGGTCGCTCCGATTTCCCGAACCAGGTCAACAACTCGCTGGGATTCCCAGGAATTTTCCGCGGCACGCTGGATGTGCGCGCACGAACGATCACGGATGAAATGTGTTTCGCTGCGGCGAAAGCGATGGCCGATCACGTTGGCGACCGCCTCGCACCAGACTTCATCCTGCCCAACATGGACGATTGGGAAGTGTTCCCGCGCGAAGCAGCGGCTGTTGCCATGAAAGCTGTTGAGCAAGGATTAGCGCGCATCGAGACCACCTACGAACAGGAATTCCAATTGGCCATCGCGCATCATCAAACGCTCTCGCGATATGACAAAGCGCATGATGGAAGAAGGCTTTATCCCTGAACCACCTGAAGATGATGGGGATGAGCCCTGAAGTGGACGTAGAAACAATCAAGGCCGCATACTAAGCGGAGAGGAGAAAATCATGTACGACTTGATTATCATCGGAGGCGGGCCTGCGGGTCTGACGGCTGCCATCTACGCCATCCGCAAGCGCCTGAATGTATTACTGCTTTCAAAAGACCTGGGCGGCAAAACCAACTACCGCCTGACTCTGCCCTGGATCGAGGATTACCAGGTTATCAAAGGCCTGGAAATTGTCAACAAGTTCCGCACCGAGTTGGAATACCTGGATTTTGCCCGCCATATAGAATCTGTGGAAAAGGTTGAAAAGAAGAACGATCATTTTGCCGTTAAAACCAAAGGCGGAGCAACCCTTGAAGCGAAAGCGGTTGTCCTTGCAAGCGGGACAATGCAAGTCCGCCTGGATGTGCCTGGCGAAAAAGAATTCACCATGAAAGGGATGGGGTATTCGGCTATCTCATACGCCCCACTCTTCATAGATAAATCTGTGGTTGTCATTGGCGACGAGGAGTTAGCGCTGCGTTCAGCGGGGGAATTATCCACCGTCGCCAAAGAAGTGACCGTAGTCTGCGCAACTGACAAAATGGTTGAAACCCCGCTTGGGGTGAAATTGCAATCGGCAGGCAATGTCAAGATCATGAAGGGCTGCGAGATACTTGAGGTGCAAGGCGATGACTTTGCCCGCAAACTCATTCTTAAAGATGCTTCCGGAGAACGCACCGAACTCGAAGCAGACGGTATTTTCGTGGAAAAAGCGCTCACGCCAAATACAAACATGGTCAAAGGCCTGGTAGAACTGGACGAGCAAGATCGCGTCATAATTGACTGCGGCTGCCGCACTAACGTTCCCTGGTTTGTTCGCTGCTGGTGATGTAACCAACAACTACCAGGAGCAGGTATTGATTGCTGTCGGAGAGGGCGCAAAAGCAGCTCTCAGCGCATACGAATATCTATTGCCGCAACTTTAGAGTATCCGGGACAACGAACAAAGTTGTCCCTGATTGCAATTATCATCACATCTTTCGTGACATTCGTCTAACTCACAGATGGCATTCGGTCTTACAAACAGAATAACCCGAATGCTACAATTTCAGCTAGATTACGATCTACTTCGGAGGTGACTTATGCCCGGCTTTACTCCCGGACGACGCTGGCAACCTGCTTATATCCCGTTCAAAAAGGAAACCTTTGGCAACCGTGTTTTAGAAACTGTTGAATACATGATCAAAGGGCCCATGTTTGGCTGCCGTATGTGTGGCAACTGCCTGTTGCAAGAGACAGCTTTTATCTGCCCGATGGAATGCCCCAAAGGCCTGCGCAACGGCCCCTGCGGTGGCTCCACATCCGAAAAATGCTACGTTGACCCAACCCGCCCCTGCATCTGGTACAAAATCTATGACCGCGCTTTCAAGATGAACCGCGAAGAAATGCTCTTAGAAGTGTTACCTCCGTTAGATTGGGAAAAAACCGGCACCGAAACCTGGGGGGATGTGGCCAAACAGGTCAAGAAGGTTGGCGCAGGAAAATTCGTTAAAGGTATGTTCTCTGGCACCAAAGAAGAGAAGGAAGCCAACTGGCAATCGGTTTTCGAGCCGGTACGTCAGCCAGAGTGGTGGCAGGGAGATACCAAGTATCATCCCGCAGCTTATGAAGAGCCGGTCTCCGAACTGGAACGCAGGCTCAAAGAAGGCGAGTTCGTGGTCACATCCGAAGTGGCGCCTCCAGCTACTGTCACTACCGGCAAACTTAAAGAGAACATTAACCTGATCAAACCCTATGTAACTTCCATCAACTTTACCGACTGCCCCTCTGCTGCGGCGCGCATGTCATCCTGGGCCTGCTCCACCATTGCCCTGGGTGAAGGCGCGGAACCGGTCATGCAGATCGCCGCCCGCGACCGCACTCGCGTTGGCTTACAGGCTGAGGTCATGGGTGCCAACGCGCTGGGAATTAGAAATATATCTCTGTCTCTCCGGCGACAGCATGGTGCTAGCCCCGCCCCCGCGCGGACGCATGGACATCGTTGACCTGGATTCTGTGCAGATGCTCTGGCTGTTACGCCGTATCCGCGATAATGGTCAATATATGGATGGGCGCCCGATCAAATTCCCGCCCAAGCTATTTCCTTGGCGCAGCTGCTTCGCCCTTTGCATCTGAGCCAAAGTTCCAGGCCATTCGCGAAGAGAAGAAGGTCAACGCTGGAGCGCAGTATCTTCCAGACCAACCTGTGTTATGATGCCGATGGCGTAGAAACTTGGTTGAATGAACTCGCCAAGCGTAACATTCTCGATAAAGTGTATATTCTGATCGGTATCACACCGCTCAAGAGCTACGGCATGGCAAGTTACATGCACAATGACGTGCCGGGCGTCACCATCCCTGAGCCGCTGCTCAAGCGCATGAAAGATGCAGGCGATGACGCCGCTGAAGAAGGCGTGCAGATCGCGCTAGAACTGATCGAAAAGATCAGAAAGATGGAAGGCGTGAACGGCTTTCACCTGATGCCCGTCATGTGGGAATCGATCGTCCCGCGCATCATTACCGAAGGAGACTTGCTGCCCAAGGGCTTTGTTCCGCCCGAGCCAAAACCGGAAAAGGCGGCTGCATAAGGGAACATGCCCAGCCTGAAACGCATCGTCAAAGACGCATCAGGGCAGGATGTCTCTCGCTGCCAGGCTTGCCTGGATTGCGAGGTCTCCTGCCCTGATGATATGGACATCCCCGTCGGCAGCATGATCCAGATGATCATGTTTGACGACGAAGAAATGCTTGACCTCGCGCACGCTGTGGTCGGATTGCGTGCTTGCCAAGGCGCGCCTGGCCTGTAATCGCGGGATCGATATTTCGGCCGTCATGCGGGCCTTGCGCGCAGAGGCGCAACGAAGAGGCCTGGCAGCGGAGTAATTTATCCTCTGCGAATTGCTTTTAGCTCGTCTCTTGTAAGCTCTCTCCATTCTCCCAACTTCAAATCCCCCAACTTGAATCGGCCCGATGGCCACGCGTACCAGCCTCAACGTGAACAGCTTGACTGCAGCGGTCATATGACGTATCTGGCGCTTTTTGCCCTCGCGAAGTTTGATCTCCAACCAGGATGTAGGCCCGTGCGGCGTGACCGGTTTTGAGCGTGGAGGCAGGCCCGGGTCCGGGATGAGGCGGACGACTGACGGCCGCGCCGTGTAGCCCTTGAGCTTGATTCCGTTTTCAAGACGACTCAGCGCTTCCGGAGTTGGTTCCCCCTCCACCAATGCCCAGTATGTTTTCTCCACATGATGCTTTGGGTCAGTCAAACGCTTGATGAGTTGCCCGTCATCCGTCAACAACAACAATCCTTCACTGTCACGGTCAAGACGGCCAGCTGCGTAAACATTCGGCACGTCAATGAATTGTTTGAGCGTGGGGTGTCCCGTACCTTCGTCAGTAAACTGTGAAAGCACACCATAGGGTTTGTTGAAAAGGATATATCGCATAATGTTTCGAAAATTTAGGCTATAATCCTGACAGATTTGCTCTGACCAAAGGAGGCTCTTATGGCAAAAGATACCAAAATCAATGAAAAGAATGGCAAGTATTACCTTGGTGGTTCCAAAGAAACCGATCTTATAGGAATTAATAAATCCAAATATGATGTGTTTACTACGGATAAAAACTTAGATACTGCAAAAAGGGAATATCCGAATTATGATTGGTTTGCATGCTTCACCATTAAAGACAAGGCAGGGAAACAAGTTGGGAATATGCCAGCTTACACGATAAAGTTCAACAAGCCTGCCTCAGGAAATTTGTATTATTACTATAACGGCACCGCACATCAAATATCTTATTCTGACACAGAAAATAAGGGAAACAAGAAAAGAGTCAAAGCGACACTAACGATCGGCGACCCACCCATTGGACTGGGATAACTAAACAAATCTGCTCACGCCTGGGCTAATTGCCAGGCTTCTTGAATTGCGCGCCGCCAGGGTACGTTTTCCACGTACATACGGCGCGCTTCTTCATCTTGCAGGTTTGACAGTTGGGTTTCTAGCAATTGGGCAGCTTTGCGCAAAATTATTTTTGAGCGTGCATCCCGCTGTTTTTCAAGAACCTGGTAACACGCTAAATATATTCGCAGAGGCTCTTCAGAGCCTTCAAAAGTGTTCCCTTTTTCTAAATGCGCCAGGATTTTTTCCATTTCTCGACTCGCTACAGGCAAATCATCCATTTCCAAAGCCACCTGAATCAATCCAGCCAGTGCTTCAGGGATCAAATTGGGTTGTGCAAGTTCTTCCCGGATACTCACCACCTGGTGAAACGCGGAACGAGACTTCGACAAGATCGCGAGCCAACAATAACGCATATCCCAGGTACAGCAAGGACCAGGCCTCTCCGGAACGCTCTCCTATCTTACGGGTTAAGTCATTCGCCTGACGAGCATAATGCAATGCCGCCCTGGCTTCCATTTGGGCTACCGATACAGCGCTCAGATTGATCAGGGTGTACGCTTCCTGATAGAGATCACCAATTTCACGCACAATTAACAGCGCCTGTTCGTGATAAGAACGCGCAACGACAAAATCCCCTTGCATTCCTGCGGCCCATCCAAGGTTACCCAGAATTCCCCCTTGCAAAGAACGGTCACCTCGTTCCTGGGCAATCAAATAAGCCTGTTCATAATATTCGCGAGCTGCGACATAGTCTCCTAGCACAAAGCCAGCCGATGTACCTAGATTATTCAAAGATTTTGTTTCCAATCCACGATTGGATGTTTCGCGCGCAATATCCAACGCACTCTCAAAAAAAACCTGGGCGTTTGCAGGCTCTTGTTGTTCAAGAGCGATCAAGCCCATTGAGTTCAATATTTTCCCTTCTTCGATACGTTTACCCAGATGGCTCACAAGCTGGAGGCCTTCCTCGGCCTGTTGCATAGCCTCGTCCAGCCTACCTTGCCGGAGCAACGCCAAAGGTGAGATACGGTATGCGTCGAATGCAACATCGTCTACGCCGGAGGATTGAGCTAAATCCAGAGCCTGCTTTGCCTTTTCAATCGCAAATTGAAAATCACTAATTGTGAGACGCATAATCCGCGCGCATCATCCAGATCTGTGCCAGCAGCGTGTCGTCACTTACTTGCCGTGACAACCTTTCCAGCATGTCCAGGTCCTGGATTCCTGCAATTTGCGTTCACCCATGAGACCATAGAGCTTTGCGCGCAGATAACAAATAATCAAACTGCATCTTGCAAATTTTCCGAGGGTGTTAATAGCAAGCGCACGACTAAAATAATCAACTGCCTGCTTGTTCTGGTAAGCATTCGCTGCCAGTTTGCCAGCCAGGGGCAAATAGAATAATGCCTTTTCAACCAGGTTGGCACGTTCAGCATGATATGCCAATTCACCATAATGCGGCGCCAACTCGTGTGCATAAATCATTTCCATCGCCGAGACAGCTATCGCATGCAGCTCCCGTTGGCGGGTCTGCAATTGCATGGAATAGGCAGCATCGCGCAAAAGAGCATGCCGGAAAATATATCGAATCTGATCCAACGGAATCCAGATATCAGCGTGTTCAGCATGAGCAATTTTTTGCAGTAAGTCAGTATCCCCTCGGAGCATTCTGGTCAATAACTGCACTTCAAACTCACGCCCCAAGATCGATGCTGTTTGTACAACATCCCGCACATCCTGCGCAAGGCTGTCGAGACGGGCAATCAGGATAGCGCCCACATCCAGGGGAAGCGATCTTTCTGCCCGTAAATCTGCATCAAAAAGACCATCTTTGTTTTCTGCCAGCAGATTCTTCTCTAGCAAGATACCGCAATATTTGCTCAGCAAAAAACGGATTCCCTTCCGTGCGTCGTTCCAACAACTCTAACAATGATGAACTGACACGCCCTCCCAAAATATATTCAGCAAGGTGAGAAAGTTCGCCAGATGGAAGCCGGTCCAGGTCCAGAGATTGCGGCTCAATCACATCACCAAATTGTATTGCATCGCCTTCAGGACGCCGGGTAGCCAGAATGGCAATGGGATATTTGATATCTGGTTCGACCAACACGGAACGAACAAAATAAGGAAGAAAAACGCGCGTATCATCATCCAGCCACTGGACATCTTCGATGAACAGAACCAATGGCTTCTGCAGGCTTTCTGCTCGCAATAATGTACTCAAAGCAATGAACGTGTTTTCATAACGTTCTTTGGCATCTAACTGCTCGTACAATGAGCCTGGGTTGAGACAATCCAAGAAATGCAGCCAAGACAGAACTGGTACGCTCCAACTCCGTTGCAAGTTCGGAGTTTGGCGTCGAGTCAATTAATGTCTGCAACTGAGTTTTGAAATTTTCAGGTTATCGTTTTCAGACTGAGATTTCAGAAACTCGAAATCGCTTAGCAAGCCAATCCTTGAACGGATTCAGGGATTGGCGCAAGATTTCATCGGTCTGGCAAATAATCCAACGGACAGGGTTATTCTCAAAGACTTCACCATGCTGGAAAGTATAGGTTAAGCGGCTTTTCCCAATCCCCGCTTCGCCTTGAATGACAAGAGCGCCCGCAAATTCACCTGCAAATATTGGATGGACAAATTCTGAAAGCTGCTCTGAGTTCCTGAGTACGGCCTATCAATTCTCCGTGATACACCGTTTCCGTCAGTTCTTTGCGGCCAATCAGAGTGAACACTTTTTGCTTGCGTTTGAAACCTTTGACTGCAAATCTGTCCCTGTACCTGATCTCAAATGCCTCTCTGCGCGACGAGCCACTTCTTCATCGATCCATATTTCGCCTTGCCGCATGCCATGTTCATAAAACGTGCTGCCAGGTTCACACCCCATCCGTAAGCAGTGTAATCTTCACGCAACGCTGCCCCCATAAAACCTGCATAAGCAGTCAGGTAGGTGATCCCTGCTCGAACGGAAGATTCGTTTGCATCTCCAGGTCGAGAATAAAATTCAAAGCGCGTTCGATGTCCGTTTCATATGCGACGGGTGCACCCCAAAACATCAACAAATTAAAGCCCTTATCGCTGATTTCTGGGCGCAGAAAATAGCCGCCATAACGCTCCTGCAAGTTGAAAACAACATCCATGAAGGGCGTTACAAGCGGAATTCGTCCGTTGGGTCAATCGGGAATATCGATAAAAAGATTCACAACCTGTCGGAATTCCCCAACAGCCGGCAAGGAAACGATCTTTTCGGGTATGAAAATCTGCAACATATCGGAAGCAGGCAAAGGGTCAGAAAAGGGACGCGGGGCAGGAAGCGCAGTTCTGACATCGACCAAACGGATAACAGTCATCAACTTGCTCACCATGCGACAATTGTCTGCAAATGCTCGTAAGCCAATTTATCAATCAGGATTTCCCCGGGTTGAGCGAGCTCTTCCGCAGCCACTGCCCCATCCACACTTGAGCCATGAATGTGATAGGTGGCCCGTTTTCCTTCGAAGGCTTCAAGAATATTCCAATTGGCTTTCCCGAAGCTAATGCCGATCTTTACAGAAATAGGATATTGACCAAAAGGGGTTTCTGCCCGGGGATGATCGCGGACATAGGCTTGCATCCAAACCGCTGCATCCAAACATCGCTGCATGGCAGGCTCCCAATCTCCGCCTTCAGGAAAAATCGCTGTAAACGCATCGCCCGAATAACCGACAACAAATCCGCCCTGGGAATATACCGCCTCCACCAGGGGTTCAAAAACCGTCCGCATCACTTCGGCAAGCGCTTCAGCGCCAGGTTGATCATGCCCGGAGAGTATGTCTGCCATTTTCGAGAAGCCCGACAGATCGATAAACAAACCCGCAGCTTCCAGGGAACCAGAAAATTGCCCCGACTGGTACCGATCAAGAATAAAACGAGGAATAAGTTGGCGCATGACTTAATCACCGACATTGATTTTACACCAATGTACACAAAGGTTGAATATAATCAAGGCATGACCGCCACCACATATGAAATTCGTCTCTGCCAAAGCTGCGGACTGCGCTATCCGCTCATTGAAAATCATCCGTTTGGGGAACGCTGTCCAAGTTGCCTGGGATCCACAAAGGCGGTTCTAACGCATCGCACTCACCCCTGAGCCTGCTTCGCGTCCGATTGAATCTGAAACTTCGACTGGAAGCATTGCTCGATAACATCCGCTCAGGACTGGAATGTAGGCTCGATTTTCCGCACCGCCGACGGACTGGGCGTGAGCAAATTACATCTGTGCGGCATCACGCCTACGCCTGAAAACGAATCGGTGACAAAAACATCTCTTGGCGCAGAAGACACAGTGGCCTGGGAATATTCGCGCAACGCATTGGAAGTTGCCAAAAAATTGAAAGACAAAGGGTACAGGCTGATTGCCCTTGAAAAAGATGAGCGAGCTATTCCAGTAGGCGCAATGCATGCGTCGCCTTCACAAAACCCGGTTTTAATTGTTGGCAACGAAGTAACCGGGGTTGATCCTAAGATTCTTGACTTGTGCGATCATATCACCTACATCCCTATGAAGGGCAGGAAACGCTCACTCAATGTGGAGGTGGCTTTTGGGATCGCAGCATTCCACCTGGCTCAGAAAGTTCTTGAATAGTCCGTTCTTAGTCACAAAGGCTCGCCATTCGTCGCAGTCGCTGAAGATGCTACGCAAAGACAGCAAAGCTTCGGAGACTCTAGGGTAAAATGTAAAGAGGGAATGGCAAAATTGTGCATCACCTCTACGAACTATACATCAGGGAAGGCCGGGCAAAATGAACATAAAATTGGGCGATCGCACCTTTTCTAGAATATTGATGAAAGCACAACAGAAATGCGCTTCTTCCATCCCGCTCGAGCATGGTTCGCGCGTAGCAGTCATCGGATAAAATATTTTCGTAGCAAGGTTTGTGTACATCTCGCCACAAAAACATTTTTGCAACTCAGCTATAAGTCAGAAGTTAGGAGTGTGCTCAATCCTTCTTGCTCCTCAATGCTGCTCAACCGACGCATCTGTTGCTAATATCTGGATTTCAAAATAATCGCTCATACATTTGTTTACAAAAAATTTTGGATTGTCGTTAGGCTCAAATACACCAGTCCAGTTTTGTTTGACGGGAATTACAACAGATGCATCACCTCTCTGCCTTGCTTGAGCAATTCTTTCATAGGCATAATCCCACTGTTTTGCATACTCCATGGCAGCCGCACGCATTGAAGCCAGATATGGGCTTTGATTCCATACTGAAACCAATAAGAAAGCAAGGGTTGCAATGATCAAAGCCAAGGAAACCGTCATCTGCTGGAAAAAGGTTATCCGAGTTGCAAGCCATTGACCGATTAGGAAAACAGCATAATAGAAGAAAGCAGAAAACACAAATGCAGGATTAGTTAATGCGCGACCTACTAATGGTTCTGACATACCATAGGCAAAAGGCAAAAAACATAAATATGGGATTATTATCGCTGCTAACAAAGCAGAAGTAATAATCTTAGCACTAGGAACTCCTTCACCTCTTGTTTCAACACCCAGGCTCACTACTCCAATAATAGAACCAATAAAGGCGCTCAGCATAACCGTTGAGCCTGGAATGTACGCAAGAAATTGAGAATAGCCATCAAACGCGATTCTTAATAGAGTGAAAAAATCTGGTGGTTCCGGGAAAAAAGATTGACGGACTGCATTGCCTGGTGCGTTCACCATAATCAAAAAAGCAAAAGAAATACCCAATAACCCTGAGAATAAAAACACGCCGGGGCGATCTTTTATATTAAATTGCGTAGCTAAAAGCCTGATGCCAACAGCAAGAAACACGATAACCAACAGTACGGGTGTGAATATTTCGCTAAAGCCGCCAGCAACAAAAAGCACAGTAAAGCTCAGCGCATTCCAAGAGAATGTTTCCAGGTTAGTACGATCATGGCGAACGTATTTCAGGTAGAGCCCAGGATAAAGACTTGCAATAACAAGTGGCATCACATACCCTCGCATTCCAGACCACCAAAATAGAGACTGCTCAATTTCTGGACTCCATAAAAGTACAATTGCGATCAGAGCAGAACCAAGGGAAAGTGATGCCATAATTCTAAAGACACCATCCAGACTATTTTTCATAATCATACTGAATGAAAATGTTATTGCTCCCAACCAAGCTAGCAAGCAAGCAGGAACGAATATCCCCATACTATCTTCACCTACTACAACTAAAATCGAATCAATAAAACTTGCGGAAAATCCTCCATGCCAATTTAAATACCAATACCACATTGAACGAAATACACCAAACCGATCAGCATAATACAGCAAACAAAAATCATCCCCCATAAGTCGGCCATAGAATCCGATGCTCGCATAAAAAAGAATAAGAATCCCGCCAGGTAATAATAGGGCAAATATTTTCAAAAGACGCATGTTATATTAACAATTACGTTTCCTTCACTACACTGCGATTGCTGCCGCTTTGTTCGCGATTTCATCCACATCACCCAGATAATAACTCTTGATGGGGTTCAGGTTTTCATCCAGTTCATAGACCAACGGGACACCGGTTGTGCTATTCAACCCTGTGGTTTCTTCGTCTGAAATATCATCCAGATATTTTAGCAGAATATCATCGTAGTGATTATAAGCGGCTCGGCGGTTGCAACTGTTCGGGAGCAGAGCCGTGCAACTCGGGCCACAGCTTAGATAGTATTCGTCAATTAAGTCCAAAGCAGGCTGCGGGGCATCTAGCTACGGTATTACATGTGCACCTGCTCCTCGACAAATTTTTGACGGTATCTGCCTTGTTCAGGCCTTGCCGTTCACCATAATGATGCTCGTTCAACTTCCATACACAAATTACAAGCAACCATTCCACATCCATCCCTTCCAACACAATCCACAGAATTAAAATATTCAAAGTGTCATGAACTACTCATTATTAGACTTTTTCCAGTCATATCATCCGGTTTTGGTAAACCGAGCAAAGAGAGGATGGTTGGAGCAATGTCGGCCAGCTTTCCGCGAGGCTGCAAGGCAACATATCTATCAGCGATAACGAAGAAGTTCACTGGGTTTATCGTATGATATGTATGCGGTTCCCCTGTAGAAAGATCAGTCATTTGCTCAGAATTTCCGTGATCGGCCGTAATAATGGCGATGCCACCTTTTTTAAGGATTGCATCCACTACATCGCCAGCACATTGATCCACACATGCTACCGCCTTTTTCGCGGCCTCAATATCGCCTGAGTGCCCCACCATGTCTGGATTGGCAAAATTGACCAGAATAAAATCATCATCGACAGTGTTGAGCCTATCGATAACCGTTTTGGCTACTTCGCGCGCACTCATTTCAGGCTGCAAATCATACGTTTCGACTTTTGGTGAAGGGATCATAAAACGATCTTCACCCTCAAAAGGTTTTTCACTGCCTCCATTGAAGAAATAAGTGACGTGCGCATATTTTTCGGTTTCAGCGATATGAAATTGTTTCATTCCGTTTTCGCTCAGCACCTGGGCCAAGGTATTATTGACAACATCTGGCGGGAACAATATCTTCGTGGGAAGATCTTTTGCATACTGCGTCATTGTGATTACAGATACATCTTTCAACGCCTTCTTCTGCGGATATTCTGGTGTATCTAACCCGGCAAATATACGCACGATCTGACGCATACGATCAGCGCGGAAATTGAAGAAGAGGATGCTATCGCCATCGCGGACGGAAGCAGCCTCATCTAAGGCAAGAGGCAGAACAAACTCATCCGTAACATCATTCTTATAGGATTGTGAAAGGATATCTGAGACCGGTAAATCTGTGAACTCACCATCTCCGATCATTGTTTCATATGCTTTGCCAGTGCGTTCCCAGCGATTGTCACGATCCATATAATAGAATCGCCCGCCAATTGAACCGACCTTAGCCTGCCCACTCTCTATTACGTTCTCAATCTCCTGATAGAAACTGATCCCGCTGCGAGGCGGCGTATCACGCCCGTCTGTAATCAAGTGGAGCACAGGTATAACATCATATGTGCCACAAATTTCAATGAGCGCCAACAGATGGTCTACGTGGCTGTGAACACCGCCCGGTCCCAGCAACCCCACAAGATGAAAATTCTTGTTACTCTGCTTGCACTTTTCTAGTTCACCCTGGAGAAGATCAGAATTGCTCAACTCCCCGGTCTCGATGGCTCGATTGATCTTGGAAATGCTCTGGTACACAACCCTGCCGGAGCCAATATTCAAGTGCCCGACTTCAGAATTTCCCATTTGTCCGGCCACCAAGCCGACGGCTTCGCCAGAAGCATCCAATATCGAACTTTCATATTCAGCTAACCAGCGATCGTAATTGGGGGTGTTGGCTTGAGCTACAGCATTGCCCTCATTACAAAAGCGAATTCCCCAACCATCTAAAATTACTAAACACACAAATTTTTTTCTTTCCATGCTAAATGTCCATCTCCGCAAAATTTCAGTAATTATAGCGCAAGTTGCTACCTCGTGCCGCAACCCCGCCCCAAGTGGCGGGGCAACAACATAAATATGTTACATCTATGAATAGTCGCGCTACTCGTAGTAAAATCAGTCCATGCCCACAAAAGATGACGTCACCCCCATTCGCCAGCAATATCTTGACATCAAACGCCAGTATCCCGATGCCATTCTCTTCTTTCGCCTGGGGGATTTCTACGAAACCTTTGACGAAGATGCTGAAATCACCGCCCGCGAACTCGACATCGTGCTGACCTCCCGCACGGTAGGCAAAGGGCACACGCATCGCCGCATGGCCGGCATCCCCTATCATGCGGTTGAAAACTACATGGCCCGCCTGATCGAAAAAGGCTACCATGTTGCCATTTGCGAGCAGATTGGCGAGGCAGCCCAAAAAGGGTATTTTTCCGCGCGAAGTTGTGCGCGTGGTCACCCCGGGCACGATCGTCGAACCCGGCCTGCTTCCCGGGGATGCCAACAACTATCTGGCTGCCATTTTCGCGGATGAAGCTCGCGCTGGGATCGCCTATGCAGATATCACCACCGGGGAATTTGCCGCCAGCGAACTCAGCATCGAGACGATGCGCGCAGAACTGATGCGCCTGCACCCGGCCGAAATCCTGCACCCCGAAGATCTCCCGCTCAACAACGATCTCCCGGGTCATTCCACGCCCTGGCCTGCCTGGCGCTTTGAACCGGGCCGCTGCGAAGACGCCATCCTGACCCACTTCCAGGCCGCAGCGCTGGATGGATTCGGCTTGAAAGGCCAGCGCCTGGCCATCCGCGCGGCGGGAGCCATCCTGCAATACCTGAAAGAAACACAGCCTGATGCGCTCAAACTGCTGACAAGCTTGCACTCCTACAGCCTGTCCGAATTCATGACATCTGGATGCGGCCACCCGCCGCAACCTGGAACTCACCGAAACACTTACGCGGAGAACGCAAAGGTTCCCTGCTGGGCACGCTGGACTATACTGTCACGCCCATGGGCAAACGGCTCATCCATCAATGGGTCAGCCAGCCGCTGCTGGAAGTGAAAAAGATCAACAAACGGCTGGATGGCGTGGAATTCTTCTTCGAGCGCGGCATGGAACGTGCCGAATTGCGCACCGCACTCAAACCACTGGCCGACATCGAACGCCTGACCAACCGCATCATCGCCGGGCATGCCCAGCCGCGCGATCTGGTGGCCCTGCGAGAAACACTTGGACTCATTCCAGCTATTCAGAACATCCTTGAAGCGCTTGGGCAGAAACGATGCCCTGCCGCTCAAACTTCTGGATCCCTGCGAAGAGGAATTATCCCTGCTGCAAGCCACCATTGAAGACGAGCCCCCGGCCACATTGCAAAATACAGGCATCATCCGCCCCGGCTATTCGGATGAGTTGGACGGGGTGATCGAATCATCCAGGCATGCCCGCGACTGGATTGCCAACCTGGAAGCCACAGAGCGCAAACGTACCGGGCTCAAAACGCTCAAGGTAGGATACAACAAGGTTTTTGGCTATTATATCGAAATCTCGCGCGGCGCGGCAGACAAAGCCCCCGAGGATTACATCCGCAAGCAGACGTTGGTCAACGCAGAGCGCTTACATCACGCCGGAGATGAAGGAGTACGAGACACTGGTGTTGAACGCGGAGGAGCGCATCCGCGAGATCGAAGTTGCGGCTGTTCAATGAAATCTGCGCCACGCTGGGCAAGTCGGCGAGAAGACTGCTGGCCACAGCCACGCGCACTGGCCGAGCTGGACGTGCTATCTGCCTTAGCCGAGGCTGCTGCTCTCGGAGGCTACAGCAGGCCCGAGGTCCGGGATGATGCGCTGCTGGATATCCGCGAGGGGCGGCATCCGGTTGTGGAACACAGCCTACGCAGCGAGCGCTATGTTCCCAATGATGTCATCGTTTGAAAAAGGGGAAATCGTCCGCATTATCACCGGGCCGAATATGTCGGGCAAGTCCACATATCTGCGGCAGGTGGCGCTGATCGTGCTGATGGCCCAGATGGGGTCGTTTGTGCCTGCAGATGAAGCAAAAATCGGACTGGTAGACCGCATCTTCACCCGCATCGGCGCGCAGGATGAAATCCATGCCGGGCAGTCCACCTTTATGGTGGAGATGATCGAGGCGGCCAACATCCTGCACCACGCTACAGAACGCAGCCTGCTGATCCTGGACGAAATTGGGCGCGGCACGAGCACTTACGACGGCGTGTCGATTGCCTGGGCGATGGTGGAATACGTGCACAACCACCCACAGCTGCGCGCAAAAACATTGTTTGCCACCCACTATCATGAACTTGACCCAACTGGCCGATTTGCTTCCAGGCGTGCGAAATTACAATGTGGCCGTCAGCGAGGCCGATAACAAAGTGGTCTTCCTGCACAAGATCGTGCCCGGCGGCGCAGACCGCTCGTACGGCATCCATGTGGCGCAATTGGCGGGCTTGCCAGGGCCGGTTGTGCAGCGTGCCAATGAGATCATGGGCGAGTTGGAAAAATCTTCGGGCAAGGCCGTGAAAATCAACCCCAATGCCGCTCAACAGGTTGCCTTGTTTCCGGAAACCAACCCGATGCTGGATGAGTTGAAAGAACTGGATGTGAATGGCTTGTCCCCTATCGAGGCCTTGAACAAATTGTTTGAGTGGCAGAAGAAGTTCCTCAAGTGAAAATTGTAAGAAGGCTAATTTATTGCCACCACTGGAGAGAAAACACTTATGTATACTCAATAAACTGTGTCAGCAAAATAATCCATCTTATGGTTTCCTACTACCAAAGTTGAAAAAAAATAACTCACATATCTTTGTCACTTTTGCAATCAAATTGCCATCTAGAGCAAAAATAATTCAATTATCATTACCCAAATGAAATCCAACCTTGTTAATAACTCAACTTCTGAAGAAGGAAATGGCTTTAATCAGCACAAAGAGAGAAAAACACACGTTGCAATGAAGGCAATGAGTGCAATACTACCTGCTTTCATATTAGCAACAACCGCACTGGTATTTGAATACTTACTAAAGTCTTATGTTTTTGTTTCACCCACAACGTTTATTCGTCCGTTAATAGCTTTCTGGGGATTATTACTCATTCTCATCTGGCCCATCTATAAAATCACAGGCGGATGGGATTGGACTGGAATCGCCCTGGTTGTATTTGTAGTCGTTTTTTATTTATCGGAATCCTTGTTCTACTTCATTTGCGTTTTATTGCTTGCGCTTATTATCTTATGGGCCGCAATATCCTTTTTACTGAAGATAAAATTCAAGATAAAACACATTATCGCCATTCAATTTGCGCTTTCCACAGCACTATTGTTTATTCTTCTATTTTGGCTCGTTCCAACTTTTTTTCAGGTAGATTGGGCATCATATCAAAAAGCATTGCCCAGTGATAACAATGCAATCCAACTAAATCCAACAATGTCAACTGATAAGCTACCTGACATTTACTTTATTATTTTAGATGGCTATGGAGATGATGAAATCCTTCAAAAATATTATCAATACGACAACTCTGATTTTATAGAATATCTAGAAGGTTCAGGGTTTACAGTTCCAGCAAAAACCTATTCAAATTACGCGAAAACATCTGCCTCAATTCCCATCAACCTTAAATCTTGGAGTATATACAAAACCTTGTCCCGGGTTTAAAGGATAGTGTATTCTGGTGGCTAATGGAACCATTTATTCAAGAAAGTCTTGTTCAATTATTTTTAGAACAAGCTGGATATCAATCTGTAGCCATCGCAACAGACTGGGATATTACAAACAACTCAATAGCCGACATCTATTACAATCCGTATGCCTATCATTTGACACAATTTGAAGGTTCATTTCTAGACAAAACACAGCTGAATACTGTAAGCCCATTATTGGGTAATATAGCATTTGTTCCTTCTTTCAGAGCCCATCACGATCTGCTACAGTACAACTTTGAAACCTTGGCAGATATCCCGCAACTACCTGGTCCAAAATTTGTATTTGCTCACATCGTTGCGCCTCACCCACCATTTATCATTGGTAACGACGGCCAACATACTGAGCCACAATATAGTTTTACATTTAACGATGGAGATAATTTCCCTGGCACAAGTGTTGATTACAAAACAGGATATATTAACAAACTGGAATACACAAATGCTGAATTGAAGAAGGCCATTGAAGCAATTCTCGCGCAATCCGAAGTTCCCCCTATTATTCTCATACAAGCCGATCATGGTCCCGGGCTGTTAACCGACTTCACATCTTCAGAAAACACCTGTCTTGAAGAACGTTTCTCAATATTTTCTGCCTATTACTTACCAAATTTGGAGCACAATCCGATTCCCGAAGAGTTTACACCTGTTAATCTATTTCGTATTATCTTTAATGAATACTTTTCCACCGACTTGCCACTGTTGGAGAATAGGTCATATTACTATTTCGATACAATAAAAATTTATCACACAGAAGACATTACAATGCAATTAAAAGACCCATCCAGTGACAAAGGGTGCATCAAAACCAAAACCCTTGAATAACCGAAAGGAAACCCCATGCACATATCACTCATTTCCACTCTGCTGAACAAACCACCGTTGTATCTTGATCCAGTCTCACAAGGTGTCATTCTACAAGCAATCCTTGGCATCCTCCTGGCAGTAACACTATTTGCCAGGGCATTTTGGAGTAAGCTCAAATCATTTTTCGGGCGATTGACCGGCAAATCCGCATCTGATCAGGAACCAGAAATCGAGGATTCGCATAAAGTAGTAATAAAACCTAAAAATTAACAACTCCTATTGATCACGGATTAACACGAATTCTAAAACAGGTATCTGGATTCTAGAATTGAGGACAAAAAATGAAAAAACGAGTATATGTTGGAATGAGTGCTGATCTCATACATCCTGGCCATTTAAACATCATCAATATTGCCCGAGAATTGGGGGAAGTAACGATTGGCCTACTAACAGATGAGGCCATTGCCAGTTACAAACGCCTACCAGTCATGACCTATGAACAACGTAAAATCGTCGTTGAAAATATAAGGGGTGTCGAAAAAGTTGTACCCCAAGAAACTCTGGATTATGTTCCAAATCTGCGTAAATTGAAACCAGACTTTGTTGTTCACGGCGATGATTGGAAAACCGGTATTCAGCAGGAAACGCGCAAACGCGTTTTGAATGCATTGCAAGAATGGGGTGGAGAATTAGTAGAGCCCGAATACACACCCGGAATTTCCTCCACCAATTTATATCAGGCAAAACGAGAAATTGGCACCACACCTGAAAGTCGTATGCGTCTGTTCTGGCGGTTGTTAGAAACCAAGCCAATCGTTCGCGTAATAGAAGCCCATAACGGTCTAACTGGCCTGATTGCAGAGCACACGCAAGTGAAAGTGGACGGAGCTGTGAGAGAATTTGATGCCATGTGGATCAGCAGCCTGACCAACTCAACTGCCAAAGGGAAGCCTGACACAGGTTTAGTTGACTTAACCTCACGCCTGCAAACGATTGAGGAAATAATTGAAATCACGACCAAACCCATCATCCTTGATGGCGACAATGGCGGCCATCCAGAACACTTTGTTTACATGGTACGCTCATTGGAAAGGCTGGGGGTTTCAGCAATTATTATTGAAGACAAGGTTGGGCTAAAAAGAAATTCACTCTTTGGAACCGAAGTCGAACAAACTCAGGATGAAATTGATGCCTTTAGTTATAAAATTAAAAGGGGTAAACAGGCCCTGGTTACAGAAGAGTTTGCAATCATTGCAAGAGTTGAGTCTTTGATTCTAGGTAAAGGCGTAGAAGATGCCCTACAACGCAGTGAGGCCTACATAGAAGCTGGTGCCGATGCTATATTAATTCACAATAAGGATAAGGACACCACCCAACTATTCGAATTTTGTGAGCGCTATAACAAGTTCGAAAAGCAAGTTCCGTTAGTATTCGTGCCAAGTGCATACTCACATATCAAAGAAGATGAATTAATTGAGGCGGGAGGCCGGATAGTCATTTATGCTAATCATTTGCTTCGCAGCGCATACCCAAATATGGTGAAGACTGCGGAAACAATTCTAAAGCATGGTCGGGCTTTAGAGGTTGAGGATGCCTGTATGCCCATTAAAGAAATCCTTACCCTGATCCCTGGAGATAGTTGATCGTGTTAGCACCAGCGTGGTTTCTTCAACAGTTACAAAAGCAAAAAATATCATTTTTTGCAGGTGTTCCTGATTCTCTTCTGAAGGAATTTTGTGCTTGCCTGACAGATTCCATTCCTGCACAGGATCATATCATTACAGCTAACGAAGGAAATGCGGTTGCCTTGGCGACCGGCTATCATCTTGCAACTGGCGAGGCAGGGATGGTTTATATGCAAAACTCAGGATTGGGAAATTCAGTCAACCCCCTTACGTCTCTTGTGGATCCAGCCGTCTATGCCATTCCCGTACTGTTACTCATCGGATGGAGAGGAGAGCCAGGAGTACACGACGAGCCGCAACATATCACTCAGGGAGCTGTTACCCTCGCACTGCTTGATGCACTCAATATCCCCTACCACGTCCTCCCAACGGAAATGGATTCCACTATGGAATGCCTCGACACAGCTCTGGAAACCTTGCGTGAACACCAAAGGCCGTATGCACTTGTTGTTCGAAAAGGAAGCTTTTCAAAATACAAACACAAAAAAAAAGAAGAACCCAATTCAACGTTACAGCTGTCGCGAGAAGATGCCATTCTCCAAATCGCAGAATCGTTACAAAAAAACGATGTTGTGGTATCAACAACAGGGAAAGCTTCCCGTGAACTATTTGAATTTCGAGCCAATACGAACAGCAATGACCAGGGCCAGGATTTTCTAACAGTAGGCTCAATGGGACACGCATCTCAAATTGCACTTGGGATTGCTTTGCAAAAGCCTGAACGTCAAGTCTATTGTCTAGATGGCGATGGAGCATTCATCATGCACATGGGAGGCTTGGCAATAATTGGGAATCAACCTGCTGAAAACTTCAATCACATCGTGCTGAACAACGGCACCCATGATTCTGTTGGGGGACAACCAACGGTAGCGCTTCAGATTGATATCCCAGCGATTGCTCGGGCTTGTGGGTACCGAGGTGTAAGAAAGGCGATGAGCGCGGAAGAACTGTCAGAAGCATTAGATTGGCTTCGTACGGAAGCAGGCCCAAATCTAGTCGAGGTGCGGGTGCGCACAGGTGCGCGTCCTGACCTTGGCAGACCCACCAGCACTCCCCAAGAAAACAAAAAACAATTTATGCAGCATCTGCAAGGATGAACCAAGAAGTGATTTTTGGTCCAGGAAAAATTCAGGCCCTGGACACGATTCTGAACAAGTATGCTGCACAGCGCATTTTCCTCGTTACAGGAAATCGCTCTTATACTTTGAGTGGCGCAGAAATGAGTATTGAAAGTACGCTTGCAACTCGAGGGTTCAAGCGCTTTGTGGTCTCATCCGCCCTGCCTGACTTGCGCGAAGTTCAACGCGGGTTGGAAAGCTTCCAACAAGAACCGTTTGATCTTAATTCTGGCTATCGGCGGCGGGGCCGTGCTGGACATTGCAAAACTAATTGGTGTTTTCTCTGAGCAAAATGCTCCCCCCCATGATTTGGTGGTTCAAGGACATTCTTTGGCCCGACGAAAAATTCCATTTATTGCAATCCCAACAACGGCCGGGTCGGGGGCCGAGGCCACTCAATTTGCAGTTCTCTACGTCGATAAAACGAAACACTCAATTGCCCACCCCAGCATACAACCGGATGCAGCCATTGTAGATCCCAACCTAACTTTTAGCGTGCCCACGCGACTGGCAGCAAGTGCAGGCTTAGACGCCCTCTCTCAGGGAATTGAGTCCTATTGGAGTGTTAATGCAAATGAACAATCGAAAGAGTTTGCCAGTCAAGCCATAAGACTGGCAAGTCGTTCCGTTGTATCAGCTATAACGCAGCGTGACCCTCAAGCCTGCACAGACATCAGCTACGCTGCTCTGTTAGCGGGGCAGGCAATCAATATTAGCAAGACAACCGCTCCACATGCCCTCTCATATACGTTAACAGCGCACTTTGATATTCCACACGGCCATGCGGTCTTCTTGACCTTAGGAGAATTCTTAGTGCACAATTCAAATGCAATCGATTTAGATACCCGTCACCCACGTGGTGCCAACTACGTCCGGAACACCATACAAGAAATATGCACGCTGCTGGATTTACCCGATGCTGAAACTGCCCATCAAAATCTTCAGATCCTGATGTTTTCACTCGGGCTTGAGATGCATCTGTCATCTTTGGGAATTACTAAAAACAACTTTGATTTTATTACTCAAAACATCAATATGGAACGTCTAGCGAATCACCCCCGCAAGGTTACGCACGAAACAGTTCGATCCGTTCTGGAGAACATTGCCTGAACCAGATTAACACGATTGGATCATGGCTGGGTAGCGCCCTTTATCCCATTCATCAATATATTCTGGATTATTTCTGCTCCCACCTTAGATGAACCGCCAAAATTATAGATATTTTCCTGCCGGACTGCAACAATCCGTTCGCGATATTCTTGCCGCCGTTCAAGGAAATCTGTAACAACTTTTCCTGCTGTAGAGGCCCGCTCTGGTTTGATGGATTGGCCGATCTGCTCACGCAGTCGCACCTCAAAGGGCTCAATGCCCAATTTTTCATATTCAGGGTTGTACACCTTGCGAGGTAAATCGATAAACAGCACTGGCCGTTCAGTGCCAAAAGCATATTCTAAGGCAACTCCTGACCAATCACAAATCATCACGTCTGCAGCGTGCAAATACTTTTCTGAGGTTGTTTCAGTATCTATTTGAAACTGATTGTGCGCAGCATATTTTTCTGCTAACGAAGCAAGCCGCCCTGGCATTTTAGCAATTGTCATAGGATGAGGCCTGAAAACCACTTCAAAATCTTCACGCAGCAGCGATTTGATCAATTCGTCGGCACAGGTATTAAGCATATTGCTTTCTTGCCAACCTGCGGCAATCAGCACCAGTTTACGCGATTCACTTCTACTTAGCTGGGAGAGATATTCTTGATGATGGGCATAGATTTTCTCCAACCTGTAATAGCCAACCTCGTGTAAAGCTTTCGTAGGCAAGCCGTATAGTTCCTCAGTTTTTCGAATTTCATCAACATGATGTGGACCAACACAAAAGATCGTGTCATAGAAGTCAAAAGCCCCTTTTCGATACATCATATGAGTACTCACCAAAGAGTGAAAGACATACAGATAATTCGTACCTGAAAATGAACGTTTGATCTTGTACTGTTGTAAATCAGGGATGGTGGTAACTACAACCGGCGAATTCAACGTCGGAAAAGTCAACGGCAAAAATGATTTGGAAAAAAAGGAAGTGATGGCCGTATGCTCTTCCTCTAACATAGGATCCTGCAAATCAGAGGTCAGATAAACAATCTCTTTCCCCCGCTTAACGAGTTCATCTAAAAGACCTTGATAATAAGATATATATTGCGCCTGTGACGAATAAAAAGCGATTTCTTTTATGAACTTTTCAGCATTGAATACCAACGCTCCAAACGAACGAAGTTCTTCGCGCCAGGGCACAGAATGTTTGATGGATTTTTTTTTGTTAGAACTCATGTATATCCTTCTAGTTTTCCACAAGAATTTTCAACAAAGTATACACAAATAGATAAGAGATTACCAGGAGAGTCAGCGCAACCAACCTGATTTACAGCGCTTACTGAAATGCTACATGCTTTCAGCTGCCATCTGCCAAAAAGAGACCCGCTATTTTTAAGCGGGCCTCTTTTACCACCACGTAATCAACTACTTCATCTCTGGCGCATCCGCCTTTGAGCGCATGATCGCCCAGACCAATCCACCAAGCAATACCAGCACAATGACCCAACCGCCAAAGCCAAGGTTCTTGTAAGTCACAACCACGGGGGCCACAATCAGCGCCACCAGGTTGACCACTTTGATCATCGGGTTCAGCGCCGGACCAGCTGTATCCTTGAAAGGATCGCCAACCGTGTCGCCTACCACACCAGCTTTGTGGCGTTCTGAGCCTTTACCCAGTGTTGTTCTCAGGATCTTTGGGCTCATCTTCGATAGCTTTCTTGGCATTGTCCCAGGCACCACCGGCGTTGTTCATGTAGACCGCCAGCAACTGTCCGGACAGGATGATGCCGGCCAGGAAACCGCCCAAGGCCTCAACTTGCAACACCATGCCAACAATGATTGGGGTCAACACACCGATGAGCGCCAACGGAACCAACTCCTTCTGGGCTGCTTCCGTTGAGATTGAAACTGCCTTACGATAATCAGGCTCAACTTTCCCTTCCAACACGCCAGCTTGGAATTGGCGACGGGCTTCCTCAATGATCAAGGAAGCAGCACGGCTGACAGCCTGAATAGCAAAGGAAGAAAACAGCCACGGCACGGCACCACCGATCAACATACCGACAAACACCTGCGGCATCGAGACGCGAATGCCATTTGCCAGGGCAGTCGGATCAACGCGGCTTACATCCGTGATGAAGGAGCCGAACAACGAAACTGCAGCGATCACGGCTGAACCAATCGCAATACCTTTCGTGATCGCCTTGGTTGTATTGCCAACTGCGTCCAGATCGGCCATGATTTTTTGCGCGGTAGCAGTTTCATCGTCCGTCTGACCCGTCCAGGACATTTCGCCGATACCGGCTGCGTTGTCCGCAATCGGGCCGAAGGAATCCATCGCCACATTGTTCCCGGTCAACGTCAACATACCAATACCTGTCATCGCAACACCGTACAGCACATATGTGAATTGCTCAACCGGGTCAGCCGACACGCCGCCATAGATCACGATGGAAGCAAAGATTGTTGCTGCGATAACAATGATAGACCATACCGATGATTCGAAACCTACTGATGTGCCCGAAAGGATCAATGTAGCCGGACCAGTATCTGCTGATTTTTTGATTTCTTGAACAGGCGCAAAGTGGAATCCTGTGAAATAATCGGTCAAACGGTCGATCACAATTGCCAGCAACACACCAACCGCAGTTGTAGCAAACGGCCGCCACCAACCACCGGGAACGTCAGCCATGTAATATACCGCTACGATCAGGAACATAACTGTCGATATCGCCGCCGAGGACAGGAAGCCCCGGAAGATGGCCTTCATGGCATCCCCGCCCTTACCTGGTTCGCTCTTGACCAAATATGTCCCAAAAATGGAAGCCAGCACACCAATACCACGCACCAAAAGCGGATAAATGATCCACTCAAGATGACCTGTAATGTAATAAAGCCACCCCCAGAATCAAGCTGGAGACAATCGTCACTTCATAGGATTCAAAGATGTCCGCGGCCATACCTGCGCAGTCACCGACGTTATCGCCAACCAGATCCGCTATCACTGCCGGATTTCTCGGATCGTCCTCAGGGATACCTGCTTCCACCTTACCGACCAGGTCCGCACCGACATCAGCAGCCTTGGTAAAGATCCCGCCGCCCACACGCATGAACAGCGCGAGCAGTGTGCCGCCAAAACCAAAACCAAGCAATGCATCCGGTGCAGCAATACCAAAGACCATAAATATAACTGTGCCGCCGAACAGGCCCAGGCCATCGGTTAGCATGCCAGTGATCGTGCCTGTACGATACGCAATCCGCAGCGCATCACTAAATGAACGGCGTGCCGCCGAAGCCACACGCACATTGCCCTGGACCGCCATGCGCATACCGATCTGGCCGACAGTTATCGAAAAGCCAGCACCCAGCACAAAGGCCACCGCTCGTCCCAAGCCGATCAAAAGGCGTACAGTTTGCTGTTCAGCAGCGCTCAGGTCATGGCCACAGGTTATAGCTGTGCTAATATCAGCGCCTTTGAATGCAAGGCAATACCATTCCGAAGCTTCGGGCGTCGGGGAAACGATATAAACTGATGCAAACAGCGCAACTGTTAAAATAACGATCAGCGGCAATATGGATTTCAATTGCCGCCGCAGGTATGCGTCTGCACCATCTCTAATCGCGCCCCAGACCTTTTGCATTTTTTCGTCGCCCTTATCTTCACGCAATATTTGTGAGCGAAGAAATATTGCATACAGAAGCCCGAGGATCGCAACCCCTAAAACGGACCATATTGCAATTGTCTCAAAGGTGTCAAGACCATACATATATGTATTCCTCCC
>CAWBTW010000001.1:0-132760 GCA_963791785.1 uncultured Chloroflexia bacterium | reverse complement strand
CATAAACCGGGGTCAGCATGAGCGGAAAGACCCAGGGTAGGCCGCCCGGCCGATCCTGGTGAGATGATTGTGTGACAGTGAAAGTGTTGTTCACGACGAACTCGCTCATGCTCCCGGCGAGAATACTCTTGGCCTGCATGATGTAGGCAGCAAAATCGTCGCCCCACCAATGTCCGCGTGTGAGCACTGACCAGCCGAGCAGGGCGCTGGTCAGGAGTATGAACGCGAGGATGATGACAGTCTTTTTAGACATGACCAGATTGTACACTGTAAAAGAGAGTACAAAGCTAGAACATTTGTTCTATACAGCACGGGTGCGTATTTTCAAATCCTCAATCACCAACCGGTCCCGCTTCTTCCTGCGCTCGAACTAGCAACCGTTTCGTCAGTACTAACCAGCCGATGAAAAATCCCATTACAATCCAACCAGGGATACTGGTCAACGTACCACCGAGAGCTGTATCGAAACCGGGTTTCAAAAACAGGAATGGCATGCCAGCCCAGGCGTTGATCGACCCGTGTGCCAATGCGGCCACCCAGGGACTGCGCGTGTTCAGATACAGCCAGCCGATGATGATCCCCAGCAGGATGCAGAAGACGGTCATCAACAAAATGCCGAGGATTGGATGGTCAGGGTAGTTGTGTCCCTGCGCGATGGCCGGGGCGTGCCAGATACCCCAGATTGCACCGCTGATGAGCAGAGCTTTCCATTGACCGAGCGGCAACAATCGGGGGAGCGGATCGCCACGCCAACCGAGTTCCTCGCCCATGGTAAAGATCACATTGATGAGCGGGCCGAGGATCAATGCCTGGGCGATTTGGATCATGACCAGCATGCCGGTAGATACTGGCAATTGTGTGCCTGTCTGCTCCATTGCCTGTTGCATGAAAGTGAACTCTGTGTCCAATTGGCCTGTGCGAAGGGAAATAGTCAGCAGGCCACTTAGCAC
The DNA here is from genome assembly GCA_963791785.1 of uncultured Chloroflexia bacterium. Classification (GTDB taxonomy): domain Bacteria; phylum Chloroflexota; class Anaerolineae; order Anaerolineales; family Villigracilaceae; genus JAABUE01. The sequence goes on along the minus strand of CAWBTW010000001.1, from coordinate 131,810 downwards.
AATCAACAACAGCGGCAAGAACCATGCCCACAGATAATAGCGCTTGGGACCGAGGGTGTTTAGCTTCAGCGATTTGAAGGGCTTCTTTTCAATCGCCAGCGTGGCGATAATGGCCGCAATTCCCGGTCCCCACATGGCCAATGCCCATAGGCCTGTGAATGTCATTTGTTGAGTGGCAGGCTCCAGGTCCGGCAAGAGAAGCGGGGTTAGAAATAGGGGCCAGGAAATAGCAAAAGCGATGATGAGGAACCAAGTCAGTGGTTTGTGTTGCAACATTTAGTACTCCTAAAAAAGTGATGGCCTTGAGCGCTCACGGCGTACACGATCCGTCAGTGGTCGCTTGGCGATGATATTGACTTTGTTGGCATTTTCAATGATGTAAGTCGAGACAACTTCCCAGCCTTCCTCGCCCCATTCGTTGAGCATTTCTTCCAACTCATCGGCTTTGATGCCGATAAAGAAACCGCCAACAATCTGTACGCGATATTCCCATTGTGTGGATTCTTCTATCATTTTTCACTCGCTTTTTTCAAAAGGATTGCGCTTATTTTTAACAGCGGCGAATACAGAGGCTGTTTTTTGTTTCACATGAAACATTTTTGGCTTACGATTTGGTCTCTTGCTGATACAACACATACGAATATACGGTCAAGAATAAGGTTGTCCCAAGTACAGGAACCAGAATAAACCAAATGGCGTAGTCTGCAAAGATAGCTCCCAACAGGGCTAAAATTCCAGATGCGATGAAGAGTGTCGAGCCAATCTGATGTGTCTTCTCCCAGACATAATCACTGCTTAATGTCCATGGTGTGCGGATGCCGATAAAGAAGTTGCGTTTCGCCTGGCGCATCATGACCCCGGCAAAGACGAAAATCAAGCCCAGGGCAGGGAGCATGGCTGCACCCATGTTGAACTGGTCATAGCCTAAATTCCAAAGCATGGTCAGGATGTGCATGTAAACCAAAAATGCAACCATGAGCGCGATGAACGCGTTGAAGTAGCTTCGGAACTTTTGAGATGTTGGCTTTGAGCGGGTCAATGTTTGGAATGACCAGGAATAACGCCAACATGCCAACGGAAACAATGGGCATCAGGAATGCGCCCCAGAAACGGGACATGTCGCCGTCCACCTGATTGGCTGTGTTCCAGTGCGAAGCCATTTGATCTGGCAACCTGTCGAAAACGGAAACGCTAAAGGCAATAGCAAATGCGATCAGGAATATTGTTGCGAAGACGGTAGTGCGAGTGGACATGATATTCTCCTTGATGTTTCATGTGAAACATTTTATTGAAAACTTGTGGTTGCAGGGTTATTCTTCTTCTTCAGGCAAGTTTTGCTGTGCCAGCGAGCCATGCCGCTCAAGCCTGCAGATTCATCGTGTCCACGGCGCTGCTCGGGACGATGACCAGGGCGCCTTTCTCTTTCAGCCCTTCGAAGAGCATATTCATGGCTCGCAGGTGCAGGGCAGTAGGATTGTGGGTGTAGGCCTGTGATGCTTCGGCAAAAGATGCTGCAATCTGCTTTTCAAATTCGCCCAAGATGACACGCGCCTGTCGCTCGCGTTCAGCCTGTGCCTGTCGGGACATGGTGTCTTCCAAATCCTGAGGGATAACCACATCACGGATTTCTACGGATTGTACAGTCACGCCCCAGGGAGTGGTGCGCTCATCAATAATTCTTTGTAACTCGTCATCCATTTTGGCGCGACCAATCAAGATGTTGGCTAAGTCCATTTGGCCGATCACTTCACGCAGTGCGGTCTGCGCAGCCCATGCTATTGCAACTCTATAGTCTTCTACTTCGAGGGCAGCTTTCTCGGCATCCCAGACAACCCAGAATAGGACGGCATCCACGTCGACAGGGACCGTATCCTTCGTCAGTGTTTTTTCAGCAGAAAAGGGCGTGACCATGACGCGGTGGTCGATCCATGTGGGAGTGGTGTCCACAATCGGGATGATCCAGAATGGTCCCGGCCCGGCCAGCTCCTTAAATCTGCCAGGCGCAAGACGACAACTTTTTCCCACTGGGAGGCCACTTTCAGGGCGAACAGGATGTAAATCCCAATGAGCATTGTGACTGTCACATAGATACCAATGGTTATATCGCTGGTGTTATTTTCCGACATGATAATCGCACCCAAAACACATGCGACCATGAAGATAGCGAATATCGCTCCAGCAATACCAGAGATATGTTCATCTTTCTTAGCTTTCATGGATTGAAGGGTTTTATCTTTTGAGTATTTGTTAGACATGGTAACCTCACTTGTTTTCGGTTGACTTATCATTTTCGATCTGTTCTTTTAGCTCTTTGCTTATTTCATCAGGACTGCATCCTAAGCGAAGCGCTTCGTTCAGGTAATCGCGAGTCAGAGCTTCTAGTGCTTGTCGTCTCAACTTGTCTGTGCGCTCCGGCGGCGGGACATCGAGAATATAGGTACCTCGTCCCTGCTGGGTGGAGATGATGCCCGCATCATCCAGCAAACGATATGCTCTTGCGACAGTATTGAAATTAACTCGCAACTCCAGCGCAAGCGCGCGCACGGTAGGTAATTGGTCTTCAGGCTTGAGCTCGCCACTGATTACCTGTTGCTTGACCTGCTCCACGATCTGGGTGTAGATCGGGGTATGGGAGCGGAAGTCGAGTTGGATATTTTCAATCAGTTTTTTCATGCCGAAATTGTATCAGTGTATAATTGAATTAATTGTATCATTGTACTAATTGTATATTGTTTTGCCTGTTTGTCAAGGATTTGAGAGAAACTGGATAGTAACAGCAATTCCAAATATGAAGAAGACAAAAAGTATCCGAAATAAAAAGGGCAAGGTGTGATAATCTTTGGTTGTGAAAAAGAGCAAAGTATTCAAGAAGATCATAGACGAATTGGCATCAAATTGTTTTGAAAAACTACCAGATTATCGTGAAGGCGTAAACACACGCTATGAAATCAAAGATGCAGCGGTGTCAGCCTTCAGTGTGTTTTTCACTCAATCGCCCTCATTTCTGGCGTCACAACGCCTGTTGCAAAAAAGAAAGGGGAAAAACAATTTGCAGAAGCTGTTTGGGGTAGAGAAGATACCAACAGACACACAGACAAGAACTTTGTTAGACCCCTTATCGCCTTCTTTGTTATCAGAACTTTTCTCCATACGGCATTAATCTTCTGAAGGAAAAAGGGATATTGAAGAATTTTGAAAGCTACGCTGGTCAAATTCTGATCTCCACAGATGGGACAGAGACGGTTTCTTCTCAAAAGCTAAATTGCCAAAATTGTTCTCATCGGGCATTGAGAAACGGAGAGACCCAGTATTTTCATTCAGCCATTCTTCCAGTGATCGTGAAAGCAGGAATCCGAGAGTGCTGCCTTTGGCGCCAAAGATCATTGCCTGGTTGTTATTTACCCCTATCATGACAGGGTTATGGATTTGGGAATCCTCCTGGCCCGCTCTTGGACGCCTGGCGGGATTTGCCGGTATCGTTGCCTGGATTCTCGTGGCCGTGTCCAGTTTATATAGAGAATTCAAGTAGATTTGCTTTCACGGGGTAGGCGTTGAACTCTATGGAGTATTCTTCGATTAGCCAGGCGACTGAATGAGACCTAGGGTAATCGCATCAAATTATCGAGAAAGCACCTTGAGTAAATAATCTTCATTCCAGGCGGCTTGCAGTTGTTTTGCGTGAATGCCACCTTTGGCAGTTTTCTCTTGTTTGAGCAAGTTGAGAGCCATATGCCTGAGTACAGCGAAGTTTTCAGGAGCATGATCTTTGCGAATACGGCTGTGATCTTCTTTTAGAGCGACATCTAATACCCAGTGAAGTTCATTTTCAATACTCCAATGCCTGCGCGCCACGTGCAGAAGTTGTTCAGCCTTGCTCGGAAGGCTGGAGATGTAATATCTGTTTTTGACAGTGGTCTTTTTGTCAGTGATACGGGTTGAAGTGACCATCGCAATGCTTTTTCAACTTTTTCCATCTGGAAGCATCTTTCAAGCTTTGAAGGTACTCGGGATCAGAGATACTCCAGCATTCGCGTATTTCTATGCGCCCATGTCCCTTATTGACAGTTTTTGCATAGTCATAGGAAGTATCTTTGAACTTATTTTTCTGATCATATTCAAAAAGCCAGGTAATGTCATCATAGAGATATCCTTGATTTTCCTTTGACGCTCAAAAGATAGTCTGCACCTCCATCAATGATGGCTTTCGCGATCTTGGTTTGCGTTCCAATCGCATCTATGGTGATGATGCACCCTGAAACATCCAGTATCTTTGAGCAATTCAGGGATCGCGGTGATCTCATTGCTCTTTTCGTTGACTTTGCGTTGTCCTAAAACCAATTCGTTGGCTTCTGCCCAGGCACTGACCATGTAAATGGCTCGTTTCCCCAGAAAACCATCCTTTGAACCACGCAGTTGTTTTCCATCAATAGCAACGACTTGCCCGGCTGTGAGTTCATGGATACTTTCGACCCAACTTTGAAAACTCTCCTGAAATTCTTCCGGGTCTATCTGTGAAAACACACGTCCAAAGGTGTCATGTGACGGAATGCCATTGGGCAATTCCAAAAAAGTTTTCAGTCAGATTATCTTGCTCTTTCCAAAATTCTCAATATCTACCCAACCTTCTGCACCACAGATCACTGCACAGATCGCAATAGATATGATATCGATCAGTTTATGCTCCTTGCTGCGTTCAATTCGTGGATCTTGTACTCTTCCAAAGTGTGCTTCTATCTTTTTGAGTGGTTCTGCCTTCATCTGCTTCCTCCAACAGAAGGATAACAGCTTTAGCACTACTTTTGATGCGATTGCCCTAAATGAGACCCTCTCTTTCGATTTGAGAGAGGGCTTTCGTGCTAGAAATCAAACTTGAAAAAAAGTAAATCCGCATTATGCGCAATCTTAGAGTCTTATACGGCGTCCGTATATAAGTTAATTAACGGCTGTCCGTAAAGCAGTTGTTAGCCCGTAGTATGATAATTCAAAAGGAACAATACTAACGATTATGACGGTAATGGCATTTTCATCGAGAATTCTCGGTTACATATCATTATTTTTTGGCCTTTGTACACTTGCCAAATCCCCACCTGGGTTAGCCGGAGGAATAATGTGGTTACCCAAACTATGGGCCAGCGCCTGGGCACCAGTTCTGGCCTTGATGGGTGGTTTGGGAGCTGGACTTGGATGGGTAGTTAATGATGCCAGCGCAATTCTATCTGGCCTGGTTGGGGCTTTCTTAGGAATTCGGCATACGCTCGTGGTGACCAGGCCGCATGATGGATTCAGACAGGCTTTCGGTGCCGACTGGGATGATCGCATCCCCTCAGATTTGAAAACACGCCTGTGGTCGAAGCGCTATCGCTTAATCCAACCTGCTCCACCTGTCGTACCCGGGCAGCGCAATGTCTATCTTGGAAAATCCGGCACAACGGATGAACCATTACTGTGCGATATTTGGGAACCGCCAGACGGCGTGCCGCATACGGGGGTGGCACTCATTTATTTTCACGGAGGAGCCTGGCAGGCGCTTGATAAAGATTTCCTCACACAGCCCCTTTTCCGCAGATTGGCGAGTCAGGGGCACCTCATTATGGATGTTGCTTATTCTCTTGCGCCCGGCGCTGACTTGAATCGTATGCTTGGCGATGTGAAACAAGCGATTGTATGGATGAAAACCCACGCTTTGGAATACAAGATCGATCCCAATCGCATTGTACTGATGGGGGTATCGGGAGGCGCGCATTTGGCTCTAATGGCAGCATATGCCCCTGATCATCCGGCATTTCAGTCTGTCTCTCCATTGGTTGATATGTCAATACGGGCCATTATCTCTATATTTGGGATGACTGATCTGCGCAGTTTTTACCATGAGTATGGCCAGTCGAATCCCAAACAACCGGAGTACAGCTCGGAAATGAGAGATGACCTACGACCCCGCATCCACGATAAAACCTGGCTGGATAAGTTCATGACACGCAGTCGAGCATTCCCCGCCTATCGTCACGCCAATATGCCCGGTGGCGCTTACCTGCTGGCTTATCTCCTCGGTGGCACGCTCAAAGAAATTCCGGATATCTATCGCCTGGCCTCACCAATTGTGCATGTAGGGCCACATTGTCCACCCACATTACAGATATTTGCTGAGAATGATTTTGTTGTTGACGCATCCCATGGCCGGCGTTTGCACCGTGCCCTTTGCGAAGCGGGTGCCACATCAATCTATGTAGAGATCCCTGAAACCGTTCATGGCTTCGATCAATACTTCGGCGTTTCGCGGCGCGTAGCACCTGCCGCACAGTCCGCTACCTATGATATTGAAAGATTCCTTGCAGTGATGGTGTAACGAGTTGAGGTGGACAATGATCAAACTCGGGCTAACACCGGCTCCGCGCTGAACCAAATCGTTAGAAAACCTAAAAGGTCATCCCGAGCAGGATGGCCTTTTTTGATGCAGTCTATCCCTCTGTTTCAACCTGAATATCCAGGAGTTGGCGGCTATTCCTTTCTCATTCGTACTATAATCAGCAGGAATTCAATAATTTTCTTCACTCGTAATGGTGTACTCCGTATGACAATAATTCAATTTCAGCCAATCGGGATCATTCACAGCCCATTCAGGACTCTGGAGCAAATGCCCATTCAACCCACCGGCGTTGCCAGCCAGGAAGGCTATATCGAAGTCTTCCCTGAGTATCAGGATGGGCTGAAAGACCTGGATGGCTTTTCGCACATCATCCTGCTCTACCATCTTCACAAAGCGCCCAGGGTCGATCTGACCGTCACACCGTTTCTTGACAAGCAGCCGCGCGGAGTCTTTGCCACCCGGGCGCCGACGCGTCCTAATCACATCGGTTTGTCAATTGTGAAATTAATTCGCATCGAAGGGGGGACGATTCACTTGGCGAACATTGATATTCTGGATGGCACGCCATTGCTGGATATCAAACCCTACGTGCCCCAATTCGATCAGCCTGATGATGTCAGGGTTGGCTGGTTGGCTTCCGCCAAAGATGATGTCAAAGAGAAACGGGCTGATGAGCGATTCAAGTGAAAATTCCTGACCAAAACCGTACGAAATGAAACAGAAAGAAGATTGCAGAAAAGAGGAGTTACCCCTTGACAAAAAATTCAAATGGCAAAAAAGCATCAAGCACAGCTGGCTACACTTGTTTCTCTAGGGCATGTGCTACGCGCGAGAAAGATGAACGTTTGCGTGGTCCTGATTTTATGGCGGAGATTTTCTTGCCGACATTTGCAAAGATTATTCTCAATGTGCCGGTTCTCAGGAAAGCATTTATGGGGAAGATAGCCCCGTCTGGTATATACGAGTATGTGATCGCCCGGACAAAATTGCTGGACGAAATTTTCCTTGATGCGTTAACAAGGCAAGTTCATCATATTGTATTGCTAGGGGCGGGAATGGACACGAGGGCAATACGGTTTGCGGACAGGAATCAGGGAACGAAAATCATCGAACTGGATATCGAAAAAACGCAACGGCCAAAGATCGAGATTCTGAAACGGAAGCAGGTAAAACTTCCGAATGAACTCGTGTTTGCGTCCATTGATTTCAACGAACAGAGTCTCTCAGACGTATTAGTCGAAGCCGGCTATCAAAATGGTCAACAAAGCCTTTTCTTGTGGGAGGGCGTGACCATGTACCTTAATCCGGAGGCGGTTGATGGCACGCTGTCTTTCATCAGGGACAGTTCGCAATCCGGAAGTCAGATTGTCTTTGATTATGTCTATGGTTCTGTATTACGGCGGGAGAACTCACTCTACGGGGAAAAGGAAATCTTTGATACGGTATCTCGAGCGGGCGAAGGCTGGACCTTTGGGATTGAGAATGGGCAAATTGATGAATTCTTGACCGAACGCGGATTCATATTGATGGCCCATTACTCGCCGGCTAATCTTGAGAGCAAATATTTTCAAAAGAGTGATGGAAATTTAGTTCGACGAATCAATGGCACACACTGTATTGTGCAAGCTGTTGTAAACTGAAATAGAACCGTAAGGCTCGTCAATCTGGGTGTCGAACTGAAAGTTAGGAAGAGAATCATGCAAAAGAAAATAAAGATTGATCTTGGGAATGTGCAAAAAACATTGTTTTTACCTCTTTGGGGACGTGCTGAAGAAGCAAAAAAACAGCACCCAATGTTAGTTGATGAAACCGCAGTCAAGATCATTGAACAGGTTGACTTTGATTTTTCACAAATCACTCAAAACATCGATGATCTCACTCAAATCGCCTGGATAAAAAGAAGTCTGTATTGTGATCGGGTAATAAACACATTTCTTGAGAAATATCCAAAAGGAACGATTGTCAATATCGGATGCGGGTTGGACACAACATTTGAGCGAACAGACAATGGAAAAATGAAGTGGTATGACTTAGATCTGCCTGATGTGATTGAACTCAGAAACAAATTTGTGGAAGAAAATAAAAGAAGGAAGTTCATCTCTTCATCATTCCTGGAAAAGGAATGGTTAAAAAATACTAGAAGTTAATGGAAATGTGTTGTTTATTTCGGCGGGAGTATTCTATTATTTTGAAGAGCAAACCATAAAAGAATTTGTTATTCAGCTAATTGATATGTACCCAAACAGCGAATTGCTATTTGATGTGAGTTCGCCGCTGGGTGTGAAAATCGCAAATAAAAAAGTGCTCGAGAGTTCTGGATTGGATGAGAAGTTACACTTGGTTTGGGGGTTAGAGAAGAAAGAAGATGTATTGGCTTGGGACAAAAGGATAACCATCATTGATACGTATTACTATTATCAAGAGCAAGTTGAAGGATTGCGAAATAAATTAATGGGGAAGATTTCTGATTCTTTAGGAATACAATATATGCTACATCTTGGTTTAGGTAGTTAGGTGACGACTTAGAGGATAAAAAAGGGAGAAGGAAAAATGGTAATCATGCCAGATCTCAAAATAGGCCTTTGGAACGGATGGCTTTTCATGAGCGTATTTATTTTGCAGATGCTGGTCATGATGCTCGGGGATAAAAATGTACAGCAACGGACTCATATTCCCCCGGAGGCAAGGCGGAATAAATCAGAAAAAAATGTAAGCGTCATTGCCAATCTCATCTGGTTGGTTGCCTTGGTTTATTCCCTGTTTTTGCCTTTCCAACTCACCACAATTTGGTTTTATGTTGGCCTGACAGTTTTTGTAATCGGGTTGCTTGTTTTAGCAACTGCGACCATGAGCTTTATGACCACTCCCGTCGATGAGTTGATTGCAAAGGGGATATATCAGGTTTCAAGGCATCCGATGTATTTGTCTACATTTTTGATTTGCATGGGCACTGGAATGGGGACAGCATCCTGGATATTTATGCTGCTAAGCGTGTTAATGGCATACTATTTTCGACAGGAAGCCTTGATTGAAGAAAGAATTTGTCTTGAACAATATGGGAATGATTATCAGGAATACACAAAAAGAGTTCCCAGATGGATTGGTATTCCAAAGCAGGGGAGGGTTTCAAAAACATGAGTATTGCAATCCAGACGAATGCGTTATCAAAGAATTTCGGCGAAGTACGTGCTGTCAACTCGGTCACCCTGCATGTGGAGAGCGGCGAGATCTACGGCTTCCTTGGCTTGAACGGTGCGGGGAAGACGACCACGATCCGCGCCCTGTTGGGGATGATCCGTCCGAGCGCCGGATCGGTCCGGGTGCTGGAGCAGGCCGTGGGTCCGAACGGACGCGGCCCCTGGCGGCGTGTCGGTCACCTGGTCGAGAAGCCCGCCGCCTATCCCGAATTGACTGTCAGGGAAAACCTGGAAATTGCCCGGCGACTTCAACAAATCCCGGACAAGAGAGCCACATCCCGTGTCATCGAGCGACTGGGGCTCGCCTCTTACGCGGACCGAAAGGCTGCTGCGCTTTCGACGGGCAATCTCCTGCGCCTGGGGCTGGCGCGCGCGTTACTGCACGAACCCGAACTGCTGATCCTGGACGAACCCGCCAGCGGACTCGACCCGGCAGGCGTGGTCGAGATCCGGGAACTGCTGAGGGGGCTGGCGCGCGAAAAAGGTGTGACCGTGTTCATGTCAAGCCATATCCTGACGGAAGTGGACCGCCTGGCCACGCGCATCGGGGTCATCCACAACGGACGCCTGATCGAGGAACTCGATACGGAGAAACTGGAGGCGTTACGGTCGCTGCGCCTGGAGATCAAAGCGCGCGATCTTGAGGCCGCCCAAAGCGTGCTGGCCGGGGCTGGCTTCGCCATGGAGACCGGCGAAAAGATGCTTATCTTGAACGAAGAGAAAGCCATCAGCGCGCCAGACGAAGTGGCGACCATCCTTGTCAACGCGGGCGTGCCCCCAACCAGGCTGGCGGTCGAGCAGGAGAACCTCGAAGAATACTTCCTGCGTCTGACGGGAGGAAGACAATGAAAACCTTTCTTTCCGCACTTTGGGCGGAGACCTTGAAAGCCCGTCGCTCCAAACTGCCGTGGTTTATCGGGGGAGGATTCATGATCCTGCCCCTGGTCAGCGGGTTGTTCATGGTTATTTTGAAAGACCCCGAAAGAGCCAAAGATCTGGGGATCATCAGCATGAAGGCGCAATTGACCGGGGGCGTGGCCGATTGGCCCTCTTTCTTCGAGATGATAAAGATGGGGACAGGCATCGCAGGCGCTATCCTGTTTGCGATCATCACAGCCTGGGTCTTTGGACGGGAGTTTTCCGATCACACCGCCAAGGAATTATTGGCTTTGCCCACCCCGCGCGGAATCATTGTTGGCGCCAAGTTCGCGTTAACCCTGCTTTGGATCATGGGGATAACGCTCGCCATCTTTGTAGTAGGGCTTGGCGTTGGAGCAGCCGTTGACATTCCGGGTTGGAACTCCTGAGCTGGCATGGGCATCGTTCTGGTCCATGCTGCTGATCGCGTTCCTGACCGCTATGCTGATGTCGGTTGTAGCCCTGATCGCAAGCGCCGGGCGCGGGTATCTGCCTCCGCTGGGCTGGGCTTTTCTCACCATGGCGTTGGCCCAGATCATGGCCGTGATGGGCTGGGGAGAATGGTTCCCCTGGGCTGTGCCCAGCCTGCTCAGTGAATTCAGCGGGCCACAGACAGAGCCGCTTGGCATGCACAGCTATCTGATGGTGTTGCTGGTATGTATCTTTGGGATTATGGGGACGTTCGCCTGGTGGCGGAGCGCAGATCAGACACGGTAGCAAGCGTCCTCTTGTTCGATGTGAGAGAGGGGTTTCGTGCTAGAATGGATCAAGGTCAAAATATCCAGAGTCAATGAAGGGATCGAAAATGGAACCGTTGCATGAGTTTATGCTTGAATTCAAGAAACAACTGGAGAAGGGGAGTATCCAAAAGGCGTATCAGGGGCTGATGGAATACATCATGGACTTGAGAACGCATTTCCAAAAGAAATATCCCGACCATTTTGTGTCTGGCAGCCTATACTTTGGTTATATGGATATGACCTATTTCGCCTTCATTCCGCCATCTTTGAAGGCGCGAAAATTGAAAGTGGCAATCTTGTTTTCATACGACACTTTTCGATTTGAAGCCTGGTTGGCAGGAAATAATAAAGGGATTCAAAAAGAATACTGGAACTTGTTCAAAGAAAGCGGATGGGACAAATATCGTCTTGTGCCCACTACAAATGGCTATGATGGCATTGTGGAGCACAGTTTGGTAGAGGATCCGGATTTCAGCGATTTGGATGCGCTAACGGAACAAATCGAGCGAGGCACGTTGAATTTCATTGAGGACATTGAGCGCTTCTTGTCTAAGCTTTGAAGTTGCATCCGTTATAGAAAGGGTGTCTTATCTGGTTTACTTTGTGTAATTTTTAGTGGTTTCATAACATCAGCATAGAAGACATTTATTAGTGGTACAAAGGAGAAGAAAAGATGAATGTAGAAGTACAGGTTGACATCAACGGAACCAAAGAAGAGGTTTGGAAGGTCATTACCGATATAGAGAACTCTGTGGACACAATTAGTGGCATCGAAAAGATCGAAGTTCTGGAAAAACCTGCTGATAGTTTCGTTGGCCTGAAATGGCGAGAGACCCGCACAATGTTTGGCAGAACAGCCACTGAAGTGATGTGGATCACGGATACAGTAGAGAACCAATCTTATAAGACGCGTGCGGAAAGCCACGGTGCAGTCTACATCACCACGCTCGAAATTTCTGATGCGGATGAGAATGTTCGTTTGAGCATGAATTTCGAGGGCATGCCACAGACCTTCGGCGCCAAAATAATGTCCGCGCTGACCAGTGGCATGGTGAAAAAGTCAACCGAAGAAGCCCTGATGCAGGACCTGATAGACATCAAGGCTAAGGTTGAGAGTAAATAGGTTTAGATTATGGCCAAAAAATCATCGAAAGGTAATGGTCAACCTATTCCAAAAATTGAGATAAATTTGGAATTATCACCAGAACAAGGTGAAGAACTACTCAAAACATTGAAAGCTCGTTTTGAGAAAAACATGGACCGGCATAAAGGTCTTGAATGGGCTAAAGTACAAGCAAAACTGGAAGCTCATCCTGAAAAACTGTCGTCACTCAATGCAATGGAAAGCACTGGCGGTGAACCGGATGTTGTTGGTTATGATAAAAAGACGGGCGAATACATTTTTTATGATTGTTCAGCGGAAAGTCCCAAAGGCCGCAGAAGTGTTTGTTACGATCGCGAAGCATTGGAATCAAGGAAAGAACATAAACCGGAAAATAATGCTATGGATATGGCTGCTGCCATGGGCATTGAACTTTTAACAGAAGAACAATATCGAGAGCTGCAGAAACTTGGAAATTTCGATATGAAAACATCCAGTTGGGTGAAAACACCTGCTGAAATTAGAAAACTCGGCGGCGCCATCTTTGGGGATCGTCGCTACGAGCATGTCTTCGTGTATCACAACGGTGCAGAATCTTACTATGCCGCCAGGGGGTTCCGTGGCTCGCTAAGGGTCTAAATTTTGTACCGAAATGATGTGGATTGCCGACGTGGTGGAGAACCAACCACAAACTTTCGGTGCAAAGGAGATGTCTGCGCTGACCAGTGGCATGGAGAAAAAGTTAACGGAAGAAGCCCTGATGCAAGACCTTATGGACATCAAGTCGAAGGTTGAAAATAAACGAGCGTTTTGATTAGGGAAAAAACACAAATTGAACTATGAGGCCATCCTGTAAAGGATGGCTTTTTCATATTTATTCGCGATGTGGGCTTCAACGCCCTTGCGAGGCAAGCTTAGCTTGGGCATGTTGTGGCGCCGGGTCTACTGCTTCTTGCATCATTACCTGAATTCGAATCTGGCAAAGCACCTTTGTGCTTCAGGTTTTTGGTTCGAACAATTACGCAGCACTCTGTAATTCTGCCACTACTTTTCAACTATATGCAAACCCCTCTTTCGGATGTTATGAGGGGAGGGGCTTCGTGCTAGAATGAAATTTGAAAAAAGTTTGTCCGTGTTAGAGATGGAAAACAAGGAGAGCAGCATGAAATACCGAGTTCATCGGCTTGAAGTCAAAAAAGATACAGCGCAAGAGAAGTTGGAGCGCTTTTTGAACCAATTAGAAGGGGAAGTCCTGTCGATCGTTCCGTATGTTACCCCAACATTTCAGGGCATGGGTGCTACAGCGAAAGTCGATTATTTGCTGATAGTGGAAAAAGTCAAATAACTCTCGTAAAAAAGGAAGTACTCTATTTTAGGAGAGGGGGTTCGTGCTAGAAAGAGATAACGTGTCACTTGAAAAGAGGATTGCAGTGACAAACACAAATCAAACTAAATACAACTCGAAGTTAGCCAACTATCCAAGACCAGCCATTGCTTTAACGGCTGTAACCTACTTATTGTTGGGCTACCTCGAACGTCTGCCAGGGACTGTAGTTCCCGCTTTGCTCTACTTTTTTGCCCTGGGGGTACTGGCGTTGTATCTGATGCCCTACATTATTGGGCTTCCAAACGGTCGCAAATCATTCCAGGAGTATTGCCGAGATATCCGCCTACTACCTGTAACGCCTCTCGGTAGAAACATATTTCTTGGCTTACTGATGGCTACACTTACCTTATCCAGTATTCTGTTGGCATCACTGATGACAAGACATTTCGTGCTCGACTGGAGCACTATACCCTCACTGCGATGGATAAAAGGTTTAACGCGTGGTATTTGGGAAGAAGTTTTCTTTCGCGGCATTATTTTGGTGCTTTTCATGAGAATATACCCAGAGCGAAAAGCTGTGTTCCTGGCAGCATTTCTTTTTGCCGTGGTACACCTGGACCCGCTGAATTTGAACTTGCATATGGTTGTGGATTTTATAAGCATTTTCTTTATGGGGTTGCTCTTCGTCTATTTGGTGCTGAAAACCGGCTCCCTTTTGCCGGGCATCATCTTTCACTATTTCCACAACATATTTTTGTTCTTAGCTCAAAATACGCCAGGCGCAAATGAAGTTCTTGCCGCAACTCTTCTGTATTCCTTTCTTTGGATTGCCCTCGTTATTGGGGCGGTACTCACAAAGTTCATCGTTGAACGTTGGCCTAAGAAGGAGGCAGAAACGTCTACTAGATGATGAACTTTGTAAACGCTCCATCGGTAAAACAATCGTTAGACTAAAAAAGAAGGCCATCCGTTATTGGATGGCCTTCTTTGATTCCAACTTTTCAGTTACGGCGTTTCTGTCTCAACCGGAATATCCGAAAGCGCAGCCGCTTCTTCGGCGGTTTCGGGCATGCCGTTCATGATCCACAATTGCCAGACGTTCACCACGTCCGCTTTGAGGACAGATTTGGGCGGCATCACGCCGATGATCTCTTCGCCGTTTTCGTCCAGGATGGCTGTCTCCTGGATGGTCAGCAGCAGGTAAGAACTCTCATACTCTTCACCCGGGATGATGTTGAACTCGACGTTCTCGCCGGTGGTCAGGATCTCTTCGTAGCTGGTCATCAGGTAATCGTTGTTGTCTTTGCCCGCGCGGTGGCAGGAGACACAATAGCGTTTGACGATCGGCGCGATGTGCACTTCATACGATGGCACTTCGCCTTCAACCAGCGGCGGGAAGAGTTCGGGGATCTCCGGCATTTCGAAGCGGTCGTCCCAGGCGTAGCGCATGAAGGTCACCATGTGGTCGATCTGGGTGCGGGTCAGCTCACCGCCATAAGCCAGCCCGAAGGGGTTCATGCCGTAATTGGGACGTCCATAGGAGATGACTTCGACCATGGCCGAATCCGTCAAAGTGTAGAGCACGTCGCGGGTATTGATGGGCGTCATCTCGATGTACCTCAACACCTTCATTCTTCGCTTTCGATGATGGCTACGGAGCCATCGTCACCGTGGCATTCGACGCAGTACACGGAATACAGGTCCTGGCCTGCGACGATGCGATCCGGCAGGGTGACGGGAATCTCCTCTTCAACGGATTCAGTTACGGGGGCGGTCAGAAGCGTCGCCCCTGTGAAGGCGACCATCAAGACCGAGGCGATCACAGCCGTCCAGATCATGGGCTTCTTGGCTTTCTCTTTCATCGTAAAAGCCATGATGAACAGCAGCAGGAAAGCCAGGCCGGGAACGACCAATCCACCGATTGTTTGCAGGATGCCAGCCAGATAAATGCCTTCCGCACCGGAGGTGGTGGGGATGTCAGATATCCAGGTCAGCGTGACCATGCTGACGATGAAGATCGCCATCACGCTGATGGGCAGCACGCGCTTGCCGTAGTAACGATAGGGGGATTTCTCGATGAAGGGCAGCGCGGTCAGCACACCCAGGACGATGACCGGGATGATGATCGCGGCGATGAACTCGATCTTGCCCAGCACGGGGATCTGCCCGTAGAGCGCCAGGAATTTGAACAGGAACAGGAAGTACCATTCGGGGCGCGGCAGGTAGGAGGTGTCGCTGGGGTCGGCTTTGGGGGTATCGTGCACACCGATGAAGGTGGCCATCACGACGAGCAGCACGAAAAGCCCCAGCGCCACGATGACATCTTTGAAGATGCTGTCGGGCCAGAAGCGCTCACTGCTGGTGTTCAGTTCGCGCTCGTATTTTTCGTTGATTTTTTTCTTGGTTTCTTCGTTCATAACGAACTCCTTCAACCTGTCATTGCGAGCGACCGCAGGGAGCGCGGCAATCTCCTTTTAGCGAGGAGATTGCTTCGTCGCTTGGTTTCCCTGGCCCGTCGGCCAGGACGGGCGATACGTTCTTCACTACGTTCAGGACTACTCAACCAGCGCTCCTCGCAATGACATTTGAGAAGCTAATCTTCCTCATCCGGGAAGTGGGATTCGCCGTGCTTGATAATCTGGATATAAGTGCACGCCGATCAGGGCGGCCAGCATGCCGGGCAGGATCCAGATGTGCGCGGAGAAGAAGCGCTGGAGGGTCAGGGCGCTCAAGTCCGGGCCGCCGCGCAGGGCTTTCAGCAAAAAGTCACCGATAAAGGGCACGCTGCCCACGATCTGTGTCCCGACGGTGGTGGCCCAGAATGCCTGCTGATGCCAGGGCAGCAGGTAACCGGTAAAGCCCATGCCGACCGTCAGCAGCAGCAGGCCGACGCCGATCAGCCAGGTCAGCTCGCGCGGATATTTGAAGGAAGCGGTCACAAACACGCGCACCATATGGATGAAGACCACCAATACCATCAGGCTGGAACCCCAGTGATGCATGCCGCGGATCAGCCAGCCGAAGGCGACATCGTTCATGATGTACTGAATGGAGTCGTAGGCGTGGTCGGGTGAGGGGGTGTAGTAGACCGTCAGGAAGATACCGGTCAGGCCCTGCATGACGAACAGGAACAGGCTGGCCGAGCCGAGCGTGTTCCACCAGTTGCCTTCCGGTTCGGGGCGGTCGAGCAGGCCTTTGTACATGCCCTCAAATCGAGTCGTTCATCCAGCCATGTCGTAGACTTTTTTCCACATATCAGGCCTCCGACTCCAACTCAACCGGGACGATGGTGATGACGCCTTCCGCATCCACGCTGTATTCAAAATGACCGAGCGGCTCGGGCGGCGGGCCGTTACCACTTTGCCTTCCGCGTCGAAAGCTGGCATCATGACAGGGGCAGATGAAAACTCTGATTTTTCTCATCCCAGTTTACGGTGCAGGAGAGATGCGTGCAGCGGCTGGAGAGGACGAGGATGTCATCGGGGGATTCAGACTTGCGCAGGATGTAGCCGCCATAGTTGTTGGCGGTCCGCTCCCAGCCGTTGACCTTGGTGATGGTGAAAGAGAAGGGATGGAATTGGCCAACGGGAATATCTTCCAGTTTGCCTATCGTGACAGGCGCCCCGGCCTTATCTTCCCGCAGCGCCGGAGCGATCAAATATCCAATAGCCGGGATTCCAACGCCAAGACCAATGATGCCCCCTACAACGCCGGTCGTCGCTTTGATGAAATCTCTGCGGCTGATCCGGTTAGAACCAGACATGCGCACCTCCTGGATGTGTTCCTGTGATTATGTGCACAAAGCGTATCTATTCTACTTTAGATAAGAGTTTTCGATTAGAATAAAACGGTAAACATAATTTTCACAATCCTCTAAATTGGATTATAAGGGTCTCTGACCACTTTTTTAGAGGAAGTCTGAAACGAAATAACTAGGATGATAGTCACTTTCTGTGGTACTTGTCCGTGTGATAATCAGACCTGACAGGTTTCCGCGAGCATTTGTACCGATCTGTGTGCAGAGTGCGAGCTGAGCGCCCTGTGACTCATATGGAGCAGATGAAAACCTGTCAGGTCTCAGCACCCTACAATTTTTCAAGGAGGCATAGATGGGCCTGAAAAGGAATGTCAGCCTGGCCACAGGCCTGCGATACAAAGGACAGGGGCCGATGCTGACCTTTGTGCTGCATCGCATTGGCGGGCTGGGAATGGGAATTTTTGTAACGGTACATATCGTGGCCTCGTTCGCCGGGGGAGCATATTGGAAGCTTTGCCAATGATATTTATACACACTGGCTTTTCCAAATCTTTATTTTCTTCTGCGCATTGTTCCATGGGATTAACGGTCTGCGCATCACCATCCTGGACCTGTGGCCGAAACTGATCCAATATCAGCGTGAAGCCATCTGGATCGAATGGGCGGTCTTTATCCCGGTCTATGCATTGGCCGTCTTCGTTATTTTGCAAACGGCGTTGGGAGGCTAACACGATGAAATCAAGATCACTCCCCCTCAATAAACGCGGCCTGAACTTTGAAATGCTGATGTGGATCGTTACACGGCTGACGGCCCTGGCGATGTATGCGCTGCTGCTCACCGCTGTAATCGGCGCGCTCATCATGGGCGCGCGCACGCAGATGAACCTGGCCGATGTGATCCGCTGGGGCTTCATGCCCAACGCCCTCGCATGTGCAAAGCACGAACGTGCCCGACCTGGTTCCCTGGGCATCAACTTTCTGGCAAATCATTGGCAGTGCCTTTCTCTTCATCGCAGTTGCACATGGCGTACATGGATTGGTCGTCATCGCGGATGATTACATCGTCAAACCGCGCGGACGCAACATCGTCCGGGTTATCAGCATCCTGATGATGCTTGCCATGACCGCCATGGGCCTGTACATCATCTGGACTTCAGGACGTGTAATTATGAATACACATCAATTTGAAGTCGTGGTTGTTGGTGCGGGCGGTGCAGGCCTGATGGCTGGCCTGTATGCTTCCAAAACC
The DNA here is from genome assembly GCA_963791785.1 of uncultured Chloroflexia bacterium. GTDB lineage: Bacteria > Chloroflexota > Anaerolineae > Anaerolineales > Villigracilaceae > JAABUE01. Next base: position 113,156 of record CAWBTW010000001.1, on the reverse strand, counting down.
GCCAAGACCGCCGTCATCAGCAAACTATATCCCACGCGCTCACACACCGGCGCGGCGCAGGGCGGCATCGGCGCAGCGCTTGGCAACTACGAAGAAGACCGCGTCGAATGGCATACCTACGATACCGTCAAAGGCTCCGACTATCTGGGCGACCAGGATGCCATCGAATTCATGTGCGAGGAAGCCATCCCGGCCGTGTACGAACTCGAGCACATGGGCCTGCCCTTTGACCGCACACCCGAAGGCCGCATCTCACAGCGACCGTTTGGCGGCCACACCAACAACGATACCGGCAAACCCGTCCGACGCGCGGCTCATGCAGCCGACCGCACCGGGCACATGATCCTGCAAACGCTGTATCAGCAGTGCCTGAAGAACGAGGTCCAATTTTATGATGAATTCCAGGTGCTCGACCTGCTGATTGTGGATGGCAAAACCGCTGGCGTGGTGGCCGTCGAGCTGGCTACCGGCGAACTGCACACCTTCCATGCCAAGGCCGTCATCATCGCCACCGGCGGGCACGGGCGCGTCTGGGAAGTCACCTCCAACGCGTATGCCTACACCGGCGATGGCACCGCCATCGTCTATCGGCACGGCATCCCGCTGGAGGATATGGAATTCTTCCAGTTCCATCCCACCGGCATCTACAAGATGGGCATCCTGATCACCGAAGGCGTGCGCGGCGAAGGCGGCGTGCTGCTCAACGGTGAGGGCGCCCGCTTCATGGAAACCTACGCCCCCACGGTGAAGGACCTGGCTTCGCGTGACGTGATCAGCCGCGCCATGTACCTGGAAATGAAAGATGGACGTGGCATTGAACGGCAAGCGCTTCTGCTATCTGGACGTTACGCCTGCTACCGTTAACAAATACGCCGCACTCGACGGACGCACCAATCCCGACGGCTCCCTAATCAAGGTAACCGGCGAACAGATCCTGGCCAAGCTGCCCGACATCGTCGACTTCTGCCGCACCTACCTGGGCGTGGACCCCATCACCCAGCCCATGCCCGTCCAGCCGACGGCGCATTACACTATGGGCGGCATCCCCACCAACAAGTTCGGCGAAGTGGTGGTAGACGACAAGAACAAAGTCTTCCCCGGCCTGTATGCGGCTGGCGAAGTGGCCTGTGTTTCTGTCCATGGCGCGAACCGCCTGGGAACCAATTCCCTGCTCGATATTGTGGTCTTTGGCAAGTATGCCGGTCTGCGGGCAGCGGAATTCGCCAAGGGCGCGGACTATGTTCCGCTTCCGGCGAATCCAACGGATTTCTCACGGGAGCAGTTTGATCGGTTCATCAATGGAAGCGGGAAAGAAAACGTCTTCGATATCGGCAACGAGATGAAAGCCGTCATGTTCGATGATGTGGGCGTCTTCCGCACCGAAAAAGGCATGAAAGCCGCGCTGAAAAAGGTCAACGAGTTGCAGGAACGCTTCAAGGAAGTCAAAGTTCCAGGATACCGGCAAGATCTTCAACACCGAACTGTTGAATGCCTGGGAAATGTGGAACCTGCTCGATATGGCCGAAGTGATCACCGCCTCGGCGCTCAACCGCAAGGAAAGCCGCGGCGGGCATGCCCGCGATGATTACACCGAGCGCGACGATAAGAAATGGCTGAAGCACACCCTGGTCTGGAATAAGAACGGTAAGCTCAAGATCGGGTACAAACCGGTCGTGCAGACCAGGTTCAAACCGAAGAAGAGAGTGTACTAATGGATGTAACACTAAAAATCTTCCGCTACAATCCTGAAAAAGACCAGAAGTGGCATTACGAGACCTATACCCTGGAGGCCGAGCCTACAGATCGTGTGCTCGACCTGCTGGAAAAGGTCAAAGCCTACAACGATGGGACGCTCTCCTTCCGGCGCTCGTGCGCGCACGGCGTGTGCGGCTCGGATGCCATGCGCGTCAACGGACGCAATTACCTGGCCTGTAAAGTGCTGGTCAAGGATGTGGGCGCCAACATCACGGTTGAGCCGCTGCTTGGCTTGCGGTCATCAAAGACCTGATCGTGGACATGGAGCCTTTCTTCGATAATTACAAGAAGATATTGCCCTACTTCATCAACGAAAGCCCCATCCCTGAAGACGGCAAGGAACGCATCCAATCACCCGAAGACCGCGCCCGCTTCGACGACACCACCAAGTGCATCCTGTGCGCGGCCTGCACCACCTCCTGCCCGACCTTCTGGGCCAGTGATGATTATCTCGGCCCGGCCGCGCTGGTGAATGCGCATCGCTTCATCTTCGACAGCCGTGATGAGCAGGCCGCTGACCGGCTCCACATCGTGGCCGAGACCTCTGGCCTGGCGCGCTGCCATACGGCTTTCAACTGCACGATGGCCTGCCCGCGCGAGATCGAGGTCACGGTGGCGATCGGTGAGTTGAAGATGGCGACGATCACGGGAAAGTTGGATTAGAGATTAGATTTCAGATTTTGGATTTACGATTGAGACCGAGGGCTTTACCCTCGGTCTTTTTTGTTTTCCACACTCATCTGGCGATATCTTCTTTTCCAAGAATAATACTGTGTCCTATCAGCCAGAGCATGGAAGTGAAGAAGCACATCCATTCCCAAAACACCGGTGTGGAACTGCCAACTTTGCCTGTTTCATATAGAGAAAGCAGGGTGAAGAATATGAGAAAGCTGGCTACGATGGAGAAACTTAAAGTCGGCAGAATTCGAGGCAGGTTCTTGATTTGCAATTCTTTTGCTCCCAGTATAGACTGCAGGAAGACAACTCCCAGGAAATACAGTCCAATACCGCTCTTGTGGATGGCCGGTGCAACACTGAATGGAACTGCGGTCATCAAGACTGTGCCCAGTGTGGAAAAGGCACCGATTGTTAGAAATATCGCTTCAAAGGCTCCTTTTGTCTTGCTCATGCTCCGCAGTTGCAGTACCACCAATATCAGGATGGCATATCGCAATGGGGCAGCCAGCAGCGTGCCAGAATTGAACAGGATCTGTGGCCATCCAGCTGTATCCCCGATATCACTTAAATATGTGCTGAAGATAGAAAAGTCTGGGTGACCGGGGGCATAAGCCAAGCTTGCAGTTAGAACCGTCAGGATACCCAGAAGTAAGCTAACGGTCCCAGTGAAGCGAAAGGCTTTTGCGGTGGATATGGAATTTTTAGTTCATTAGTCTTCTCCTGTAACTTACTGAACGTTTGGTAATTATTGTGGATAAAAAAATTACTTGAGCAGCAGTTTGACCAAAGCGTTAACTAAATCTTCATCCGATGCCCCGCTGGTATTTTGTGTCTCTGCAGACATCTCTTTTCGTAATGATTCCTTACGGATCCAATATTCGATCGTGCCCCTGATAATTAACGGCATCAGGAAAGCATCGACATCATCACGGACTAATCCAGATTCTTGGCCCGCGCGCATGCCGTCAATCAGGCTAGTGGTAAAACGTTTCTCAAGCTCAGTGTTTCTCTCCAAGCCCTCGAGGTAAGACCACAAAGCAAGACGGCGAAACTCATTATTTTCCCTGGTGTATGACAGAGCTTCTCGAATTGCGGTTGTGATGATTTCCAATAGATCGTCACTGACTTCGCGCCGGGCAGCCATCTGTGCAGTGTATTCCTGGATTAAGAGATCCTGAACAGCGGCGTACAGATTTTCTTTGGTTTCGAAGTGATGCAAGATCAGCCCTTTCGAGACTCCGGAAGCTTTTTCGATATCCCGAAGAGAAGTTCCATGCAACCCTGTTTCGCTGAACAAGCGCCGGGCTGCGGCTAGAATATCCTGGATGGTCTGGTCTTTATCTCGTTGTCTTCGGTCTGTCATAGGGGATCATTCTTCCATCTTGCATTTATATTTACCGAACGTTCAATAAATTATATTCAAAAATCTCTGGTTGTCAAGGGTCTTATGATTAACCTTTTTTCCCGATAACCTCCCCCGCATTTCCCTGCGCCCATATATAATTGTTCTTATGGAACCTTGGAAAACCAAAGCACGCAAAACTGTACTGGATAACAAGCCCTGGCTGACCGTCGAACAGCACACCGTCGAATTGCCGGATGGGCAACTCATTCCCAACTGGCCCTGGATCATCACGCCTGATTACATCAACGTGGTCGCTGTGACCGAGGATGAGCGTTTCATCTGCTTTCGCCAGGTCAAGTATGGGATCGAGGGGACAACGCTGGCTGTTGTGGGTGGCTATGTCAACGAGGGCGAAGCGCCGCTGGCAGCCGCACAGCGGGAATTGCTGGAAGAGACCGGGTATGAAGCCCCGGATTGGCTCTCGCTGGGCAGCTATCTCGTCGACCCGAACCGCGGGATCGCCACCGGGCATTTGTTTCTCGCTCGTCAGGGCACGTTATGTCACACCCCGCGATGCGGACGATCTCGAAGAACAGGAATTGCTGCTGCTCACACGAACGGAGTTAGAAACTGCATTGGAACGTGGCGAGATCAAAGTCCTGGCCTGGGCGGCGACTGTTGCTTTTGCGCTGCGGCACTTGTAAAAAACAGTACCTGGTACGCTTTGTTTTTCGATGATTTTTCCCTATAATGAGTATTGTAGAGAAAGGTTTCTATGACCTGGCAAAATCAATTGAAGGGCGATTCGTTATCCTGGCTTCTGGAGTCTGATTCTCCGGGAGTCCGTTACCTGGCGTTGCGCGATCTAGTGGATGATGTGGAGGAAGCGGAAATCGCTGACTGCGCGGGAAGCAGCCTATGAGGGCGGTCCGATCGGGACCATCCTGGAAAATATGAGCGATGAAGGCTACTGGGCAAAAGCCGGGCCCGGGCTATCGTCCCAAGTATCGTTCCACCGTCTGGGCGCTGATCATGCTGGCACAGTTGGGCGCATCCGCAAAACAGGACGAGCGCATCGCGCTGGCCTGTTCCTACTTCTTGGATCATGCGCTCGCAGCAGGCGGACAAATCTCCGCATCGGGAGCACCATCTGGCACAGCCGACTGCTTGCAGGGCAACATGTGCTGGGCGCTGACCGAGCTCGGCTACGACGACCCGCGCCTGGACCCCGCCTACGAGTGGATGGCGCGCACCGTGACCGGCGAAGGGCTGGCTCCCAATACCGACCGGAATGCGCCCCTGCGATATTATGCCAGCCAATGCGGACCGACCTTTGCCTGCGGCTCGAACATCAAGCTGCCCTGCGCCTGGGGTGGAGCCAAGGTCATGCTGGCTTTTGGAGTTCTGCCGAAAGAACGACGAACGCCTTTGATCGAAAGCGCCATCCAACAAGGAGTGGACTTCCTCTTCAGCGTGGACCCGGCCGAGGCCACCTATCCCAGCGGATTGACCGGCAAGCCCAGCGGCAACTGGTGGAAGTTCGGCTTTCCGGTCTTCTACGTTACCGACCTTTTGCAAATCGTGGAAGCGCTGGTCGGGCTGGGCTATGGCCATGATCCGCGCCTGGAGAATGCGCTGACCCTCATCCGCGAGAAGCAGGATGAGGATGGACGCTGGCCATTGGAATACAGCTACACCGGCAAAACCTGGGTGGACTTCGGCCCCAAGAAAGAGCCTAACAAGTGGGTCACGTTGAGGGCTTTGCGGGTGTTGAAGGCAGTGAAAAGATAGAAATCTCCACATTTTCTACACAAGATTATGCTACCATTGTGGTTGCGAAACATTTTAGTAAAACAAAAGAGTTTCTGGTTGTCTTTATCTATAGACCAGAAAAGGAGATCAATTTAATGAATAAGAAAAGAAATATCTGGCTTATAGCCGGAGTAGTTATTCTGCTGGCAGCCCTGGTGAGCGCCTTCGTTGTCATGCAGCCCTCAGCCAAAGACATCCTGACGCAAACCCTCGAAACCTCGAAAACGATCGAGAATGGGCATGCGATTGTCAACATCAGTGTGGATAGCCCGGAAGAAAAGGCTTCCGCGACGGTTGAAGTTTGGGGACGTCCATGATGAAGATGGCCCGGGCGCATTCCGTTTGGAAGTTCTCGAAACCGACAAAGAAGAAGCCGTTGGCGCAGTGATCGTCAGTGATGGCGAAACCGTCTGGGCTTATTCCCCGGCCAAGAACACGGTCTTCACGGGCACGGCCGAAGAAGCCAAAGCCGCTATGGAAGAAAAACAGCCCATGGCGCGATAAATTCGATATGGAAGAATTCGATCATCCTGAAACTGCCGAAGAAGCGGTTGAAAAACTACTTGGAATACTTTGAAGCTAATAGAACCGGCACCGAAACGATTGCCAATGCAAATGCCTATCAGCTCGAACTCAAGCCGATCCCCGAGCAAATGCCCGCCGAATACACAGCCGTTGGCGGCCTGCTCAACCTGTGGATCGACCAGAGCCGCAGCGTGCCCGTGGCCATGTCTTACACCGGCGGCAGCATGGGCGAAGTCAGCATCACCGCGCTGGAGCTTGAGGTCAATCAAGGTGTGGACGAAGCGCTCTTCACCTTTGAAATTCCTGAGGGTGCAGAAGTTGTCGGCTTTGCGGACATGAAGCCCGAATCGCTCTCTCTGGACGAAGCAGCTGCTTCCGCTGAATTCGAAGTTCTCTCGCCTGACGTCGTTCCCGATGGCGCGACGCTGATAGATGTGCTCAACGTCAAAGGCATGATCGTGCAGCAGTACACCCTTCCAGATGGCGGCTCTTTCTCCATTGCTCAGGGTCAAACTGACGAAGCGAAGAAACCGTCTACGGAGGAGCAGGCCGTCGAGGTCCGGGGAGTTGCGGGCAGTCTGTTTGCATCCGAAGAAAATGATAAGGTGCTGTTGTCCTGGACTGAGGGCGAAGTATCCTTCTACGTCGCTGGAAATATCACCGCCGAACAGGCGCTTGAAATCGCAGAATCCTTGAAGTAATGGCAAAAAATATACAACTGGTTGAGGTCTGCCGCCATTTTGAACTTGGCAGCGCAGACGTAAAAGCACTTGACAAGCATCAACCTAGAAATCGACCAGGGCGAGTTCGTTGCCCTGGTCGGTCCTTCTGGGTCGGGGAAGTCGACTTTGTTGAACCTGCTGGGCGGCCTGGACCGGCCCACCAGTGGCGAGCTCAACATGCAGGGATTGGGATTACAGGATGCCACGGAAACAGAACTGACCGCCCACCGGCGTCATAATGTGGGCTTTGTCTTCCAGATCATTCAACTTATTACCCACACTCACCGCGCTGGAAAACGTGGCCCTGCCGCTGATGCTGAGCGGCGTGCCGTTGAAAGAACGGCATGAACGCGCAGCAGATTTGCTCAAGCGCGTTGGCCTGGAGCATCGTTTGGATCATCGCCCGACAGAGATGTCTGGCGGCGAACAGCAGCGAGCAGCGATTGCGCGCGCGCTGGTCAACAACCCGCAATTGATTCTGGCAGACGAACCGACCGGCAACCTGGATTCATCCACTGGCGATGAAGTCATGCAGCTGCTGCGAAAGCTCAACGCGGAAAGCGGCGTGACCTTGATCGTCGTCACGCACGACCCGGAAGTGGCCGCTTATGCAGATCGAATTGTGCTATCTGCGCGATGGGGGCGTCGAAAAAATCGAAGAGACAAAAAATGCTCCATGCGAAAAAAGCTGCGCCTGACTCTGCAACCTGAATTGGCTTTGAATGGCGGCCTGTCTTTTCGCGATCTGGCACGAACCGCCTGGGACAATCTGCGCCGCCGCCCGGTGCGCAATATTCTGACCGCTCTGGTGTGCTGATCGGGATCGTCACGCTGGTGGCGATGGTTTCGTTTGGCGTGGGGGTGCAAAATGAAGTCAATCGCAATTTTGAAGCGCTTGGGCCTGGAAAATGTATTCATCTCCCCGACCTTCCCTGAGGAAGAAGATGCCTTTGACCCGTTCGGGGTTTCCCAACCGGAACAACCGCTGACGCCGGAAACCGTTGCGGCATTTAGAGCCTTGCCCGAAGTGCAATCTGTGACGCCCACTTTAGACCTGCCCTATAACATGGAGATCAGCCTGTCTTACGCGGAGGTGGCGCTTCCGATCAGGCTCTCAGGTGGGTTCGGACACAGCCCGGCAGGCCCGGGAATGCCCGCGCCGCCAGAGATGCTGGCGGGAGTACTCGTTGGGCGAAGGCGATACGCAGGGATTGACCCTGATCGAGGGTCTGGCCGATCAACTGCATCGAAGACACGGACTTGGGATACGAAGATCTGGTAAATCAAACCGTCACGCTGACCATCCGTCTGCCACGCGGTGAGACGAAAGAATTCACATCCCAGATCATCGGGGTAGAGTCTGGTAGAGGTTCCAACACCATTGAGTTGGGTCTGGCCGAACGGACGGAGATCAAAGCCTGGTGGTATGGGCGGCCAGATACGCTGCAAACGGACGGCTACGATATGCTGGTCGTGCGCGCTGTGGACCAGTTGGCCGTGCCCGCCGTGCTTGAAACCGCCGAGAGCATGGAACTGCAAGCGCAATCCCTGGGAACCATCCTTGAACTTGCCAACCGCGTTTTGGCGATCATGCAAGCCTTGCTCGGATCGGTAGGAGGCCTGGCGCTTTTGGTCGCAACCCTGGGCGTGGCCAACACCATGATGATGGCCATCTACGAACGCACGCGCGAGATCGGGGTGCTCAAAGCGCTGGGCGCGACCAGCCGCGAAGTACGCCGCATGTTCACTGCGGACGCGGTGCTGCTGGGCATCATCGGCGGGTTTGTAGGCGTCATCTTTGGAACGCTGTTAGGCCGCCTGGTGGATTGGATCGGACATCTATATCTGGAATCCGAAGGGGTTATCGGGATCGGGCAGATGTCGATCGTGCCGCCCTGGCTGGCAATCGGCGCCCTGGTCTTTGCTGGCTTCATCGGCGTGCTGGGCGGACTGTATCCCGCCGCCCGAGCCGCGCGTCTTGACCCGGTGGTGGCGCTCAAGCATGAGTAATTTTAAACATTAGACTTTAGATCTAAGACCGAGGCAATCACCTCGGTCTTTTTTGTCGCAGCGGCTTGTTTTCAGACACATTATCTCTATAAGGGAATCGTAGAGATAGGTGTTCCATATAGTTCTTGAGAGTGTTGAAAGCAGTTGCTTAGCATGGTATACAAAGAGGTACACTGTCAAAGGAGGGCAGCATGCAAGTCGAAAAACTTTCAAACACACTGCACAAATTCACGTTTACGTTCAACGCGTTCAGCGTCAATCCGGTAGCAAGCATCGGGGCGGATGGAATCCTGCTGGTTGATACGGGCTGGGCTCAGACCGCTGAGGATTTGAAGAATAAAATTGGGGAGCTGGATGATGGCATCGTCAAATTGATTATCATCACGCACCCTCACGGCGACCACATCGGCGGCAGGAATCTCCTTGGGGAAAACGCCACGCTGATCGCTCACGAAACCACAAAGGATGAACTGGCCGGGAAGTACTACGGTTTGGACCCACTCCCCGGGCAAGAGTTGCCCATCATTACCCTGGATGATGAACTGTCATTACGTTTCAACGGCGAAGATATCCGCATCATTCCCGCACCCGGTCATACCCACAGCGACATGGCTGTTCATTTTATCGATTCAGGAGTGGTTTGCCTGGGCGATATCATCCTCTCGGATATGTTCCCTCCCCTGGATTTTGCGCGAGGTGGAAACGTTGAACAGTATATCCAGAGCATCGAGAAATTGATCGAGCGCTTCCCGGCGGATGTGAAATTTGTTACCGGGCATGGACGTGATTACACCCTGAAAGATCTCAAAGAGCACTACCGCATGGTGATCGGAACGACAGATTTGATCAGGCAGGGTATGGCGGCAGGGAAGAGCGCGCAGGAAATGGTCCAGGAAGATATCTTGAAGGATTGGTCGAAATGGGACACTCCCCAGGTACCCGGTGAACTCTGGATCACGCAGGCTTACGAGAGTTTAGCGGGCGAAGCAAAAGGGTCTATTTCAGAACCGCTGACTTATACGATCATGGATGCGGGTGTCCAAGCCGCTATCGAGCAATACCAAGCGTTGAAAAAAGACCAACCGGATGCTTACAATTTTGGCGAGAATGAGTTGAATATGTTGGGTTATCAACTGCTCTGGCGGGATATGAACGAAGCGGCCATTGAAATGCACAAGCTGAATATCCAGGAGTATCCAGACGCCGCCAACCCTCATGACAGTCTGGGCGAAACCTACGAAGCCATTGGGAATGCAGCGCTTGCCATCGAAGCTTATGAGAAGGCGTTGGAGATAAATCCTGACATGCCTTCTGCGATTGAGGCGCTGAAGAAACTAAGGACTGCAAGCGAAGAATAAGCTAATCTCAAAATATGTTCAGCAGGGGCGACCCGTTAGGTCGAGTAAAGTGTTTTGTCCGACCATAAAGGGTCGCCCCTACGATTTTCATCTCTAATGGACAAAGTATTCAGACTTCGTACAATCGGATATGTCATTGCGAGGGGATGTTCCCCAGCGACCGTGGCAATCTCCCAATGACGAGGAGACTGCCGCGTCAGGCTCCGCCTTCCTCCACGCGTGCCTGCGCACACTGTGCAGGCAGTGACACTTTGTGCGGTTTTCATCTAACTTCTCTCTAAGGAGGATAAAACGATGTCAAAAAACTCTTCCATACTGAATTCACTCATCGATGCAGATGATTCTTGCCTGATCCTGATCGATGCGCAAAAAGTATTTTTTGACAAGTTAGCCGAGGAAGAAGTTGAGCCACTCATTAAGCGAATGGTATGGATCGTTGACGCCGCAGTCAAATTGGATATTCCTGTGATTGTCACTGCAGAGTATATTGAAAAGAATGGCTCAATCATTCCAGAGCTTTTAGAAGTACTTCCCCCCGAAACCAAAATCCATAACAAGATGATATTTGGATTAGCAGCAGATCCAGAGATATTTGAGTGATGTTCAAAAAACAAATCGGGATACTGCCATCCTCCTGGGTTTGGAGACCGATGTCTGTGTAGCACAATCTGCGATTGGGCTTCTGGAGAATGGATATCGAGTTGTCGTCCTCGAGGATGCGGTAGGATCACCCGGAAAAGCCCATCAGTATGGACTTGCCAGAATGCAAATCAGCAGGCGTACTGCTCTCGAATGTCAAGAGTTTATTCTATGAATGGCTGCGGACTGTTGAAAACAGCCGAAACTTCTATCATACGCATAAAGATGAACTGCGTGATCCGGGAATCCCGTTGTGAAATGCTCTCCAAACTGATAATGTCATTGCGAGACCTGCTACGCAGGTCGTGGCAATCTCACAGCACCTTGAAAATATAGTTTTTCAGGTTACTTGAGACTGCCGCGTCGGCCCTTCGATTTCGCTCCGCTCCTCTCAGGACCTCCTCGCAGTGACATTACTCATTTTCAGCTTAGAGTCCGGTTACTGCCGGGATGATTTCCTTTGCAAAGGTTTCAAGCGGTGTAATTTTGTAAACATCCGGCATGTTGAATATCGTGTGGGTGAAGCCCATCTCAGAAAGTCCCTTGATACGACTGATAACGCTCTCGACAGTATCTTTCCCGGAAAGATGCACGGTGCCGAGGGATGTTTTCTCGATTGTGTCGTAATCGCGTCCCAGCGTTTCACAATGTGCTTTTAGCGTGTCGAGCGCTTTTTGTATTTTTTCCGTACCTGCCCCTTCAAAGATATTGCAGGCATCCGCATATTGAGCCACCATCCGCAGGGTTTTCTTTGGGCCCATACCGCCGATCATGATGCGTGGATGTGGATTTGAGAGCGGGCGGGGATTATTGGTGATCGCCGGAGCAGAAAAATGCTGCCCCTCAAAGGATGCCTCATCACCCTCCCAGAGAGCCTTCGCCAGTTGCAGATTGTCCTCCAGTTGCTCGAAGCGCTCTGATGTGGAAGGGTAGGGAATGCCAAAGCCTTTGGCTTCTTCTTCATACCATCCCGCACCAATGCCGAAATAAGCACGGCCACCGGAGAGAATATCGAGCGTGTTGACCATCTTCATCAGAACGGAGGGATGGCGATAAATAACGCCCGTTACCAGTACGCCAAGATAGGCTTTTTCAGTTAATCCGGCAAAATATCCGAGCGTGGTATAGCTTTCCATCATCGGGTCGGTATAGGCTTCGCCGAACAAGCCCTTGATTTGATAGTAATGATCCATGACCCACAGGCTGTAAAAACCGGCTTCTTCTGCGGTGGTGACGATTTCTTTCAGTTTGGGCCGGATGGCAGCCGTGCCGCCGGGATATTTGAAAGACGGAATTTGTAATCCAATATTCATGATCTAATCTCCTTTTAGATATTGTTCATCGCTGACATGTTCCATCCAGTCAGCACTTTTGCCGTTTCCAAATAATAGTGTAAAACTTAGAGTTAACTCTAAGTCAAGGGTTTGTTGTAAACATAAAGGGAAGTTTATAGCATTGGCCTGGGCTGCGTACTGTTCACAAAAGCCGAAACTTCTTTCACAGGTATTGAGATGATCTGCGGAGAGTCGTGGGATCCCATTGAGAATACTCTCTAATGTACATCGGGTTATGAAAAGCTTCCTAGCCGTTGGGAACTTTGCTCCTCTCTAATAGAACAAGGATTATACTAACTATAACTATTATGATTACTCCATTATCTTCTCAGATAAAGATCCAATTGATCGCCAAGTAAAAATTAAAAGATATGTATGTACTTATGAGTAACCAACTCAACAGTTTTGAAAAACTTTGGCTCGTACATCCAGAGAACAAGATATTGACATAAGCCACACCTTCGATGGAAATTACCCTTGAATAATCGAACTTACTTATTTTCCTGTACCCCGAGTTAGCAATTAGTATCCCGTTGGATCATTCACTGAAAGGGAGAACAAAATTTGAATCATCTAGAGCCTTAACGCATGAACGATTGGACTGTTTCTGAAGAATTATGAGGCTTGTGGAAAATTTCACGCGGGGTATGGGCATTAAACTTCAGTTGGCCCGCAAGACAGAAGAAGTAGATGAAAAAGAAGTCGTAAAATCTGTAAGAGAAAAACAAAAAGAAGGAAGAAGCGAGCACACACATTGATGCAGGTGAAGATGATGAACCAGAAATTGTGAGAAACATGGCGTGACCAAGTATTACACAAACTCTTAGAGATTTACCCTTCAGCCTTTGAAAGGCTGGTAACAACGGTTACTTAGAGAATCAGGCTTTATACAAGTACAAGTAACTGGGAAAGTGGGGACTGGGGGCATTGATGGAAAAGGCATCATGAAACTGGGTGGTTTGTTAGGCTTTCATGTAATATTTCAGTGTAAACGCTATAAAGGCTCAGTTTCATCAGGTCAAATTCGAGACTTTCGTGGTGCAATGATTGGAAGAGCGGATAAAGGTCTTTTTGTAACTACTGGTTCATTTACAAAAGATGCAATAAAAGAAGCTTCCCGAGATGGAGCTTCTCCAATTGATCTAATTGATGGAGATTTATTGGTTGACAAATTAAAAGAATTTGGACTTGGTATTAACAACAAAAAAGTATAAAAGTCCGAAAAGGTTTCAATAGATCCAGATTGGTTTGATAGTTTATAAATAGTACGAGGTGATCCTATGTCCTTCTCTTTAGTCAACTACTCCCAGCAAGACCCGGCCTGGAAATCGGTCAAGATCGGCCGCAGCAGCGAGACCATCGGCCACGTCGGCTGTGCGGTTACCAGTGTGGCCATGCTGGTCAGCGGGCACGGCTACCCCGAAACGCCCAAAACGCTCAACGCCAAGCTCAAATCCCGCGGCGGCTATGTGGATGCGGCCATCATCTGGGGCGCGGTCACCAGCATCTATCCGCAGGTCGTCTACCGCAACCTGGTGCTGTGCCGCGATACCGCCGCGCCGCTCTCCCAGATCGACGCCTACCTTGCCAAAGGCCAGCCCGTCCTGGTCGAGGTCGATAGCTCGCCCCGCGCCGGTCTGCAAACCCACTGGGTTGTGCTCTACAAAAAGAAAGGCAACGACTACCTGATGCTCGACCCCTGGCCCCATCCCACCGAGAGCGGCCAGGACGTGCTGCTCACCTCCCGATACAGTCACGGCAAACCGCTCAAGAAGAGCATCACCGCCGTGGTCTTCTACGAATGTCTGCAAGTCGGTTCCGGTGGATTCGGATGAGACAGCGCCGACCAAACCGGCCACGCCGGAAGAACCGGGGACCTACGTTCAGATTCCCGCCACCGTCTCAGCCGGTCTGCGCTTCAGGACTCGAGCCCACAACTGCCTCCGACGACGATAGCCATCCTGCCGCCTGGAGCTAACCTGCGCCTGCTCGATGAAAGCCAAACGGCCGACATCGGCGTCTACGACAAGTGGCTCCACGTCCGCGATTTGCAGGGACGCGAGGGCTACGTCGCTGCCTGGTATGTGGAAGCAGGGCCAACAGTCCCCCCTGTCGAAGACGGGGGGAAACAGGGGGGCAGAGGAGCCGCCTGTGCCGAGCGATAGCGAGGTAGAACCAATTTGGAACCAGAGCCAACTCCCGAGCCGGTAGCAGAACCACCTGTCCCGCCTGTACCGGTTCCCACCGAACCGGTGAGCGAAGGCGAGGGAGAACCCGAACCCGAAGCGCTGACCATCTATGTCTCTCAATCCGTAGGCGAGGGTGGTCTGCGTCTGCGAAATAAACCCGGTGCCGGCGGCGCAGTGGTGGCCGTCGAAAAAGCCGGGGCAGCATTGACCGCTCTCGAGCCAGCCAAAAAAGTCAGGAACAAAATCGGTAGAAGGGGCAAATGGATCCACGTTTCTGACCCCGAGCAACTGCAGGGTTACGTGTCCGCGAAATACGTTGAATTGGATGCGCCCCCCACTGATGAAACGCCCGAACTGCCTGCGCCGGCTCCCACGGAACCGGTGAGCGACAGCGATGTAGAAGCCGAGCCCGAATGTCGCTGACCGTTTACGTCAGCAGCGCTGCTTCCGCCGGACTGCGCATGCGCAGCGAGCCAAACACGGATTCGGAAACGCTCACCATCCTGCCCGCCGGAACCGAGCTGAAGGTGCTGGAAGGCACAGCCAGGATGGTTGGCGTCTACGGCAAATGGCTCAAGGTGCGCGAAGCGGGCGGGGCAGAAGGCTACGTAGCTGCCTGGTACGTGCGAAAATAGATGACATCCAAACGCGCGCTGCTCGCCTGGGGCGTTCTGACGATTCTGGTGCTGGCCAGCCTGCTGGGCATCTGGCTCTGGCGCGGCGCGGACGGTTTCGACGTTGCCATTCAACGCGGGCCTATTACCAATCTGCCAACCGCGCTGGCATCCGTGGCGGTTACATGGCTGCTGGTTGGGCTGTTCCTGTATCTGCTTTCCACCAAACAAATAAACACCAAAAACGCGCTGATCTGGGCGGGCTTTTTCCTGGTGGCGCTGGTCTATCTCAACATCCTGCGCGAGCGCCTCAATTACGGCGATGTGGCATTCTACATTGATGCCGCGTTCAAGCTTGCGGCGGGAAACCCGCTGCCAAACGAGTATTTTTACCCGCCGCTGTGGGCCACGTTCCTCTCCTGGCTGGTTCCACTTGGCGAGGGAGGCATCTTCAACACCATCTGGCTGCTCAACCTGCTTTCCCTTTTCGCTTTTTACTTTTTACTGTTACACACTCTCAAACTTTATGGTTTCTCTACCAATCTCGCCGCGCTGGTGACGACCGTTTTCATGCTCGTCAACACCCCCATCCTGCGGACGATGGTTTACATGCAGGTCAACCTGCATGTGCTGAACGCGGTCTTTCTGGGGCTGCTGCTGTATCGCCGCTTCCCGGCCCTCTCCGCGCTGACAATGGCAATCGCAGTGCATCTCAAGGCTTCCCCGGCGGTACTGGTGCTGGCCTTCCTGCTCGAATGGAACTGGCGCTGGCTGGCCTGGGCCGCCCTGTCCTTTTTGGTGGTGGGAGCGGTTCCGATCCTTACACATGGGTTCAGCCCATATCTGGATTTCGTCCAGAACACAATTGGGCTGGCATCCGGGCATGCGCTCAGCTTCCGCGAAAACTCCTTCGAGGGATTGTTGATGGCGCTGGCCGAAGTCCTGAATTTATCTCCATCCTTCGTCGACATTGGGACCAACATCGCCAGGGCATTGCTGTTCGTCGCGGCCATCCTGGTCATGCGCAGGAATATTCAGCGCGAAACCTTTTTCTCCGGGGAAGAAGGTACGCGCCTCTACAACGCCATCCCCTCCCTGCTCATCCTGATGCTGATGGGCTCCCCCATCGTCTGGGAACATCATGGGATTTTTGTAGGCTTATCATTTTTGCTGCTGCTCAAGAAGTTGGATTCCCCTTCCGCTTGGACACTCTTCGGTTTCGCCTATTTCTTCGAATTTCTGCTGCCTACTTTCGATTTCTTTCCCTGGTCGTATGGGCGGCTATTCGCGCCGTTGATCATTCTATGGCTGATGTGGAAACTGCCCAACAAGCCATCTAAGTTATTTGAAAAAGCCAATCTTTGGAGTAGCGTAGGGGCGACCCTTCAAGATCGGTGAAAGCTTTGTTTTGGCCAGGCGGGTCGCCCCTACTATCTCCAGGAGAATCATATGCCATCCAACCTCCGAAAAAGACTTCAACACGGAGACCTCGTACTGGGTACCATCCTCAGCCTGAACTCCCCTGACGTAGCCGAGATACTATCCGGCATCGGCTTCGACTGGATCTTCATCGACGCCGAACACAGCACGCTCGACCCGGGTAATCTGAAAGCCCTCTTCCAGGCCGTTGGTGATTCCACGCCGTGCGTTGTGCGCATCCCGTTGCTGGATGAGATCGTGGTCAAGAAAACGCTGGATGCAGGCGCTGCAGGGTTGCTCGTTCCGCAGGTTAATACTGCCGAGCAAGTCGAGCAGCTTGTAGCGCTGGGGGCGTTACTATCCCGAAGGCTCACGCGGATTAGGTTTCGGTCGCGCCCAGGGCTATGGGCTCAAGGTGGGGGAATATCTTGAAACGGCCAACGAGAATATCCTGCTCTCCGTCCAGGCTGAACTGCCGAAGCTGTGAAAAACATCGAAGACATCGTCCAGGTTGAGGGGCTGGATGCCGTGCTGGTTGGCCCGTATGACCTGTCCGCGAGCATGGGCCTGCCGGGCCAGATCGATCATCCCGACGTGCAGGCTGCTATTCAGCATGTGGCCGCTGTCTGCAAAAATGCCAACATGCCGATCGGCATCTTTGGCCTGAACGCAGATGCTGTCCGTCCGTATATTGAGCAGGGTTTTAAATTTATTGTCGCTGGGGTTGATACGGTGATGTTAGGGAATGCCGTGGGGCAGTTACTGAAACAGCTAAGAGAGTGAAAGCCTTACCACCAAACCACTAAGACGCAAAGTCACAAATTTTTCTTTTTGAGTCTTTGAGGCTTGGTGCCTTAGTGGTAAAAAACAGACTCTCCCTAAGAGACTGAGTTCAAAGCCATCACGAACGCTTCAACCATCTTCTCCAGGTTGATCTCCTGCGAGACGATCCTGTACGACTCCGCCCCCATCTTTCGCAAACGCGGAACATCTGAAAGCGCATCTTTCATCGTGGATACAAGCGCCTGATAATCCCCCGGCGGGATCTGCCAGCCGTTCCCCGCGCGGACCAGATCATCCTGCGTACCATCCCCTTTTGCCACGATGACCGGCAGCCCGTGACTCATCGCCTCCTGCACAGCCAACCCCCCGGTTCCAGGCAGGACGAACAAGTCTGCTTCCGCGAAATAGGGTTTTAGCTCGTCCCCATGCTTGGCCCCGATAAACTCCGCGGACGGGTAAACCTGCTTCGCCAAAATTTCCAAGTTTTCTCGCTCCGGCCCATCTCCAACGATCACGAGACGTGGTGTAGGCTGGCATTTCTGCGCAGGCACGCAGGAGCGAATCTACTCTCTTGCGCGCTTGCAAGCGGCCAACAAAAAGGATACTCAGGCGGTCTGTCGTCTGTGGTCTATCGTCTGGCTTTACCGTAGGCGCTGGCGCAACGGCATTATGCGCCACGAAGATTTTTTCCTGTGGAAAACCCAGAGCAGCATACTCGTCCGCGCCGCGCTGACTGTAGGCGATGAGAGCGTCGAATCGACTGATGAAACGAGTCCAGCCATTTTGACGGAAGCGAGCCAAAGGTCCGGAAAGGGGCGGAGCGCCCAATCCCCACCCAATGACCGGGCGTCTGCGTGATCGCATCCATTTGATGGCCCCGGGCGTGGAGAGATAACGCGGATTGGCCTCCACGATCAGCGCGTCAGGATTCCAATCCGAGAGCCAATCCAACAACTCGCGCTGGTAGCAGAAATAAAGCGAACCGTTAAGCAGGTGAATGTTCCGGGCTGGAGCATACTCCGCGATTTGAAGTTCCCCGCTGGCGATGCTTTCCACCGCGCGCGCCTGACCAGCAAACAGACTCATGCCACCCTCGCAGGCCGAAGCCAGCATGTCGAAGAATGGCACGCGATAGGATGGCAGCACGCGCTGCTGCAGGCCGAGACGGCCGGGGAACGTTTTGCTCATTTAGGAAGCGTTGGGATCAACGTGTGGCGCCTGCCAGGCTGGTGACTTATGGCAATGTACAACTTTCCATTTTCCGTTGATCTTGACCATCACGCGGCTTTCGTTGTGCGAGGCAACCTTCACACCCTCAGGCAATGCCGTGCTGACCATCATGGTGTAGCTGGCGATGGCAGTATCGCCGTAACGCTGGATGTGCAGGTTGGCAAGGTCAAAGCGCGAGGCTGCCCGAAGGCCTTTGTTTTCGGCGCCAAAGACAGTACCACGCTCGGAATTTGCGTTCATCATGAATTTATGGAAAGGCAGCCCGTCCAGGCGATGCGGGGTAACCCACCACTCGTAGAGCGTCAGGTCTTCGGCGGTGGTTTCATAGTAGGCGTCCACATCGTTCTTTTGAATGGTTTGCAAATGTTGTAGCAAAAATGCTTTGATTTCTTCGTCCATATTTTCTCCTGATTAGAATAGAGTTTCTTTGCCACGAATTACTCGAATTAGCACGAAAAGAAAAAATTTGTGAAATTCGTGTTCATTCGTGGCAAAATTGTGTCTCTGTGACTTCGTGTCTTAGTGGTTAGTCACCCAATAAAATTTTCAAATATTCATCTACCATCTTATCCACACCCAACAGCTCTTCAGCACGCGCCCGCGCCGCGGACCGGAAACTCTCCTGCCCTACCAGAACTTCAGCAGCAGCACTTGTCAATGCAGGCACATCTGGCGGCTCCAACTTCCAGGGGTCGCCGCCATATGGCACAATTCGCCCGGCACCCTCTCCGAGAAGTTCGTACAATGAACCAGTATCAAACCCGACCACAGGCAATCCACAGGCCAGCGCCTCGATGACCGAATTCGGGCAGGGCGGATTGATCTCAGCCGAAAAGAGCAGATGCGAGGAACGCATCAGTTCAGGAATTTGCTCGCGAGGGACCATGCCCAAGAAATTAACCAATCTTTTGTTTCCTTTTCTCAGGCGGGCCTTTGCATGCTCATCCACTTTCCCGGCGATGTTGAGTTCAACGGTGAATTGCTTCGACAGGGATTCAGCCAAACGCACGGCAGCCTTGAGACCAGTGTCCAGTCCACCGGCCAGGCTGCCTTCAACGACTAGCAGACGATACGGCGGGAAGCCTGGAACCTCACCATATGGTAACGGGGTATAGCTGTCTAAATCCACCCCATTCAATATGACATGTCCTGGCGCGCGCGCCTCGCCATACCAATCCTCCCACCAGCCGCGGATGAACTCGCTCTGGTAGACAACCCGGTTCGCTACGTGATCCCGGATGTAAGCTAGCAGCCGATTACCGTACTCCGCACGAAGGGTGTAGCGTAGTCCGCTCCAGCGCACACGCTGCACCCAGTTGACTCCGTCCAGGCGCTGGACAATGCGCTTTCTGCGCAGCCTGGCCCACCATAGCGGGAGCAGGCGACGGGTTCCGCCAATGACCAGGATTGCATCAGTCTTGTCGTTGGGTTTGTGAGTCACTTCGATCCCGCGCGCCCGCAATCCATCTTCAAATTTCAAGCGGAAGGAGGCCATCCCGCCGGTGCTCACTTTTGGAACGATCCAAATTCGAGGCATGTGGAAATTATACTCCCCTCACCCAGCGTCGTATGTGTCATTGCGAACCCCAGAGGGGTGTGGCAATCTCAGCTCTCATATAGTCTTTTTGTTTCTAATGTTACCTGAGACTGCCACGTCGGCCTGTGGCCTCCTCGCAGTGACATATAAAATTTTACAAATCCCTGCGCTTTCAGTGATCTTCGTGGTGAAATGAAAAATTTGAGAAGGGGTTTTATGGTATCCTTAATCAACACTCACCAACCGGAGCCTGTCCATGTACATTGCCATTGAAGGGGTGATCGGCGTAGGCAAGACCACCCTGGCCCGCTTGTTGCAATCCCGTTTTGATGCCGAACTGCTGCTCGAAATTTTCGAGGAGAATCCGTTTCTCTCCGATTTTTATGGCGACCGCGCCCGGTACGCCTTCCAAACGCAGATATTCTTCCTGCTCAGCCGCTACCGTCAACAACACAGCACTGTGCCGGAAATGCTCGCCAACGGCAAGAGCTTGCTGGCCGATTACACCTTCGCCAAAGATGCCCTGTTCGCAGGCATCAACCTGGAAGGCGACGAACTGGAAATGTATCACAAGGTGCACGAGGCGCTGGGGGAAAAAATTCCCAAGCCGGATTTGCTCGTCTACCTGCAGGCCAGCACCGACGTGCTCATGCAGCGTATCGCCTTCCGCGACCGTACCTACGAGCGACAGATGGAACGCAGCTATATCGACGAATTGAACCATGCCTACGAGGACTTCTTCTCCAAACCATACGACAGTGTGCCGGTCTTGAAAATTGACACCAACCCCTTGAACATCATCCAAACCCCGGAACATCTGACCCTGGTGGAGAACCGCATCAAACAAAGCCTGGGCCTGCCCCCGTATCAACCGGGGTTACCTATTACCTGAGACCTTACAGGTTTTGGAAACCTGTCAGGATCGAGATGAGGGAGTAACTATGCGCGTTACGCGAGAATCGCTCATCCGCATTGCCAAAGAGACCGCCCAGGAGCGGGCCTACAACGATAAGAACATCATCGCCGCCTACCTGACCGGCTCCCTGCTGACCGAGGAACCCTTCCTCGGTGGCGTGACCGATATCGATCTGGTGCTGGTCACGGCCAACAAACCGCCCATGTCGCGCGAGATCGTGGCGCTGACGCCCGATTTCCACCTGGATATTTCCTTCCACGCCAAAGCGAATATGATCCGCCGCGTGAACTGCGCGTCAACCCCTGGCTGGGATACGAAATCTACGACCCGATGCTGCTGCACGAAAGCCAGCATTTCTTCGAGTTCACGCAGGCCGCCGTGCGCGCGGGGTTTGAGTTCCATGAACCGGCGCTGGTGCTGCAACGCTGCCGCAAGCTGCTCGACCATGGCCGCAAGATCTGGTTCGACCTGATGGATATCGGCGAAGAAGCCGGGCCAAAAGATGTCAGGAAATATCTCAAATCCCTGTACCATGCAGTCAACGTCATCGCCGAGTTGCACGGACCGCCGCTGCCGGAGCGCCGTCTGCTGCTGCTATTCCCGGCGCTGGCGGAGCAGGCTGAGCGTCCGGGCTTGAGCGTTGGTTTGTTGGGGTTGCTGGGAGCCACCGGATTGGATGCGTCCACGTTGGAAAGTTGGCTGCCAGAATGGGAGTCCATGTTCAAAGCCGCCTTCGAAACAGGCAAGGCGGATGCCGCGCATCCATACCGCCAGTTTGAATTACTACAAGAAATGCTTCGAGGCCATGCTGGGCGGAGATGACCCGACCGTGATGCTCTGGCCGTTGCTCAACACATGGACGCATGCCGCTGTCGCCCTGCCAGAGGAAGAAATCAGTTCCTGGCAGTGCCGCTCGCGAGACATTGGGGCTTGCGGGCGAAAGCTTTGCCGAACGCGTAGAGGGACTCGATCATTACCTGGACGAAATCGATATCCTGCTGGACGAAATCGCCGAGGCCAATGGTCTGGAAACTTCGACAACCCTTTAACGGGATAGTACTAAAGGGCCAGATATAGGGGGTGAAATGGTAGCAGAATTGACCGGAGTCTGATGCGAAACTGTGGATAACTCGCCGAAAACTGTGGATAACTCGAGCTCAACTGTGGAGAACTCGCTCACTTGTTCGAGGGATCCTAAAAAGCGATACCCCCATATCTGGGTGAAAGTATCTTCAAGCCCCCAAATATGGAAAGGCAAAATAAGCTTCCCCAAACGACAAGAAGCCAAACTTTCTCCACACCTGAAACGAATAACATATAGTGCTTGAAATCTCCCTGTAAATCTTGTACAATTTCTATAGAAACACTGTGCCCCTTCTTTGAACCAGGCTGGGAGGCTTACAATGGAGTTGATCAAAGTTTCTGCCAACTCCCGTACATCGGCAGTTGCCGGGGCAATCGCGGGGGTTATCCGCGAGCATAAACGGGCGGACGTACAGGCAATTGGCGCTGGCGCTGTCAATCAGGCTGTCAAGGCGCTGGTGCTGGCAACTGGGTATCTGCGAAATGACGGCATTGAGATCTGTTGCGTGCCCGAGTTCGTGGATGTGGAAATCGAAGACAAGGTGCGTACGGCCATCAAAATGGTGGTCGAATATCGCATACCAGAACCAGAGACACCTGTAGCGGAGGCCGCAGCACCGGAAGATCCAGATATTTCCTGACAGTTGAAGCGTTCCTTAGGCGCGGGCTGAATCCATCGAGGTGTGATAAACTCGGCCTCGACGGTATTTTCTTTTGAGATACGCTGCTGATATGCGAACACACAAACCCATCTTTCGCTGGCTGACCGGTCTGTTGTTACTGTCCATCCTGGGGGTGGGGATGCTGGGCGGGGCAGGCCTGTCCGCACGCGCGGCGCCGAGGCAGCAGGTGCGCTGAATATGTGTCCGTGATCGCGGATTGCGGAACGCGAGATTCTAGTGCGGGAATGACGAATTACTGAACTTCTACAATCCTACAACTAGTACCGATATTGATATTGACAGGGTCAGCTTTTTTTATGGGTCAAATATTTCGGATTCTAGAGACAACCAATCGACGTAAGTTATTCCAGATGCGATATCAATACCTAGCTGGAGACGTATTATCTTGAATTACAAATGTACGACTACAACAGGCGATGTAACTTCATAATTTAATTTTAGTCACAGGTAGTTTACAGACTGCAGGACCGATAGCTTGAATTGTTCAATACTGGACATGATACGTTGTTAACTCCAATTGCATTGGGTCTGGCTTACGATTACAAAACATCTCAACTTAACGCTCAATTTGGAGCTCAGTTTTATCGCACCTCGACAACAAACTCAATGTGTATGTTCCGACTATGAACGGTACAGCGTCAGGACGGAAATGATGCTGGAAATGTCAGATCTCGGTGAATATGTCACTCCAATAACAACCACACAATCATACTATCGAAAATATGTGGCACCGATGATGCCGTGGTTATTAGCGAAGTGGCCTGGTTGGGCACCAACATCTTCCGATGATGAATGGATTGAGTTGTATAATCCCGGAGCGTCTGTCAATATCGGTTTGGACAGACTGGCGTTAGGTGGCCGAAGATGGCAACCCCGACATTGCTCTAAGTGGGACAATTACCTGGTGACGGGTATTTTCTTTTAGAGCGCGATGACGATGCAGTTTGTGACTATGAGCGCCGATCAAATTTATGCTTCGGATTCCTTGCAAATACTGGGGAAATGCTGTACCTGCTGCGCCCCGGACGGCAGCAATCGTTGATACTGCCAATTCCGATGGCGGCGCATGGCCGGCAGGCGGCCAGTTCACCACGATACGCAGCATGGAACGCATGGAGTGTCATTGCCGGATGCGATCACTTGCATGGTTTACAAATGAACC
The DNA here is from genome assembly GCA_963791785.1 of uncultured Chloroflexia bacterium. Classification (GTDB taxonomy): domain Bacteria; phylum Chloroflexota; class Anaerolineae; order Anaerolineales; family Villigracilaceae; genus JAABUE01. Next base: position 89,362 of record CAWBTW010000001.1, on the reverse strand, counting down.
GGCGTTATGAACAAATGCTGGATGCGTCAGGGTAACTGGTTCTGTGGCACACCGGGCACAGCAAACTGGGGCTTTGCGTGTTACGCCTACGCCCATTCCGCCCACACCTACGGGCGTTCCGCACCCTTACTGTCGTTATCAACGAAGTCGCCTGGGCAGGCACACAAGCATCTATCCAACGACGAATGGATCGAACTTTATAATCCGGGCTCACAAACTATTTCCCTGGATGGATGGATACTCAAGGCCGCAGATGGCAGTCCCAGCATCGCTCTAAGTGGGACTATTCTGGCGGGAGATTACTTCCTTTTAGAACGAACTGGACGATGACACGTACAGATATGCACAGCAGACATGATTTATTCTGGCTCGCTTTCCAATAGTGGCGAAATATTACGTCTGTACGATACCAAATGATTATATTGTAGATACAGCGAATAGAATGGTGGTGCATGGCCGGCAGGCATTTCATCCACTTCCTCCAGTATGCAGCGCAGCCTGATCGAGTACCGACAGTGACTTTGTCTGGGTTACATATGATGCCAGCAAAGATACCGGAACCAGGGCCAAAGATGCCTCTGGAACTGAAATCAACGGCACTCCTGGAAGATCGCAACGCGCCAATCAATGTTGCTCCAACAGTCACACCTAGATCGGGAGGAGGAAGCTTCAACGGCTCCAGCGGCTCTACGAGCGGCGGCTCCGATCTGCCACCCATTCTGGGAATCAGCGAATTCCTCCCGCGCCCCGGCCACGATTTCAATGGCGATGGCCTGGTGGATGTCTTCGATGAATTCATCGAAATCATCAACGCGGGTCAAATCGATGTGGATTTGAGTGATTACAGAGTGGATGACGAGCAGAACCTGGGCTCGTCCCCCTACACGCTGCCCGATATCACGCTCAAGCCTGGAGAGCGCGTTGTCTTCTACGCTTCCGAAACTGGCATCCTGCTCAGCGATGCGGGTGACACTGTGCGCTTGCTCAGGGGCAGTTCCACAGTTGTGGACGCCTACACCTATGGCGTTGTGCGCTACCCGGACCAATCCTGGTGTCGGATACCGGACCGGTTGGGATACTGGAACAAACCCTGCTTCCCCACCCCCGGCAACCCCAACGCCCTCACCGGAACCTTCCCGCTGCCTCCCGGGTATCCAACTGCCTACCGCGCCCCGGTCTGCCTGCTGCCCGATACCACCCCCGATCAATTTGTCTACGCCGAATGTGAAGCTGGTGGTGATGAAATCTGGAACCGTCAATACTGGGATGGATTGGACGGCACAGAACGGATAGAAATAGACGAACCGCAAAAGTGGGAAACGGTTCTTGAGTGATTTTTCAACCGAGCAGTCGCATCAACGATTTCAATGATGCGTTGTCCAATATATTTGTCTAAAAGCCCTAAACCAACTTATGCGCGCTTTCAAAGACCGGCTTGTTATCCAAGATGCGCTGGGGAGAGAAGATCGAGAGATCTAGTGAGAGGGTCTGTCCCAGGATCAATTCGGCCAGATAACGCCCAACGGCGTGGCATTGCTGGAACCCGTGCCCTGAGAAGCCGTTCGCCAGCATAAAGCCCTTCAACCCCGGCCACTCTCCCAGAATGGCATTACCGTCGAAGGTGTTGACAGCATACAGCCCGGCCCAGCCGTGGGTGATCTTGAGCCTATCAAAGGCCGGGATGAACTCGACCAGTTCAGGCCACAACCGGTCGATGAACAGTTGGCGGTTGAAGTCAAAATTAATGCCAACCGGGTCGTCATCAAACGACTTGCCTGCCATAAAGATATTGGCATGTTCATGAACCAAATACAGCCCGGAGGGGAAAACCGTCAGTGGGTAAGCCACCTCACCGGGTTTGGCGTTCGTTTCCAAAACAAATACATGGCGCTTGACCGGGTCAACCGGCAGCTCGATCCCCAACGTGCGGGCCATCTTCTGTCCCCAGGCACCCGCACTGTTGACCACGTACTTGGCCGTCAATTCATCTCCAGAAGCCAGACGCACGCCGCTCACCTGCCCGTCCGTTTGCATAATCTCAAGCACTTCATTAACGATATAGTCAGCTCGAAGATCCACCGCTTTATTTTTATAGCCCATCAGGACGGCATTGGGGTCCATCGTGCCATCTTTGGAGCCGAAAACGCCGCCAGCCAGTTGATCGACGACTTCATAAAGTGGAAAGCGTTCTTTGACCTGTGACGGATCCAGCCATTCGACCGGGCAACCCAAACTTTGCTGAGTTTCCAGGCCTTTCAATGACCCTTCTTTGCCCGCTTCATCCGCCAGGAACAAGTTGCCCTCCTGCCGAAAAGCGACGTCCGGCCCCGGGCCGTCAACTGCCATATCCACGGCAAAGGTTTCCAGCACATCAAGGCCATACTGCGAAATCTGAATATTTTCCTTGATGTTGAACTGCAAACGAATGTTTGCGTCTGACAAAACGGATGAATTGAACTCGTAGGTGGGATCTTTTTCAATGATCGCTACTTTTATTTGCGGGTCATTTTTTAACAAATAATAGGCTGTGGCGCAGCCCATCACACCGCCCCCAACCATAATCGCATCATACATATTTTTGTCTGTCATAGTTTATGCTCCTTTGCCCACCCTCATTTTAGCATCAACCAGCCGTTCAATCTCTGCGAGCAAAACAAAAAATCAGTAAATATTTTTACGAGCGAATAGAAGTACAATACTTTATGACTTATTCGATCAAATATCCCCGCAGGGTAGTTATTCGTAGCGCATTTCGTTATCTGAAACGCGGCTTATTTCCACTGCTTTCTCGAACCAGTATTTCAGGTCTGGAGAAATTCCCCAAAAATAGCCCTTTGATCGTGGTAGGAAACCATACCGGCGCGATGGAAACTGTGCTGATGGGGGCATATTCACCCAGAGCGCTGGAGTTCATGGGGGCCATGGAAATGCCCTGGAACGGCTGGATGGGGACGGTTATCAATCTGTATGGCTTGATTCCTGTTTATCGAGGCTACACCAGCACAAAGACGATGAAGATAGCCATCGATGTCTTGCGTCAGGGCGGCATGTTGGGGTTATTCCCCGAAGGCGGTTTTTGGGAGCCGGGGGTGCAAAAAGCGCAAACCGGGGCAGCCTGGTTAAGCTATATGACGGGGTCGTCGGTCTTGCCGATTGGCTTTGGGGATACGCGCGGGAAAATGGCGGAGGTCTTCCGCTTGAAACGCCCATCTTTCGAAATGAATGTGGGGGATGTGTTGCCTCCCGCCAGGCTGAAGGGGACGGGAAGCAAAAATCGCTGCAGCAGGCCGCGGACGAGATCATGGACGCGGTTTGGGCGTTAGTTCCCGAAGAAGAAAGGAAACGGAAAGAAAGTCGCCCTGAAAACGAAGTGTTCTCACTGGATGTCAAGTTATTTGATTCGGATGGAAAATCGGTTTCCATTCCCCCTGAATTGGTACTGGCCGATGGTTCATGGATCAGCCGCTTCGCACACCGCCCGAACCTGATCGATTCCATCCGAGACTATATCTTCATCCCGGTGCAGGTACTCAAAGAACTCGACCGAAAACCGCCCGCTAAAGAGATTTACATGGCAGCCCATTCGATGCTGGAATATGTAGAAAAAGAAAATCCGCAATACTTCAATTATCGTTACGGTTACAAAGATGGCGGGGCTTTTCAGCATAGTTTCCGCCAGTTGCGGGACCTGATGCGATGGGCGATGGAGAAGGGCTATCAGGTCGAGGCAGAAGTGCGTTACGGATATACAGATCCGCAGACGGGAGAGCATCGCATTTTACGTGTGCCAGAAGAAGTTGAACAATGGTAGCAATAACATTTTCTAGGCTGGAATTTCCCAAGCCCGAACAAGTTTATTAGGAATATTTTTTTTATACAGGGGTAAAATTCGTATCTGCAAAACTTTAATGTAGATTGCCTCATCTAGTTTTTTCGCTTTCCCAATCCAAATGAGGGGTGACACCCCGGGAGTTCTGATTAAATGACCAACTTTTCATTATCGCTGAATTGGTCAAAAACCTTCAGCGCAATGCGTCACCGCAATTTCCGACTTTATTTCTGGGGGCAGCTTGTTTCCATCGTCGGCGTATGGATGCAGACCACCGCCCTACAGTGGCTGGTCTATCGCATCACTGGCTCGCAAACCAGCCTGGGAATGGTAACCTTCATCAATTTTTTGCCTGTGCTTTTGTTCTCGTTGTTCATGGGTGTGGTCACAGATCAATTCCCCCGCAGAAAGCTGTTGATTTTTACCCAGGTATGGTTCACAGGGTTAGCCATCATTCTGGCCGCGTTCACCTGGCTGGAGATCGTGCAATATTGGCATATCTTGCTGCTCTCTTTTCTGCTGGGTTTGGGCACTGCACTGGATATGCCTGCTCGCCAGGCCTTTGTTGTCGAGATGGTGGATGGCGAAAAACGCGATGTGATGAATGCTGTCGGCCTCAACGCTGCGCTCTTCAACATCGCCCGCATTGTCGGCCCGGCGATTGGAGGAGCGATCGTAGCGTCCTCGGAGAAGCCCCTGCCTTTGCTATCAACGGGATTTCGTACTTAGCGGTTGTCCTTAGTTTGCTGTTGATGAAACTCTCTCCACCGTTGGTGGCAGTGGCACGAGCCAAACCCCTGGAGAGAATGAAAGCGGGTTTTCGATATATCTTCTCCGAAAGAGACATTCTTGGCCTGGTAGTAATGGTTGCGGCCATCAGCATGGTGGGCTTTGGTTCCCTTACCCTGGTGCCCGTTTTTGCAAAAGACATACTCAAGATTGGGGCGGATGGATTTGGTAAACTGTTGTCCTGGCAAGGGGGTGGTGCTCTGATTGGTTCATTTCTTTTGATCTTTTTGGGAGATCGATTTCATAAAGGCAAATTGCTTTTATTCAGCCGTCTGCCGCTTGGACTAGGCATCATCGGACTGGCGTTGACTCGTATTCCCTTGATTAGCATGGCCTTCATGGCAGTATTGGGATATTCGCTCATCACACAACTTGTTTTGACCAACACCCTTATCCAAACTATCGTTCCTGATGAATTGCGCGGCCGGGTACTAAGTACTTATACCTGGGCGCTAGGCGGTTTCTATCCTCTTGGATCATTGATGATGGGCTTTTTAGGTGATCAGATTGGGGCACCGAATGCAGCCATAATCTCCGGTATAGGTTGCATAATCTTGGCTGGGATCAATCTTGTTTTGTTTCCATCAATGCAAAAACTAAAGTGATGAAAAGAAAACTTCTAAACACAAAGCCCCGTTCCATCCAATAGAACAGGGCACTGATTACAGTACTTTCGGTGCTCTCGAAGATTGCTGTGGGGAAAGCTAACAATCCTTCAAAAGCTCTTCAGCCTTTTCAACCAAATCCCGGTTACCGATGAAGACAGGTGTGCGCTGATGAATATCTGTGGGAGTGATATCCAAAATTCGTTGTTTGCCATCAGAACCATACCCACCAGCCTGTTCAGCGAGGAAGGCTAAAGGTGCAGCTTCGTACAAAAGACAAATCTTCCCATTGGGTTTAGAAGGTGTTGCGGGATAGGCAAACACGCCGCCATGAAGCAGGTTTCGATGGAAATCAGCCACCATAGAGCCTATATAGCGATAAGACAAAGCTGGCTCGTAAGAATCCCTGAGCCAGCTAACGTATTGATCCATCCCATCACACCAGGTTTTGCCAGCAGAATGGTTGAAGCTGTAATAGGCAGGCGTTTCAGGGATGCGGATATTCTCCTTCGAGAGCAAAAACTCGCCCATCGAAGGCTCCAACGTGAAACTGTGTACCCCTTTTCCGGCACTGTAGACCAACATAGTGCTGGTGCCGTAGAAGATATATCCAGCAGCAACCAAATTCCTGCCAGGTTGGAGACAGTCTTCCAAACGCCCGGGGTTATCTCTATCCAAAACACGGTAGATGCCGAAGATCGTCCCGATGCTGATATTCGTATCTATATTGGATGAGCCATCCAGTGGATCATAGACCAGTATATAAGAACCTTTTTGATATTTTTCAGGGATGCGCACCCAATCCTTGCGCTCTTCGGTCACCATCGCTGCTAACCTGCCGGTATGGTCATTAAGCCGAACGATAATCTCATCAGCGAGAAGGTCGAGCTTTTGCTGAGATTCTCCCTGCACATTGATCTTCCCTGCCAGGCCGAGCATATCCAGCAAGCCTGCCCGCCGTGTTTGGGCACCGATAATCTTCCCTGCCACTGCCAGATCATAGAAAATAGCGGTTAGTTCCCCTGTTGCGCTTTCAGGCTGGGTATCCAACAAAAAGCGTTCGATCGTGACGATCTTATCGTCAATCATTGGAAGATTGCTCAAACCATTCGGTGGCAGCATTTTCGCTCCTTTTTCTGTAGAAGGCGGCTTTTTTTGGGTGTGACCAGTCTAACATAAATGGAACTTAAGAAACCATTTTGGTTTCATGCCATCGGTCACTTGGTCTTCTGAATCTCTAACACAATTCTAACGGGGGAATGCTTGACAAAGCTCCTGTTTTGAATATAGTTAAGGGCGCTTAACTAAAAAGCCCCCTTAACTACGTACCCACACAAGTTGTACGAGTGTAGGCAATCATCAAACCACAAGGAGTTTTCAATGTCCGGTTCTTTCATCATAATCACATCCGCGCTGCTCTTCTATTCCATCGGTGTATGGAGCGAACGCTTTTCGGGGGTACTTAAACCCTGGCACCTGGCCTTCTTCTGGCTGGGATTGGTTTTCGACACCTGGGGCACCGGCATGATGCTCGATATGGCGGGCGGATTGACATTTGACATTCATGGCGTGACCGGTGTTATTGCCATCTTGCTAATGCTCGTCCATGCGGTTTGGGCTACGATCGTTCTAGTTAGAAAAGATGAAAAGATGATCAACAATTTTCACAAGTTCAGTGTGGTGGTGTGGGTCATCTGGTTGATCCCCTACTTCAGCCCGATGTTCTTTGCGATGGCACAATAAAATGAAACTAGCAATTTTTGGCGCAACGGGTAATACAGGCATTGAATTAGTAAAGCAGGCTCTTGAAAAAGGACACCAGGTCACTGCCTTTGTACGAGACCCTTCTCGTTTATCTATTGAGCATAATCAATTGAACGTAGTTACCGGAGATGTTTTTGACCCTGCAAGTGTTGCTGAGGTAGTGCAGGGTCAAGATGCGGTTGTATGCGCTTTAGGTTCAAGTGACCTGAAGAAAACAACTGTCCGTGCTACGGGAACAGCCAATATTATTCAGGCAATGAAAGAACACGGCAGCAAGCGTTTGCTGGTTGTTACCGCAATGGGAACAGGAGAAAGCTGGAATACGCTGTCTCTGGTCAACAAGTTCTTCTATGCCACTCTGCTCAAGAGCAGCCGCGAAGATCACGAAGCGCAGGAAGCTGCTGTAAATGAAAGCGGATTGGATTGGACGATCATCCGTCCCAGCGGCTTGACTGATGAACCGCGAACAGGCGTCTACGAGGTTGGAGAGAATATTCTTGCAAACACATCCAAAATTGCCCGTGCTGATGTTGCAGACCTGATCCTGAAAGAATTGGAACAAAACGCTTTGGTGCGTAAAGCAGTCACAATCACAAATTGAGGAAGCAACAATGAACATACTCACCATTGTTATTATCGGATTTCTCATCATGGAGACCGCCAACGTAGCAACGCTTTACTTCTTCCCAGGATCAAAATATGCCAATGGGGTTGGCGTTTTCAAGGCCTGGGAAGGTTCGAAGCAGTATCCCGACATCCATGACTTTGTCAAATATCTGGTCAACTGGGTTGCCGGGACAAAACTTATCTTCATCTTCCTGCTGATCGTCATCCTGTATTCCGGAAACGAGAACATCCTGTTATTGACAACTGTGGCCTTGGTAGCTTCTATCCTGTCTTTCTACTGGCGGCTGTTTCCCCTGATCCGCAAAATGGATAGGGAATCACAGATAGAGCCAAAGAACTACTCAACTGTTTTGGGTTTGATGATCCTGGGTTTCATCATCGTCTTTTTGGCTGCGACACTATTTAGTGTATTTTGATATTTTGTGATTTAGCAGTAGGGGCGACCCTTCAAGATTGACGAAGATCTTTGCCCCTGCCAGGCGGGTCGCCCCTCCGATATGTAAACGAGAAGGCTGATCTATGACCGATACAACACAATTCTCCCAAACCGTCCGGCAATGGATGGACAGCTTTATGCACCGCTCGATGGGCGGCTGGGTGCGCTTTGTCAAATCCAGCGGGTTTTCGATGCCGCAGTTCATGATCCTGATGCACGCACATTACAAGGCATCCTGCGGCATCACGGACCTGTCCGAAAAAATGGACATCTCGACCGCCGCCGTCAGCCAATTGGTGGACAAGCTCGTGCAGGCGGATTTGCTCGTCCGCACGGAAGACCCGAATGACCGTCGCGCCAAAAAGGTGGCACTCTCGCCCAAAGGTAAGGAGATCATCGAGCAGGGCATCGAAGAACGCTATCGCTGGGTGGAGCAGTTGGAATTCGAACCTGACCGAAGCCGAAAAGGACAAGGTCAACGAGGCGCTGACGTTGATGATCCGCGCAGTGGAGGCCAGCAAATGAAGAAATTCAACCGCAGGCTGTATCGTAACTTTGGCGATTTCGTGACGGACATGCGCACCGTTATGTCGCAGCGCGAAAACATTCGCGGGATGATGCGCGGCCTTAACTCGGCCTTCCGCGAGCGCCTGTTCCTGGCGGTCACGCAGGTCAATGGCTGCCGCTACTGTTCCTACTACCATGCAAAACAGGCCCTGCTGAACGGTATCAGCGAAGAAGAGATTCGCGATTTGGGCGACGGCCTGCTGGATTGCTGTCCGCAGGAAGAGTTGACGGCGCTATTCTATGCCCAGCACTGGGCCGAAACCGATGCGCATCCCGATGAGGAGGCGCGTGTCCGCCTGCTGGAAACCTACGGCGACGAGACGACCTCCCAGATCGACCTGGCGTTGCGCATGATCCGCATTGGCAATCTGACCGGCAACCTGCTTGATTACATCCTGCTTCGTCTGTCCTTCGGTTTGATCGATGTGGACAAAACATTGGAAAGTAAAACTTAATCGTAATTTGTAAACCGGTATGGGGATTCGTATCACAGGCAATCATTCACGAATCCCGACTTCCGAACACCGAAAGGAATTTATGCAACCATCCATGTCACGACCCATGTCCCGCAAACGCGGAGAACGCCGCAAAGGCAGCGGCGGGATGAAGCGCGCTGTCCAGTACTTGCGCAATTATGGACGCCAGGCCGCGCTGCCCTATCTATTTTTGATCATCGCCACGCTCTCACAATTGGCTGTGCCGCGCATGATCCGCAACGTAATCGACGCCGTGACAAGCGGCTTTATCGCAAACCAGATCATCGGCGCGCTCGATCAGATACCGGAATCCTTTGTCAGCGCGGCGCTGCCGAAGATTCTGGAAGCTACGGGCAAAGCATCCGATCTAACGCTGGAGCAGCTTGCGGTCCAGTTAGAAGCGGATGTGGCCAATGCGCCACAGGCGCTCATCACGGCGCTGGTGTTTATCGTCATCTTCGCCACGCTGCGCGGCGTCTTCGCATTTTTGCAGGCTTACTGGGCCGAGAAGAACTCGCAGGCGGTAGCCTACGACCTGCGCAACGACCTGTATGCCAAGATCCAGAACCTGTCTTTTTCGTATCACGACAAAAACCAGACCGGCCAATTGATGATTCGCGCCACCGACGATGTGGAGAAAGTGCGTCTGTTCATCGGTCAGGGACTGCTGCAATTGGTGGGCGCGGTCATCCTGCTGACGGGCACGGTCATCATCCTGTTCAGTACCAACGCGCCGCTGGCCTGGACGGCTATGCCGATCCTGCCGCTGGCGGGTGTAATGTTCGTTATCTTTGCGGGTGCGGCAAGGCCGATGTTCACCAAGGTACAGATCAAGATTTCAACCCTGAACACCATCTTGCAGGAAAACCTGGCGGGCATCAAAGTTATCAAAGCCTTTACGCGCGAGAGCGAACAGCAAAGCAAATTCAACTTCGCCGCCGATGACACCATGAACCAGCAGATCCAACTGGCGCGCCTGTTCACCTTCATGTTCCCGGTGGTCTTCATGATCGCCAACCTGGGTCAGGCCGCCATCCTGTACGTGGGCGGCAAGCAGATCATCGCGGGCGCGCTCTCGCTGGGCGCCTGGCAGGAATTTTCGCTCTACCTGATGTACCTGTTCTTCCCGATCATGATGATGGGTATGATCATCACCCAGTTCAGCCAGGCATCCGCGTCAGCAGACCGTATCTTCGAAATTCATGGACGCCCACAACGAGATCGTGGATAAACCGGATGCCATCGAATTGCCAGACGTGAACGGTACCATCAAATTTGAAGATGTGACCTTCCGCTACTTCGGCGGAGGTAACCCTGTGCTTCAAAACGTGACCTTCGAGGCTGCTCCCAATGAGACGATTGCGCTCCTGGGCGCGACCGGTTCCGGCAAAAGCACCATCATCAACCTGATCCCACGCTTCTACGATCCTACTGAAGGCCGCATCACCATCGACGGCCACGACCTGCGCGATGTCAAGATTAAATCGCTGCGCGCCCAAACCGGCATCGTACTGCAAGAAACCACGCTCTTCAGCGGCAGCATCCGCGAGAACATCGCCTTCGGCAAACCCGAAGCCACACAAGCCGAGATCGAAGATGCTGCCAAAGCCGCCCAGGCACACGACTTCATCCTGTCCTTCCCCGATGGCTACGATATGCATGTCGGCGAGCGCGGCACCACCCTGAGCGGCGGGCAAAAACAGCGCGTGGCCATCGCCCGCGCCCTGCTGCTCAACCCGCGCATCCTGATTCTCGACAACTCCACCTCATCTGTTGATATGGCCACCAAGTCCGAGATCCAAAAAGCGCTCGATAAACTCATGGAAGGCCGAACATCCTTCGTCATTGCCCAGCGTATCAGCACCGTTATTAATGCTGACAAAATCCTGGTGCTCGATAAAGGTAAAGTGGTCGCAAGCGGAAAGCATAAAGACTTAATGGAAGAAGAACCGATTTACGCAGAAATTTACAACTCACAGATTTTGTCTCATGTAGAAGAAAGTGCGTCGCACCATGTATAACAATATTTCACCAATAAAAAATATGAGGTATCACTGCGAGAAGGCCGAAGGCCGACGAAGCAGTCTCCTCGTTGACAAGGGGATTGCTTCAGTCGCTGAGGAACGCTCCCTCGCAATGACATACACGCAGGGAGGTGCCCAATGATGCACGGTGGCGGTGGCCGCATGCGCGGCCTGCTCGATAGCGACAACGCGAAACCCAAGAACCTTGGCGAAACCCTGGGTCGCCTGGGCGCCTACTTTGGACGCTTCTGGTACATGCTCATCCTGGCAGTTATCTTCGTGGTCATTTCCACCTGGACTCAGGTCACTACACCGGGTCTGACCGGGCAAGCGACCGACTGCTTCCTGGTTCCCATCGGCGCGGACAGTGGATTCGCATCTTTCGCCCCCATGGCTGCCAGCCAAGCCGACGAATCTCAGTCCAACTGTTGGCTGGCTACGGACGATCCGTCCACGCTCTCAACTACAAACAAGCTGATCTACAAAGCTTTCACGGCTGGTGATTTTCCCGCACCTGACCCGACTACGTCTACAACCGAGCAACGCACGGCTGGACTGATACGCCTGATCGTCATCACCGTTGTGTTATTTGTCAGCAGCGCGTTGCTCAACGGCATGACCTTTTTCGCCATGTCCTGGAGTGGACAGCACGTACTGCGTGAGCTGCGTGTGGACGTCTTCAAGCAGTTGCATAAGCTCTCGCTCGGATACTACAGCGAGAACGAAGCCGGTGACCTGATGAGCCGCATCACCAACGACACCAGCGCCATCGAGCAAGCCGTTTCGTTTGCGCTGGTACAGGTCTTCAGCGGCATCCTGCTGCTGGTCTGGATCGCCTACAACATGCTGACTACCAGCCTGTCGTTTGCGCTGCTTTCGCTGGCAATCGCGCCGCTGATGTTCCTGGCGACGCTGTACTTCTCCACGCAGGCGCGCAAGGCCTTCCGCACGGCCCGAAAAGAAATTGGTTCGGTTAATGCAGAGTTACAAGAAAGCATTTCGGCTGTGCGTGAAGTGCAAGCCTTCAACCGCGCAGATGAAAATATCGAGCAGTTCAAACTGGTCAACGCGGCCAACCGCGACGCCAACGTGCGCGCTGTGGCCTTTACTTCGGCCTTAGCTCCGACGCTGGAAGCCATGTCGTATCTGGCGCTGGCCATCGTGGTCGGCGTGGGCGGCTGGTTCCTGCTCAAGGGGCAGACCATGTGGGGCACAGTTGTTTCGCTCGGTCTGGTGGTCACCTTCCTGGCTTACGTTCAGCGTTTCAACCAGCCCATTCAACAGATCTCCGTGTTGTGGACCAACATCCAGAATGCCATCGCGGGTGCGGAACGTATCTTCAATATTTTGGATGAAGTCCCCGGCGTGCAGAGTGAGCCGAACGCCAAAGCCATGCCCGATATTGTCGGCAAAGTGGAATTCGAGCACGTTTCCTCGGCCTACAAAGAAGATGAGCCTGTTTTGAGGATGTAAATTTCACCGCCGAACCTGGCCAGACGATTGCTATCGTTGGCCCGACCGGCGCAGGTAAGACCACCATCATCAACCTGATCCCGCGCTTCTGGGACCCGACCGATGGCTCCGTCAAAATCGACGGCATCGACGTGCGTGATGTGATGCTGGAATCCTTGCGCAATCAGGTTGGGATTGTGTTACAGGACACTTTCCTGTTCAGTGACACGGTCATGAACAACGTACGCTTTGGCCGCCCGGATGCGTCGGACGAGGATGTCATGTCCGCTATCAAGCTGGCCAACGCCAATTCGTTCATCGAACGCCTGCCCGAAAAGTACGAGACTGTGCTGGGCGAACGCGGCTCCGGTCTCTCGCAGGGACAGCGTCAGTTGCTGGCGATTGCACGGGCAGCACTGTCAGAACCGAAAATATTGATTTTGGACGAAGCAACTTCCTCGGTCGATACCCGCACCGAGCGTCTCATCCAGAAGGCCTTCGACAAGATGCTCGAAGGGCGTACTGCCTTCGTCATCGCCCACCGTTTGTCCACCATCGTGAATGCGGATGTGATCCTGGTTCTTGACCAGGGCCGGATCGTGGAACGTGGGAAGCATGATGAGTTGCTGGCGAAGCAGGGTTTCTATTACGACCTGTACATGAGCCAGTTCAAGAAGCAGGAAGAAGAATGATCCTTTGTAGGGGCGGGTCTCAGACCCGCCCCTACAACATTTAATTTGCGGTTAAAATCCAGGGAGGAGTCCATCATGTCCAATACCCAACCCGATCTTATCCGTTTTTTGAAAGCTTACCCCAACTACCCGACAACCGAAGCCATCGATCACCTGCGCACCACCGACTACACCCGGCTTGACCTGGCCGAGCACGTTTACCTTGATTACACCGGCGGTGGCCTGTATGCTGAATCACAAATCCGCAAACATCACAGGGTGCTTTCCGAACATACCTTTGGCAATCCGCACTCGTCCAACCCCACTTCCCTGGCCGCCACCGAACTGGTGGAGCACGCGCGCGAATACGTGCTCAAGTTCTTCAACGCCGACCCCGAAGAATACCTGTGCATCTTCACGCCCAACGCCAGCGGCGCGCTCAAGCTGGTGGGCGAGTCGTATCCCTTCCCCGGCGGGCACTATCTTTTAACGTTTGACAATCACAACTCTGTCAATGGGATACGGGAATTCGCCACCGCCCGGGGCGCTGAGGTGACCTACATCCCGGTTGCGCTCCCGGACATGCGCGTGGACGCATCACAACTGGACGAGTACCTGTCTCGTGCCGAAAAGGGGAAGAACAACCTTTTTGCCTATCCCGCGCAATCCAACTTCTCGAGTGTCAAGCATCCGTTGGAATGGGTCGAACGGGCGCACGAAGCAGGCTGGGACGTGATCCTCGATGCGGCTGCCTTCGTCCCCACCAGTGAGTTGAATCTGTCCGCAGTCCACCCCGATTTCGTCCCCATCTCGTTCTACAAGATGTTTGGCTATCCCACCGGCCTGGGCGCATTGATCGCCCGCAAGGAAGCGCTGGCAAAGCTGCACCGTCCCTGGTTTGCGGGCGGGACCATCACGGTCGCATCTGTGCAGGGTGACAAATACTACATGGCCGATGGTGCGGCCGCCTTCGAAGACGGCACGGTGGACTATCTCAATATCCCGGCCATCGAGATCGGACTGAAGCATCTCGAATCAATCGGCTACGATGTCATCCACGAGCGTGTACGCTGCCTGACCGGTTGGCTGCTCGATCACTTGAAACTGATGAAGCACAGTACCGGCGAGCCGCTCTTCCGAATCTACGGTCCGACAGACACCAAAGGACGCGGCGGCGCGGTAACGGTCAATTGCTACAACAAGGACGGCCAGATCATCGATCACCTTGACATCAAGTCCGCGGCCAATCAGTCCAACATCTCACTGCGGACAGGCTGCTTCTGCAATCCCGGCGCGGGCGAGATCGCGCTGGGCATCTCGCGCGTAGAACTGGATGTCTGCTTCACCGGCCCCGGCCACGAAGAGCGCCTGTCCATTGATGATTTCCGTCTGTGCATTGATGGCAAGGCTTCCGGCGCCGTCAGGATTTCAGTGGGGCCGATCACCAATTTCAATGATGTGCAGGCGTTTTTGAAGTTTGCGAGAGGGTTGTTGAGTTAATGCCACAAAATAAAAACCACCGACCGCAATCAGCTTATGACCAACCACCGGTATTACCCGGAACCCCAGGGTACAGAACTCGGGGCAATAGAACAGGCTTTGACCCTGTCGACACACCTGCTGAAACCGCTCGGCAAGAGGGTCTTTTCTACGGAAAACTTTTTTCATTGAAACTTCGAACAAAAGATCCTTTTCACCTAACCATAATGTTGTTAGTAAGCGTGTTCTTAATATTTCCACTAATCATAAGTATTGGTGAACTTGCATCAGGAAATATGCCACGTAGTCTTTTCTGTAGCGGTCCATTATCAATTCTTGCTTTTTTTCTGATTGCAAATTTTGTGGCTAGCATTTCAAAGAAGCAGAAGTAAATCGGTAAAGATAAAAGTTCTTACAACACCTAGGCCAAAATCATGTCATGCTGAGGAGCTGCGTAGCGGCGACGAAGCATCTCATACTACAAAGCAATTCTTGGAAAGTAAATATGCCGCTCCTTTCAGTCGCGAGACCCTTCACTCCGTTCAGGGTGACACAATAGAAAGTAATGAAAAGCTACTATGTGTACATCATGACGAACAAATCAGGAACACTTTATACTGGTGTAACCAACAACCTCGAACGGCGCGTGTACGAACACAAACACAAACTGGTTCCCGGCTTTACCAGCAAATACAACATCACCAAACTTGTCTATTTTGAAGAAGGAAACGATGTCAACGCAGCGCTTGCACGAGAGAAACAAATCAAAGGCTGGTTAAGGGCTAAGAAAATTGCGTTGATAGAATCTGTAAATCCAGAATGGAAAGATTTGAGTTTGGATTGGTATAAGTAACTGGAATCATGTCATGCTGAGAAACGCAGCGAGAAGCATCTCATATTACAGAGCCACCCCATGCAAAAAAGACCCTTCGCTGTTGCTCAGGGTGACATGCGCTAAAAGGAAAACCATGAACGGCACAAAACGCTCAGAAATCAAACCCGGCTTACAAGTTAGAATCGTTTTGAAGAGTGATCAACGCACCGGCAAGCTGACCGAGGGCATCGTCAAAGATATTCTGACCAAATCATCCTCGCATCCGCACGGCATCAAGGTCCGTTTGCAGAGCGGGCAGGTTGGGCGTGTGAAGGAAATCGTAAACGCATGAAAAATATCCCATATCATCGGGTACTTGCGAGTGGTTTATTTTTATTCCTAAGCCTGCTGGCCTGTCGCCCGGTCTTCGCTATCGGTTGGACGGAACTGATTATCCTGCTGGTCATCATCGTTTTTCTTTTAGGGCCGTTTTTGCTCAAGGTGTATCGCACATTTGATAAGCTTCGAAAAGCCAGCAAAGACGAGGAGAAAGGGGACTAAGCGGATGACAACTCTCATCGCTTCTGCACTGGGCTTCATCCTGCTCGGCTACCTGAGCGGCTCAATGACCCCCTCCATCTGGGTCACACGCCTGGTCAAAGGCGTGGATGTGCGCGACGCGGGTTCCGGTCATGCCACCACGACCAACACCATCCGGCAGGCAGGCTTTGGTTGGGGCGCGCTGGTTTTGATCGTTGACATCGCCAAAGGTTTCGTCCCTACCTGGCTGGCATTGACGTATGCCCCGGCCGTATGGATCATTCCCCTGACAGCGGGAGCGGCAGTGATCGGTCACTGCTGGCCGGTCTTTGCCAGTTTTCGCGGCGGGATGGGCCTGGCCTGTGCCGGCGGAAGTGTCCTCGCGGCGGACTGGCTTGCTGGCATCATCGGATTGGGATTATTGATTGCGCTGTTGTTGAGTGTGAAGCACGGAGCCCGCGCCAGTGTGTTCACAGGCATCCTGATGGCTCCTGTCTTTTGGCTGTTGGGGTTTCGCGGTGTCGAATTTTGGGTTGCCATCGCGGTTGGGGTAGTGATTGCCTTCCGCTTCCTGATCGATTGGAACCGTCAATATCGCGAGCTATGGCTGGATCGCGAGAAAACGTAAAGAGTGCTCGAAACCCTTACCACTAAGTCACAATGACACAAAGGCACAAAGTTTTTCCCCTTTTGAGTCTTCGAGACTTAGTGCCTTCACGTTTCTTACATCAAATGCAAGGTTCTTCTAAGGTGTAGATGTTTCAGGGGGGATGACCGTATTCGTCGGCCAGGGGGTGTAGGTTGGTTCCTGTGTTGGCGGTGGAACCGTATCTGTGGGGACGGGGGAGACTGCTGCCGTTTGCGTTGCTTCGGGAACGGAAGTGGCGGTGGATGCAGTTGTGGCAGCAACTGTTGGGGTAGCAGTCGCGATCTCGGGGGCACGCAGCAGGTTGATCACCAGGACAGAAGCGAAAACGACCAGGAGCAGGAAAGCCAGGATCCCGCCGATGATCCATGGCAGCCAATTCGTCTTTTTGACTGGGTTCCACTTCATATCGTGTGGCACAGTGATCAACACAATAGTCGTATTGTCGTGCCCGCCGCGCTGGTTGGCCGTATTTACCAGCCCTTGTGCAGCAGCTTTCAGGTTGCCTTTTGTACGAATGATCTCGCCAATTTCATCGTTCCAGACCAGATCGGTGAGACCGTCACTGCAAATCAACAAAGTGTCACCGGGGTAAAGAGGCATCCCCTGATTTCCCTCGGCCAGGGCATCTGTTTCACTGTCGTACAAGCGCATGCGGAAGTCAACTTCGGGCGGTTCAGGCGAACCCAGATAACGGCGGATAACGTGAATATTGGGGTGATTCTGTGCATATTCGGGCGTGATGATGTTCTTCTCAAGCGCTTCCTGGACCCAGGTGTGATCGGTGCTCAATTGTTGAATACGCCCCTCACGCAGCAGGTAAATGCGCGAGTCTCCAACTGTAGCGGTATAAAGTTGATCCCCAATTACCCAGACACAGGCACAGGTCGCACCCATCCCCTGCTGTTCAGCGTTGGATGAAGCGTGATCGGCAATCAACTCGCTGGCTTCCTGAATGGCTTTTTCAAGAGCTTTCTTGGGGCGTTTGACATCGCTTTCAGCTATGGCCTGGGTAATGTGATTGACGGCCAACTCGGCAGCTACTTCCCCGGCAAGATGCCCGCCAATGCCATCAGCCACCACTGCAAACAAAACGGGGGTGGCATCGCTCTCACTCAATTGGTAAGATGTGACGGCGTAACGGTCTTCGTTATTTTTCCCGGTCATGCCGGCATGAGTCTGGGCAGCGGTATTCAGGTGTGCACGATCAGTGCGAATCATTCAGCAGACGCCTCAAAAGTGATTTTTGGCTCCGTATCAGCCAGAGGTTTCTTCAAGGTAAAACGATACATTAATTGGCCGAAGTGTACCACGTCCCCATGTTTCATGACACGGCCATTTTCAGGAATTAGATCATAATTAACCCACGTTCCGGCCACTGAACCATTATCGATCAGCAGGAAATCGCCACCATCCGTGCGCTCGATGCGCGCGTGCAGCGCCGCAAGTGAGGGATGATCGAGCACGTGCATGGCTTGCACCGGGTCGGTGCCCAGTGTGAGCTCTTTTTCGTTTAGCAGGATAGGATGACCGGTCACAGGCTCGCCGTTAGACCCCAGGCGAGTGAGATAGGCCGGGGCGTTTTGCAAACGATCCGCACGCATCCAGGCTGGACGTTTAGCTTGCCTCCGTTTAGAAGGAAGCTCCGCCTGCTGAATGCTTACCGGCTGTGTCACCGGGTCGACGCTGCGCTTCCGTGTCTCGAATCGCTCGCGCCTGGACTTGATCCGCAGCCGGCCAGATAATAGAATAACCACCAGGATTCCCCCTGCCAATACGATCGCTCCGAGAGCAATGGGAGTGCGATATTTTGCCAGAACAGCCTGCGCACCCGTAGGCGCATGCACAACTGTGATGTCTACCGGTGCACCCATACTGGCCTGGCTCATACCCAGGGAGTCGACCGCTTCAACTACCAACTCGTGTTGGGCGCTTTCGTTGTAGGCGCTCAAATCCCAAACGAATTGATCAAATGGTTCGGCATCGTTTTGGGCAGCCGGTACGCCATCCACATATAAGGTAGTACGTGCCAACGGACGGGGGTGGTTGTCGGGAAATTCGATGATAATGTCAATTTGTTGCTGGTCTGGCAGCAGGAGTTCGGTGTTGAAAGGATCATCCGCGGGCGCCTGTCGGACGATTTGCCCCGGCGGCATGACCAGGATCGGGTTGGGCGGCTGCACTTCCACGCTGAATGACCTGCCTTCAGAAAAAATCTCCCCATCAGGCGTTTGTATTTTTGCAGCGAGCGTATGTTCTCCGCTGGTGGTCAGACCGGAATTGTAACTAAAGGAATATAGATGCCGCAGCGGTGCGAAGTAAGTTTCAGGGTCGGGAAACGTTTCTAACTCGGAGAAAGCGAAATATTCACCACCCGTTTGCAGAGCCAGCGCTTTGAAGGCTGTGGCGCTGGGCGTATTGAAATACATCTCTGCATCCACCAGCCAGACGAAAATCCGCACCTTCGCCGCGCTAGCCTGCTCGGCCACCAGGTTCAGTGTCTGGTCGATGTTGGGTTCTTCCATGTGGGGCGTGATGAGCAAAATGGCGCGCTTCATGCCCGGCAGCGGAGTCGGTTCAATGACCGTGTTCAGCGCAATTGCCAGCGACTGCACATTCGGTGTGGTAGAACGAAAATCGGGTCGGAAGGATGTCAGCGATACCGACCCAATCATCTGGTTCGGCATGCGTGATGATCGGCCCGGCAATAGAGACCAGGCTCAGGTCATCGAAAGGATCTAAAGTTTGCGCGCCCGCCCAGCCTGTTAGCGCTTCGGTGACACGCTCGATGCGCTCGATCCCCTGTCCATCGCGGACAGCAAGGGAAGGTCCGGGATTGATCGCGACCACGATCTGGGCCGGTGGAGAGGATTCGCTCAGCCCACTGACGGGGTGTAGCTGGCCGTCCTCGATAATCGTCACATCCGAGGGCACCAACCCGTTGATGAATTGTCCCTGCGTGTCGAACACATCCAGCAGCCCTCCTACACTGGGAAAGCCCTGCGCATCGACCAGAGATAATTCGGCTGTGCCCCCCCCATCCTGGGCGTGGACGGCGTTACTCCCCCCGGCCAGGATGAGCAGACCGAGTAGCATTAAACATCTTGCAATGATTGAAAAACTATTTTGCTCTAGGCGGTGTCCTCGCCGCCGGGGATGGCGACGGGAGCGATCTATTGAAAAAAGTTTATGCATTGGGTTCCGCAATAACGGGAGCCTCCGAGTCTTCGGGGGAATCAGGATCTTGTGTCAGGCGTAAATAGGTCAGTGTCCAAGCTGATTGCATAAAGGCAAAAGTAATACCTTGAAAAACAGAATAAACTGGATCATATATCAGCATCCAGATGCCCATCGTTTTCATTAAATCTCTTTGGAAGTATTCAAAATTCCCAGGTGAATCCATCATGGTGAACATATTCCAATACATCGGGATCATAAACGGAATTGAAATCATCATACTAAGAAGCCAAATCCCAAAATAGATAATTAGACATAATAAAATAATCGTCCAAAAATTATCTTTTACAATATCCCAGCCGCGTCGCAACGCATCAAATACACCCAGATCATCAGCAACGACTGACACTTGAGATTGAACAGCGTAAGCATAAACGATCAGTATTAGAATCATCAAAACACAATACAAAGGGAACACCAAGATCATTCCTATTCCCATTGTTGCAACGCTGGCCAGCATCATGCACCCAAAGAAGATTGTCACGACAACTAAAATACCCAACCCAACTACACTGAATACTCCTAAAATTCGCCAAAAGTAGCGCAAACTTTCACGCAGCAAGTCACTGAACTTTAATGTTTCAGTCCCTGTTCTAGTTGCACAGTTCCTGTGACGGGTAAGGTGACTACAATTACACCAATAGGGATAGTAACCAATATCAGCAGGAATGATGCACCAAGATGACGAACAAAATACCAAAGATTATCTCTGCCCAATTCTTGTAAATGCTTCCATGTTCCTGAAAAAAATGCATTCATCTCGGGGAAATAGTTTGGGACAAAGCTTACCCGGAATTTCCACCACCGCTTCCGACAACTCCTCCGTTGGTACAACCACCAGATTCCAAAAACCCATAGACATCTTATGTTTCCATGTTATTTGCCAGCGCACGGGATAACACTTCGCCAAAGTTAAAGCTCATGATGCCCTCCGGTTATTCCCATTCAATGGTTGCAGGTGGCTTGCTGGTAATATCATAAACCACCCGGTTGATTCCGTCTACTTCATTGACAATGCGATTCGAAACCTTCGCCAGCAGGTCGTGAGGCAGGCGCGTCCAATCGGCGGTCATGAAATCTTCGGTCGATACGGCCCGGATTGCGACCGCTTCCTGGTAGGTGCGCTGGTCACCCATCACGCCCACCGAGCGGACGGGCAGCAAAACGGCGAACGCTTGCGATGTGCTCACCGCTCGTCCAGCAGTTGAACTGCTGGACAAACTAGGGGTTGCACTGCCGGACAAACCGGGTTTACCCAAAAATCCAGCAGCAGACAATTCTTCCTGCAGAATCGCATCCGCCGCACGCAGACGGGCTGCCCGCTCACGCGTCACCTCGCCCAGGCAGCGCACGGTCAACCCCGGACCCGGGAACGGCTGCCGCCAAACCATCGACTCAGGCAATCCCAGCGCCTCCCCGACCGCCCGCACCTCGTCCTTGAATAGATAGCGCAGCGGCTCGACCAGCTCAAACTGCATATCTTCTGGCAGGCCACCTACATTGTGATGGGATTTGATCTTCTCAGCCTTATTCCTGTCCGGCGCAGACGACTCGACTACATCCGGGTAAATCGTGCCCTGCATCAAAAACTTTGGCTGACCAAGCTGCTTTGCCTGCTCTTCAAAAATGCGGATAAATTTCTCTCCCGACAATTCTGCGTTTTTGTTCCGGTTCCGTTATGCCAGCGAGGGCTTCAAAATATTGCTCTTCAGCATCCACGGCGATCAACTCCGCGCCCATCTGCTCGCGGAAAACTGTCACAACCTGCTCGCCTTCGCCTTTCCGCAAGAGACCGGTATCCACGAAGACAGCTACCAATTGGTCACCAATGGCCTTATGCACCAAGCGCCGCCGCCACGGACGAATCCACGCCACCGCTGACAGCCGCCAGCACGCGCTCGTTCCCAACTTGCGAACGGATGCGCGCTCACGCTTTCTTCGATGATGGAATTCGGCGTCCAGTTTGGGTTTGCACCGCAAATATCAACAGCAAAATGGCGCAGCAATTCGATGCCGTTGGGCGTGTGATGCACTTCGGGATGGAATTGCACGCCAAAGTATTTGCGTTTGAAATCGCCCATCGCTGCGTATGGACTGTTGCCTGATTTCGCCATCGCCACGAAGCCCTCTGGCATGCGCGTGATGCGGTCACCGTGCGACATCCAGACAGTTGAGAGAGTAGAGAGTAGAGGAGTAGAGAGTAGTGGTTCAATCTTTGCATGGCCGTACTCGCGCTCGCTAGACGGATCGACCTGTCCGCCGAGAGCTACGGTCAACGCTTGCATGCCATAGCAGATTCCCAGGATCGGCTTGGCGGAAGCAAGCACGAAGTCCGGGATGAACGGGGCGTCCGCTTCATAGGCCGAATTGGGCCCGCCGGAAAGGATGAAGCCTTTGGGCTCTAGCGCCATGATCTGCTCGGCAGGCGCATCCCAGGGAAACAGCTCGCAGTAAACCTGCGCCTCGCGCACGCGGCGCGCAATCAGTTGTGCAAATTGGGAGCCAAAGTCGAGGATAACGATTGAATCATTCATCGTGTTTTGCCCCTCTCCCCTTGGGGAGAGGGGTTGGGGTGAGGGAGAATTGGAAATCAAATGAAAATGCAACTGTGGGAAATCCTGGTACTCCCCGCCATTGACGATCAACCGATAGGCAGGGAGTTGGAATTCGGTCACGAGCGACTGCACCGCAGCATATAGATCAGAGAGAAATTCGGATTGAGAGGGGTCAAGCTCCATCAGGCTGGGGATGGCCTGCTTGGGCACCAGCACCACGTGAAACGGATAGGATGGCTTCGGATGATAGAAGGCCAGCAATGTATCCGTTTCACGCAGACGTTTGGCAGGAATGGCAAAGCTCATATGGGCAAAAATCCATCCAATCAGTTTGCGGCCAAGCCTGGTACGCGCCAGCCGCAAGATGGTTTGGTACATCAATCCGCGAACTGGAAAGTGCCGTTATCCATCGAGGAAATACGCGCCAGGGCTTCGATGGGGACTTTTAACGGTTTGAGCGCATCCCGCCCGCCCTCGAACGTCTTCTCGATCAACGCACCGACCCCGACGATCTGCGAACCGGCGGTTTCAGCCAGCCGCACCAACCCCAGGATAGTATTACCGCTGGCCAGGAAGTCATCGATGATGAGCACCTTTTCGCCACCGGCCAGGAACTCCGGCGAAACGATCAGTTCCACCGTGCGGCCCTTGGTGTGCGAGGGCGCCAGGGTTAGCAGCACCTGGTCGGGCATGGTGATGGGTTTATGCTTGCGCGCGTACACCACGGGTAGGCCCATGTGCAGGGCCGTTGCCACAGCCGGGGCAATACCGGAGATTTCAGCCGTCAGCACCTTGGTCGCGCCCACCGAAGCGAAGCGTTTCGCGAACTCTTTTCCACATTGGTCCATCAGGGCCGGGTCCACTTGATGATTGACAAAACCATCTACCTTGAGAATTCCATTTCCCAGGTTTTTCCCCTCTTCTAAAATACGATCCTGCAACAATTTCACAACCGCCTCCTCAACTTGACTGGACAGATTTCCACGCATTGTACAACGGTCTCTCGGAACCTGCCAGTGTTTGAACCGTTCTGTGGAAAACACAAAGCCTCGAAGGCTCCAAAACACGAAACTTAGTGATTTTGTGCCTTGGCGACTTTGTGTTTTTTAGAGCGGACACTCAACTGCCTCTAAGGTTCAAAAGTTAGATTGTGTTAGAATCTCACCCCGTGAGCGAAAATAACAACCTGATCCTGGCGTCCAACTCTCCTCGCAGGAAACAACTGCTTTCCCTGGGCGGTTGGGCTTATACGGTTGCCGTTGCGGATGTGGACGAGAGCCTGCATCCCGACGAAGCGCCGGGCGATTACGTGTTACGGCTGGCCGAGTTAAAGGCTCGTAAATCCGCTGAAAACGCGGCACCCGAAAGCGTTGTCATCGCGGCAGATACCTCCGTTGTGGATGGCGGCGATATTCTCGGCAAACCCCTGGGTGAAGAGGATGCGGCACGCATGCTCAAGCGATTACACGGACATACGCATCAGGTCTACACCGGGCTTGCCCTGCTCCGAGTAAGTGACGGCTACGCCCTGACCGATCTCAGCGTTACCGACGTGCCCATGCGCGACTACACCGACGAGGAGATCGATGCCTACGTCCAGACCGGTGACCCGCTCGATAAGGCCGGCGCTTACGCTATCCAGCATCAGGGCTTTAATCCGGTCGAAAAAATGACCGGCTGCTACGCCAGTGTGATGGGTTTGCCGCTCTGCCGCCTGACGTATCTACTAAAGCAATTTGATATCTCCCCCGAGGCAGCCGTAGGTATCCGCTGCCAGACTGAACTACAATATGACTGTCCCGTATCCGACGCGATCCTGCGTGGAGCATCGGGCAGCTAAGGGTAAAGAATGAAGCGAATTCACTGGATCAACCTGATTTTAATATTTACATTCCTAACAGCTTGTAGTGGGGAGGGCAACGGGATTGGCTTTCCAGCCATTTTTGATACGCCTACCCCCTTGCCCACGCCATCTGTAAGGATCACTTCCGCGCCCGATGCGCAGGAACCTATGCGCCTCTATCTGGAGGCATTCAAGTCAGAAGATTACGCCACGATGTACGAAATGCTGGATCAGGCCAGCCGGGAAGCCATCTCGCTCGAAGATTTTGCTGCCCGTCATCGTGATGCGTTGAACACCATGAGCGCCAGGAGTTTCGATACTGAAACCCTGTCGGCCCTGGTCAATGACCCCTACACCTCCCAGGTCGCTTTCCGCATCGTCTATCAGACTGCCCTGGTGGGTGATATTTCACGCGATATGGTGGCCCGTTTCAACCTGGAAGACGGCCAGTGGAAACTTGGCTGGGATGATAGCCTGATCCTGCCCGAGCTGGCCGGTGGCATGAAACTGGCCATGGATTACCAGATTCCCGCGCGTGGCGATATCTACGATGCAGAAGGCGAAGCCATGGTCAACCAGACCAACGCAGTCGCCCTGGGCATCATTCCCGGCCAGATGAGCGACAAGAACAGCGGTACGCTGATCAACGAACTGTCAACGCTCTGCACCATTGACCCGGACGAAATCCGTGACAAAATCGCCTCCTCCGGGCTGGACTGGTATATCCCCATCTGCGAGGCCTCCGTCGAGGAAGCCGAACGCATCCTGGCGCTCAACCCGGGCGGGCTGGTCGTCACGCCTTACGAAGCGCGCTTCTATCACCAGAGCTTGGCTTCACAAGTGGTGGGTTACACCCAGTTCATCTCCGAAGAAAACCTGGATGAATACCGCCGCCTCGGCTATCGTGGCGACGAGCGCGTAGGCGCAGCCGGGATCGAAAAAACTGCTGAGGAGTATGTGGCCGGGCAGCATGGCGGTTCGCTGTACGTGGCCGACCCGAACACCGGGCAAATCGTCTCCACCCTCGCCTCCAGCAACCCGCAGCCCGCTGACTCCGTCTATTTGACCATCGACAGCAATATGCAATTCTACGCCCAGCAAGCGCTAACCGGTTTCCGCGGCGCAGTGGTGGTATTGGAGCGCGACACCGGGCGCGTGCTGGCAATGGCCTCCTCGCCAGGATTTCGATGCCAACCTGTTTGAACCCACCAATTACAACAACACCTTGCTGACCGAACTGCTCAACGATGCCGAGCAGCCCCTGGTCAACCGGGCCACGCAGGGACAGTACCCGCTTGGTTCGGTCTTCAAGATCATCACCTTCTCGGCCGCGCTGGAAAGCGGCCTATTCCTGCCTGAAACAACCCTTGACTGTCAATATGAATGGACAGGTCTGCCTGACCGCACACTCTACGACTGGACCTGGGAAAAATGTCAGGATGCAGTCCGAGCGGGAGAGTTTTGTAACACCAGTTCGACTACGCCCTCTGGCCTGTTGACCTTGCCCGAAGGTATCATGCGCTCCTGCAATCCCTGGTTTTACCAGATCGGCCTGGACCTGTACAACTTCGACCGCGGCAGCGATATCGCAAAAATGGCGCGTGCCTTTGGGTTCGGTGCCCCTACTGGCATCGAGCAGATATCTGAAGCGCCCGGGCAAATTTCCGACCCACCCAGCTTGCTGGATGCGGTCAACCAGGCCGTTGGCCAGGGCGATGTGCTGGTCACCCCGCTTCAAGCAGCCGTGATGATCGCTGCCGTTGGGAACGGTGGAACCCTTTATCGCCCACAGATAATCGAGAAAATCCAACCGATTGAAGGCGACCCAACTGTGATCTTCAAACCGGAAGCGCGCGGTACGCTGCCTCTGCGCCCTGATAACCTGGAAGTTTTGCAGGATGCGCTGGTCAGCGTGGTGCAAAACCCGCGTGGCACGGCCAACTTCCGTCTGCGCGGCATGGACTTGCCCGCAGCGGGCAAGACGGGCACAGCTCAATCTGGCTCGATTACCGGGAGACCGCATGCCTGGTTCGCCGGCTACACTGATTGCGCCGCAGTGGCCGAAGATTACCCGGTCTGCGCCACAAAGCCCGATATTGCTGTTGCTGTCATTGTTGAAAATATCGGCGATGGTTCTGAATATGGCGGTCCCATCTTCCGGCGCATGATCCAGGTGCATTATTTTGACACACCGCAAAGTCTGTTCTGGTGGGAGGCCAATTATGGCGTGCCCCGCACACCCACACCGATAGGCGGCATCCCGACCAGGACGCCACGAGGTGGCAGTGATTAGTCCAACTCAGAAGGCTCAATTTCACGTAAGCGAGATTTGAGTTGGCTGACACTTCATTGCACGGCTTAATTATCCGGGCCCAATCTGGTTTCTTCAACGTAGAGACCGGGGAGGGTTCCTTTGTTTGCCAACTGCGCGGGCGGTTGAAGAAAGGCAGACGTACAGGAGATCTGGCAGCCATTGGGGACAGAGTCCGCATCACGGTGCTGGAGGATGGCTCCGGGATGATCGATGAGATCGATGAACGGAAGCAGGCCATCGTCCGGCTTGATCCGCGGCCCCAGGGTGAGTACCAGCAAATTTTGCTGGCCAACGCCGATCAGGCCGTCTTCGTCTTTGCCTGCGCCCATCCTGATCCACGCATGCGCATGCTGGACAGGTTCCTGGTCATCGCCGAAAAGCAGGAAATCCCGGCGGTGATTGTCGCCAATAAAACAGACCTGGTAGGCCCAGAACGGGCAATAAAAATCTTTGAATTGTATTCGCAACTGGGCTATCCGGTTATTTACGCTTCGGCCAATGAAGGGCAGGGAGTGGAGGAACTGCGTTCCATGCTGGCGGGCAAAGTCAGTGCGCTGGCCGGGCCAAGCGGTGCGGGAAAGTCGAGCCTGCTGAATGCCATGCAGCCGGGGTTAGGGCTGGAAGTGACCGAAGTCAGCAAAGCCCTGAACAGGGGCAAACACACTACGGTGGTGCGCCAAATGTTCCCGCTGGAAGGCGGCGGATACGTGGCCGATACACCCGGTTGGAAAGCCCTGGCGCTGTGGGATACCGAGCCGGAGGAGATCGACGGCTATTTTCCCGAACTGCGTGAGCGTGTGGCGCAATGCCAGTTCAACGATTGCACCCATATCCACGAACCGGGATGCGCGGTGCTGGCGGCTGTGGAGGCGGGTGAGGTGCATCCTGAGCGATATGATTTGTATTTGCGACTAAGGGCTGGGGAAGAATGACGATTGGCGATTTACGATTTTAGATTTTTGATTTACGATTGATAACAATGACTGGTAACTGGAACTTACTCGGCCACGAATGGGCAGTGGACATGCTCAAGCAGCATATCGCACGAGATGCTGTACGGCACGCGTATCTCCTTACCGGACCTCCCGGCCTGGGAAGGCGTACCCTGGCCTTGCGCTTTGCCCAGGCATTGAACTGTCCCCAACCGACCGCGCCCGGAGAGCCCTGCGGCGTCTGCCGTGATTGCAGGCAGCTCGAGTCCATGCAGCACCCGGACCTGTCTGTTGTGCAGGCCGAGTTCGAAGGCGGGACTCTAAAAGTAGACCAGGTTCGCGAAGTCCGCCGGGCGCTGACACTGAAACCGTACCAGGCCAAATATCGGGTGGCGTTGTTCCTGCGTTTCCAGGAAGCCAGCGAAGGGGCAGCCAATGCGCTTCTGAAAACCCTGGAAGAAGCGCCAGGGCATGTCATTCTCATCCTGACGGCCGATAATCCCGAACAACTGCTGCCAACGATCACTTCACGCTGTGAAATGCTGCGCCTGCGACCATTGCCAGTAGATGCGATTGAAAAATATTTGCTGGCGAACAGCGCAGGTGCTGAGGACGGGAATTTAATCGCGCATGTTGCCAACGGGAGACCGGGTTACGCGTTGCGGCTTCTCAAGGACGAATCCGCGCTGGAATTTCGCGCCGAGCGCCTGGCTGACCTGGGCAACCTGCTCTCTTCCACGCGCGTGGGTAAGTTCAAGTATGCTGAAGCCTTGGCAAAGGATAAGGATTCGATGCGCCAGACATTGCAGGTCTGGCTGTCCTATTGGCGGGATGTGTTGCTGCGTGTCAGCGGCGCAAGAACCCCTATTACCAATGTAGACCAGGAAGAAACCATTGCGTCACTTGCCAAAGGATTGACGCTTGAGATGGTGCGGCGCGTGGTACAGGATATGGAATCCGCCCTGAATTGGTTAGAGCGCAATGTCAACCCGCGGCTGCTGGCCGAGGTGTTGTTGTTGGATTTGCCAAACGTTTAGTAGGGGCGACCCCGCCATACGGCGGGGCTTCCCGCCTGGTGAGAGCAAGACGCTTCGACAACCTTGAAGGGTCGCCCTTACTCATGAGAATTTTTTAATGGGGAAATCACTGTAAGTATTCGACATGCTGGCTCATCCTAAAGCCATGAACAAACTCATCTTCGTCTACAACGCCGATAGCGGACTATTAAACGCCATGAAAGACTGGGCGCACAAGATCGTCTCGCCCGAAACCTACCCTTGCAGCCTGTGCGCGTTGACCTACGACAACCTGGGAATGCGCCGTCCCTGGCGGGACTTCGTCAAGGAACTGGGATACGATGTTGAATTCTTACATCGCGATGAGTTGGAAGAAAATTACGGCCTTAAAGATGTGATGCTTCCCGCCGCGTTCATCCTTCAAAATGGAAAACTGAACCTGTGGATAAAATTTGATGCAATGGATGCCATGGATTTGCTGGACGAGCTGCAATCTTTGGTGACGCAGAAATTAGCTCAGGAGGCAATATAATCTATGTGCCGGAATATCAAACCCTTACGTATGCCAGATAGAGCAGCCACGGAACGGGAAATCGCGGAGGCTGCCTTGCAGTACGTCCGCAAGGTGAGCGGGTATCGAAAGCCTTCACGTATAAACCAGGTCGCATTTGATGCAGCTGTTGCCGAGATTGCAGGAGCGACGGAGACGTTGTTCCTGCAATTGCAAATCAAAAGTACAACTTCTTGAAAAGCCATCTCCCGCGTTCCTGCGGGAGTTTTGTTACCCAATCGCTTCTTTCAATTTTCTCGCCAGTTTTCCAAATTCGGATGTGTAACGCATCCTGTCTTTTCGCGGGCGGGGGAGATCCACTTTCAAATCCAGTTTGACCTTGCCCGGGCGCTGGGTCAGCACCAGCACGCGGTCTGCCAGGAACAGGGCTTCGGAGATCGAGTGCGTGACCATTAGTACAGTCTTTTGCCTGGCCTGCCAGATGCGGGATAGTTCCGTCCACATGCGTTCGCGGGTTAAGGCATCCAGGGAGCCGAAGGGTTCATCGAGCAGGAGCAGGTCGGGGTCATGGATGAGCGCGCGCGCAATCGCCACGCGTTGGGCCATCCCGCCGGAGAGATCGCGCGGCCAGTAGCCGTCGAATCCGTCCAATCCAACCAGATCCATCATTTCGACCGCGGCGCGACGGGCTTCGCCGTTTCCCATTCCAGCCAGTTCGAGCGGCAGGGTCAGGTTTTCGAGCACCGTCCGCCAGGGCATCAAATTGGCTTCCTGGAAAACCATTCCGATTTTGGGCTGCTCGCCATCACTGAAAATGACCCCGCCTGTTGTGGGCGGCAGCAGCCCGGCCAGGATGCGCAGGATGGTGCTCTTGCCGCTGCCCGATGGCCCCAGCACACACACAAATTCGCGCGGACAGACCTCGAACGAAATCCCATCCAACGCGCGCAGGCCGCCGTTGCTATCAGGGAACACGGCGCTCAGATCATGGACGGTGAGGATGGGGTCAATTGGTGTCATATTTCATTGTTGTAGGGGCGACCCGTTGTGATGTCCAAGAATTTTTATCATCTTGAAGGGTCGCCCCTACAAAATCACGGCAAAAACTCGTTCGTAAAGGCTTTCTCAATATCCAGGGCTTCTTCCAGCAAGCCCATTTTCAGCAGTGTGTCCTGCATGTTCTCCCAGGCCTGTGCATTCGAAAAACCCAGACGCTCAGCATCCCACAGTGCCATCGAACGCGCCAGTACTTCCTTTTGCACGGCTTCGTCCGCTTCAGCCAGATTGGGGACATGTGGCTTGCTCAATTCATAAGCTTCGTCTGGGTTTGCAACCGCATCCCCCAATCCCTTCAAAAAGGCTTCGATCATCGCTCGTACCAGATCGGGATTTTCAGCAATTGTTTTCTCGTTTGTGATCAATCCATTCGAGGCCAGTTGCAGATACTCGGCCACAAGGATTTCGTTCACTTCATATCCCTGCGCGCGCAGTTGTACCGGCTCGTTGGCCGCATAGACCGATACGGCCTGCACCTGGTCGGTTGCCAGCGCTTCCACCTGGTTATAGCCAATGGAATCGAGCGTCACATCCGCATCGCTCAACCCGGCTGAGTAGAGCAACGCCTCCAGCCCGATGTAGTTGGCTCCATACAACCCCGGCAAGCCGATGCGCTTCCCTGCCAAATCGGCAGGTGACGTAATTCCCTGCCCGGCCTTCGCCACCACCGCCACCGGATATTGCTGGTACCAGGCCGCCACGTACACCACTGGCAGTCCCTGCGCGCGTGCCAGCAGCACCTGTTCGCCCGAAACCACCGCGAACTGCAACTCATCCGCGCCCACCAACGCGACCGCATCCGTTTCGAACGAATAATCGAACTCGACTTCGATGCCTGCCTCCTGGAAATATCCCTTTTCTATGGATACGTACAACGGCGCAAACTGGATATTAGGGATATAGCCCAGCGGCACCTTGACGTGAACCAGCGCTTCATTTTCGGCGCCTGTGCCTGCTCCCCCTGAGCAAGCTGTGACCAGCACCCCAAGCAAAACTAGCAAAAGGATTTGTTTTATCATTTGTTTCTCCATAAATATCATTTGGAGACCTGACAGGTTTCATCTCCGCATACTTGTACCGTACTGCGCTCCACGCAGTGCAGATCGAGCACCTTGTAACAGAGTAGGAGAGATAAAACCTGTCAGGTTTTAAATCGAGATTTCCTGCCAACTGAGCAATCTCTTCTCAGCCCAGGCGACCAAACCATACAAGGACAGCGCCAGGGCGACCAACGCGAAAATTGCAACAAAAACCAGCGCGGTATCGTACTGTCCGCGGCCAACGTTGATGAGAAAGCCTAATCCCATATCCGCGCCGACCAGTTCGCCCACCACCGCGCCGATGACCGAGAGAGTCGCGCCCACACGCAATCCGCCCAGGAAGACGGGCAGTGCTGCTGGGATTTCGAGTTTCAGCAAAATCTGTCTACGCGTGGCGCGGAGGGAATGCATCAAGTTGTGCAATGCCGTTGGGACAGCGCGCACCCCCACGACAGTGTTGACCAGCACCGGGAAGAAGACGATCAAAGCACAGATCAAAATCTTGGAAAATATCCCCGGCCCAAACCAGATGACCAATAAGGGAGCAATTGCCACCAATGGTACAGCCTGGCTGGCAACCAGATACGGTGATAAGACACGTTCCAAAGCGCGCGATTTCGCTACAAAATATCCAAGTACCGTCGCAGCTAGTGCACCAATGAATAAGCCCGTCAGGATCTCGAATAACGTCACGCCCGCATGGATGAACAGGCTGCCATCCGATAGGGCGCGCAGGAGACGGATCCATACCTGGCCGGGGGATGGCAGGATGAAGGATGGTAATCCACTGTAGCGTGCAATCGTCCACCAGGCCAGCAGCCCGGCAGCCAGGGAAGCCAGTCCCAGCCAGTTGCGGCTGGATTTGGCGGTGTGGGAGGGTGTGTTTTGGTTCATCAGTTTCCAGTGTCATTGCCTGCACCGTGCGCAGGCACGCGTGCGAGCCCCGGAGGGACGTACCCTTTCGGGCACTTTGTCAATCTCAAGTTCACAAGTTACTTGAGATCGCCGCGTCCCCCACTTCGTGGGCTCCTCGCGATGACATACAAATAACAAAAAAGCCTCGCAGAGAATTAACTGCGGGGCAGGGAAGCAGGCACGAGCGCGGTCTGATGCGCTTGAGAAAAACCCCGAAAACAGAATTGTTTTCGGGGCCTACAAGCCGAACCAGACCCATGCGGGTCCTGTCGTGCTACCTTCTTCTATCCGGACTTTACCGTCGGCCCCGGAGTTTCACCGAGTTCTTGTGCCTGAAAGCACTCGTGGGCTGTACCACCGATCGGGAATTCACTTGCACCGCGCTGTGATTTGTACAGTGCAGGTGTCACCCTGCCCCGAAGGTTCTTATTCAGTTGGGAAAATTATACCAGCCAAAAAGCGGCTGTCAAAACATTGCAGTGGGCGGCTGGGCCGCCCTGGTATTTAGGTTATGCCTTTTCGATGCAGTCGACCGGGCAGACCGCTACACATTGCGGTTCGTCGAAGTGACCTTCGCATTCGACACAGGTGGCCGCATCGATGACATACAGAATTCCATCGCCTTCGCTGATGGATTCGGTGGGGCATTCCGGCAGGCAAGCGCCGCAGGCGATGCAATCTTCGTTAATTTTCATTGCCATAATAGTTTCTCCTTTGTGAAATCTCTTACTTAAATTAAACCATCCTCACCTCAATGTCAAATGACAAATGTCCCTGCTTTGTATGCAACTGATACTATTTTTTTATTGAAGGTACAGTACAAGCTTACAAGAACACTTCAAAGGCCTGGACATTTTGCATGCGGCCTTTCAGACTAACTTCGCCTACCCGCTTGAACTTGAAAGCGCTGCTGATCGCTGCAATGGTGGTTGAACTGACGATAATTTTATTGGGGCGGGCATATTGCTGCAAGCGAAAAGCGACATTGACTACATCGCCAAGCACAGTAAACTCAGCGCGTTCATTTGTCCCGACGTACCCCAACATGGCATCGCCCGTGTTGATGGAAACACCGATCACTGTCCTGCGTCCTTCTTCTAGAGAACCCGTTCGCTCAAATTGGGAGATCAATTCACGTGCAGCCAATACAGCCTCTTCTTCAGAGTTATGCGTGGTTCTCTCCGGGAAGATTGCCAGGACACCATCGCCAAGGTATTTCACAATGCCATTGTGTCTGAAAATAATATCAGCGGCGTTTTCATAATAGGCGTTCAAAATCGACGCAAATTGAACCACTCCGAGGGTTTCCGCCATGCCTGTAGAATTGGCGATATCAGAGAACATCACGGTGACCTTTTGTTGCTCCAATCCCGGTAGTTCGCCCGTCTCCTTATAGGATTTGACCAATGCCTCTGCATCTAGCGGGGCGAAAAAACGCATAAGCAGGCGTTTGACGCTTTCTTCTTCGTTCATCTTTTCAATGGCCTGCAAACGCTGCAAGGCCAGGGAAAACTGATAACTAATTGCAATTGCCAGTTGCAGATCACTTTGGTCGAAGGGACGCGTTCCGGGCGACAACTTCTTCATGTAGATAAACGCCAGCACATCTTCACCCGTAATGACTGGCACGTACATCTCAGCAGCGACTACTTCAGTAGAGCGGTTCTGGATCGCGTTTTTTGCCAGCTCGCGATTGAATTCTTGCCCATCAAGTTTATCGAAGTCAGATTTTGGGGTGACTTTGCATATACCAACCCCCATCGCCTTAGTGTAGGTTTCGATAATCTCAGCAACAGCATCCTTTGTGCTGCTAACCAGATTAAGTTTGCGCGCTACCTCGTATAACAGGATTGCATGCTGGTCCAGGGATTCCAGAACCAGTTCGCGTGTGTAAGAATGCGATCGTGCCATTGGGACAGAGCGTGCCAGAACATAAGATTGAACGGTTAATAGAGCCTGTCCAATACGAACAACATCTCCATTTTTTAGTTCCCTTTGCCCGCGGATGCGCTCGGAGTTAAACGTAAGTCCCATTAGTGCTTATCAAATCTGCGACAGAGATACTGCTTGCATCCTTGCTGATCAGGAATTTCGCATGCTTTCTCGACGCTGCCGGATCATTCACAACAATTGTGCTTGTCGGCGCGCGCCCAATGCTCGTTTCTCCCGCATCAAGTTTAATACGATGGGGTTTTAAATCCGCCGTGCGAAGAATCACCTGCCACATTTCTCTGTTTTCTCCCTCAAAACGAAAACATCCGCGCTAGAAAAGTGCAATGCACTTGACCATAGGCTTTCTCAATGCACGCCCAATATTGGATTGCGATGCACTTGTAAACAGAACACTAATCACATATATTGTACACAATATTTTGTGATCCGCACGTGGATGGCTAAAAAAGATGGATGACTTTTCAGCCATCCATCTTCTTGTCACTTATTCGAACTAGACAAGCTGCGCCTTGATCTTCTCTGCTGTTTCCTTGTAACCTGCCAACTTCTCACGCTCCTTGGCAACCACGGCCTCCGGCGCTTTCTTCGCGAAATCGCCTGCCAACAACTTCTCCAGGCGCGTGATATGCGATTTAGCTTCGGCTAATTCTTTCTCCAAACGAGCACGTTCCTGCTCCAGGTCGACCATGCCAGCCAAGGGGAGATAAATCTCTACCGGACCAACGACCAGTGCAGCAGCGCCTTCAGGCTTTTCCTTTATAGACGCTTCAACCGTTACTTGATCTCGATCCAACCCCGCCAGCGCAACCAGGACTTTGGCCTGCTCGGCAAGTAAGTAAGTTTTCTCGCCGCCTAATAATGTTGCCGCTATCCGTTTGGACGGGGGGACACCCTTCTCTGCACGCAGGTTACGGATCGAGCGCACAATCTCTTGCAGTAACTCGAATTCAGCAATCTTATCCGCTTCCCAGCCTTCTTTCTCGCGCGGTTCCGGCCAACTGGCAACCATCAGCACATCCGGCCAATCCTCGGTCAGGTCAGCCAGTGGGGAGTTTTTCAGGGCGCTGCGCAGATGCCCCCAAAGCTCCTCGGTCACGAAGGGTGTGAAGGGATGCAGCAAGCGCAGCGACATATCCAATATGCGTGTAAGAGTTTGCGCGGTGGCATAAGCACGCGCACCACCCTCAGCAAGTTGACCTTTGGCGATTTCCACGTACCAATCCGCAAAATCGGACCAGAAGAAATCGTAGATCTGCCGCCCGGCCTCGCCATACTGGAAGTTCTGGAACAGGCGCTCCACGTTGCGTACTAATTCTTGCAGCTTAGCCCAAATCCAACTGTCTGCAAGCGTCCAATCGTCTGTCGTCTGGCGTCTATCGTCTGTCAACGAAGCGATAGCGGAGGTGACGAACCTCCCTGCATTCCAAACCTTATTCGCAAAATTGCGATTAGCTTCCACCTTGCTAATAGCCAGATTCATATCCTGCCCCGGTGTAGAACCCACCAAGAGCGTGAAGCGCAGTGCATCCGTGCCCAAGTCGTTCATGACATTCAATGGGTCGATCACGTTTCCGTAGCTCTTGGACATCTTACGTCCGGTTTCATCGCGGATCAGGCCGTGCAGGTAGACAGTATGGAAAGGCGCTTTGCCAGTGAATTCCAGCCCGTCCATGATCATGCGTGCTACCCAGAAGAACAGGATGTCGTAGCCAGTTTCCATGTAGGAAGTCGGGTAGAAATATTTGAAATCGGGCGTCTCTTCCGGCCAGCCCAGAGTTGAGAACGGCCATAATCCAGACGAGAACCAGGTATCCAACACGTCCGGGTCTTGCTCGATATTCTTCGAGCCGCAATGTGCGCACTCGGTCGGGTCTTCGCGCATCACGGTCTGCTCGTTGCAATCCGCGCAGTACCAGACCGGGATACGGTGCCCCCACCACAACTGGCGACTGATGCACCAATCCTGGATATTCTCCAACCAGTTGAAGTAAACCTTCTCGAAACGCTCCGGCACGATGCGGATATCGCCATTCTTGACCGCAGCCAGACCCTTCTCGGCCAGCGGAGCAATGGTCACGAACCATTGGGTAGAAATCATCGGCTCGATAATCTCGCCGCCGCGCTGTGAGCGCGGTATCTGGTGGATGTACTCTTCTTCTTTGATGACCAGCCCGGCTTCTTTCATGTCAGCCCACATTTTTTCGCGGCATTCGAAGCGATCCATACCTTCATATTGCCCGCCGATCTCGGTCACTTTGGCTTCGCGGTCGAGCATGGACAACACAGGCAGATTATGGCGCTGGCCGATTTCATAGTCGTTCGGGTCATGCCCGGGCGTGATCTTGAGCGCACCAGTACCGAATTCGCGCGTTACATATTCATCGCCGATCACGGGAATCTCGCGTCCCAGTATGGGCACGAGCACGGTCTTACCGATAAATTTCTGATAGCGTTCATCTTCAGGATGAACCGCAACAGCGGTATCTCCCAGAATGGTTTCGGGACGGGTGGTGGCTACCGGGATGTATTCGCCTTCGCTCGGACGGGTCTCAGACCCGTCCGGAGCAGCCAGCATGTACTTGAAGTAATATAGTGTGCCCGCTTCTTCAGAATATTCCACTTCCAGATCGGAGACAGCCGTCTTCAAGCCCGGCGACCAGTTGATCAAACGCGGGCCGCGATAGATCAGTCCCTTCTCATAAAGGGAGACGAATGCTTCTCGGACTGCCGCAGACAGGCCATCGTCCAGGGTGAAGCGTTCGCGGTCCCAGTCACAGGAGGCGCCCAATCGTCGGATCTGGTTTGTGATCATGCCGCCGTACTTGTGCTTCCATTCCCACGTCCGACGCAGAAACTCCTCGCGGCCAACTTCTTCGCGCGAAGTGCCTTCGTTGCGCAGCATCCTTTCCACCTGCAACTGGGTAGCAATGCCGGCGTGGTCGCTGCCGGGCACCCACAGCGTGGAATAGCCCTTCATGCGGTGATAGCGGATCATCAGGTCTTCCATGCTGACGAACATGGCATGGCCGAGATGCAGTTCGCCGGTCACGTTGGGCGGCGGGATGGAGATCACAAACGGCTCGACGTTCGGGTCGAAATCCGGCTTGTTGGGATCGTTGTGCGGCTTGAAATAACCGCCCGCCTCCCACATGGCATAGATGCGGGGTTCGGTATCTTTGAAATCATAGGCTTTGGGTAATTCGTATTTCGACATGCGTACCTCCAGTGGTTATGCTCCAGAAACAGAGTCAATGATTGATTCTTCCAATGTAAAGGCGGGCTCCCAGCCCATTTCACGTTTAATCTTTTCATAGGACAGGGCTTTATCCACCACCATATCAGACGGGCGGCGGATGCCGGGATTCAGTTTCAACAAGTCCATGACCCACAGAATCGCATCCAGGCTGCGGACCCAGGGGCCTGCTACCGGGAAAATGAGCGGGTTCTTCCCCGCGGCTTTCAACGCTGTCCGCACGAAATCGAGCATTTCCGCGTTATGTGCTGTAACGATATAGCGCTCGCCGCTGCGGCCTTTTGTGAGGGCCAGGATAACGGATTGAGCAACATCGCGCACATCCACGAAACTATTAATATAGGAGAGCATGGGCAAAATCGGCAGGAAACGTGCCATGCGGAAAACAGCTTCGATGCGCTCTGAACCGGGCCCAAGGATCACGCTGGGGTTAAGCATGACCACGCGCATACGGTCAGCCAGCTCTTTCAGCTCCACCTCGCTGGTGCGCTTGCTGAACCCATACATATCGTTCTCACGTTTGTACTCCATATCGGGCAGCATGGTCTCGTCCGTGATGCCATCCGGGTTGAAGCCAATCGCCGAGATGGAACTGATGAAGATGAAATTCTTGCAGCCTGCATCCAGCGCGGCCTGAGACAAGTTTCCGCGTGCCAATCATGTTGGCCTTCATAGATCTTATTCCGCATCCGATTTGCGAAACGAAACCAGCGCGGCGTTGTGGATGATCGCATCCACGCCTTCGAGTTCATGGGCATATGTCTCTGGCTGAGACAGGCTGCCCTGAATCCAGCGCACGCATCTCAAGGTTTTCGACGCCCAGCATCGTGGTGCGCTGCGTACGTCCCAGCACGCGCAGTTCGGCATCCGGGTCATGCTCGTGAAGGGCCTTCACGATGTACTGACCCAGAAATCCAAATCCGCCGGTGATGAAGTAAATGGTCATAGTTATCCTTTATGTCATTGAGGAGCGCGTAGGTCACTGGCAATCTCATGTAGTCTGGAAACAAAGAATTGCTTGACATGTCAGACTTGCCACAGTCGCTGCGCTCCTTCGCAATGACATATTGTTAAACAAAAACGCCTCGTCCAATATGAGGACGAAGCGAACTCCGCGGTACCACCTCAATTCAACTCTCCTTCGACATGCTCCCCCTGTTCGGGGACTTTCAGGACGAGCTGCTCTCTGTGGCCGACATCATCAGCCTGCGCTGTAACGGGCACTCCCGTGTTGGTCTACTGGGTCAAAGACTTTTCTTCAACAACTTTTCCGGGCGACATTCAGCGATGGGGTACTGAGGGGGCTTCCAGCCAGCGGCCACTCCTTCTCTATCAGCCTTGCCAGTCTCGATACACTACGTACTCACCTAAATCGCTTACTCCTCCCGGAGTGAGTTTTGCTGATTATACAGTTTTGGAGTGGGCTAGTCAAGCGGTTTCAACTTTCAAATTCACTCCGCCGGACAATCGCCCTGATCAATCCGCGAAAGACCAGGCGATGAACGGGACTGAGCAGGATCCAGTATGCAAAACCCCAGAAGCCGCGCGGGGCGAAGAAACCGGTCTGCGATAACCTGGTAACGCCATCTTCTGTTTCAACACGCCACTCCATCCAGCCTTCGCCGGGGGCTTTGAGTTCGGAATGCAGCCGCAGCAAGCGGTCTTTTTCGAGGGCATCGACGCGGTAGAAATCAATATAGTCACCCACCCTCACCCCTAGCCCCTCTCCCTCAGGGAGAGGGGAACTTTTGCCGCGCTTACCAGGCCCGCCGATAGAGTCGGTCGAGCCAGCCGCGCAATTTCCATAACCAATTGGCATAAAACCAGCCGTTCTTTCCGCCCAGTGTAGAAATAACCCGGAACACTTTCTCAGGCGTAGCATCCACCGGCGTGCAGCGATGGTCGATAAAGAAGCCCTCGTGCTTCACGAATTTTACTGGGCGGTCACAATCCGTCCAGGCTGGTTCGAGGCGATCAGGGCGCAGTTGACCAAGCGCAACATTTACTGCTTCTTTATACCCAATCAAATTAATATTCGAGAAAGTCCGACGAGCGGCTTCATCCTGCACTATGCTGTCGCTGCGCAGGCCATCCACCAGGGGCCGGGCGATCGAGGCCGGAACAGGTGTCATCCATTCCACGCCCAGTGCCATGAACCACAGCGGGATGCCCGGCAGGGTCACATATTTGCGCCTAAGGCCTCGTAAACGGCCATACGTGAGCATCAACTCCGCATAGCTCATCCTGTCTGGCCCGCCGATCTCAAAAACCCCGTTCTTTCCAGTGCTGTTCTCAAGGGCCGCCAGCAGGTAATCGATCACGTTTTGCGCCGCAACAGGTTGGGACATATTCTGCAGCCATAGCGGGCCAAAGATGACCGGCATCAGTTCGGTCATAAAACGGATCATCTCGAACGAGATGCTTCCCGGCCCCACGATCACTCCCGCGCGGAACTCCGTCACCGGGATATTTCCTTTGCGCAGCAATTCGCCGGTGTCAATGCGTGACCGCATGTGGGAGGAGATTTTTCTTTTTGGATCAGCCAGGCCGCCAAGATAGATGACGTGTTCCACGCCAGCACTTTCAGCAGCGACGGAAAAATTTTGTGCGCCGTCCTGTTCAAGGGCGGTATATCCATGCCCGCTGGACATGTTGTGGATCAGGTAATAGGCCGCATGGACTCCCTCCAAGGCAGGCGCAAGTGTTGACGGTTTCATCACGTCGCCACGGACCACTTCTACATGAGGGGACCAGATGCGGGTTTTGAGTCGAAGCGGTTTGCGTACCAGGCAGCGGACGCGGTATCCGCGTTCTAATAGTTCGGGGATCAGTCTGCTGGCAATGTATCCCGTCGCGCCCGTGACCAGAACTAATTTTTTATCCATATGAATGATCTAATACGTGTGCGCGAGAAGCCAGCCGGTTTGTCAGTCCATCAAAAATGAATTTGTGGAAAGGGAACATGGCATACCAATATAGCAGCCCGCTCATGCCATGCACGTCAAAGTAGGCATTGACGATCAGGAGTGTCTTGCCATCTTCCTGCGGCATGGACTCAAATTGCAGCCAGGCATCGCCGGGTACTTTCATCTCAGCCCGCAGCCGCATCATGCGGTCGGGTTCAATGGCCTCCACCCGCCAGAAATCGAGCGATTCCCCGGCATGGATCTCATCGGGATGACGGCGTCCGCGTCGCAGACCTGGACCGCCGACCAGCTTGTCCAACCAGCCGCGCACCTCCCAGGCCCAATCCATATACAGCCAGCCACGGTCGCCGCCTATCCCCGTGTAGGCCCGGAAGATAGCATCAGGTGGCAGATCAACTAAAACCTGCCGCCGCTCGATCATCAGGCCCTCTTCCACCGCAAAGGTGTAAGGCTTGACATCCCCGGCAGTTGTCACCAGTGCGTCAGACCAGGATGTCTCCACCTTATCGATCTTGATGCGGCGCAAAGCAAGATATGTGGCGGTCTGGAAATCGAGCGGTTTGACCTGTGGAAAGAGTTTCTTTGCCAGATCATCGTTAACAACCAATTCAGCCCGCAGACCATCGATCAGCGGCAGCACCAGTCGCCAATGAAGGGGCGTGACCATATGCACCCAATATGCTGAAAGGCGCGGCGCATAAAAAGGTGTCTGGATAAGAAAGCGCTTCAGTCCACGTTCCTTGGCATAAACAAACAGCATGTCAGAATAGGTCAGGCGTGTAGCGCCACCGATCTCGATCATCTTACCCACACTCTCAGGCGTTTTCAGCGCGTCGATCAGGTAGGATAAAATGTCCCGAATGGCGATGGGCTGCGCCATCGAGCCAAACCAGCGAGGGCAAATGAACAAAAACTCTCTCTCTGATAAATAGCGAATCATCTCGAACAAGACGCTGCCCGAACCAACGATCATACCCGCGCGGAACTCGGTCACAGGCACACGGCCATAGCGCAAAATATGGCCTGTCTCATGTCGGGCGCGCAAATATGGAGAGAGATAATCGGTTGTATTGACCAGTTCCCCCAGGTAAATGATCCGTTGGACGCCCGCTTCTTCGGCAGCTTCAGCAAAATTTCGCGCTGCGCGCATATCGCGTCTTGCATTGACCTTGCCCCCCTTCACTCCATGGATCAAATAATACGCGACCGACACTCCCTGCATTGCTTCCACAAGCGACGCCTTATTTAGCGCATCTCCCTGCACTACCTCAACCTGCTTCCGCCATGGACGGCCTTTCAGCCGTTCTGGGTCGCGCGCCAGGCACCGGACACGATAACCTGCCTCCAACAGCTTGGGAGCCAATCTGCCACCGACATACCCGGTCGCTCCAGTGACCAGGATCAATTCAGACTCTGCCATGCAATTCCTTTTCTGCAAAAGGTGCAACGCACTACTGTCCACTGATAGATGTTTTCTAAGCTTAGAAATTGCGCTGCACCAAAACTAATTTACAGTCTAGTACTTTCAGTTGAATTTTGGAAAAAGTGCAATGCACTTGGCTAGAAGTTTCATCAACATACCCTCCACGCTAAAGTGCGTTGCACTTGTAAAGTTCAACGAACAAAGTACTAGTACGTTCCACAGATTATACCTGCTTGGAGTTTGAACTCATTTCGTTGTACAATCGCCGGTAGGGAACCCTGTGGATAAAACAACACTTGACCGCATTCGTGCATACCCGTTTTTCTGGCTCTCACTCGCTTTCATAGTCGGGATCATCTTTGCCAGCCAGATTTCACTCACCTACGACATCTGGCTGATCCTGGGAGGCGTTTTCCTTCTGTTTGCGTTCCGTCCGAAGAAACCAGCAGAGCTTTTGCATCTCTCAGCCAGAACATATTTGATCATTGTTTTATCCCTGGTCAGCTTTTGTCTCGGTGGATTAAATTATCAACTTCGCCTTCCAAAGATCGACGCGTTCCACATCTCCTGGTACAACGACCGCGAGTATGATTTGCTGGTCACTGGCACACTGAGCGAGCCGCCAGATTATCGCGACACCTACACCAACCTGCATCTGAGTGTGGAAGCCGTTGACACCGGCTCCGGCGATCTCCCTGTCAAAGGTTATTTGCTGGTACGTGTTTTTCCGAACGAAACCTACGAATACGGAGAACGCATCCGTATCCGTGGCAAGCTGCTCACGCCGCCCGAAAACGAAGAGTTTTCCTACCGCGAGTATCTCGCCCGGCAAGGTATGCACTCGTACATGTCTCAAACTGAAGTTACGCATCTTCCTGGTAACGGCGGCAACCCCATCCGAAAAGCGATCTACGCCTTCAAAGACAAAGCACTCCATAACATCTATCAAATCTTCCCCGATCCTGAAGCGTCCCTGCTGGCAGGTATCCTGTTAGGTGTTGATACTGGCCTGCCCAAAGATTTGCAGCAAGCCTTCAAAGATACCGGTACGGCGCACATCATCGCCATTTCGGGTTTCAACATCGCCATCATCGCCGGGTTGTTCTCAACATTCTTTAGCCGCATGCTTGGTCAGACGCGCGGCTCTATCGTCGCTATTCTGGGTATTGCGTTCTATACCTTCCTCGTTGGCGCTGATGCAGCCGTTGTCCGCGCGGCAGTTATGGGCGGACTTTCGCTTGTCATCCGGCAGGTTGGCCGCCGCAACGATGGCCTGAATGCGTTGATGCTGTCGGCTTTCATTATGTCTGTCTTCAACCCCCATATCCCCTGGGATGTTGGTTTCCAACTTTCTTTCTTCGCCACCCTCGGCCTCATCCTGTACGCGGAACCGTTCCAGAATTGGGCTGTCAATCTCATCACACGCTACACATCGGAGGGTACTGCTCAAAAGCTGGCTGCCCCCATTTCCGAATACATCCTTCTTACTCTCGCTGCGCAACTGACCACGCTGCCCATCATGGCTTTCATTTCAAGCGCATCTCGCTGGTCTCGCTGATCGCTAACCCTTTCATCCTGCCCGTTCAGCCAGCCGTGATGATCGTGGGCGGGATCGCGGTCATTCTCAGCCTGATATGGCTTCCGCTGGGTGGAGTTGCGGCCTACAGCGCCTGGCCATTTGTAGCTTTCACTATTCGGATGGTGGAACTGTTCGACCTGATGCCACATGGCGTCATCGTATTGGGGGATTTCTCACTCTGGCTGGTTATTCTCTTCTACATCGCGCTTCTCACCTGGACCTTTGCCGGCCACCGCATAAAGGAATTTTTCTCTGGCGAAAGAGCGAATCTCCCTACAATCCCCCTTATGACGGTTGCTACTGTCCTGACAGTTCTCGTCATCATGACCTGGCGCGCCGCTTTCACTACCCCCGATGGAAACCTGCACATCACCTTCCTGGACGTCGGCTCTGCTGACGCGATCCTGATAGAGACACCCGGCGGACGAAACATCCTGGTCAATGGCGGGCCCAGTGCGTCCATGCTCTCTGATGGATTGGGCCGCCGCCTGCCTCCCACCAACCGCCGCCTGGATTGGCTGA
Organism: uncultured Chloroflexia bacterium; assembly: GCA_963791785.1. GTDB lineage: Bacteria > Chloroflexota > Anaerolineae > Anaerolineales > Villigracilaceae > JAABUE01. Next base: position 45,567 of record CAWBTW010000001.1, on the reverse strand, counting down.
TCATCGCCTCCACACAGGAAAATCAACTCTCCGGACTTCCCCGTGTTGTAGAGCGTATCATGCCATCAAATGTGCTTTGGGCCGGGAATGTGGAGGCATCCTTCTCTGCCCGCAACCTGGATGAGTGGTTTATCGACCAGAACGTTCCTGTCACACAGGCAGAGACAGATTCCGAACTTGATCTCGGCGAGGGTGCTGTGTTGCGTCTTCTCAACGTCAACTCGCGCGGCGCAGTCTTATTGCTCGAGTGGAACGAATTCCGTGCTTTGCTGCCGGTGGGAATGAACTTCACAGCATTGGAAGAACTTAAGTACGGAGAAGAAGTCGAGAAAGTATCCTTGCTCCTGATTGCGGATTCGGGGTATGCACCGATCAATTCCCCGGAGTGGATTGCTAACCTAAACCCGCAAATTATTGTTCTAAGCGTTGCCGCTGGTGATAAGGATGGCTTGCCGCACTATGAGATACTGGAAACGACAGAAGAATACGCGCTTCTAAGAACCGATCACAATGGCTGGATCGAGGTAACAACAGATGGGGGGGAGATGTGGGTTGAGGTCGAGAAGCAAGCTCAAGTACCAGATGGAAGCGAGACTGAAACCCAGCCATAAAAAGCAAAAGGCCCTGTCAGATGACAAGGCCTTTTTACTGGTTGGAATTTGAATTAGGAAACGCTGGAGAGGCTGTCGTTGATGGTGCTGAACACACCGCCAATGATCGGGCCGAGTAACATGAGTACTGCAATAACAACGATAGCGACCAAAACAAGAATCAATGCATACTCTACCAGACCTTGACCTTTTTCTTTCGGGGCGAATAACATGGCTTTGTCTCCTTTCTTTAGAATTGTTCAATGCATCCTTCAGAATGCTTGCTTACATTATAGACGAGCGTATTTCGACTTACAAGAGGTTTTTTATACATTTCTGTTAGGAAATCTCTCCCCTATCATTTCTGTATAGAAAAAGCTCTGTCGGGTTGACAGAGCTTTTTTCTAGTTTGAATTTGAATTAGGAAACACCGGAGAGGCTGTCATTGATGGTGCTGAACACACCGCCGATGATCGGGCCGAGCAGCATGAGTACTGCAATAACAACGATAGCAACCAAAACAAGGATCAACGCGTATTCTACCAGACCTTGACCTTTTTCTTTCGGGGCGAATAACATGGCTTTTTGTCTCCTTTCTTAGAATTTATTCAGAGCATCTTTCAGAATGTTATAGTTGCATTATAGACGAGCGTATTTCGACTTACAAGAGATTTTCTAGACATTTTTGTTAGGAAATTCACTTCTTATCATTTTTGTAAACCAAAAGGCCCTGTCAACTCGACAGGGCCTTTTGACTTGGTTCAATAGTTGGATTATACGCTGGAGAGGCTGTCGTTGATGGTGCTGAACACACCGCCGATGATCGGGCCGAGCAGCATCAGGACTGCAATAACAACGATAGCGACCAAAACAAGAATTAATGCGTACTCTACCAAGCCTTGGCCTTTTTCTTTCGGGGCAAATAACATGATATTTTCTCCTTTTTAAGTATCATTTCTTATGGATAACGATATTGATATTATAGGCAGAAGGAGTATAACCTGCAAGAGCTTTTTCATACATTTTTGTTAGGAAGCCCCCATCCTATCGTTTTTGTAAAGCAAAAGGCTCTGCCGTTTGACAGAGCCTTTTGGAAATCGATTGAACTAAACTAGAAACTGGAAAGGCTTTCGTTGATGGTGCTGAACACACCGCCAATGATCGGGCCAAGCAGCATGAGGACCGCAATAACAACGATAGCGACCAAAACAAGGATTAACGCGTACTCTACCAGACCTTGACCTTTTTCTTTCGGGGCGAATAACATGGCTTTGTCTCCTTTCTTTAGATTTTGACAAATATTATTTGAATTTGGATGCGCTGTATCAACAGCGCCTTATCGGACTCAATCCAGTTTATGAGACGCTGGAGAGGCTGTCGTTGATGGTGCTGAACACACCGCCAATGATCGGGCCGAGTAACATGAGTACTGCAATAACAACGATAGCGACCAAAACAAGAATCAGCGCGTACTCTACCAGACCTTGACCTTTTTCTTTCGGGGCGAATAACATGGCTTTTTATCTCCTTTCTTAAATTTTTCTTCCAAAACCTGGAAGTAATTTTATTATACCGAGGATGAAATTTAATTCAATAGCTATCCTTGCAAATCGCTTATCTTTTTTGTAAGGTGTGCGCCCTACTAATATCCTACACACAAAGGCGCTTAACAAAGGGCTGGCTTTTTCCCCAACTGTTTTTGAATATCCCGTAAGAATTTTGTAACCACTTCATAACCTGATTTCAGGTTATGATTGCATTAAGAGATGGCCCATGAGCGAACTGACAATCCTTGTTGTGGAAGACGAACCCAGCATCGCTGAGGTAGTAGGACTTTACCTGCAACGCGCTGGTTATCAGGTGAAAACCGCAGCAGACGGAAAGGCTGCCATGACGATGTTAGAAAAGGAAATCCCTGACCTTGTCATCTTGGATTTGATGCTGCCCGAAGTTGACGGTCTTTCCCTGACCCGCTGGCTGCGTGACCGCTCCGATGTGCCCATCATCATGCTGACAGCGCGCCGCGAGGAGATCGACCGAATTACTGGTCTCGAAATGGGCGCGGACGATTATGTGGTCAAACCCTTCAGCCCGCAGGAATTGGTCAGCCGTGTGCGGGCGGTGATGCGGCGCATTAAACGGGAACAGGCCCCGGCTTCGTCAGAACGTCCGCTCACGTTTGGGGATTTGATTATCGAGGCTTCCAGCCGGACAGTAAGCGTGGCCGGGGATGAAGTCCAATTGACAGCCAAAGAGTTTGACATGCTCTACTTGCTGGCGCAGCATCCGAAGCAGGTTTACACGCGCGAACAGTTGCTGGACCGCGTCTGGGGTGGGGCCGAATACATCGATCCCGGCACGGTGACAGTGCATATCCGGCGTGTGCGTGAAAAGATCGAAAGCGACCCATCCAATCCAACCCGGCTGGTGACGGTTTGGGGGGTGGGTTACAAATTTGAGCCATAAATGAACACATTCTTCCGTTACATCCTTGGCGTGCTCGCCATTTTCGCTATTTCGCTGGGTGCCTTCTACCTGTTGATGTCTCCGCCGATGCACGAGCTACGGCTGATGGCGCTGTTCCTGGCGATCACAGCCCTGGTCTCCAGCCTGGCGGGCTATCTGGCCTATCGCCTGGGCTGGATCGCGCTGACGCCCAGCCTGCGCTGGGGGCTGATGGCGATCTATGCCATTTCAAGCATCCTGACGTTTTTCAACGTCTGGTTCTCGGCGCGCCTGATGTTTGCCAGCCAGCACGATTTGTTGTTGGCAACGGTTTTGCTCGTCTTTGCTGGCTTGATGGCAATGGCACTGGGATACTTCCTTTCCAGCACGATGACAGACCGCATGCACTTGCTCAAGCAGGCTGCCGAAAAACTGGCACAAGGAAATCTTGAAACGCGCGTGCCTGTCTCTGGCCGTGACGAGGTGGCTGCGCTGGCTGAGTCGTTCAACCAGATGGCTTCCCAACTCCAGGCCATGGACGAAAAGCAGCGCGAACTCGAACGCCTGCGCAAAGACCTGATCGCCTGGGTCAGCCACGATCTGCAGACCCCGCTGGCGTCCATGCGCGCCATTTTGGAGGCACTCTCAGATGGGATGGTGGAAGAGCCTGAAACGGTCAAGCGCTATCTCAACACTGCCCAGCGAGATGTACGTTCGCTCTCGGCCTTGATCGATGACCTGTTCCAGATGGCGCAGCTCGACGCAGGCGGAATCCCGCTTGAAAAAGAAGATGCATCTCTGGCAGACCTTATCTCAGATACACTCGAATCCTTTTCTGCGCTTGCGTCCCAGCAGGAAATAACTCTGGAAGGCTCGGCTGAATCAAACGTGGATCCGGTGCTAATGGACACGCAGCGCATCGGGCGCGTGTTGAACAACCTGATCGGTAACGCGCTGCGGCACACTCCTGCCGGGGGACAGGTCGATGTCAATGCGCGGCGAGCAGGTTCGGGCGCGGAAGTGACCGTCCGTGATTCAGGTGAGGGCATTCGCGCGGAAGACCTACCCAAGGTCTTCGAGAGTTTCTACCGGGGCGAGAAGTCCCGCAGCCGGGCAACAGGTGGAGCCGGGCTGGGGCTGGCAATCGCGAGGGGAATCGTCCGCGCGCATGGGGGCGAAATCCGGGTTGAGAGTCAACCGGGGGATACGCGCTTTATTTTCACTTTACCAAATGACAGTTACCTTTAAGGTGACTGTCATATCTACGTAATACTTTCGTAAGGAAGTTCTTGTATCATCACTCCATCAAGTACCCGGGCAACATGTAATTGATGGGTAAAGTGGCTTTATGCAAAAGGATACTTCACGAATCAAAATCAACTTGGACGGGCACTAGGAGATCGATGATGAAACGATTATGGATCTTTGCACTGCTCATGTTTGGACTTTCCGCTTGCGGGACAGCAACTGCCATGGAACCAGAAAGCGAGATGACTGACCCCATACCCATTAGCGCATCCCTCCCGGATTTCGGGCCTGCCCCCGAACTGACTAACGAAAGCTGGCTGAATGTGGACGCCCCGCTGCGACTGGCCGACCTGCGCGGCAAAGTCCTCGCCATCGACATGTGGACGTTTGGCTGAATTAACTGCAAGAACGTAATTCCCTCGTTGAGGGAATGGCACAACAAATACAAAGACGAAGGCCTAGTCATCATCGGCAACCATTATCCTGAGTTTTCTTATGAAGAAGACCTGGACAACCTGAAACAAGCAATCATCGACCTGGATGTCCCTTACGCGGTAGCGCAGGATAATGACCGAAAAACCTGGAGCGCCTACAAGAACCGCTACTGGCCGACCCTGTACCTGATCGACAAGCGCGGCCACATCCGCTATGTTCATATCGGTGAAGGCAGATATGCCGAGACCGAAGCCGCTATTCAGGCATTATTGGAAGAAAGTTATCCGTAAGCTCACCTATGCTCTTGCAGGGTCTCAGACCCTGCAAGAGCATAACAAGAGCGAACAAGGAGAAATGGAATTATGACCAAAAAAATAAAATCTGTTCCTGTGCTCTCATCGGAGATCACATCAAAGTCTGAATATCTTTCCCGGCGCGATTTTCTCAAAGCCGCGGGTATCGTGACCGGCACAGCCCTATTAGCCGCCTGTGCGCCCAAAGCCAGCGAGCAGGCAGCGGGCGATGTCCTGAGCCAGTCGAAGGGTCCAGACTCGGGTGCGCCTGCTCCTTCGTCTGCTGGTCAAGAGGATGAAAATGGTGATCCAGCGAATACTTTCGACGAGATTACCAACTACAACAACTTCTATGAATTCAGCACTGACAAGCAAGCCGTGGCTGGCCTGGCGAAGGACTTCACAACCGAGCCCTGGACGGTGGAAGTTTACGGGTTGGTCAACAATCCGAAAACCTTCGGGGTGGACGATATTCTCAAGATGTTCCCGCAGGAAGAGCGTATCTACCGCTTGCGCTGTGTGGAAGCCTGGAGCATGGTCATCCCGTGGAATGGCTTCCCGCTGGCCAGCTTACTGAACGAAGTTGAACCGACTTCGGATGCAAAATATGTCCGCTTTGAGTCTGTTGCAAATAAAGATGAGATGCCCGGATTGAAAAGCCCGTTCTACCAGTGGCCCTATCAGGAAGGCCTGCGTCTGGACGAAGCCCTGAACGATTTGACGCTGCTGGCTACCGGTCTGTATGGCGAGATGATGCCCAATCAAAACGGTGCCCCCATTCGACTGGTCGTCCCGTGGAAGTACGGCTTCAAATCGATCAAGTCAATCGTAAAAATTGAACTTGTTGCTGAACAACCTAAAACACTGTGGAGCAGCGCTGCACAAAATGAATACGGCTTCTACTCCAATGTTAATCCTACTGTGCCGCATCCGCGTTGGTCACAGACCACCGAGCGCCGCATCGGCGAGTTGGGCCGTCGCGCCACGCACATGTTCAATGGCTACGAAGAGCAAGTCGCGTATCTGTATGAAGGTATGGATCTGGCGGTATATTATTAAATTGTCACTGCGAGCGATGGTTGAGTACCGCGACACTTGCACCGCACTGCGTTTGGTGCAGTGCGGGTGAGCGGAGTATCGAAACCAAGCGCGGCAGTCTCAAGTAACCTGGAAACAAAACATTTCTTGGCAAGGAGATTACCTACGACCGCACTACGGGTGCTCGCAATGACATGCAATGACATGAGGAGAGAGACAAAAAATCATGAAGAAAAAAACACGCTACACCCCACTACAAATCATCATGCACATCTACGCATGGAGTGCGCTGGCACATATAGCATTTGACTACTTTGCTGGCAATCTGTCTGTCAACCCTATCCAGGATATCGAACAACGTACCGGGCGCGCTGCTGTAACACTACTGGTACTATCCTTGATGTGCACACCGTTCAACACGCTCTTCGGGTGGAAGGAACTGCTCAAGCGCCGCCGCGCCCTGGGGCTGTACACCTTCATGTACGCCACCGTCCACGTATTGATCTTCCTCTACCTGGATTACGGCCTGTCCTGGAGTTTCATCATCCAGAGTATTGTTGAAAAGCCCTACATCATCTTCGGAACAATCACCTTCTTGCTGTTGACCCCGCTGGCAATAACCTCCTTCGACATCTGGAAAAAACGCCTCAGGAAGAACTGGAAGCGCCTGCACCAGACCGTCTACATGATCGCGCCCCTGGCCGTCCTGCACTTCGCCATGTCGAAAAAGGGAGATATCTTCACATTACAAGGCGATGTTGTCAGACCGTTGATCTACGGACTGGTTGTCCTGATCCTGTTGATCCTGCGCATTCCAAGGATACGAAAATTCTTCGCCTCGCTCCGGACCCAGCACCTGCTCCCGTTTTTCAGGCGCTTCCAAAGCCGGAACAATGCTGTGGGTGCGGACTAGATATTGTAAGGGCGACCCGCTTGGCTGGAGAAAGATACACAGTCAACCCGGAAGGGTCGCCCCTACTGCTTTTTTAGAACAAGCCACGCAGCGTGAGCAACAAACCCACAATCGCCAGGGGGACACCAACAATTGCACCGACGATTGTCAGGCTGATGACCACACCGACGATCATGAGAACCAGGCCCAGGATCACGGCCACGATGCGACCGGTAAATTCCACAATTCCGCTGATCAGTTTCCACAGCGCCCAAAACGGCCACAGATACCAGGGGATTCTTCGTTTTTGTGCAGTTGTCATTTTTATCTCCTTCTTACGCAAGTGCAACGCACTTGAACATTGAGAATTTCATCAACGCACTCTCAATATTGGCAGTGCGTTGCACTTTTCTTCATTACTATGCATTAGGATATACGGACTATCTTGAAAAAAGGTTCCATAAAATTGGACAGAATATCTCCGTGATATAATGCGCCGCATGGAACAGACAACTACCACCCATGAACAACCTGACGATACCGTTGTCTTCAAGCGCAGCCACTTCTATTCGATCATGGTTGTGTTTGCATTTGCCGTCGGTATCCTGGTTGGCTACCTGGCCTGGGGGCGCAGCGGACCAATTCCCCGACAGGCTGCTGCGGCTCCGGCACAGGCTCAAGCGGCTGCTCAACCAGCAGAAGATACGACCTTTACCCGTTACGATATCGCGATAGAAGGATATCCCAGCCTGGGGCCGGATGATGCGGAGATCGTCCTGGTCGAATTCAGCGACTACCAGTGACCATACTGCAAACGCTGGCGTGACCAGGTTTTCGAACAATTATTAGCAGCTTACCCGGGGCAGATTCGCTTGTATATCGCAACCTGCCTCTAACCTCCATTCACTCCGAGGCTTTTCCGGCTGCGGTCGCAGCCATGTGTGCGGATGCCCAGGGCGCGTACTGGCCCTATCACGATAGGCTCTTCAGCTACGAATTGGATTTAGGCCGGGATGCCTATGTCCAGTACGCAGCAGATTTGGGCTTGGATGGAAGCGCTTTCGAGGCCTGTCTCGATAGCGGAAAATACGATGACTTCGTCCAGGAAGATATGGATTTCGCATTGGATCTGGGTGTGCGCTCCACCCCGACTTTCTTCGTCAATGGACTGGCTGTCGTCGGCGCCCAACCGATTGACGTGTTCACACGACTGATCGACCAGGAACTGGCCGGTGAGATTCCGGAATAGTTTCTGATATAACAATCGAACAGGGCGGGCCACATTCCCCGCCCTGTTTTCAAATCTGGAGGGATTATGAAGAAATTCGTTGCAGTAGCAGGAAACATCGGGGTAGGAAAATCGACATTAGTAGAAAAGCTCTGCAAGCAGCTTGAATGGGAGCCTTTCTACGAGCCTGTGACTGAGAACCCGTACCTGGCTGATTTCTATGAGGATATGGCTACCTGGTCTTTTCATTCGCAGGTCTTCTTTCTGACCCACCGCCTGCGTGCCCACCATCAGATCGCCCAGCACCCGACTTCAGTGATCCAGGATCGCAGCGTGTACGAGGATGCGGAAATCTTCGCGCAGAACCTGTATTTGCAGGGACACATCCTCGAGCGCGAATATCAAACTTATAGAGAATTGTACGAAACCGTGATGGAATTCCTGCCTGCGCCAGACCTGGTGATTTACCTGCGCGCCACCGTGCCGACCCTGGAAGAGCGCATCGCAACACGCGGCAGGGATTACGAGCGCTCCATCTCCCCGGATTATTTGAACAGCCTGAACATTTTGTACGAGAACTGGATCGAGCGCTTCACGCTCTGCCCGGTGCTGACCGTCCCGACCGATAACATGAACATCGTGCTGCACTCAGGGCAATTACGCTTGATCGTAGCCAAAATGAACGAGAAACTGACCGGCAAAGACGAGGTGGTTTTCGCGCCGGAGGAAGTCGCCAGCGCTGCGACGGATTAGGTAAAAGACCTGACATGTCTCCGCAAAGGCTTGTATGTATAAGCCTTCATACACGCCAGCCCCATGATTGGATATAACGCTGGTGAGACATGTCAGGTCTAATGGTTAAAATACTCAAAAAATGTCCCCTATTTCTAGGCGCCGCAACAGATTGAGAAATATCCTGAAAAAAACGAAAACTGCCTCTAGCATTCAAACAGATGCAGTTTTTTTGTCCCTTCTGTAGGATGTGGGCCATATCCAATTCGGTACCAATTCACCGCCGGATTATCACAGTAATGTGTGAGCGTTGTTCAGGCGGATTTTCATGTCAGTTGAAAAAATTTCTAAACAATTGAATATGTTTGTCCTTTCAATTCATTCGAATAATAAACATAAGATTCATGCTTCAAATCCCATAAAAAGCGTCAAATCTTTCTGTTTGACCTTTACCATTCTGACATCCCGTTCTGCCAAGTTGTTATCAAAGGGAACACGGAAGTCATACATAAAAGCCAAGACCCCTGACTTGTGCGTGGCTAAACGATCAAGCAAGTTCTTGGGTGGTGGCTGTTTGCGCGTCCGCGCTTCTTCGGTGGCGGGTCGTCAGGTAACGGATTGGCGGTTAACCCGGTCGTAATGAGTTTGTCGTACTCAGCTTCGTAATGGATTAAACGTTCTGTTGGCAAACATAGTGGCTGGTTCAGGGGTAGCGGCGACTTCAGCCTTGATGTCCAACAACAGTTGTCCCATTTCCGTTGCCCATGTTTGTTGGTATTGTTCAGCGATAAATTGCAATTCGCGCAGATGATGCGCATTGCAGAAATTGTGCTGACAGTTATCGAATTTCGCGTAAGGTGACCAATGGTCATGAACAGCTTTCCCTTGAAACTGCGGCAATATTTCTCCGGCTTTCCATCCCCTCTTGTCCCCGTTTGCGATGAACATGGTAATGGGTAAACTTGCGGTGTGCTGGCAACATGCAGCCAATGCAACTTGCCGGCAACCCGCAATCCGCTTTCATCGAAATGAACGACATCATTGCGTCAATGAGTTGCTGTCGGATGCTTTCTAGACTGGTATGGGTCAATTTGTGTCACCAATTGATTGTTTGCCGTAATGACGGCTAGCTTCAGAAGGAGATTGCCCATAGAAGTCAGTTAGCAATTCTTCCGTTCTTTCCAGAGGAATGAAGTGATAATTGTTCAAGTAGCTGGCTTGGGCTTTCAGACGAGGCCCATACTGAGTTGATTGCGTGATGTGAGCCGGGAACGCCCCTTTAACTTGTTGACCACAGCCAGGACACTGCTTAACTTCTGCTTGATGTTCTGTCACTTCAAGACGTACTGGAGGCACATCGAACACTTGTCGTTTTTCATAACCCACTGGTTCCGTATCCGACAAGTCTGTTTGGCAATGGGGACAAGCTGTTACTGGATGTAGTTCGACATAATCTGGTTCATCCACCATTTTCAAGGTGTTTCCCTTGTGACCTGGTTGTCCTCCCTAGGGTTCGTTGCCCTTTCTTGCGTAAACTGCGTGTTCTTGGCTTTTTCAGCCCATCGCTGCTGGGCGGTTTACTACTATTGTGGCTATCTTTGGCCAATTGATCTCGCAACCCTTGTATGATCTCCTGCTGTTCTGTCAGTTGCTGTTTCATCTCCAGGATTATCTCAATCAGGATTCCTTTATCCAGCTTTTCCAATTGCTGGCGCTCTTGTTCAGGTGAAATTGTCATTCTGCTAAGTTTATTCGAGTTTCATTTGATCTAGATTTGCGTTTTGTTTGTTTTCCTTAATTCTTTTATTTTATCATAAGCGACATTAACTGAACCGTCTCCCATTTCCAGGCTTCTTCCAAACGCAGGCGTTCGGCAGCATCAAACTGTCCCAATGGTTGTGCGTTATACCAATGTGGCTGTCAATTTGAGTTCAGGCCCGGTCAGCGCTTTTGATACCGGGCAGTTTTTCTTGGCAGCCGCCGCGTGCTCCTGAAATTCTGCTTCACTGATATTGGGAACTTCCGCTTCTGTGGTCAGTTCGATCAGGTGGATGGTGGGGCCTTCGCCCAGGTGCACGTCCGCCGTGGTGGAAATACGCGTGGGGGGAAAGCCGGCCTTGGTCAGCAGCGCCGACAGGAACATCGAAAAACAACCGGCCTGTGCCGCGCCGACCAGTTCTTCCGGGTTGGTGCCGGGGCCGGTTGCGAAGCGTGATGCGTGGGTGAACGGGCCTTCATACGCGCCGCTGCCCACCTTCATTACGCCACTGCCTTCTTTGAGCGTGCCCTTCCATTCTGCAGATGAAGTACGAATTGTCATGGTTTCTCCTAAATCTACATACTTGGTTTATTTTAGTGTACCATCCCTGTCAAGGGGATGTCCAAAATCATTGCGCCGTGTTGCCTCCATCCACCAGCAACAGATGCCCTGTCACAAAGGATAAATCGTCGGATGCCAGGAACAGGACGGCCCTGGCAATTTCCATCGGATCGGCAAAACGCCCCATGGGGATATACGCCGCAGACTCAGCCATGGCCTGCTCCCGTGTAACCGGGTCTGAATCTTCGTAATAGCCTTGTTCCGTCCAGCGCTCCACGAAGGTATCTCCCGGGCAGACCGCATTCACGCGGATGTTTTCATGCGCATGGTCGAGCGCCATGGACTTGGTCATCTGCGCCACCGCGCCCTTGCTGACGGCATAAGGCAACGCATCCTGTGCGCCGACTACCGCCCAGTCCGAGCCATTATTGACGATTACTCCTTTGCCCTGCTTCCGCATATGTGGGATGACCAACCTGCTCATACGCCAGACGGCGGTCACATTGATGGCGAGCGTGTTATGCCAATCATCTTCGGTGACGGATTCGGCTGTCCCTTTGGTAACAATGCCCGCGTTATTGAACAGGATGTCGATGCGGCCGTAGTCGGCCAGAGTCCGCTCGACGACGCGGGAGCAGGCTTCGGGGTCTGTGTGATCCGTCTGGATGAACTGGCAGACGCCTCCCAAAGCCTGTATCTCGGAGACAACTTCCTCGCCGCGATCCTGCCTGCGTCCCGTGATGACAACTTTGGCCCCTTCACCTGCAAATAATTTTGCTGTTGCTTTGCCGATACCGGATGTAGCTCCGGTGATGATGGCAACTTTGTTGTCTAATTTTCCCATGTTTCTCCCTGTGGGGCGGGATGCCATCCCGCCTTACAATTCTTTTTTATAAAAACGATATCTTTTATAAATCTTCGCCCCCATGTGATGCGCCAACGGCCAGGTGTCGGGATTCTCGTCGCCGGTGAGCGAAAGGTCAGCCCACTTGTAGCCTTTTGCCATGGCGCGTTTGGCCATTTCTGAAAAGAGCAGCACAGCCACGCCGATATCCCAATATTCGGGCGGGACAACGGCGCTCTTGACTGACAGACTTTCCGGCTTGAGAGCCCGATGGCGCAGGTAGCGCAGTGTGTCCCAGGGATAGCGCAGGCCGTTAAGCTTGATGAGCAACTCATTGAAGTTGGGCACGCCGGGGAAGAAACCGGCTGGCTCGCCGTCCACTTCGGCGAAAAGCACCAGTTCGGTATCGACCACGTCCAGCAGGGGCAGGATCATTGCCTCGATGGCGTTGCGCGTATAAGGAATATGGTTGGGGAAATGTTCCAGCGCGCGGTTTTGCAGGATATACGATACGGTCGATCTCGTTATCCACATCTTCAATATTTGCGCTGCGGACGATGAACTCCGGGTGACGCTTCCGCACGCGCTCTGCCAGCCGGAACATGCGCTGGATCTTGGGTTCAGATGGATCAAGGTCAAGGGAGTAGGCTAATAAATCTTCACCCTCTTTTTTGAAGCCATACCGCTCGAAGAAACCCTGATAATAAGCTGGCTGGTGCCCGCACAGGATGGCGGGCGGGCGATCATGGCCCTCGATCAGCAACCCGCGGTTGTCTTCGCGGTCGAGATTATATGGGCCATAGATGGCTTTCATTTCCCGTTCACGCGCCCAGTCGCTGGCGAAATCGAACATGGCCTCGAAGACATCGTAATCCTCGACCACTTCGATGAAGTTGTACATGCACTCCGGGTACCCCCTTGTCCGCGTGTAGTTGTGATCTTCCGCCAGGCAGAGCGTGCCAACCGGCTTGCCATCCTTCCAGGCGATGAAGAACTCGGCGGTCCCGTCCTTGAAGAACATGCCGCGTTCCGGGTCGATGGCTTTTTTGCGCTCAGAGAGCAGCGGCGGGACCCAGAGCGGATCGTTCTTGTAGATGCGCCAGGGGAAGGTCAGGAAAAGTCGCTTTTCGCGTTTTGTGATGACTTTCCGCATCTCAACGGACATCAGTCTGCCCTCCGTACCTCGACGTTTTTCCAGCCCCTGAGCGATCTCGGTATATTCACCGCGCCCAAGCGGGTACACAATCGCAAAGACAATTCCTGCCAGCAGCAGTATCAGCCGGGATAGGCCCCGCCACAATGCGGATGCCGTTGACGGCAGTCTGGTTCAAGCTCTCGCTGTTGGCAACGTAGCCGGTCGCATCCATTACCAGCAGTGCCGCAGGCACGGCTACCGAAACAGCGATCTTCTGTGCCAGTGTCACCAGGCTGTAGAACATGCCTTCATGCCGTTCGCCGGTTTGATACTCGCCCAATTCGATGGCGTCCGGCAGGATCGCCCAGGGAAGCACATGCGCGGCTGCCACCCCAATCCCTGCCAGTGCACACAAAACGAGCAATATTTCCAGCGGCACGCTCGGGGTAAGCGAAGCCAGCGTGAGCAGCACGGCGGCGAGGAATGCAATCCCGATGATGTAGGCCAGCCGTTTGTTATAGCGGCGGGAGGCCCATTGCCAGATGGGCAGGGTTATCATCGCAACCACGAAGATGGTCGCCATGATCAGGTCGCTTTGCAATTCGCGCTGCACCACGTATTTGATGTAGAACAGCAGGACAGTCTCGATGATACTGACAGCCACCCAGGTAAACAAGTAAATGCCGAGTCCAAACACAAATGGACGGTTGGTGCCCGCGGCTTTAATCGATTTCCAAATGCTGGGCTGCGAAATTTCCATGAACTCCTCGCGCTCGCGCGTGCCCAAGAAAACACCGAACAACGGTATCGCTGCGGCCAACCCAAAGATACCCCCATCAGCAGTACACGACTTGCGTTCTCCGGGCGGAAGCCGTCCACGATCATGAGCGGAACCGTGAAGGCGATCAGGCCGCCGAGGATGGAGAAGAACATGCGCGTGGTGGTCAGGTCGGTGCGCTCGTCGTAGTCGCTGGTCAGTTCGGGAGTCAGCGCGAAGTAGGGCATGCTCACAATGGTGAAAGCAGTGTCATATATGGCAAAGAGTACGCCGTAATATATTGCCAGTGTAATGGGGTTTGGATTGGCGGAATCCACCACATGAGCGCAAAAATCAGTCCAAACGGAAGCGCGCCGAAAAGCAGGAAGGGGCGCCTGCGTCCCCAGCGGGTGCGGGTGCGGTCTGAGATGTATCCCACCAACGGATCGTTGATGTAGTCCACGGTGCGTCCAATAAAAATCGCCGCGGCAGCGACAGCCGGGGCGATGCCAACCACATCGGTCAGGAAGATGGCGAAGTAGGCGGCGATGATGGTGTGGGTCAGGCTGAAGCCGATATCGCCTGAGCCGTAGATCCAGCGCGTGCGTTTGGAGAGTTTTTGCATGAGTGCTCCGTATGGTGTCACTGCGAGTTTTGTTGGTCGAGTACCGCGAAGCGGAGTATCGAGACCAAACGCAGTTGAAGGGGCAGATGTGTGGCAATCTCCTTGCTCAAGCAATACTTTATTTCCAGGTTACTTGAGACTGCCACGCTCTCTACGTTCGCTCGCAATGACACATGACTACAAAGTCAAAAGTATGATTGCGCCCAGTGCCAGCAAAACACCGATGGCCTGGATACGCGAGATCCTCTCTTTTAGAAACACCCAGGCCAGCATACGGTTGCGCCGGGATAGAGCGAGCTAATCACAGCAGCTACGTCCAGCCGCCCGGTGCGAGCTGAGAGGGCATAGCAGGTTGTTCCAGTAGCGTCGATGATGCCAATGAATGCCAGCAATAACCACTGTTGACGAGACGGAAGCCAGCTTTTGCGGGTCAGACTGGTATAGGCCAGCAACCCTCCGATAGAACCGATACGGGTCGCTATGACTGGCCAAACAATAGCCTCTCCACTGGCCTGATGTAGCAGAACGAAAAATAGACCGAAGGCAACGCCTGCCGTGAGCGGCAGGCGTAAATCTTTAATGCCAATTTTAGTGGTTACTTCTCCGCTGGAGAGCAACCAGACGGCTGTCAGTGCCAACGCGAAGCCGAGAAAGGTCAGAAGCGCAGGTACGCCTTGTGTGAGACTGGCTACAAAGACGGGGATGGCTGCTGCTACCACAGCCGAAACAGGAGCGGCTATGCTCATTTTGCCTTCGGCCAGTGCGCGGTAGAGCAGCATCAGGCCAAATCCGCCTGCCAGCCCGGCGGCTGTGCCGATTAACCAATCACGTATAGGCGGAATGGGTTCGTTCAATAACATGGCCAGAACTATAAACGTGGCCATGCTGATGATGTGTGAGCCGATCACCACTCCATAAGAATTTGTGCGTTTGGATGCAAATCCGCCGCCGAAGTCAGCTGCGCCCCAGGTGAGAGCGGCTCCTAATCCAAGAAGTATAGAGGTCAATGTGATTTCCTTTTTTGACCATGGACGGTAGACCGTTGACCGTTATCATCTACGGTCTATCGTCTGTAGTCTACGGCCAGATTTTATATTTTCCCCGCCGCCTTGGCTCGTTCCAGCACCTTCTGCGCATTCTTGACCAGCGGCATGTCGATCATCTGACCATCCAGCGCGAAGGCGCCTTTCCCTTCCTTTTGATGGGACTCGAAAGCCTCCACCAAACGCCTGGCATAGGCGATGGATTCGTAATCCGGGGTGAACGCTTCTTGCACCGGCTCCACCTGGTTCGGGTGAATGACCTGTTTCCCGCTGAAACCGAGTCCCGCGCCAAATTCGGCCTCGCGGCGGACTCGCTCGATATCCTTGAAATCGATCGTGACGATGTCAATTGCCTGCAAACCGTAAGCCGCGCAAGCCGTGACGATCGCCTGCCGCGCATATAACAACTCGATGGCATCCTCCGTGCGCGTCGCGCCGATGGAGGTCGCAAAGTCCTCCCCGCCGAAGATGATGCCGTCCAACCGGGATGGGAGGCGATCTCTTTCAGGTTCAAAACCCCTTTGGCGGTTTCCACTCCCACCAGCATCCGCACTGAATTGATCGGCCAGCCATTGGTCAGCTCCGCGGATTCGATGATCTCGCTGCCCCATTCGATTTGCTCCCGTGACTCGACCTTGGGAATCACGATCCCGTCCGGGTGATGGGGTAGCACGGCCTGGATGTCATCTGTTTCAAGTCCCGAACCGACGGTGTTGATACGCACCAGCTTTTCGGACGCACCAAATTCCAGTTCTTGTAAGGCCTTTGCGATGGCAGCACGTGCTTCGGCTTTGCGGCTGAGCGCCACGCCGTCTTCCATGTCCATGCAGATGCAGTCCACGGACAGGGTCAGGGCTTTGGTGATCATTTTCCAGTCTGTCACCGGGCATGTAGAGTAGTGCGCGTCGTGAGTGCATAGGGATTCCTTTTTGTCACTCTATCCGCAGATTGCGACAGATTCCGCGCGATTGAGGTCAATCGGTCGCAAGTCTGCGGAATACTGTGGATGACCATTATACGTCCATCTGAGAACGCCTGGGATATAATCGCTCCATCTTTCACAACAGGATCATCGATGACAGCCTCTCCCCCCGCAGTAGACTTTTCAAAAAAATGGTACGTTCTCTCCGCCGTTGGCATGGGCGTTTTCCTGGCGACGATCGACGGCAGCATTGTCAACATCTCGCTGCCGACGCTGGTCTCCTCCTTCCAGACCGACTTCGCGCTGGTGCAGTGGGTGGTGCTGGCCTACCTGCTGACCGTCACCACGCTGATGCTGGGCATCGGTCGCTTAGCAGATATTTACGGCAAGAAGCCCATCTACACAACGGGTTTCATCGTCTTCACGGTTGGTTCGGTGCTGTGCGGACTCTCGCCTACGGTCTACACGTTGATCGGATTCCGCATTGTGCAGGGGATTGGTGCGTCCATGATCATGGCGCTGGGGATGGCGATTACAACGGAAGCATTCCCCCCGTCCGAGCGGGGACGCGCGCTGGGCATCAGCGGGACGATCGTCTCGGTTGGGATCGCGGTCGGCCCCACGCTGGGCGGCCTGATCGTCAAGAACCTGTCCTGGCACTGGATATTCTTCGTCAACCTGCCCATTGGGATCGTCGGCACCTGGATGGTGATCCGCTATGTGCCGGCCTTCAAGCCGCCGGGCGGGCAGCGCTTCGACTACTGGGGCGCGCTGACGCTGTGCATTTCGCTGCTCTCGCTGCTGGTGGCGCTGACGCTCGGCCAGCGGGTCGGCTTTGGCGACCAAACCGTTCTTTTGCTGGCGGGCATGTTCATCGTCTTCCTGGCAACCTTCATCCTCATCGAACTGCGCATGGAGCAGCCGATGATCGACCTGCGCCTGTTCCGCAATAGCCTGTTCTCGGTCTCGCTGGCCACCGGCTTCATCATCTTCATCTGCCTGTCCGGGACGCTGATCCTGATGCCGTTCTACATCCAGAACGTGCTGGGCTACGACCCGCAGCAGACCGGGTTGCTGATGGCTACCGTGCCGGTCGCGCTGGGGATCATCGCGCCGATCTCCGGGGAATCTCTCTGACCGCTTCGGTTCGCGCCCCATCACGGTGGCGGGATTAATTGTGCTGACAATCGGATTCCTGGCGGTCAGTTCGCTGGATGCCGAGACGACCACACTCGGCTACGTGCTGCGATTCCTGCCGGTGGGGCTGGGGATGGGTATCTTCCAATCTCCGAACAACAGCGCCATCATGGGCGCTGCGCCTCGTGACCGGCTCGGAATTGCTTCCGGTATGTTGGCCGTGACCCGCACCCTCGGCCAGACGACCGGCATCGCTGTACTGGGCGCGCTCTGGGCAGGACAGGTTTTCAAGCACGCCGGAGAAGTGCTGGCTGGCGGCGCCACGGCTGCCCCGGTCGCTGCGCAAGTGTTTGCCTTGCGGGATACCTTCGTGATCGTGAGCATTTTGATCTTCGCTGCGCTACTGCTCAGTATCTGGGGGTTGCGGGAAGAGAGGAAGCAAAAACGCTAAGAGAACAACCTGGGGACATTATAAGAACAAGAAAGGCAACTCACTTTCTGCCTTTGGGGTCAATCAAACTGGCAACGATCTCATCTAATTCCAAACCTCGCCCTCGCTCCAGCGCCGTGGAATAGGTTTCGGGGGGGAGTTCCGCTTCCAGTTCGGCGAGCAGACCCTTCGCGCTGTCGCGGATGCGGCCTTCCAACCACCTGGTTTGGTTGCTGGTGGGATGTTCAATGACCAGTGCCAGCAGTTCGACAGCTTCTTCCAAATTATTTTGTGCTGTCTTCAGACGTGCAAATTCATATAAGAGATTGATTACATCCCGGATGAAACTAACTTCCTTGTGAAAGAGCAAGGCACTGAACCAAATACTTTTCGGCTTCTGCGTAATCACTCATCAAAAAAGACACTTTGGCTAGGTACTTGCTTGCAGTTTGTATGGAGTAGTTAAAGCCAGTCTGTTGCGATATCTTGCAGGCAGCGCAGATAATATTCTTTTGCTCGCTTATATTCTTCACGAGGCCAGGGCGACATGACCCAGAATAATCATGGGCATGGTTGAACCGATCACATCTCCAATTTCTTCATAGAGTTCCAAATCAGCTTCCGCCAATCGTTGCGCCTCAGCATAGTCTCCTGAATCAAGGCAATCATACCCGGCGCAAATAATCATATGCGCTATCAGCCACTTATCATCAATTTCGCCCGCGATCTCGATCATTTTATTCGTTGCTTCAGCTCCTCTGTATATTCGGCTGAGAAAATAAGCATTAACAACCAGGCTGTCATATGCGAACAACAACGCTTTTGGATGGTTAAGTTGCTTCCAGAATCTCCACGCCTTCTCCAGCCAGCTCATAGCCACTCTCAGGAATACCTAACCAGGCCATGAAATATGCCTGGAATGCCATTGCCAGTGCCCTCAAAGCTTCAGATTCATCATCCACTTCTCCTTGTAATGCCTTAACAGCCTCCGCAAACAGTTCCATGCCTGCATGATTCCACCATCGGATCCAGTGAAAATGCCAGAGACCATAGATGAATTTCCATATCTGCGGGGTATTTTTTTGATTCAGATCGTACCGCCAGGCAGCGCGCACATTTTCCATATCCGCTTCGATCTCCGCCAGGGCCCGCATTTGCTTGCTGCTTTTGAGATATTCCCCCCTTTGTTGCATGAACTCCGCGTAGTAGGCAGCATGCGCTTCTTGAGCAGAAAGACTGGCCTCCGGCGTTTTCTCAAGCTGCTCCTGGGCGTACTGCCGCAGCAGTTCATGCACCTCCAGACGACCAGAATCCGGATCGTGGTTCAGGAAAGATTTGTCCGCTAACCCTGCCAATAGCTGGAGCGAGGCTCCCGCAACCTGCTGGGCTGCCTCCCGCGTAAAGCCGCCTCGGAAAACCGAAAGGCGCATGAATATCTCCTGCTCGGCCTGATCCAACAGGGACCAGGAGTGATCAAAAACGGCGCGGATGCTGCGATGGCGCGCGGGCGCATCTCGCACTTCAGTTGCAAGGATGTCCAGGTCCTTTTCAAGTTCAATGGCAATTTCATTCACATTTATGATGTGTAGCCAGGCAGCCGCCAACTCGATTGCCAGCGGCATTCCTCCCACGATTTGACAGATATTTGCGATACCCCCTAACTCATCTGGAGAAGGATCAAATCCAGGGCGAACCTTGCTGGCGTTCTGCATAAACAGGGTGATGGAGTCATAGGTTAGTGCGCCTTTTGAGCCTGCTTGAGCAGGGAAGTCCATACCACCCACGTGAAGAACCGTTTCGCTTTGCAAGTTAAGTCTCTCGCGAGAGGTAGCCAGGATTTTCACCCCAGATGCGGCCTGGAGAATCTCGCTGACAATACCCACGCCATCCAGTAAGTGCTCAAAATTGTCCATCACTAGAAGAAGCTGTCTCTTGCGCAGATAGCGGAGCAATTGGAGTTGTGGGTCTTCATGGGTTGCGATGGGAAAGTTCAACCCTTCCGCAATAGTCTGGATGATATCTTTGACCGAACGAATGGGGGCAAGGGGGACAAAGAAAACTCCGTCTTCAAAATCATCGTTTACACCTTCTGCCGCTTTCAACGCCAGACGCGTTTTGCCAATACCGCCTGGGCCAATGAGAGAAAGAAGGCGCGTCTCACACAGCTGCTGCTTGATTTCCGTTAACTCATCCTTACGACCAACGAACGGAGTCCGCTCGGAGGGCAGGTTGGTACGCGGCCCGACCGTGGTTTGCCGGTCACGGTCCAGGAGCCCTAAAGCCTTTGCCTGCTCAACAGCCTGTCGCCGGTTTTTCACATACAGTTTACTGAGGATATTTCCAACGTAATCCTTGACCGTACTCTCAGCAAGATGCAAGTTTTCCCCAATCTCGCGGTTTGTCAGGCGTTCTGCGAGCAGAATCAAAATCTCCTGCTCACGCCAGGTCAGGTCATCAGCATAAACTTCCCCACCGGTTAAGCCGCTGTTTTTCATTGCCGATCCTTTTGGGATATCTAAACGGCCATTTCAACACGAATTACTGCTTCTTACATATTTATCTGAACTTATATCTAGCAAAGCTTCTTTAGAAAATAGGGGTTCAGTTCAGATATTTACGCAGCACTCTGTAAATCCGCAATATCATTCTACCGGATTTCCCTACTTTTTACCTACCAAAAGAGGGATGCTTTTGTGTTCAGGATGGTCTATAGTGGAGACGTATTCATTACCAGGCGTAAAGAAAGGAAGTGCAAAATGCTTACAACAATTCAAAACCAACATCCACAGGTAGCAGGCAAGATGAACACATTTACAACTTTACCGATAGCCATCGAGGTCCAACCTGATCGCGAATTGCGCGCGTTGCTGGCTGCTCTGTCCCCTGATACCCCTTGGGGCGAGCGTCAGATCGCTGCCCGAAAATTGGGTTACATTCGCAACCCAGAAGCCACCCCCGGCCTATTGGCTGCCTTGCCGAGCGATCCTTTCTGGATGGTGCGCTGCGCTATCATCCAGGCTCTGGAAATGATCAACGATTCTAGAGCTATCCCAACTCTTCGGGAGGTAGCAAAAAGCGATGGTTTTCAGGTTGTGCGGTCATACGCGGCCAAGGCAATTGAAAGGCTTTCCAAGAAGGTGTGAGAACCAATATGACTTGAAGGCATACAATGTGAATTCTGTTCAAGTTGATTTGCGCTGAGATTTGTGACAGTTCAAAGCAACCTTTAGAGGAAAAGTAACAGCGGCAAAAGCAGACGACGCTTTTGCCGCTGTTTTTGGGCCAAGTAAATTCGCCAAGCGAGCACGGAGAAGCTAATATTACAAATGTGCCAGAGTTTTCTTCCGTATAAAGAACATTTTTGACTGGAATCCTGCATTAAATAAGGCATTATGGCTCTTTCCATTAAATTAATTTCTAATTATGCCTATTGCATGGAATAATCATTGCTTTTAAAGGGGATTTTTGTTACATTGTTAAGTATGAAGCTGGACATCCTGGATATTTCCATCCTTGAGATCTTGCAAGCGGAAGCGCGCATCAGCAATGCAGAACTGGCGCGGCGGGTGCACCTTTCCCCACCGGCTACCCTGGCGCGCGTGCAGCGACTGGAGAAAAACGGGTACATCAAGCAGTACGCTGCGCTGGTTGACCGCTTGCAGGCAGGCTATGACATGCTCTGTTTCGTGAACGTCAGTTTGCAACTGCATGAGCTTGATAAGGTAACCGGATTTCACGAGGCGGTTCAGGAAATGCCCGAAGTGCTTGAATGTCATCACGTGACCGGGGAGTATGACTACCTGCTCAAGGTGGTAGCACATAACACCAAAGACCTGGAGCATTTCCTGGTCAATCGTTTGACGCCCATCCCGGGAGTGGCACGTATCCACACCAGTCTGGTTTTAAGGGAAGTAAAATCCTCGACGGCGATTCCGGTCAAAAACGCGAAGTCCCGATAGGGGGAAGCAACCAAAAGTCTACGCAGGAGGCGTAATGTCTGATTCGAAATACAAAACCATGGGGCAGCAGTTCGGTCGTAGGTCATGGGCCGAACCCTGGAAAGTCAAAATGGTCGAGCCGATCCGCATGATATCGGCCGAGGATCGACTG
This sequence comes from uncultured Chloroflexia bacterium, assembly GCA_963791785.1. Taxonomy (GTDB): domain Bacteria; phylum Chloroflexota; class Anaerolineae; order Anaerolineales; family Villigracilaceae; genus JAABUE01. Next base: position 23,343 of record CAWBTW010000001.1, on the reverse strand, counting down.
AAGGCGGCGAAGGAGGCGGGCTACAACACATTCCTGCTGCGTTCGGAGGATGTGTATATCGACTTGCTGACCGACAGCGGCACCAGCGCGATGAGCGACCGTCAGTGGGCCGGGATAATGATGGGCGATGAGGCCTACGCGGGCAGCCGCAACTTCTATCACCTGGAAGAGGCCATCCAAAAGTATTACGGGTATAAGGAAATCATTCCCACCCACCAGGGACGCGGCGCAGAGCACCTGATCAGCCAGGCTGTCATCACGAAAGGGGATTACATCCCCGGCAATATGTATTTCACCACCACGCGCCTGCACCAGGAACTGGCGGGCGGCACCTTTGTGGATGTGATCATTGACGAGGCGCATGACCCCACCGCCCAGCATCCTTTCAAGGGAAATGTCGACCTGGAGAAAATGCAGGCCCTGGTGGACAAGGTTGGCGCGGATAAGATTCCCTATATCAGCCTGGCGGGCACGGTCAACATGGCCGGCGGACAGCCTGTGAGCATGGCAAACGTCAAGGAGCTGCGCGCGTTCTGCGATAAGCATGGCATCCGCCTTTATCTGGATGCAACGCGTATGATCGAAAACGCTTTCTTCATCCAGGAGCGCGAAGAGGGCTACCAGGACAAATCCATCGCGGAGATCCTGCGCGAGTTCTGCGATTACACCGATGGGGCCTGGATGAGCGCCAAGAAGGACAACCTGGTCAATATCGGCGGCTGGCTGGCGGTCAATGACCACAAGGTGGCTGAAAAAGCCCGTAACATGGTGATCGTGTATGAAGGCCTGCATACCTATGGCGGTATGGCAGGGCGCGACATGGAAGCCTTAGCCCGGGGGATCGAGGAGATGGTGGACGATGACCACGCGCGTTCGCGCGTGGAGCAAATTCGTTATCTAGGCACACTGCTGCTCGGTTGGGATGTCCCGATCATGGAGCCGATCGGCGGACACGCCATCTTCCTGGATGCCAAACGCTTTTATCCGCACATCCCGCAGGATGAGTTCCCGGCCCAGATGCTGGCAGCCCAGTTGTACCTGGATTCGGGCGTGCGCACGATGGAGCGCGGCATCGTCAGCGCCGGGCGCGACCCTGAGACAGGCGAACACCGTCACCCGGCCCTGGAGCTGACGCGTGTGACCATCCCGCGGCGCGTGTATACCCAGGCACACATGGACGTGGTAGCCGAGAGCATCAAGGCGGTATTCGACATCCGTGAGCAGACCAAAGGCTTGAAGATGGTGTATGAGCCGGAGTATTTGCGTTTCTTCCAGGCGCGGTTTGAGCCGTTGGGGTAAGTGAAAATTTGAACCGCAAAGCGCGCAAAGTGCGCTAAGTTAAAAGCCTATTCTTTCTGTGCAAAGCCCTCGACTGAAATCGAGGGCTTTTGTGTTGGGTTATTTTGCCCCCTCCGTCCCTGCCCTTCGGGTGGGACACCTCCCCCGCTTGCGGGGGCACCCTTCGGGTATGCTTCGCAAAGGACGGGTGGGGGCCTATTTCAACCCCGTCATTTTTTCACTAACCTCCCACAACCTCTTCGCAGCGGACTCATCATACGAGACCGGGTCAGAAGCCACCTCCCGCTCGCGGACGAAGTATTTGCCGGTCACGCCTTCCACATCTGGCGATGAAGCCAGATAGACGATCGTGCTGGCGCCTTGTTCAGGAGTCAGCGAGTTGCGATGCACCAGCGGCAGGAACAGCCTGACGATCCAGCCATTGTTGGCGGCCATGTTGGTGTGGACAAAGCCGGGGTGCATGGCGTTGACCGTCACGCCGGTGCCATCCAGCCTACGAGCCAGTTCGTAAGTGAAGTACAGGTTGGCCAGCTTGGAACGTCCATAGGCGGTGCCGGCCCAATAGCCGCGTTTGAGTTCCAGGTTATCAAAGTCCAGATGGTTGTTACGGTGGGAATTGGAAGCCACGTTGACAATCCGCACCGGGGCGCTGGCTTTGAGGGTATCGAGCAGCAGGTTCGTGAGCAGAAAGTAGGCCAGGTGATTGACTGCGAAGTTCATCTCGATGCCGTCTGTGCTGAGCTGGCGGCGGAAGTTTATGACCGCGGCGTTGTTGATCAGCACATCTAAACGGTCGTAGCGGGATTGGAAATCTTCAGCTAACTGGCGCACCTGCGCCTGGACAGAGAGATCGGCCAGCAGGTAATCCGCGTTGGGGTTGCCGGTTTCGGTTTTGATCTGGGCAATGGTAGTTTTAGCGCGTTCTTCACTCCGACCAGCAACGATGACAGTCGCGCCTTTTTCGGCCAGTGCCATTGCGGCCGCCTGGCCGATGCCCGAGGTCGCGCCGGTGATGAGGCAGATTTTGTTTTGCATGGATTTTCCATTGGTGGTCGAGTAGCTCCGAGCGTTTTTCGAGGAGCGTATCGAGACCACATCTTTGAATTTCAACTTCCTTATCACTACTGGTTTCGATACGACGGCGGAAGATCACCACCGTCTACTCAACCAGCGGAGTTCCTTACGGCTTCATCTCGTAAGCATCTTTCAACGGATGAACCACCTCTTGCCAGAGACGCCCGAAGCGGGCCGGGTTGACTTCGGGTTTGCGGAGCATCTTCAAGCACAGGTCCATTTGCTGGGGCGTGGCGCTGGGTTTGCTGTAGAGTTGCAGGGCGAATTTCGAGAAGTCGCGCACCATGAAGTCGAAGATCTGGTCGAGGGTGTCTTCGTCCACTTCGTAGAGACGGGCGTTTTCGAGGATCAGTTGTCCGTAGACCACCAGCGTGAAGAGTTCGCCCAGCGCCAGCAGGAAGTCGGTGTCCTTGCGCTGGTCTTCGTCCGGGGTGGCGGTCGCGAGGAAGGCCTTGAGCGTTTCGATCTGCTCGCGGAAGATGCGGATGTTGGGCAGGTCGTACAGGCCATAGGCCAGGTTGTAATCGTGGAACTGGATCTTGCTCAGGCCGCGCGTTGGCCCCTGGTCGAAGAGGAAATCGTCGTTGGCGGCTTCGCTGCGGGTCAGCACGGGCGGGAACTCGCCGGGGAAGAAGAAATAATTGGCCATGAACTTGACGATCAGCGCAATGTTGACGTGCACCGTCCCCTCCAGCTTGGGCAGGGCGCGGATGTCGCGCGCCGCCATCTCGAAGTACATATCCTTCTCGAAGCCCTTGGCGGCGATCACGTCCCACAGCAGGTTGATGACCTGCTCGCCCTGGGTGGTGACCTTCATCTTGACGGTCGGGTTGTAGAGCAGGTAGCGGCGGTCGTCCGGCGAGGCGACGCGCATGTAGTCGGCGGCGCGCAGGGTGAACAGTTTCATCGCCACCAGGCGCGCGTAGGCGTCCATGAACATGCCGCGCACGTGCGGGAAATCGGTGACGGCCATGCCGTACAGGCGGCGGTTGGCGGCGTGACGGATGGCCTCGTAGAAGGCGTGCGTGCAGATGCCGATCGAGGCCCAGCCCAGGTTGTACTTGCCGATGTTGACCGTGTTGAGCGCCGCGTCCCAGGCCGCCTGGCCGCGGTGCAGGATGTCCGCTTCGGTGACGGGATAGTCGTTCAGCGCGAAGTTGGCCACGTAGGACTGGCTGTCGGTGACGTTCTTGATCAGGTTGTAGGCCCGGTGACGGTAATCGGCGGCGAAAAAGACGTATTCGCCGCTCTCGGCAAACTTGCCAAAGGTGGAGACCATCGGCGCGACGTTGCCGTTGCCGATGTAGTATTTTTCGCCGTTGGCGCGGTAGCCGCCGTCGGGGTGGGGAGTCAGCGTCATCCCCGTCGAGTAGATGTCGGCCCCGTGCTCGCGTTCGGACAGTCCAAAGGCGAAGACCTCGCCATCCCGTAACAAATCCGCTGCTTTCTTTTTCAGGGCCTCGTTCGCGGACATCCAGATCGGCCCCAACCCCAGGATCGAGACCTGCCAGGTGTACCAGTAGGCCAGCCCGTAGAAGCCCAGGATCTCGTTGAACTCGCAGTTGCGCCAGGTGTCCCAGCGCGCGCCGGGCTCGCCATAGGGACGTGGGCGTCAGCAGGGTTGCGAACAGCTTTTCCTTTTTCTGGAATTCGATGAAATCGGCGTACCAGACGCGCTGACGGTCGTCTTCCTTGACCTTGCCTTTGCCCTTCTCTTCGAAGAAGGCGATGGTTTTGCAGCATGATCTGGCGCGACTCTTCGTCGGGGTAGAAGCGGTTGGGGTGGTTGGGGTTGAACAGGATCATGGGGTACCTCTTTTCGGGATGATTAACCGCGGAGCACGCGGAGAGCGCAGAGAAAACCCTTTTAAAATCTCCGCGGTCTCTGCCCGCTCCGCCTTCGGACCTCCCCCGTTGCAGGGGAGGACGGGTGGGGCTTACTTCAATTTCTCCAGCATTCGCTCCGCCTCCTCATACGCGACCTTGTAATAATACGGCGGGCCATCGCAAGTTGCCAACTCCGTGCTCTTCTCGGCCAGTTCTCTTCGCTTTTTCCTTATCCTTCTCCTGCTCCAGCGCAAACTGCGCCAAAAACAAATGCACATCCGCCCCCTGCAAGACATAGCCGCTGCGCTCGGTGATCAGCAGCGCTTCTTCGGCCAGGGTTTTGGCTTCTTCGGATTTCTCCTGAGCATAACGCAGTTTGGCAAGTTCAAGCAGGATATCAGCTTCATTTCAACCACATTGATTTGCCGACACAGATTGATCGCTTTCGATAAGTTTTCTTCTGCTTCGTTATAATTCGTTATTTGCCCGATATGCTGCGCCAAGCAACCAATAAGCGCGGACATAATCACGTGGGATCGGGTAATTTTGTTCTTGCGTTTCATCTGCCAATTCAAGCGCGCGTTCGGCAAATTCGATTGCCGATTTCAGATTTTCGATTGGCTGATTTAGCGGCATTCACGTGCCATCAGTAAGAAGCGCAGGGCACGGTGAGAATCAGTTAATACTAAGCACCTTGAATATCATTTGTCTTTTTCCAATACTTTGTTGAAATTTCTAATTCTTGCTCTGCCTCTTGCCATGCGCCGCGATATGAACAGATTGCGCCCCAATTCTTGGTGACCAATGGCTTCCCAGAATTCATCCTCAATCTCGCGGCACAGGTCAATACGGCGATGCAGGTTGCGCTCAGCCTCCCTCAGTGCGCCGATGGGCAATTGTACATCTGCGCCATGTTCCCCAGCCCGATAGCGAGATTTTCCTTTTCATCTCTTTTTTCATCAATCGAAATTTTGCTCTTTGATAACAGCGGCATGGCACGGCGCGGCTGTCCACTCAGGGAGTAGGCATTGGCAAGTTCGTTAAGTGCCCATGACTTGTACGCTTTCATCTTTCAATTTCGGCGGTTTGTCTTGTCCATCAGGAAATAAAGCACTAAAAGTTCAATATCCATTTGATATGCACCAAACTGATAATAAATGAGTTTCCACAATCGGTCTCATAATACATATCACATGCTTCATCCAATTCTCCCGCCCTGACCATGTGATGGTACAGTTCGATCACGGGCGCGAGGTCTTCCAGCTTTTCTACTTTGCTGGGTTTTGGCACTGCCTCAAAATAATCTATCAGGCGGTTGTGGGCGGCGGTGCGGTCGGGGGCAGTCAGGCGCTCGTAGGCGTAACGGCGCACGATGGGGTGCAGGTCGTATTTGTTGGCGGTTTTGTCCCAGTGGAGCAGGCCGCGGTGTTCCAGGGTTTTTAGATCGGCATCAATAGTTTTCATCAGAAATTGCTATTCAAGGCATCATAGCTCATCGCTGAGCGGAAGCAGGCGATGTGGCTCAACAACTTTTGTTGTTCTGGCGATAAGGTGTTGTAGGCTACTTCCAAGACATGATGTTTGTTTTGAATGACATCATCGGTGATGTCGAGTTTTCCTGCTACGGCGATGTCGCCAGGCATTTCGCGGTCATTGGCGATCAAGCCAGCCAGAATCCGCAAGCTGAGCGGGTGATAGCCATAGGGTTCGCAGGCGGCTTCGATCTCGGCACGTGCGCCGCGAATCCCTTGCGCTCGGAAGAAGGCAACCGCATCTTCCTTTTGCATGGCCTGTAATTCTTCTTCGTGGCAACCATCCAGAAGTTCTCCACGCTGTTCTACGGCGCGCGGGGTCAGGCGGGTGGTCATCAAGACTTTGCCTTTGATGTTTGGTAAAGACGCACAGATTTTTCAAGAAGATTTCGGCGTTGATGTTGACACAATCGCGTTGGTTTTGCCCTCACCCTAGCCCTCTCCCACAGTGGGAGAGGGGACTCTTCATCGGATTGATAAGCCGCGGTCATGCTGCTGTAAGCGCGCAAGGCACGCTCGAAACCGTCCATGATGAGCAAAATTTTTTGAGCTCTCATGGCTTTGAGCAATTCGTCCACTTGCTGGCGTTGGCCTGGGGGAACTTCAATCTTCAGGTATTCGAGTGTCTCTTTGATGAAGTTCTCGAAACTGGCATCGCCTTCGTAGAATGACCACCAGACGACTTTGGGCCAATCTTTTGCATTTACATCGTGGGTCAGCCAGTGCCATGCCAGGGCTGATTTGCCAAATCCGCCCAGGGCACAGAGGATGAATAAGCGATTTTCAGCATCGTTTTGCAGCCAATCCACGAGGTCTTGCGTTCTTGCAATCGGCCTGTGAAGTTGGGCGGCATGGCGTAGGGGTGTTTTAAATTCCAGAATTCAGCAGGTTCTGAATCAATTTCTTTGATTGGAATAGTTTTGCCCTGGATAATGTATTGGTCAAACCAGCGGAGAAGCAAATCAACTTTGTCTTCCGTTCGTAAAACGGAACGACCAATGACCATCAAGGTTTGTTTTTGAATAGGTAGGATTGCACTTCGTAAGCAGGATAAAAATGAAATAATTGCATTGTCTACTTGTTCTGGGGAAAGTTTCTTCCAACTAGCTAAAACAAATTCTCGAAGCGCATTTTCAAGTTCTTTTTCATCAGGGGATGTTGGCAGGTTTTCAATGGCTTCTACCACTTTTGGTAAATCTCCAAGTGGAAGTGAAACCATCCATTGGACAACTTCATATCATCTCTTTGTCTTGAAAACATTTGTGGGCGTAACGAGCAGCATTTTCAAGTTCTTCGGCGTTTGTTTCCTCACCGAGCCATGACTTGATTTGCTCGTCAACTTTGTCTCCCCCAATCGCAGCAATTTCCTGCGCCGATGAGCACCCAGCGTTTCATCCCCAACCACCTTTTTTACCTGGTGCTTGAGAAGCGCCGTTAAAATTTTGATGATTGCGTTATCGGCCATGTCCACCTGCCCCGTTGCTTATGTCATTGCGAGACCCCGCTGGTCGAGTACCGCGAAGCGGAGTATCGAGACCGAGAGGGCGTGGCAATCTCATGGCTTATAGTAACACGAGATTGCCACGTCGCCCTTCGACTTCGGGTCTCGATACAGCGGAAAAACACCGCTTACTCGACCCTCCGCTCAGGGCTCCTCGCAATGACACCATAAACTTACTTTAGCACGATCTCAACTGTAAATATCTGCCCGAACAAAGTGCCGCCATCGGTCGCCATTTGCCATGAACTGACCACGCTCCCGGAGCCGCCGGGGGCGACCATATCCAGTGAAATATTTACGGTATCTCCGGCCTTAACAAATTTACGGATTTTGGTGGTGTCCGAGCCAAATAGATTGCCGCCAACATATGTGATCTTGAAATCACGGGTCCATTCACAGGTGCCGGAGTTGTTGATCTGCCAGGTCTTTGTAAATTTATCGCCGGGGCTGAATTCGGTACCGTTGGGGACGGTCACATCACTGACCAGGGTGGCATTATAGCAACCGCCTGTTGAAGTCGCTGCCGTTGAACCGGGCAGGTCGATCGAGACCTGAAGCACCGGGCCGAACAGATTCCCTTCGGCTGTGGCCATCTGCCAGTTACTGACTACCGTCCCGGAGCCATTCGGCGCAACCATGTCCAGGGAAATTTCTGCTGTGTTGCCCACCGCAACTCTCTGCCGGATTTTGGTGGTGTCCGAACCGAATAAATCGCCGCCGACGTAGGTGATCTTGAAATCGGCGGTCCAGTCACATGTGCCGGTATTCATCAAGCGCCATGTTTTCAGGAACTTATCGCCCGGCTTGTAGTCTGTGCCAGCCGGGACGGTCACGTCCGCCACGAGGGCCGCATTATAACAACCATAAGCCGTGGCCGGATTCAGGTACATAGGCGGTATCCCGGTGACTGTTGGGGCAGCGGTCGCTGTGGGTGGTGTAATTTCTATGGGTTGCAGTGTGGGGCTTGGGAGTGGTGTAAAGCGTCGGCTCCGGCGTGTTTGTAGCGGTTGGCAGCGCATCGGCCGTCAGCGTGTATTCCATCGCGATGGTTGCTGCCACCGGGTAAAGACGGCGTTCATGTCCATTGTTGGGGGTGGTGGTGCTTCTGGTGCTCCGCAGGCATTCAGTGCCAGAATTATAACGATGCTGATAAGAACAGATGGGGAATAGGATTTTTGAATCATGTTTATCCTTTTTTCGCAAGCAGCCCCGCCCTGTAGAAGGGCGGGGCTCGCAACCTGTAAATTATTCTACCGGCTTGAAGCCCTCGATATCCAAAATCGAGCCTTCGCGTTTTGCCTTGGGCTTGAGCACGGCTTTCATCGGCATCCCGATGAACAGCTCGTCCGGGTCCGCGTCGATGCGGTGGACGAGGCCGCCGTCACCGAAGGAGATCAGTCCCACGGTTTCGGGCTTTTCCAGCGGCTCGCCGTCATAGCCCACGAACAGGACCGTGAAGGTGTGCAGTTCGCCCTCCAGGCCCATGTCGTTCCATTCGGTCAGCTCGCCCAGGCAGCGCTCGCAGAAGACCGTCGCCGGGACGTAGGTGTGGTCGCAATCCGGGCAGTAGCTGCCCATGATGGCCCCGTCATCTTTCAGGGCGCGGAAGAAGCGCTCTCCCGCCAGTCCGTAGGTGTAGCGGCTGGGGACGGGTAAGCTGCCTTCCCAGGCGTTGGGGGCGTTTTTGTCGCGTTCTAGTAATGTCATAATTTACTCCTGATCTCACCACAGAGACACAGAGTAGCACAAAGTTTTTCTTCGCGAACACAAAGTGAACTTCGCGTCCTTCGCGCCTTCGCGGTGAATTAGATCGGTTTGAAGTACAGGATGTCGGTGATGGCGCCTTCGCGCTCCGCTTCCGGCTTCCAGACGGCCTGCACCTTCATCCCGATCTTCACCTTGTCTTTGGTCCACTTCGCCGAGCTTGTGCATGATGCCGCCCATGATGGTAGACGTTTCGCTCAACTCGGAAGCCCCGTCCAGCATGATGACGGCCGGGATTTCAGGCTCTGTGATGCGCTTGACATCCCAGGTCACGTAGCACAGCGAAAAGGTGTTGACCGTGCCGGTGTCCTTGACCGGGACATACTCGTCCATGGGCTTGAAGCACCACTCACAGACCGTGCGCGGCGGGACCACGACCTTGCGGCAGCTTCCGCAATAGGAGCCCAGAATCTGTCCCTTTTTGAGTCCCGCTAAATACGTGCCGATGCCCACGCCGGTATCCCAGGCGTAGTCGGCTTTCAGTTCATCGTGGTTGAACAGCACCTTGCCCTCGGCGAAGTCTTTCTCGCTCAAGGAAGTGCCGTCGAATTTTTCGAATCTAGATGTCATAGTTCGTCTCCTGTCTAACCGCAGAGATCACAGAGATCGCAGGAGAAAACCATTTCTAAATCTCTGCGTTCTCAGCGTTCTCAGCGGTTAATCCATCATCTTCCCATGATGACCACGGTGCCGACCTGCATCAGGTCACCCCAGGCCTGGGCCAGTCCGCGTTTGGGTGAGCCGGAAACCTGACGGTCTCCCGCTTCGCCGCGCAACTGCCAGAACAATTCGGCGATCTTCATCAGGCCAGCGGCGGCGATGGGATTGCCCACACCCAGCAGTCCGCCGGAGGGGCAGACGGGCATGTTGCCATCCGGTGCGGCGGTGCCGTCGATATACAGTTCCACCGCTTTGCCGCGGTCGGCCAGCCCCAGCCCTTCCAGGTGATGCAGGGCCTTGTAATCGAAGGGGTCATACGGCTCGGCGATGTGGATTTCCTTGCGCGGTTCCTTGATGCCGGCCATCTCATAGGCTTGCTTGGCGGCATATTCCACGTAACGCGGATAGGCCAGGTCACGGTTGGTCCAGTAGGCGGTATCCAGATTCCAGCCCACGCCCTCGATCCAGACCGGTTTGCTGGTCAGCCGTTTGGCGACGTGTTCAGCCGCCATGACGATCGTCACCGCGCCATCCGAGACGGGCGAAACGTCAAAGCGCTGCACCGGCCAGGCCAGCGTCTCCGAGTTCATCACATCTTCAACGGTGATCTCAGGCTCGCCCAGCAGCGCGCAGGGATGGTTGGCCGCGTTGCGCTTATGCTGCACCGAGACGCGGGCGATGTCCTCTTTCTTGATCCCGTAGGTGCTCATATAGCGGTTCATCTCGATCGCGAAGATCCACAGCAGGTTTGGCTTGAGCGGCCGCTCGGTGGTGTGGTCGAAAATGGTCAGGAAGGCGGCCTGCGCGTGCGGGTAGTACGAGGACATTTTCTCCTCGCAAACCACCATGACCACATCGGCCAGGCCGGACGCGATCGTGTACCAACCCTGGATGGGTGCAAACACGCCCGTCCCGCCGCCGACGTACGAGCGCATGTAGGGCTTGCGGAATGCGCCCGCGCCATCTGACAGGTACTCGCCTTTCATGTGGATGCCATCGAAGGCGTCCGGGGCGGTGCCCATGCAGACCGCGTCGATGTCGTCCATGGTCAACTCGCAGGACTGCAAGGCTGCACGCGAAGCCTGCCAGGAGAGTTCTTTTGGTGTCTCTTGTGCGCGGCGGACAAATTTTGTCATCCCCGCGCCGATAACTGCAACTTTTCTCATTCCCATAGTTAGCTCCTTTGGGATAACCGCAGAGATCGCTGAGACCGCGGAGATTCAGGAAGGTTGTTTACAACGCGGACAACGCCTTGTTTCAACATTTTGACGTTGAAGTTAATAAGAAGTCCGACGTTCAATCCTGAAATCTTGAGATAAGAGAGCAATTGAGCCTTGTGAACATCATTGAGAGCATCCACAGCTTTTAGTTCAACGATGACCAGATTATCGACTAATAAATCTAATCGATAACCGCAATCGAGTTTCACACTTTTATAGACCAAAGGCAAAGCTACTTGTCGAGCCACTTTCCGTTTTCTTTCACCCAACTCAAAGGCTAAACAAGCCTCATAAGCTGATTTGAGCAAGCCCGGGCCAATTTCACGGTGTACATCGATGGCAGCACCGATGATGTCCTCTGTAATGCGATTCAGTTTTTCAGACTCTTCACTCATTTTCTCTGCGCTCTCTGCGTACTCAGCGGTTAAATTCGACAGCACGGCGACAGCGCCGCTGGTGGTTGGAACGCCGCGCCAGGACTGGACCAGCCCCACTTCGGCGCCTTCGATCTGATGCGCACCCGCTTCGCCCCGCAACTGCAGGGCTGCTTCCAATGCCCGCTGCAGACCGGTGGCATCCAGCAGGGAGCCCACGCCCAGGCTGCCGCCCGAAGCGTTGACCGGCAGACTCCCGCCCAGGGACGTGAATCCGTCCATCGTGGCGGAACCAGCCTCACCGGGCCGGAAGACGCCCAGCGCCTCCAGCGATTGGAGTTCCTTGTAGGCGTACAGGTCGTCCACTTCGGCGAAGTCGACCGCATCCAGCGGATCCCCAATCCCAGCCTGACGATAAGCCATGTGCGCGGCTTTCTCGATGTAGGGCAAGTTGCCCCACTCGCGGCTTTCCAGCGAGGGCGAGTTGTTGCACCAGCCCATGCCCAGGATCCAGACCGGTTTGTCGGTCAGGTTCGCGGCGACCTTCTCGGAAGCCAGCACCATCACGACCGCGCCGTCGGTGTGTTCGGCGGTTTCGCGCGCACCCAGCGGCCAGGCCAGCGGCGGGCCAAACAGCACATCATCGAGCGTCAGGTCTGCGCCGTAGGATGCCAGCGGATTCTTGAGCGCGTTGTAGCGATTCTTGACGGCCACCGCCGCGCACTGCTCCTGGGTGGTGTCGCTCTCGAACAGGTAGCGCTGCATCTCCATGCCTGCCACGAAATGCGTGTTCAGGCGCAGCGGACGGTTGAGCACCGGGTCCTGGGCATGCGCCGTGATCTCCGGCAGGGTCAGCACGTTGCTGGCCTTGCTGTGTCCCTCCACGGCCACAATATCAAACTGCCCGGTGCGTACTAGCATCCAGGCAGTTGCAAGGCCGTGCAGGCCGTCCCCCGGAATTGTGTGTACCGACTTCAGCGTCGCGCCGATCTGGTCGGGCACGTACTCATCGAAGATGCTCGTGCCCTCGATGAAGTCCTCCGCCACAGTGACGAATGACTCCACGTCGGCGCGCGGGTCCACGCCTGCATCGCTGTAAGCGCGGACGGCGGCCTCGTACATCAATTCCTTGTACGAGACTTCTGGCGTCGTTGGACGGAATCCCGACCAACCCACGCCGACAATAGCCACGCGTTCGTTCATAGATACTCCTTCCTTATAGATTTTTGTGTTTAGGAGATACGCGCTGATATCAGGAAGCCGAAAAGGGGGTGGTGCGCACCACCCCCTTTTGGTATCTTCCCAGACTCTGCGTAACTCCCACATTCTTATTGTACAAGAAAAAGCCCCAAATCCATCTACTATTGGAGATGTTTTTGGGGTGATATGTATCACATGATGCGGAAGTGCGTTGCACCTTCACGGTGGACGAAGTTTGTTAAACGGTGGACTGTTTGCCGAAAATTGGACTTGTTCAACTCAGGTGCAACGCACCTTTATGCAGCCTTAAATGATACTGACCTCCGCGCCCTCGTAACTGGTCCCCAACTCGAAGACGCGCGCACTCATCCCGGCGGACTCGAATGCGCGCTTCATCGCCGCCCCGATGCCTGCTTCCTCTTTCGAAGAAAATGCGATCAGCCCCGGACCGGCTCCCGAAAGCGCCACCGCCGCCGCGCCTGCCTTCTTCCCGGCTTCAAGTGCAGCGATAGCACCCGGGATAAGCGGCAAGCGATAGGGCTGGTGCAGGCTGTCTTTCATCGCGATGCCCAGCAGTTCCAGGTCGCCGGTGCGCAGGGCCTCGGTCACCAGCACGGCGCGGCTGATGTTGTAGATGGCATCCGCCCGCTCGACCTGTTTGGGCAGGATGGCGCGCGCCTGTTTGGTCGGGAAGTCGAAATCGGGCAGGACGATCGTGGCATGGATCGAGCCATGATTGGCCTTGGCAGGCAGCTTCATCGAAACCACCCGGTCTTCATGGACAATGGATGCCACCAGCCCACCCAGCATCGCCGGAGCGACGTTATCGGGATGGCCTTCGGTCTCAATTGCCAGTTTCAGGATTTCTTCGTCCGTCAGGGGATTGCCCAGCAGGGCATTCGCGCCCAGCATCCCGGTCAGCATGGCGGCGGAACTGGAACCCATCCCGGAGCCGAGCGGCACGCGGTTGAGACAGTCGATGTGCAGGCCGGGGCATGATTTCCCAACCAGGTCGTAGATTTGCAGGGCGGCTTCCGCGATGGCGTTCTCAGCGTTGTGGGGCAATTTCTCTTCGCCCTCGCCGCTGACCGTGACGACGATGTTGCTGTCATCGGTGCAGACGAATTCGGCTTCGTTCCAAAGATTCAGAGCCAGTCCCAGGGCATCGAAGCCTGGGCCCAGGTTGGCGGTTGTTGCGGGGACTTTTACGTGTATTTTCATAATTCACATCCTGTCGTAGGGGCAAGGCCGCAAAGACGAAATAATAGCTTCGCCCCTACGAGTTATGATTACCTAATCTCTTCCAACGCCTCCAACTTCGGCGCGACGATTTCCGGCTTGGGCATGGATTTTGTGATCACATCCGGGTCTTTCATCCCATGCCCGGTGCAGATGGCGACGATGCGTTTGCCTTTGGGATTCAACCTTCCCGTCTGCGATCTCCAGTGCCAACCCGGCCAGCCCGGCAGCGGAGGCCGGTTCCACCCAGATGCCTTCCAGCGTTGCCAGCAGTCTTTTGCATGTCAAGAATTTGCTCATCGGTGGCGGCGATGATGCGACCGCCGGATTCTTCCGCAGCCTGCAAAGCCTGCTCGCCGCGCGCCGGTTTGCCGATGCGGATGGCGGTTGCGACCGTTTCGGGATTTTCAACCGGATGCCCCACCACCAGCGGCGCGGACCCGGCAGCCTGCACGCCCAACACCTGTGGAGTGCCTGTAGACTTGAGTTCATCGTATTGCTTGAATCCTGCCCAGTAAGCGGTGATGTTGCCGGCATTGCCAACGGGCAGGCACAGCCAATCGGGCGCGGACTTCCGAGCGTCGTCGCAGATTTCGAAGGCGGATGTCTTCTGTCCCTCGATGCGGAAGGGGTTGATCGAGTTGACCAGCGCGATGGGGTGCTTGTTCGTGATCTCGACCACCATCGTCAGGGCATCGTCGAAAGAGCCGTCGATCTGGATGACCTGCGCGCCGTAGGCCACAGCCCCGGCCAGTTTCCCGGCAGCGACTTTGCCCTGCGGGATCAGCACGACAGCTTTCATCCCGGCGCGCGCGGCGTAGGCGGCAGCGGACGCGGCTGTGTTCCCGGTCGAGGCGCAGATGACGGTTTTGGCGCCGCGTCCCTGCGCTTCGCTGATGGCGGCGGTCATGCCGCGGTCTTTGAAGGAGCCGGTCGGGTTGAGGCCCTCGTATTTGACCCACAGTTCGAATCCGCCGCCCATAGCGGAAGCAAGTTTTGGGGTGGGGATAAGAGGCGTGTTGCCCTCGAGCAGGGTCACGCGTCCGGTGTGAGAGGGCAGGTCGAGCAGGTGTCCGTATTTGGCGAGTAGTCCATCGTAGGTTGGCATAGATCTCTCCATGATATGTAGATGGGCGACCCGTTTGGATGAATAAGGCTTCGTGTCGATCGTGAAGGGTCGCCCGTACTATGTGGTGCATAAAAAAATCCGAAGCCTCCAGCGCTTCGGATGTGAGATGAACCCGTTCCTGTGGAGGCGCTTATTCAGGCGGAATAATAGTACCGGTGGTGCGGGTGGATGTGTTCTTGCAGGTGGTTTTCATCGGCCCAATTGTAATTGCAAATGGGGAGGGCTGAACCATTTTTGTGATTTTTTTATGAGATGGAGTTTTGCTTGTATAATTAACTCGGAAGGATAATATACGAGATGCCTGGCTCAATCCCCCCGTTGAGCGGACATTTTGTAATCACACAG
The DNA here is from genome assembly GCA_963791785.1 of uncultured Chloroflexia bacterium. Taxonomy (GTDB): domain Bacteria; phylum Chloroflexota; class Anaerolineae; order Anaerolineales; family Villigracilaceae; genus JAABUE01. Next base: position 8,179 of record CAWBTW010000001.1, on the reverse strand, counting down.
GAGATTTTTACAATGCCAAAGAAATCTTATGCAATCGAGCAAGGCGGAATGGAGAGAGTGCTTGTTTCGTGGAAGTCGTTTTGGAAGGACTTGACGATTGAATTCGATGGAAACTTAATTGGAACGATACCCAATCAAAAAGAATTACAAAAGGGACGTACTTTTGAGTTATCTGATGGCTCTAACTTAGAAGTGAAACTTGCTCGTACTTGGGCATCAGCAGAACTACAGTTATTGCGGAATGGAAAACCGTTACCTGGATCCGGATCTGATCCAAGAACGAGACTAAAGCAATCTTATGGAATCTTGTATTTTGTTGGTGGTATCAATTTTGTTTTAGGTCTAGTTGCCTGGCTATTCCAGATTGATTTTCTTCTTGAACTAGGAATGGGGCTATATTCAATAATTGTAGGAAGCATATACCTTCTTTTAGCGTTCTTAGTACAAAAAAGATCAAGGATTGCTTTGATACTTGCCATGCTGCTTTATGGGCTTGAAACTATCTTGGGAGCGATGAATGGGGCTGTTTCTGGATTAATAGTACGGGTACTGTTTATGGTGATGATGTGGCAAGGTTTTGGAGCAATAAAAGAGTTGCGTATTGAAAATGAAAACGTAATTGAGAGCATTAGTGAATAAGGGGATGGAATAGAAGTCAGTAAGCCTGACAGGTTAGAACAAAAAAACGACGCTCGCGAGCATCCTTATAACCATTCTTAATAGCAAAACCCCGAGATTTTTGAAATCTCGGAGTTTTAGTTAGTCACTAACCCGTTGCAATCGGATTGTCTTTGTCGTAGACGAAAACCTGTACATCCAACCCTTCTATCAATAAATCCATAACAGGTTGGAAGGTGGCATCCTTGATGGACGGCATATCCCTTGCCGGTGCAAAAACCGAGATGCGCGCTTCTTCTTCCGATATTTTAACTACCTTAATTTCCGTCCCGGTGCTGGTGGCTTTGATGGTCAATTGGATTTGTTTGATGGCGTCATCGATCGACATGCATTACTCCCGAATGGTGTGCCTACATTATAAGATATTTTCTCGGTTGACTGGTAGGTGATTCTGTGCCATGTCGAAACCACAAAGCCACCAAGTCACAAAATCACGAAGTTTCTTTGTGTCTTGGGCCTTCGCGACTTTGTGGTTATTCCCATGATAAAAACTTCTTTATGAGTTGCTAACCGATTTTCGCGACCGTCACACCTTCACCGCCCTCTTTCGGCCCGCCCTCCTCGAAGGATGTCACATACGAATTCTTTCGCAGCGCATTGCGCACCACCTGGCGCAGCTTGCCCGTCCCTTTGCCGTGGATGATGCGCACGAACGGCAACCCTGCCGAGTAGGCCTGGTCGAGGTAGCGGTCGAGCATGTCCAGCGCATCGTCGGAGGCCTGGCCGCGGATGTCCAGTTCGAGGCCGGGGGACTGGCTGTCCCGACGGTGGACGGTCGACTGTGGACAGGCGGTCGTTGTCTACGGTCTGTGGTCCGTCGTCTGCGGTCTGTGGACTTCCTCTCCAACTCAGCTAACTTTGCCCGGATACGCAGACTGCCCACCTGCACTTCCGCATCGGACTCACCCAGGGCTGTTACCAGGCCTTCGGCATTCAGCGTGCTGACAGTGACTCGCTCACCCAGCGACAACGGACGACTAACAACGGACGACTGTGGTCTGTGGTCTGTCGGTCTGTCGTCTTTCCACCGGCGCTTCCACCTTCTCTTCGATCTCTTCAACTTCCTCTTCCACCTTCTTCAAGCGCTTCCAGCGGCTGGCGGGCCTCCTTGAGTTGTTTCTTGAGCGCATTCGATGTTCTTCTTTAGCACGGCCACTTCCAGTTCGGCTTCGGCGCGCGCTTTGGCCAGCACTTCGCGGCGCTCGTCTTCGATGGCTTCCAGGCGGGCTTCCAATTCGCGGTTGAGGTTCTTCGGTCCGTTTGCGGGCTTTGGCGGTCTTCTGCGCGCTCGCGTCCTGTGCGGTTGCGTTCCTTGCGGATGTCGTCCAGCAGCTTGTCGGCGCGGATGTTTTCGGGGTTGATCTCGTTCTTTGCAGCGGAAACAATTTCCATCGGTCCAGGCCGAGGCGGGTGGCGATGGCCAGCGCGTTAGAGCGGCCGGGGAGTCCGATGGTCAGCTTGTAGGTGGGGCGCAGAGTCTTGATGTCAAATTCCAGCGAAGCATTGACCACGCCCTCGGTCGCGTGGGCGTAGGTTTTGAGTTCGGGATAATGGGTGGCGACGAAGGTGGTGATGCCGCGCTCCAGCAGGTGCGCCAGGATAGCGCGCGCCAGGGCATGCGCCTTCCTGCGGGTCGGTGCCCGCGCCCAGTTCGTCGAGGATGACCAGCGAGCGGTTATCGGCCTTTTTCAGGATGCGCACGATGTTGGTCAGGTGGCCGCTGAAGGTGCTGAGCGATTGCTCGATGGACTGCTCGTCGCCGATGTCGGCCCAGACGGCTTCGAAGCAGGGCAGCTCGGAGCCGCTCTCGGCCGGGATGTGCAGGCCAGACTGCGCCATGAGCGCCAGCAACCCGACGGTTTTGAGCGAGACGGTTTTGCCGCCGGTGTTTGGGCCGGTGATGACCAGCGCGCGGATACGCCAGGTTCAAGATCGATGGTGATGGGCACAACGGTGGCGGGGTCGAGCAGGGGATGGCGGGCGTTCAACAAGCTTATAGACTTTAGACGGCTGAGATTTTAGATTGCGTCTTTTGGCCTTTTTTGTCTGATGTCTGACGTCTAATGTCTTTTATCTCGTGCAGAACCGGCTCACTGGCATTTATCTCATCCGCATATTTTGCCTTCGCAAAAGTCAGATCCAGCACGGCCAGGTTTTCGATACCGTAGGTCAGTTCTTCGGCGTGTTCGCCCACCTGCGCGGAAAGCTCTGCCAGCACGCGCCGTTCTTCGTCTCGTTCGGCCAGTTCCAGTTCGCGGATGGTGTTATTGAGTTCCACCACGGCGATGGGCTCGACGAACAGTGTCGCGCCGGAGGATGATTGGTCATGCACCACCGACTTGATGCGCCCTTTGAACTCGGAGCGCAGCGGGATGACATAGCGCCCGTCACGCTGGGTGATGATGGCTTCCTGCAGCATGGAGGTGGTCTTGCTGTCGGTGATGTACTTTTGCAGCTTGGACATCAGCCGGTCGTGCGAGACCTTTTTCTCGCGGCGGATGCTGCCCAGTTTTGGCGAGGCCGAATCGAGCACTTCGCCACGCTCGGAGAGCACACTGTGAGATGGCGTTCACCAGTCCCTATGGTTTCGGGCAGGCCAACCGCGATCTCTGCCAGGAGGCGTCTTCGGCTGCTTCTTCGGCGGCCTTCCTGGCTTTCGAGCGATTTTTTCAACTCACGGCAGGCGATCAGCGTGGACTTGATGTCCAGCAGGGCCTGCGGTTCGAGGACGCCGCCGCGCGCGGCCAGGTCGGCAGAGGTGCGGATGTCGTGCGAGCCGCCGATGGTCAGGTCACGGGTGGAGAACAGGAAGCGCGCTTCTGTCGTCTCGGCCAGCAGGCGTCGGGCTTCGTCCAGATGCGCGGTGGGCTGGATGGCCTGGGCCAGTTCCTTCGAGGCGGAAAAGTCACAGTAGCCGGACAGCCGGTCGAGGATCTTGTCGTATTCGAGTACGTGCAGGGTTTTTGAGTCCATCTAAATTGATCGTGTCCTTTGCGGATGGATTAAACCACAAAGCAGGGGGGAGGGGTAGATGTTTGTGGTGTGTCATTGCGAGCCCCGCTGGTCGAGTACCGCGAAGCGGTGTATCGAGACCGAGGGGCGTGGCAATCTCATGTTCACAGGTTACTTGAGATTGCTTCGTCGGGCTCCGCCCTCCCCGTTTCGGGCCGGCGCCCTCGCGGGGCGAATGGCCTCGCAATGACATTTGTTTTTCGTAAACCAGACCATCGTCATACCAGATGGCTGGACGATGACCGGCCCATCTTGCATTGCCCGTTCCAGTTTATCCAACCCGGCCTGGTATTCATCATCCGAGATCAGGCGCAGCATGGAGTAGCCCTTTTTGCGCACCAGTTCGAGGTAGCTTGCTCCCAGCTCGATTGGCTTCTCCGAACGAATTTCCCCTTTTGGGTCCGTGAAGCCCTGAACAGTTGCAGCCTGGATCAACTCAGGGATGTCGGGGTAGCGTTCTTTGTCCACACGTGCCGTGCCGGGAAAATACTGCGCGATGGGGCGCTCTTCAATCTGCTGATGCGATTGTGTAACGATACAGCCCTTTCCGCCAGGTCTCCCCAACTCAGGGTCGGGACTTCGAAGCACGCGCCAGATTTCGGCGAACATGGCCTTGATATCTGGCACGTGGTGGACCACATCGGTCATGTAGGCGAAGTCGAAGAAGTCATCGTCGAAGGGGATGCGATCGGCACTCCCGAGTTTGAAGGTGATCTCCCTGTTCTTCTGGCGGGCCTTTTCGAGCATGCCTTCAGACGGTTCGATGCCGTAGACTTGAACCCCCGTCAGTTTTTGGAGCAGGTCGGTGTGGTTGCCGGTGCCGCAGCCGATATCCAGCACGCAGGTATCAGGGCGGGATGGAAGCGCCTGGATCAGGCGCTGGATGAGGGCCAGGTCGCCTTCACGGACGTCATCGTATATTTTGCTGATTTCGTTGTAGTTGATGGGCTGCATACAATCTGACAAGTGCAACGCACTTATGAAGTACGTTGCACTTGTTATTCACCTTTTTTATTCCGCCCTGGCCGCCAGCGCCGCGCCGATGATACCGGCCTCGTTAAATTGCTGGGCGGGAACGACCGGGGTATCAATTGTCAAGAGCGGCAGATATTTTTCGTGTTGTTTGCTGATGCCGCCGCCAACGATGAATAAGTTGGGCCAGAAGAGCTTTTCCATCTCTTTCAGGTATCGGCTCAGCCGCTTGGCGTATTTCTTCCAGGAAAGGTCATCGCGTTTGCGTGCAGCATCCGATGCGCGCGCCTCGGCGTCTTTGCCATTGATCTCAAGATGACCGAATTCGGCGTTGGGGAACAACCTGCCATTGTGGAAGATGGCGGTGCCGATCCCGGTTCCCAGCGTTAGCACGATCACGGTTCCGACCTGCCCCCGGCCTGCTCCAAATTCCATTTCAGCCATCCCGGCTACATCAGCATCGTTCAAGGTCGTGCACGGACAGCCGGTCGCTTTTGAGAACAATTCGTCTGCATTCACGCCGACCCACTCATCTGAGATGTTGGCCGCCATCATTGCCACACCACTCCTGATGGGCGCTGGAAAGCCAATGCCGATGGGGCCTTGCCAGTCGAAGTGGCTGGCAATTTGTGCGACCGTTTCTGCTACTGGTTCTGGTTCCGCCCCCTCGGGCGTTATGATGCGGTAACGCTCGGTCAGCAATTCGCCGGTTGATGTGTTCACAGGCGCGCCTTTGATGCCGGAGCCGCCTACGTCGATGCCGAGAATGTTCATGGAGGTTCCTCCTCTTGCCTGGCAGGTGTTCTTTTGGAATGTACCACGGATGTTTCGATAACAAAATGTACCACAAATGTACCCTGATTTTGATGATTAACTACAATTGACAACCTGAAAAAGAGATGTTATCCTTTCGCGCGAAGGATACTGGTAAGTTCGCGGTATAAGTACGACGAAGGCGGCTCACGGTAGTAATTCGTGGGCTTTTTTGTTGGCTGTCCGATGTAACGAAACAAGTACCTGAAACATCTTTTTTTCTTTTGCCATAAGGAGGCAAACACAATGTCCGAACGTATCACCGGCACAGTCAAATGGTTCAACGGAAGCAAAGGCTACGGCTTTATTGCTCACGAAGGCGGCGAAGATGTATTCGTACACTTCAGCGCTATTCAGGCCGACGGCTTCCGCAGCCTGGATGAAGGCCAACAGGTCGAGTTCGAAATCGAACAGGGACCCAAGGGCCTGCAGGCAGCCAACGTCACCCCCATTAACTAAGTATCATTTATACGATACGCCGAACCCCCGGAGCATTCGCTCCGAGGGTTTTTTGATTCTATGTACGTCACTGCGAAGAGCGAAGCAATGCGGCAATCTCAAGTAACCTGGGAACGAAAGATCACAAGGGCGTTGAGATTACCATTATGCCCGAAAGGGTACGACCCGCTCATTCGACTGCGTTTCACTCCGCTCACCTGTGCCTGTCGCACGGTGCAGGCAATTGCACGCTGGATAACTATAATATTTCCTTGACCATAATCACCACATCCTTCTCACGATACTGAGTTCTTTCCAGAATGGTCCAGTTCATGCGTACGTAGAAATTTTCTCGGTCAGGCGTGAAAAGATAGAGCTTCTCCACATCAAGTTGTGCGCTGAGCAGTTCGATGGATTTCACCAGCTTTGCGCCGATGCCTTTACCGCGATGTTCGGGCAGTACATATACAGCAGCCAGCCAGGGCGATAGTTCTAAATGATCTTTCATGTCATGAACGACCAGGCTGGCGGTGCCGACCGGTGTCTCTTTGTCCATTGCCAGCAGAGATAATGGGACGGAAGCCCAATTCAAATTCTCGCGAAATCTTGCTTCCATTTTCTCCTGCGTTATGCCCGCCGATTCGTGCCCCCACTCGTCCATGATCCAACTCGCGACCGTTGAGACATGCTGGGGATGATTCGCCAGGTAGGTTATCTTCATTTTTTGGCCCAATGTTTTAGCCATTCCCGCGCGGAGCGATTCATCTCAATTGCGAAATCGGAACTGAACTTGCGCTGGTACATGGCCTGGCCGAAGTTGTCGATGCCTTCCATGGCTTTTCCTTTGGGCATCTGACTCTCTTGCCTGGCGAACATCTCGTCAAATTCGGCGGATCCAAGCTGGCGATATTTGTTTTCAAAGAGGATGAATTTCTCGTCGAAACGGGTGGTCATCTCCCTGTCTTTTTGCTGCTGGGTGGGATAGCCAAAGACCAGCATACAGATCGGGAAGACGTAATCTGGCAGATCGAAAATTTCCTTGTGCGTTTCATAGTTCTCGATGATGTCACCGATGTAGCACGAGCCAACCCCGAACGATTCGGCGGCAATGACCGCGTTCTGGGCCGCGATGAGCGCGTCACAGCAGGCTATGAACAGGTCGCCTTCTTCGGGGGTGCGGATCGGCTTTTCCAGTTTCTCCACATTCGAATGGATGAAATAATCCTGCCAGCGTTGGTAGTCCGCCAGGAAGAGCCAGACCATCGGAGCCCGCGCGATCATGGGTTGGTTGTCACAGGTTTTCACCAGCCTGTCTTTTTTGCCCTGGTCGGTCACATCGATGATGGAGTACAGAATCATGTTTCCCGCTGTCGGCGCGCGTAATGTCCCTTTAAGGATGGCAGCCCGAACGTCCTGTTCGATGCGGCGGTCTTCGTAGGCACGGATGGATTTGCGGCTGAGTAGTACGTCCATTGCTGGGTTCATGTTTGGGATTCTCCTATTTAGTTTCTGGTGCAAAACGTGGAAGGAAGCGAATTCCTCCACTGTTTGCATATCGTACCTTTCCAATTGATCAAGTTTTTGCCGCGACCTTGCGGCCAATAGTTTTCAGGTTAGCAGCGATCACGCCCCCAACCAACCCATTTTTCAAAACCATCCTGGCCATGATCTCTGCAGCGGTTCAGTTCATGACATCGTTTCAACACGCTGATCCTTCCTTCCACACCGTTATGCCACTTACGGGCACGTTTGAACCAGGCTTGTCTTTCATGCTTCAAGCGTGCTTCGGATCTTCTACCCGGTTTCGGTAAGATCACACGCTGGACACCATGCTCTTGAGCCTGGTTATCATTGTACGAGGAGTGTACCCCACGGTCAGCACTGGCTTGCCAGGGCGCTTTCCCAAAACGCTCGATGTGGTGATCCAAGCTGGGCAACCACTGGCGGTCGTCGTTTGGATTGCCAGAGAGCACATCCCAGCGGGTGACAAGTCCGCCATCCACTTCGTCCAACCAAGTCTTCTGCCCATACTCAGTTGGCTTATGGGCCTTGTTGCGCCGGATGATGTCGGTGTGGGCTTCGAAAATGCTGACAATCTTTTCGGAAGCAGGCACCTTTTCTTGTTGCAGAACACGCCGGATGGTTTGATCAACCGCTTGCTCTGCTCTGGAGATGAAAGTCTCCAGAGTTTGTGCTAACTTTTGTGCTTGGTGAACTGCCTGCTCTTGCAGAATAGGCAGCACCTGTTGGGCCTGTTCGATCGTGG